>ABYL01000074.1 GCA_000173575.1 Burkholderia sp. H160 | reverse complement strand
GGATGCAACATTCAACCCAGCTGCATAGATCGTCGACAATTCGCCATCTCTGAGGCCATCGCGTTCTACGAATCGATGAGGTTCCAAATGACGTCAACCGAGGAGCACTTCGCTAACTATCGATTCTTGCCGACGAAGACGTAGTCCATTGTTGATTCGAATCTGCCGAAGTTTCCGCCGTTCACGCGCACGATGGGCGTCGTCGAAGGACCGCTTACAATGAGCCTGCGGAGTACGCTTGCATAACCTAAATAATAACGATGAATATCCGCTTCCCCAAACCGCTTGCTCAAGGTGATGTCATCGCAATCACCGCCCCCTCATCCGGGATACCCGCGCCTTTGTACCCGCACCTCGATCAGGCAATCGATGCGTTACGCAAGCGGGGATACCTGGTGATCGAGGGTGAATGTCTTCGCCAGCATTACAAGTCTGCCAGCGCCACGCGCCAACAGCGCGCTTCGGAGTTGATGCGACTTCTCACGGAGCCCGACATTGCGGCCGTTATGCCGCCGTGGGGCGGCGAACTCGCGATGGAATTACTCCCGCTTCTGGGTTTCCGGGCGCTGGAAAATGTTCCGGCCAAGTGGTTTTCAGGCTTTTCAGATCTCAGTACGCTGCATCTTCCCCTTACCACCAAGGCAGGCTGGGCGACCTTGCATGGTCCGAACCTGATGCAGCTCGGGTCGTCCGATATCGACGCAGTGACGGCCGCGATCTGGGATGTTCTGACTCTACAGCCCGGCACTCGATTTTCCCAAAGCGCTTCGCGACATCACCAAAGCAAGGACACGGATTCCTCGGCTGGGTCCGATGCCGGGCCTTCGCTCGAAGACGAGACGTCCTGGAAGCGGCTGGATGGCAGCAAGTCTGATCTCAAGCTCTCAGGCCGACTCATCGGTGGCTGCCTTGATACGATTTCGCGGCTCGCCGGTACGGCGTTCGGCAACGTGCCGCGCTTTGTCGAAGCATCCGGCACAGACGGGACGCTCCTCTATCTGGAGAACGCAGAGATGACCCCCTGCAACCTGGCTCGCGCCCTTCTGGGTTTGCGCTTAAACGGGTGGTTCGACGGGGTGTCAGGGGTATTGATCGGCCGAAATGCAGGGCCTGAAAGCGCTCAGTCCGATGACTTGAGCTACATAGATGCGTTGCAATCGGTTCTTGGCGACGTTCATTGCCCGGTGATTTACGATATGGATATCGGGCATGTCCCTCCGCAGCTTTCGCTCGTGAACGGCGCACTGGCCGAAGTCGAGCTACGCGATGGTCATGGAACTGTAGTTCAGCAGCTAGAGGATAGCCGACCAAAATATTCCTCTCGCAAACTAAGACACTCCCTGTGGTGAACAAACGCATGGCTGCATTGCCCCGAGACTCGGCCATTCACGAGTCGATATCGCATGCCTGCAAAGGCTCGGGTTATGGCTTTTGCATTCCGCGCGCCGAACGCGAACGTTGCGTTCGATCGACCGCTTCAGATGAACCGGAAACTTCCGATTCAATCGCAAGCAAACGTTTTCTGAGCCTGTTCTTAGAAGCGCATCGCTATTCCAGCAAATTAGTAGATCAGGGAAACATGACGCAGATCACATCGATTGTCTTAAAATCGATTCTAGCGACGGGAGCGCATTCGTGGAGACCGCAAGTGAACGAATACGAACCACAAGGTTTGCAAAGACGTAAGTCATTGGACTCTAGCGAGGGAAGTTGGGCATGGGCGCGGCAAATCGTCATTCCTGGTGGGGACAAGCGGTGTTTGGCGTGTTTCCGAAGAGCCCGGAGAAGGAACAAGCGATACTACGTATAGCATGTGGATCTTTAGTACTTCTCGCATACCTGACTTTCGCCCTGGTTAGTCGCTCAGAAGATGCCTACATGGTGCTGGCGGCGATCGCGTTTTACGTGACGTTCGGTATTGTGACGTACGTCGCCGTGCAGATCGGACCCGCGCGCTCGCACCTCAGATTAACCCTCGCCACGGTTGTCGACCAGGCAACGGTAGCGACGGCTCTGGCAGTTGGCGGCGAGACCGCGCTTCCGCTTCTCTGGGTCGTTTTCTGGTTCCTGGTGGGTGCCGGCTGCCGTTACGGACGACGAATGCTAGCACTGTCATGTGCCGTGGCGCTCGCCGGTTTCGCCAGCCTGATGCATTGGCAAGCATGGTGGCAGGCAAACATCGCGGCCGGCCTGGGTTTGACGTTTAGCGTTGCAGCAATATCCCTCTACCTCGCGGTGCTTGTGTACCGACTCGAAAAGCAGGCCGCGACCGACCCGCTAACGGGGCTCAGCAATCGCGTCCGGCTCGAGCAGGCGATTGGCCGGACGCTGATCACACGCGGTACCGAAGTCCATCAGACCGCCTTGCTTCTTATAGACCTGGACGGTTTCAAGGAAGTGAACGACTCCCACGGACATGCGGTAGGAGACGAATTGCTACAGTGTTTTGCCACGGCACTGGTCGGCGGGATGCGCCGCGGTGACACGCTCGCCCGATTGGGCGGAGATGAATTTGTAGTCCTTGCACACCACGTATATGGCCAGGAAGGCGCGCTAAGAATTGCCGATAGTATTCACGCGATCCTGGGCGACGTGCGAACCGCTGGCGGACATCCGACCTCCGTTTCCGGGAGCATTGGAGTGTGCATGCTGGCCGAAGGCACGGGCAGCAGCACTCTCGATGCCCGAACAATACTGCGCGCTGCTGATAACGCAATGTACCGGGCGAAAACGCGCGGCAAGGGACAAACAGCGTTTGCCGAAGCAACCGATATGCAGCCCATGACGACGTGACGGCGTGACGTTACCCAACGCCTCGCGCTCACAGCTTCAAACTGAGTCGGTGAGCGGGGAAAGAAAATGGAATATATTGAGAACTTCGTTGCCCAGTACCAGCACGATTATTGGCGTGTGATCATCGGCGCCCAAAGATATGTCGAGCCGGCGTTCATTCAATCCTAAGATTCGGCTTGGTCATGCAGCGCAGATGGCTTGGAAATCAGGAATTGGCAATTCCCATACTTACACTCGGCACGGCGAGTTTCTCGCCTGTCAGCAGTTGGTCGAGTGAGGACCGCACAGATGCCCGTCGGCTCGTTGACATCTGCCTCGATGCGGGCCTCAATATGTTCGATGGCGCCGACGTCTATTCGAATGGAAACGCCGAAGTTGTGTTGGGGCGCGGATGACATTGGCACTTATCGAACGACAATAACGAACCTATGGAGGGTTTGGAAAATGCCGCTGCGCCCGGAAGGAATTCATATCGAATCACGCCGGCTATCGATTAGACCTTTTTCTGCGAGTGACGCCGATGCAACATTTCCATGCATCACGCCGTCACTTACCAGATGGATGGCCTGGGAGCCACCAATCGATAGAGATGAGTTCGATCGCATCTGGCAGGCGTGGTTATCCGCGAGAGCTGAAGGTACGGATTTCGTCTTCGCAATCCGCGAGCGAGATAATGGCGGATTCCTCGGCTTGACCGGACTGCATCACGTAAAAGTGGCTAGTGCGGTATTGGGAATTTGGATTCGCGAAGATCGCCACGGCGAAGGTATTGGAAGTGAGGCTGTTGGTCTCGTGGCAGCCTGGGCGAGCTCAGAGCTCGGTATTGAGCGCTTCACATATCCGGTTGCTGAAGAGAACTCCCGTAGCCGACGTATTGCTGAATCGCTTGGTGGCGTCATTGTTGAACGACGGGAGACGCCAAAGTATAAGTCCGTTGTGTATCAGATACCGCAGCAATCGAAATCCGCGGAATGACCACTTCGAAGAGTATTGCAGGGCAGTTCCGGATCGGTGTACGCCCGTTGCATGAGGCGTGAACCCGAGAGGATCGCCGAGAGCCGTCGTGGGATGCGGTCCGGCGATGAGCGGTCGGTCGGCAGCGGCGCATAGGCTGACGGCAGGTGGCACGTCCAGCGACCTACCAATACGGTCGAATCGGGGCAAATAGTAACGTGAGGGATTCAGCGAGTAGGCTACGCGTTCCGCTTTACCGATGATTTCGTCGCGCGAGAAGAATCCGAAGTATCTGGAATCGGCACTATTGTCCCGATTGTCGCCGAGCATCAGATATTTTCCAGGCGGTACGGTTAAGGGGCCGAACGAATCGCGAGGGCTCGGCGCGTCGGGTGAAAGGCGAATGGTATGGGCGGATCCGTTGATCACCTCTGAAAAGTACTCGCCACGCGAAGTTGCATCACTAACGACAGTATCGACGCCGATCTGCCGATAGCTCACCCGCACGCCGTTGATGAAAAGCACGTTGTTGCGCATCGCGATGCTATCCCCTGGTAACCCAATCACGCGCTTGACTAACAGTTCGTGCGCGGCGGACGACTGGATGGTGACGATGTCGCCGCGCGAAGGGTCGCGGAGGTGCGCGAGACTGAAGTGCGTTAGCGGGACCCGAACGTCGTACGCCATCTTATCTACGAGGATACGATCACCCACTTGAATCGTCGGAAGCATCAAACCGCTTGGGACGACGTTCCAGTCCGCGACTGCACTTCAAAAAACCATCATAACGAACAGAAACGCAATGAAACCCTTATTTGCTTTCCAAAGCCTTACGATTCGATGCATTTGATTTCGACTCCGCAAACGCGTTTTCATAGGAATCACTAAATATAGCCGAAAATGACTGGCCAAATCTCACCGAAAAGTGCTTGTTCGGGGCGCGTAAACAGGAGGCCCGCGAGATGATTTTCAATCGCATATACGGGGCAGGCTTGTGACGCGGTGTTCAGTACGTTGCGCGCGTCCTTGAGAAAAACAATACGTATAAAATCAGAAAAACTGCTTACTCTCGTTACTAGCGATACCAAGAATGCGCCATTTTGCCGATAACCTGGGCCTCGCTACTGATTTATTGCTGCATGCAGAAACCGGACTGGTTGAGTCACGAGACGACTATATTGTCGTCCGGACACCGGACGCGCCCGAATACTTCTTCGGGAACATGCTGGTCCTGCGGCAGCGACCCGCGGGAATTGATCTGAAACGGCTGGAGTATGACTTTGCGGAACTCATCGGGACGCCGCCGCTGATCACACATCGGACTTTCGCATGGCCCGAAAGTACCGACAGCGTTCTAACCCTCGACTCATTCGTTGAGCAAGGTTACAACGCAGCCGTCTGTCGGGTGTTGGCAGCCCATCCTGATGACATGCGTCCGGTTGCGACAAACCCGTTAGTCAAGGTGCGGCCGTTTGCCGTGCAGCAGGATTGGGACGATTGGTCTCGAATGCAGCTCGCCGACATGTGCAATCCCGCGGACGTGACCTCACAACGTTACATTGCACATCAACAGACGGCTTACCGAAGCCTAATCAACCGCGGTCTAGGCAATTGGTGGGGAGCCTTTATCGACGACGAGCAGGTGGGAAGTCTTGGATTATTCTTTCTCAATGGTATGGGACGTTTCCAATCGGTGATCACTGGGGAATCGCATCGAAATCGAAATGTTTGCAAGACCTTGGTGAGCGAGGTTATCAAGTTGACCACCGCGCAATCAGACCGGCTCGTCATGGTCGCAGACGAAACCTACCATGCTGGAGCGATATACAAGGCGATGGGTTTCCAGCAGCAGGGGCGTGTCGCAAGTTTGTGTCAAGAGCGCCGCGATATAGCGGCGTGCTGACCCGCACGGAGCAACATGACGGTCGAGCACATCTGGCAAGGCTCAGTTACAGTCACTCGAAAGCAGTTGCAAGATCGTTCAATTGGGCGATCCTCTCCCACGTCTCGCCAGCAGTGTTACCCGACGGGTATCTGAGAAAACGGCAAACAAGCTGCAACCGCCGATTTATGGCGTGCGATCATTCGCGTCCCGATTGCCAGACGAAATCAAATGGACTCGTTTCCGACACTGACAACTTCGCGCCTGATATTGTGGGAGGTTTCCCCCAGTGACGCGCAATCGTTGTTTGCGGTGCATAGCGACGCTGAAGGAATGCGCTGGTTTGGTTCTGATCCGATGACCGATCCCGTCGAAGCCGAAAAACTGATTGAGGTATTCGCCGGCTGGCGGCGCACCGGATCGGGTGTGCGCTGGGTTGTCGAGAGGAGCGCCGATGGTGTTTTTCTCGGAACGTGCGGTCTATTCAATTGGGTTTTCTCCGCGAAGGATACCAACGTCAAGCCGGTTACTGGAATGGCGCCTATCAGGACCTCCTGCAGTTTGCATTGTTACGGATCGATTTCCAACGTCGTTGAAAATAGTTTCCAATATGCGCTCACACGTCAGAATCGCCCGACCCGTTAGCAATCTTGCCCGCACTGAACGCATGTATTGCGCAGCGCTCAACCTGGCCGTGTTGGCAAAGTTTCAGGATCACCAGGGGTTTGACGGAGCGATGCTTGGAAGTCCCGGCATGGACTATCACTTCGAGTTCACTCAGTGCCGCGGACACCCGGTAGCGCCAACCCCGACGCGTGAGGATTTGCTGGTGTTTTACGTACCAAACCGAGAAGAGTGGCAATCGACGTGTGACCGCTTGGTCGAGAATGGATTCGTCAGCGTGACGTCGTTCAATCCCTATTGGGACGTGTCAGGTCGAACATTCGAGGATCTCGACGGCTACCGAATCGTTTTGCAAAACTCGGCATGGTCTTCCTGATGCTGCGTCTTGCAATCTGATTCCCGCCTGGTCTACCTATTACCTTTCGATGGAGAATCATGAGTGTCATCCGACTAAGCCGTGTGATCCGTGCTGACGCCGCCGATCTGATCGCGGCCAACCGCACGAGTCGGGAATATCACTTACCCTGGGTCACGTCCTTTACCGATCAGCCTGGCTTCGATAACTGGTTCGCGCGCTGCCTCACCGGAGCGAACGTTGGTCTTGTCGCTCGCGAAGTGGCGTCGAATAAAGTGGTCGGCGTCGTCAATGTCAATGAGATAGTCGCGGGTGCTTTTCAGAGCGCATATCTCGGATACTACGGAATGTCGAACTTTAGCCGGACTGGGATGATGACTGAGGCGCTACGCGCGGCAATCAACTATGCCTTCGACGACCTTGGATTGCATCGGCTCGAAGCTAATATTCAGCCGGGGAATCTTGCATCGATTGCTCTAGTTCGCCGGCTGGGTTTTCAACAGGAAGGCTTTTCACCACGTTACCTTCGCATCGATGGCGAATGGCGAGACCACGAGCGATGGGCGTTGCTTGCCGACATGCCACGCCTGGCGCGGCATACATAGCGGGCTACTGCTCCCGTCAGAATGTTCAACGGAAATCATCACGCATAGGTGTTATGTCCGATAGCCACATATTTGAAGCCCTATGTGCTGAACTTCAGAGCACCTACCAGTGCCATACGGCGATCCTATACGGTTCGCGCGCACGCGGGGACTACGATGCGACTAGTGACGTGGACGTGATTGCGTTCCGTCACACGGGAGGCCAACTGCGCATCGCAGCGCCATGGAACGGTATGTTTCTCGATCCGTTCGTTCACGCCACAGACGACGAGGCAGAACCTGGCTGGATTCGGATTCACGGCGGCCAGGTTCTATTCCAGCAAGGCACATTCGGCGATGAGTTGCTCGCGCGTGTGCGGACCCAGTATGACGCTGGGCCAGCGACGATTTCCATGACTGAAATCGCGTTTCGAAAGGCTTGGTCTGAGAAGATGCTGAGGCGGGCGGGTAAGGGTGATGCGGAAGGTGATTACCGACGTCACTGGCTGTTGTTCTCGCTACTCGAAGACTACTTCGCGGTGCGCGGCCTGTGGTATCTGGGTCCAAAGCAAGCCCTTCGCGCGTTGGCAGACATGGACAGGGTCCATAGCGAGGTGTTCAGGCGAGCCCTCAGTCCAGGCGCGCCACTCGGTGCGATTCAGGAGGCAGTCGCGGCGACATTCGAGTGCGCATAGAGATACCGAATAACTGACCTTCGGCGCCCCGCAGCGACCGCTCGGCCAACCATGTTTCACTCCGCCTCGCGCACCCGCCCCGTCGATTCCCTGACCATCAGCACCGGCTCCACGACGCCTGACTCCGAGTTCTCCTCCCCATCGAGCACATCGAGCAGATAGTGAGCCGCGCGCCGCCCGATTTCCGCGGTATCGACGCGCATCGTCGTCAGCGACGGATGAATCTGCTGCGCGATGGCGACATCATCAAAACCCGTCACCGATAACTGCTGCGGCACCTTGATTCCCAGCTCAGCCGCTTCCAGCAGCACGCCAATCGCGAGCTGATCGTTGCCGCAAATAATCGCAGTAGGGCGCTTGTCCGCACCTTGCCAGATCGCGCGCAGGCTCTGACGCCCGAACGCAATCGTCGCCGGCCCTTCATGCATATGCGAAGGGCGCACCGCGATCCCATGCCGCTCCAGCGCTTCCCGGATACCGGCCACACGCGCCTGAACGCGATCGTTATCACGCGCCGGTTGAATGATGGCGGCGAACGTTCGATGACCCAGCTCGATCAGATGCTCGGTGATCTCAACAAACGCCGCGCGATTGTCGAAGCCGATGCAGTGATGCGGACTGCCTTCGCGATACGCGTAGGTGATCGCATAAGGTACGCGTGCCTGTCTGAGCGCATCGAAGAGTTCTGGTGGATGCGCTTCGCCGACGATGGCCATCACTTCGACTCCGCGCGCCAGCATCGCCCGCACCTGGGTCAACGCCTGCGCCGGATCGTAGTTCGAGCAGCCGAGAAACAGCGTGATGCCACGCTCGGCCAACACCGCCTGCATGCCGGCGACTTGCGATGCAAATACCTGATCGTCGAGTGTCGGAATGATCGCGCCGGCGATATGTGTGCGCGTCGATGCGAGCGCACGGCCCGCCGCATTCGGAATCCAGTTGAGTGTGGTCGCCGCCTGCAGCACGCGTTCACGCACGCTGGGAGAGACTTTGTCCGGTTCGTTGTAGACCCGCGATACAGTGGCTGTCGACACACCCGAGAGCCGTGCGACGTCGCCGAGAACCGCGCGCCCGCTCTTGCGGCGCGTGCGGACGGCGGGTGTTTTGGGTGTCGCGGACGAGTGTGAACTGCTCATGGTCGTTGTGTTTGTCGTGGATGAACTGCAGCGCGAGGCGTGGGTCGCCGCCATCTTACCAGGCGATGAGACCGCGCGTTTACCCTCGGCCTTCATGATCCCGCTTGCAATTTTCGCGCAACTCGTTCCAAAATGTAAGCGCTATCACGATATGTCGACAACGCACGTGACGCAAAGGCAGTCTGAATCGCGATGCAGTATCGGAAGCGAAACGAAAGTCAGTCATGATAGCCCGACTAAATGTAAGCGCTAACACTAATACCGCCCGTCAATCGCAACCATCGCATCAGCCATGAGTTCATCTGCCGCTGCACCCCTGGTCGTCGTAGTTGGAAGCGCCAACATGGATCTCGTGGTCCACGCGCCGCGTCTGCCGTCGCGAGGCGAGACGCTGCTCGGCGACCGCTTCGAGACCGTCAATGGCGGCAAGGGCGCGAACCAGGCCGTCGCGGCAGCGCGGCTGGGCGCGAACGTCGCGATGGTCGGCTGTGTCGGAACCGATGCGTTCGGCACGTTGCTGTGCGACGCCTTGTACCGCGAGCGCATCGACCTTGCTCACGTGCATAGGGTCGCGGGCCAACCGAGCGGCATCGCGTCGATCACGGTGGGCAGCGACGGCTCGAACAGCATCGTCGTTGCGCCGGGGGCGAATGCTCAGTTGAGCGCTGCAGATGTCGATGCCGCTGCTGACCTGATCGCGAGCGCCGACATGCTGATCTGCCAACTGGAAGTGCCGCTCGCGACCGTCGAGCGCGCGATCGAGATCGCCGCGCGCAACGGCACGCCGATCCTGCTCAATCCCGCGCCGGCGCAGCCCTTGGACGACGCGCTGTACAGACGGATCGACTATTTGCTCGTCAACGAAACGGAAGCCGAGCTATTGACCGAAATGCCCGTGAACGGCGTGCCGAGCGCCCGCTTCGCCGCCGATGCCTTGCTCGGCAAGGGCGTGCGCAACGTGATCGTGACGCTCGGCGCACAAGGCGTCATCTGGGCTGGCGCGGACGGCAGCGGGCAGATGGCGGCGCCGAGCGTGCGCGTCGTCGATACGACGGCGGCAGGCGACACCTTTGCAGGCGGCTTTGCGGTCGAACGCGCCAGCGGCGCATCGATGCAGCAGTCGATTGCTTTCGGTCAGCGCGCGGCGGCGGTAAGCGTGACGCGCGCAGGCGCGCAGACGTCCATTCCGTTTCGCGCGGAACTGGAAGAAGGCAGCGTCAGCCAGGCTTGATGGGTGGGCGTCGAAGCCCGCGCATTGAACGAGCAGTGAAATGGCATTGCAACTGGCAGTGAACAACCATCGCATTCATACAATAGACGGAGACAGCAAACGTGGACACGACCTCTGAACGCCCGACCGCTCCACCGCGCATTCGACGCGCGCAGACCATCGCACTTGCGCTGCTGATGGCCAGCGGTATCGTCAACTATCTGGACCGCGGCACGCTCGCGGTCGCGAATCAATTGATACGGGAAGACCTCGGTCTCTCGCTGGGGCAGATGGGTCTGCTGCTGTCCGCCTTCTCGTGGAGCTATGCGCTGTGCCAGTTGCCGGTGGGCGGCCTCGTCGACCGGATCGGGCCGCGCCGCCTGCTCGGCGTAGGGCTGATCGTGTGGTCGCTCGCGCAGATTGCGGGCGGCCTCGTATCGACGTTTGGCTTCTTCGTGCTCGCGCGCATCGTGCTGGGTATCGGCGAGGCGCCGCAGTTTCCGTCGGCAGCGCGTGTCGTGAGCAACTGGTTTCCGCTGAAGTCGCGCGGCACGCCGACGGGCATCTTCAACTCGGCATCGCCGCTCGGCAGCGCGCTGGCGCCGCTGTGCCTGTCGGTGCTGATCCTCACGTTCAACTGGCGCTGGGCGTTCGTCGTGACGGGCGCGCTTGGGCTCGTGATGGCTGTCGTCTGGTTCGCGCTCTATCGTGACCCGGACAGGCAGGCGCTGAGCCGCGAAGAACGAGACTATCTCGACGCCGATGCCGAACCGGCGGCCGGCCCTGCGCCGAAGCTCACGTTCGTCGAATGGCGCGCGCTGTTTTCTTACGGCACGACGTGGGGCATGTTGATCGGCTTCTTCGGTTCGGTGTACCTGAACTGGGTCTATCTGACCTGGCTGCCCGGCTATCTGACGATGGAGCGCCATATGAGCCTCGCACGCACCGGCATCGCCGCGTCTGTGCCGTTCCTGTGCGGCTTCGTCGGTGCGCTGCTCGCGGGCTGGTTCTCCGATCTGATCACGAAGCGCAGCAGTTCGCCCGTCGTGAGCCGCCGCAATGCCGTCGTGATCGCGATGCTCGGCATGGTCGCGTTCACGATTCCCGCCGCGCTCGTAGAGAGCAATACGATCGCGATCGCCTGCATCTCGGTGGTGATCTTTCTGGCGAATGCGGCATCCGCTGCATCGTGGGCATTGGCGACGGCGGCCGCACCGCCCAGCCGGATCGCATCGCTCGGCGCGTTGCAGAACTTCGGCGGCTTTCTGGGTGGCGCGCTCGCACCGATCGTGACCGGCTTTATCGCGCAAGCGACGTCGTTCGTCCCGGCGCTATTGACGGCGGCGGGCATTGCATTCGTTGGCGCGATGTCCTATCTGCTGCTGGTCAAGAAACCCATTCCCGAGCATGACACGTCGAGCGTGCCCGCCGAGCTTCCGGTATGACGGATCTCGAGCGAGCGCCCCCGTGCCGTGCAGATCTATGTATTCAAGGAGAATCCAATGATCGATAAAGCGAAAACGACCGGCCCAATCGAGGGCATCGTGCCCGTGATGCTGACGCCATTCCACGACGACGGCACGATCGACTACGCGGGCCTCGAGAGGCTGATCGAGTGGTATCTGGCGAAAGGCTCGGACGCGCTGTTCGCCGTCGCGCAGTCGAGCGAGATGCAGTTTCTGAGTCTCGCCGAGCGCGGCGCGCTGGCGCGCTTCGTCGTCGAGAAAGTGGCGGGGCGTGTGCCCGTCGTCGCATCCGGTCATATCAGCGACGATTTCGATGCACAGGCCGAAGAGCTGCGCGTTGCAGCGGATTCGGGCGCGCAGGGCGTCGTGCTGGTGACGAATCACCTGGACCCCAAGCGCGAAGGCTCGCAGACGTTTCTTGCGAGTCTGAATCGGCTGTTGTCGAAGCTGCCGTCTGATCTGCCGCTGGGCTTGTATGAATGCCCCGCGCCGTATCGGCGCCTGCTCACCGATGACGAGCTGAAGGCCTGCATCGATACCGGCCGCTTCGTGATGCTCAAAGACGTGAGCTGCGATCTCGCGACCGTGAAACGCCGTGTCGCGCTGGCTCAAGGCTCGCCGCTGAAAATTCTCAACGCGAACGCGGCGATTGCGTGGGATGCGATGAAAGCGGGCTCGGCGGGCTTCAACGGCGTGTTCACCAACTTCCACCCCGATCTGTATCAATGGCTGCGCAACCGTAGCGCGGAAGATCCGCTGCTGGCCGAAGAACTATCGACGTTTCTCGTCGTCGCGGCTGTGTCTGAAGCGCTCGGCTATCCGGCGCTCGCGAAGATGTACCACCAGCGTATCGGCACGTTCGATTCGATTCGCTGCCGCGTGATCGACTATGACGTGCGCGAACGGTTCTGGGCGCTCGATGCCGTGCTGGACAAGATCGTCGCGGGAACCGAGCGTTTCCGGGAGCGGATCGCGGCGCTTTGAGTTTTGCGGGCGTTCGCTTCCTGCGAATGCTCGTGTTCGTGGCTCAGGCGCGTCTAGTCCATTCGCGCTTGTCTCTGGCCTTTCCTGCAGGGGGCCATTCGATGGCCAGCGTGGAAAGTGCAATGGCAGAGGGGTTCGACTGCGTGGCGTACATTTATCATCCGGCGGGTGTCCGGTGCATGCCTTTGCGAGCGGAGCCTCGCAATTCTGAAGTCGATTGAAGAGCGCGCTAAGCGATTCACGGAGACGCTGGAAAAGCATATAGACGTACATTAGTCAGAGCCGCCTTGCCGAATAACGGAGTTCCGTCACGTCGCCAGGATTCGTCCATCTGAATCAAGCAAACGTCCAGAAACGGACTATAGTCAAATCGCTCTATGGCGAGTGCTTGATGAAGGAGGTCGGCGATGAAAGGAATATCCTTGCCGACGTTTACAAGCGTTTGCGCGTTGACATCGGTTTGCAGCACGACAATAGCAAGCCCACCCAGTGAGCGGTTCAATGTTCCGCTTACCGCGACATCGCAAAATGCGGGAAAGATTGCGCAAGCGACATTGGTGTCGGCGGGCAACGCGACAGAAATAGTGCTCTTTGTGGGCGGCGTGCCCTCGAACGTGGCACTTCCTCCGCATTTTGATACCTACATCTATCCGGGCATGTGTGGCGACCTCGGGCCCAACCCCGTGATTGCAATGAACGACCAGGTTGTCCTCGGCGATCATGTCCCGCAGATCAGCAGATGGATGTCCAAGAGGGTGCCCATTGCACTGGACGAATTGCGTTCGGGAGACTATGCGCTCGTCGTGCGAACCAGCCCCGCGGATGGTTTCGAAAATATCTTCTGCGGCAACCTGAAGAAGACGGCGCTAAGTCTGAGCGCGGTATCGGAACGCGGCATCGCTTAATTCGCGGGCCGCGCGTCGATGTCATCCGAACAGATGGCTTGGGACATTCGCGCTGATTTCGTCGTGGTCGGCTATGGCGGCGCTGGCGTGAGTGCTGCGCTCCAGGCGGCGAAGAACGGCCTCAAAGTATTGTCCGTGGATGCCTTCGGCGGCGGCGCGAGCTACTGAGGATTCACGAAGAGAAACCGCCTCTTCTGGCGGCAGCGCGCGGCACGGCATATCGGGGCATCGTCGACCTGCTGGCGAGAAAATGATCGTCCATCTACATGCCATCTGCATATAGTTCGGTCCCTTCGTCGAAGTAAAGCGGGCCGCGGGAGAGAGGCGTTGGTTCTCTCATACGAAAAATATGCAATCAGCATTAATGATCGCAAAAACAGATGCTATTTTCAGGCCCGCACGTTATTGTTCTAAATGTCATGATGCCGGCTGCGTCCACAAATGCGGTTCAAGTCAAATCAGTTGCAGATCTGGCATGCTTGACGTTGGTACGGTGGGGAATCAGCACAGAAGTGCGGTCCAACCTTCAACAAGGACGCCGCTGTGCGGTGCTTCGAACACCGGCTGACTGAGGCGTTATTGGCTCTCGCTTCAATACAGGGGAAATCATATGCTACTGGATACATTTCAGGTACGAAATCAGTTTCCGTTCATACCGCCGTCACTTGGGGCACAAGAGATTGTTTTGCGGCACCTGGAAGCCGCTTCTGACGTTGGCGCAGTGCAGCGTTTGCGGCAAGAGATCGATCTATCTGTACACGCTAAACTGAATCCCTCTTTTCATAGTGACGAAAAAAAAGAGACGACATTGGAATTTCAGTGGCGTTCGAACAGGACGGTCAACTAATCGGCACAATGCGCTTTGTGCCTATGACGCATGATTTGACGCTAACGGAAAAGCTGCATAAGAGCGAAAACATAGATCCGTCACTGCTGGAAGACAGTTGGGAAGTGGGGCGCCTCGTACTCGACCCTGACTTCAGACATGGCCAGGAGGTGCTAAAAAAATGCCTGGTGCTGGCGCTTTGCTTTGTCTGTGAAAACTCTTCCGGCAAGAATTTTCATGCCTCCTGTTCACATGTGCTGAGCCGGCTTTACCGCAGATTCGGGTTTTCGGCGCTCGCCACGAACGTACCACTGGCTGGATCAGACAAGACGTACACGCTCATTCACGGCTCAATCCCGAATGTTTCGAGGGCCTTGATGGGTAGCTATCCGGCTTAACCTTGTATTGTTTGAGAACGACCAAAAGACATAATAAAGGAAGAAAGCGATGCAAAATGAATTCATTAACTCACTGCGGCAAACGGTCAATCAGCACTGGGAGCAGATCAGGGGCGGCCGATTCTGGAATCGCGTCATGGAGAGGCCAGTAACCAGGGAGTTGTATCGTGATTTAATGATAGAGATTCACCATTACACGAAGCACAATTCGATGAACCAGGCCGTCACGGCTTTCGTCAACGCGCCTGAGGGTCTGCTGAGGTTTGCATACCACCACGCAGCAGAAGAACTCGGGCACGAGCGCATGGCCGCCCACGATCTCGAAAGTGTTGGCCTGCTTGACAGGGCTGAACTGGGACGCCCGCCCCTTCCAGCAACTGAGGCGTTAATCGGGTATTTGTACTTCGTGGCGCTCAAGTACGGTCCCATTGCACGGCTTGGCTACAGTTTCTGGGCGGAAAGCGTGTACGAGAACATCGGGGATGCTCTCGGAAAGTTTCGCAGCGACCTCTCGCTCTCCGATAAAAATATGTCCTTTTTTGTTGCTCACTCCACGATAGACAAGAAGCACATTGTTCAAGTGGAAGAATGTATCGCGCGTTATGCAACGACATCTGCGGACCAGGCGCTGGTTCGGTCAACTGCTGAGACGACGCTGTTCCTGACCGGGCAGATGCTGGAGCAGGTCGCGCAGCGACACCTATAAACCAGAGGGGGAGCGCCGGCCGAGCAAAGCGCCTCCCCGATCCACATTTATCTCAGGCCCTCAAGACTGCTTCCCGGCCCTCTTCCCCGGGTGAAAGCCTCATGAAATATCTACGCGAGCTATTTGCCTGCTACGAGGACTACTGCAATTACAGAAAAGGGATTCTGAGGTATGCCGGACTAGTGGGCGCCATAGGGTACCCGCTTTTCTATCTGATCTATAGATGTTTTCTTCCGCAACCGTACGACAATCTGAGCCTGAGGTTGATTGCGTCGGCGTCGTGTGCGGTGGCGGCGATGCCTGAGTACTGGCCGGCACGACTGAGAAAATACTACTTCGCCTGGTCATATGCGGTGGTGCTTTACTGTCTGCCATTCTTCCATGTGTTCATGTCACTGAAGAATCACGGCAATCTTGTTTTCATCGCAGATAGTTTCATGGCGGTTTTCTTTCTCGTACTGCTGACCGACTGGCGCAATACGGTCACCATGTTGTGTTTGGGGACAGGCTTGGGAGTGGCGCTTTACCTGGCAACAACGGATCAGCTTTATTTGCCTGTGGATTATGTAGCAAGATTGCCAACAATCATTCTGGTGGTAGTCGGTGGAAGTCTGTTCAAGTTTTCGGAAAGACAACTGCAGGAAGCAAAGTTGCGTGTCGCGACGGCTCTTGCAGGGTCGATTGCCCACGAAATGCGGACCCCACTGAGTCGGATCCAGTACAGTCTCGATGGGGCAAGCCGGGCACTACCTGAGCCTACGACGGACCCTTGCAACCAGCCCTGGACGAGAAAGCAGATCAATGATCTCCATGCTTTTCTGTCTCAAGGCCAACTCGCCGTTCAGCGAGGCTTGCAGGTCATTGCGATGACACTGGACGAGGTGAACGCAAAGTCCATCGATACCAGCA
Organism: Burkholderia sp. H160; assembly: GCA_000173575.1. GTDB lineage: Bacteria > Pseudomonadota > Gammaproteobacteria > Burkholderiales > Burkholderiaceae > Paraburkholderia. The sequence goes on along the minus strand of ABYL01000074.1, from coordinate 17,973 downwards.
GATTTACGCTCATTCACGCTGTCGATGCCGTTCAGAAAGCGCTGGCTGAGTATGCGTACGAAACGGAAGAGGAGCGCGCGATTGTGTCGCTTTCGGTCATCGAGGATTTCGTGTTCCGCGGCGACGAGACGCTTTTTATTTTCGTCCTGTTCAACCTCTTGAAGAACGCCCTTTATTACCGCCGCCTCTATCCTGGAATGAAGGTCGTCGTTGCGGTGCAGGCGCGTCATATCTTTGTCAGCGATACCGGACCGGGCATACCGCAATCAGTATTGCCGCGTCTGTTCGACTCGTTCCAGACATCGGGCAAGGCTGGTGGTACGGGCCTTGGTCTCGCTTACTGCAAGCGGGTAATCGGGGCGTTCAATGGAGATATTTTTTGCGATTCGGTTGAAGGCGCGGGTAGCCGGTTTACTCTCCGATTTCCGCGAACTGCATCAGCCGAGGAGGACCAGCGTGCTCAAGTATCAGCGCGAGACTCTCTCGCGATTTTTGCGGGGAAGCGGATACTGATCGTCGACGACGACTCCATGCAGCGTACTGCGATGCGCAGGCAACTTACTGGTCTCGGGCTGGAGATCGACGAGGCGCACGATGGTCAATGTGCCATTGACCGCATGCGGGCGGCCCGCTACGACCTCGTGGTGATGGATTTGAGGATGCCCGTGCTGGACGGGTACGCTGCAACGCAATTGATTCGTAACGGGGTTGTTCCCGGCCACCGGTCGGTACCGATCCTCGCCTGTACCAGCGAACTGCCGCACCTCGTGCGCATGAAGATCGAGAGATCGGGCATGTCCGGAATGATCTCCAAACCGTGCAAACATGCTGACCTTGTCCGGGCATTGCGCTCATATCTTGACCGGTCGAGTACGACTCGCGACGTATTGGCGGGCAAGACGGCTATTCTCGCGGATGACGACGAATGCGGTCGGCGCATCGCACGAGGCTGGCTGGAGAAGTACGGCATTGAGGTCATCGAGGCGAATCACGGCCAGGAAGTGCTGGATATGATTGCCGGCGGGCAGCGATGCGACGTCATTTTACTGGACCTGAACATGCCGGGTCTCGGTGGTTTGGAAACGACCCGGACAATCCGTTCCTATTCAGGGGATATGTCCGCAATTCCGGTCATCGCACTGACGGGGTACTCGGATGCGGTCACTGTGGAATCTGCGTTTAACGCAGGAATGACCGATGTCATGACAAAGCCAGTTCGCGGCGAGGTCCTTTTAGAGAAGCTGCGTCAGCACGTGTGTTCTGGCATGACAGACCTACAGTGGCCTGTGGCGACGCCCGACGCCGCGGACGACGCATTGGGAAATGACCAGGCACCGGTCGTTCAAAGTGAAAATCTCCTCGATCTCGATCGACTTCAGGAGTTGAAAAGAGACGGCTTGCTCGTGGAGTTGGTGGGCGATTATCTTTTGACGCTTGATCCTCTAATTGCTCGGCTTGACGCAAGCGTCGTGTCGAACGACCTGGGCGACGCCCATGAAGCGTTGCATTCGCTGCTTGGCGTCAGCGCAAACATTGGGGGAGCGGCGCTACACCGATTGGTAAGGCGGCTCTACGTGCCCGTAGCGAAAGAACACCGGTGGCCAACGGAAGAAAACTGGCTGTTTGAACTCAGGAACGTCATGGCGGATACCGTTCAGCTGCTGCACCGGGAATGCGCGGCTCAGGGATCGTGAAGCAGTCGACTATGCGGTGCGAGCGGCCAGAGTGGCGCACAACCCTGTGAGGCCCCATGTTTGACTACATCACCGATAAGCAGCCGACTTCTGAACAGGCGCCCAAGGTGAACGCCGCCTTCATATACGGCCTGTCTGGAAGCTGCTGAGCCGAAGCGGGCCAAGGCGTCGACTGCAGTACATCTTCCTGAACGGATGGACGCGGCGATTCTAACAAGCTCGTCCCATACGTCCGCGATGAGGTCGAGTCTGACGTATGACTCGTGTGCTCGAAGGCCGACCTGATCATCGGGGCAGCCATCTTCCCGATGCCGAGAGGGCTGCTGGCGAATACTTCCTGCCGTGTTGCTCGCGTACCCGATCTGCTCTTTTCCTGCTCGACCTCTAGAACCTCACCTGCGGCGTGCCGTTCCGGTACGCGGCTCCAGCGTTGACCGGCGTGTTCGCCTGGACTCGTCGACGCCCCCGCCCATATTGCAGCCTGATCCGTGGTGGTCCTGCGGACAGTTTCCCAATAACGGTGCAAGCCAAAAAAATACTTATACGAAGTAACGATTATGGTATAAAACCATAGACGATGGTCAACCAGAACGAAGGAGACAACTGCAATGAAACTGCACGGGAAAACCCTGGTCATCACCGGCGTGGCGTCTGGCATCGGCGCGGAGACAGCCAGGCTCGCAAGGTACTACGGCGCGCGCGTCATTGGCGTCGATCGGCAGCCTGTGAACATGACGCTCGATGCGTTTTACCTGGCCGATCTCGGCGATCCCGTCTCCATCGATGCGCTCGTCGCACAACTCCCCGCACATGTCGACGCGCTGGCCAATATTGCCGGCGTTCCGGGCACGGCGCCCGTGGATACCGTTGCGCGTGTCAATTACCTGGGCCTGCGTCATCTCAGCGAAGCGTTGCTGCCGCGTATCGTGTCCGGCGGCTGCGTGATCAACGTCGCATCGATCCTCGGCGCGGAGTGGCCACAGCGGCTCGATCTGCACCGCGAGTTGGCCGAGACGGCCGGGTTCGATGGCGGCTCGCGGTGGCTTGCCGAGCATCCGGTGTCTCAAGCCACCTGCTACCAGTACTTCAAGGAAGCGCTGATCGTGTGGAGCGCGCGCCGCTCGCAGGACTGGTTTGCGCGGCACTCGGTGCGCGTCAACAGCGTGGCGCCGGGCCCCGTGTTCACGCCGATCCTCGGCGATTTCGTCACGATGCTCGGACCCGAACGTGTCGAGGCCGATGCGGGGAAGATGAAGCGCCCCGCGTATGCCGACGAGGTGGCTGAAGCCATCGTATTTCTTGCTTCTGATTCCGCGCGCTGGATCAACGGCGTCAATCTGCCCGTCGATGGCGGGCTGGCCGCTACGGCGATCTGAACACGTTCTACTCCATCCAATTATTCCAGGAGACATTCGTGATGAGCAATCCTTCAGGCTTTTCGTTCGCCAACGCCGACGCGTGGCGTGGCAAGATCTTCAACGGCGAATGGGTCACGGCGTCCGGCGTGCTGGACGTCATTGAACCGGCTTCGGGTCAGCCGCTGCACCAGGTCGGCAAGGCCACTCCGGAGGACGTCGCGATCGCCGTGCGCGAGGCGCGCGCCGCACAGCGGGTCTGGGCTGCCACGCCGCCGCGCGAGCGCGCCGCGGTTTTTCATCGTGCGGCTGCGCTGCTGCAGGAGCATGCACCGGCCGCCGCTGCGCTGATTGCCCGTGAAACTGGCGGCATCCTGCCCAAGGGCGAACACGAGGTACGGGAAGCGATCGTGCTGCTGCAGCGTGCCGCGGCGATGCCACTGGAAGCGAACGGCCGGGTTCTGCCGAGCGCGCCGGGGCGGCTTAGCATCGCGCGCCAGTTGCCGCTCGGTGTGATCGGCGTTATCTCGCCGTTCAATTTTCCGCTGGTGCTGTCGCTGCGCTCGGTCGCGCCGGCGCTCGCGGTCGGCAACGCTGTGATTCTGAAGCCTGATCCGCGTACGCCTTACGCCGGCGGCTTTGTGATTGCCGAAGTACTGGCCGCTGCTGGTCTGCCGAAGGGCTTGCTGCATGTGCTACCTGGCGGAGCGGATGTCGGGCAGGCGCTGGTCGAAGCGCCTGGCGTGCCGATGCTCGCGTTCACCGGCTCGACGGCCGCTGGCCGCAAGATCGGTGAACTGGCTGGTCGTCACCTGAAGAAGGTGTCGCTGGAACTGGGCGGCAAGAATTCACTGATCGTCCTCGAAGATGCCGATCTCGACAAGGCCGTTTCGGCAATCGCATTTGGCGCCTGGTTTCACCAGGGGCAGATCTGCATGGCAACGGGCCGCGTGCTCGCTCACCGTAGCATCGTGGATGAACTGACCCGCCGCCTCGCAGACAAAGCGCGTCACCTGCCGGTGGGCGATCCGGCTGTTGCGCAGGTGGCGCTCGGGCCGATCATCGACCAGCGACAGTTGCAGAACGTCGTCGACATCGTCGGCGCATCCGTGGCGGCCGGCGCGGTGGTCGAGGCCGGCGGCACGCATGAAGGCCTGTTCTATGCGCCAACGGTGTTGTCCAACGTGAAGCCGGGTATGCGCGCGTTCGACGAGGAAGTGTTCGGGCCGGTCGCCAGTGTGATTCCGTTCGATACCGACGAAGAGGCGGCCGAGTTGGCCAACCGCACGGAGTACGGCCTCTCTGCAGGCGTGCTGTCGGCATCGGTCGGCCGCGCGATGGCGCTCGGTGAGAGGCTGCATACGGGCCTTCTGCATGTCAACGACCAGACCGTTGCCGACGAGGTCATCAACCCGTTCGGCGGTACGGGCGCGTCGGGCAACGGTACCAGCGTGGGCGGTCCCGCGGACTGGGAACAGTACACGCACTGGCAATGGGTCACGGTCAAGGACGCTGTTCCCCAATATCCGTTCTAGTCAACAGTGGGGTCCTGCGGTGATCAGGACCCCCAATAATTTTTTATTTTCGATCAGGATGTGACTAATGAGCAGTCAGGCAGAGGAAAATACTGTCGTTTTCAGCATCGAGGATGGCGTGGCATGGGTGAAATTCAACCGGCCGGAAAAGCGTAATGCGATGAGCCCGGCGCTGAATCGGCGCATGATGCAGGTGCTCGACGAGCTGGAGTTTCATCCGGACGTGGGCGTGCTCGTGCTGACCGGTGAAGGTACGGCATGGACGGCCGGTATGGATCTCCAGGAGTATTTCCGCGACACGGAAGCGCACGGCCTCGCTGGGACACGCAAGGCACAGCGCGAGAGCTACGGCTGGTGGCGGCGCCTGCGCTGGTACCAGAAGCCGACCATCGCGATGATCAACGGCTGGTGTTTCGGCGGTGGCTACGGTCCGCTGTTCGCATGTGATCTCGCATTCTGCTCCGAAGAAGCGCGTTTCGGCCTGTCGGAAATCAACTGGGGCATTCTGCCGGGCGGCGGCGCATCGAAGGTTGCCGCGGAACTGTTGTCGTTCCGCCGCGCGATGTATCACGCGATGCTCGGCGAGAACATCGACGGACGCAAGGCCGCGGAATGGGGCCTCGTCAACGAGGCGGTGCCCGCTGAGCAACTGCGTGAGCGTGTGGTCGAGGTCGCACAGGCGCTGCTGAAGAAGAATCCGGTTGCCCTGAAGGCGACCAAGGACGCAATCCGCCGTGTCCGCGAGATGACCTATGACAATGCCGAGGATTTCCTCGTGCGAGCCCAGGAAGCCGCCAACAGCTTCGACGACGGGCGCAAGGAGGGGCTCAAACAGTTCCTTGACGACAAGACCTACAAGCCCGGTCTTGGCGCCTATGACCTGGCGCGGCAGCGCACCTGAGCACAGGAGCCCGTCGACATGAACATGACCCAATCCGTGGCGCGTCTGCTGCGTCCGGCGTCTATCGCCATCGTCGGCGCTTCGCCGACGCCGGGTGCGCTCGGGGCATCGGTGCTGGCCAATCTCGAACGCAACGACTACCGAGGCCAGATCTATCTGGTCAATCCGAAACGCGACGAGATCAACGGCCGACCGTGCGTGAATTCGATCGAGCAGTTGCCTGACGGCGTCGATGTGGCCGTGCTGGCGATTCCGCAGGTAGCGGTGCTGGACGCAGTACGTCAGCTTGCCTCGCGCAAGGTCGGGGCAGTGGTGATCTTTTCGGCGGGCTTCGCCGAGGCGGGTGCGGAGGGGATCGCGCAGCAGCAGGAGATCGCGACGATCGCCGCCGAAGCAGGGATGCTCGTCGAAGGGCCCAACTGTCTTGGTTGCATCAATTATCTGGAACGCGTGCCGCTGACGTTCATCGAAACGAACGTGGCTGCGCAGGAGGCGAGCCGCAACCGTAGCCAACCTGCGATCGGGATTCTTTCGCAGAGCGGCGCCATGATGGCGGTACTGAACACGACGCTGGCAAGCCGCGGGCTGCCGTTGTCGTACGCGGTGTCGACCGGCAATGAGGCGGCGAGCCATCTCGAAGATTATCTGCAGTTCCTGCTGGACGATCCCGGCACGCGTGTCATCGCGATGATCGCCGAGCAGTTCCGGCAGCCGGGCCGTCTGCTCGAGATTGCGCGCGACGCTCGCCGGGCGGGCAAGCTGCTGGTGCTGCTGCATCCGGGCAGGAGCGCCGCGGCGCGTGCATCGGCGGCGACGCATACGGGCGCGATGGCGGGCGACCATGCGCTGATGCTCACCAAGGTCGAGCGCGCGGGTGTCGTGATCGCGCAGACGCTGGAGGAGCTGGGCGACATTGCGGAAATCGGCCTGCGCTGCGCGCGCCTGCCGGCAACGGGAACCGCGATCGTCGGCGAATCGGGCGCGTTCAAGGCGTTGTGCCTCGACATCTGTGAATCGCTTGGTCTCGACTTGCCGCCGGTGAGCGACGACGATGCGCCTGGACTGCGCGCCGCGATGCCGGCGTTCGTTGCCGTCAGCAATCCGCTTGATCTGACCGCGCAGGGCCTGGTGGACCCCGAGCTCTATTACCGCGTGCTGTCGGCGCTGTTCGACGATGACCGGTTTTCCGCGATCGTGGTTGGCCTGATCCAGACCGATCCGGTCACCTGCGCGATCAAGATGCCGCCTGTATTGCGCGCGGTGCGTGAACTGCGTCCCACCCAACCGGTGATTTGTGCCGGTCTGGATGAAGGCGCGGCCGTGCCACCTGAATACGTGGCGCAAATGCGCGAGCTGGGCATCCCGTACTTCCCAAGTACGGAACGCGCGTTGCGGGCCGTCGCGCGTCTGGTCGAATTCGGCAGCCGGGACTTTGCCGAAGCATCGCATGCGCCGGTCACGGTCAATCTGCCGTCGCACGGAGGTGTCGTGCCGGAATACCGTGCGAAGCAGGTGCTTGCACCGCTTGGTGTTCCGTTCTCGCGAGGGGAACTCGCAACAGACGTCGATGCCGCGCTGACGATCGCGGAGCGTATCGGCTACCCGGTTGCGCTCAAGGTCCAGGCAAGCGAAATCAGCCACAAGAGCGACGTGGGTGGTGTGATGCTCGGAATCGATGGACCGCAGGCACTGAGGGCGGCGTGGATGCAGCTAGGCAGCAACGTGAAACGTCACGCGCCTGCCGTCGCGCTCGATGGCGTCCTGGTTGAAGCGATGGGCAAGCGGGGGCTGGAAATGATCGTCGGCGCACGCAACGATCCGCAGTGGGGGCTGGTGATCCTGGTCGGGTTCGGCGGGGTTGCTGCCGAGGTCATGCGCGACGTCAGGCTGCTCCCTCACGATCTGACGAGGGAAGCGGTAGTGCGTGAGATAGGCCGGCTGAAAGGTGCTCCGCTATTGCACGGTTATCGTGGCGAGCCTGCGCTGGATGTCGAAGCGCTTGCGGACGTCGTCGTGCGTCTTGGTGCGTTGCTTCAGTCAGAGCAGCGCATTCGCGAGATTGATCTGAACCCGGTCGTCGTCTATCCGGCTGGCCAGGGCGTGCTTGCGCTCGATGCGTTGATGCTGGTCGAGCCACACTGAAGGTCTCGATCCAGTCGGGGCGCGTTACCGGCCCCGGCTGGCCGCAGCGTCTAGCCGGTGAAGATTTTCGCCAGGAGCGATTTCAGCTGTTGCCGCTCGGCGGCGGAAAGCTTGTGGACAGCCGCGCCATCTGCTTTCTGGGCGGCCTTCAGTGCCTGGGAATGTAGCCGGGTGCCTTGAGGCGTCAGCGAGACGTGCTGGATGCGTTTGTCCGCAGTACTGCGTTGCCGCGTCAGCAATCCTCCCGATTCGAGCCGGTCCAGCAAGGTGGCCAGGTTGGGCGGTGCAATGGCCAGCGCATCGGCAAGGGACTTCTGGTTGATGCCCGGGTTGTGGCGCAGCGTCGACAGCACTGCGAAGTCGGCCTGGCGCAACTCGAGCTCTTCCATCTGCGCGTCGAAAGTCGACTGGACGACGAGATAAGTGCGGCGGATGTTGTATCCGAGAAGGTCGAGCAATTCCGACTGATCAACCTGATCCGGAAAGTCGTTGGCAAAGTTGTTCCGAACGGTTTTGGTCGGCATGGCAATGGGCCAAATCTGTGAAGCGAACGTTGAAATTATATCACGTCAACATACGTACCCACTCCCTGACGACACGTTCAGCGCGTCGTTGAGATGCCCGGAATCTGTCCACGCGTGGCTCGATTTCATCTGGTTGCTGTCCCACGCTGTTGACTGGCATTTCGGTGTTTTCCCCTAAATTCCGCTTGTTGCATTTCCCGGAAAACAATTTATCATCAATAACAAATATAACAAATAAGTACATTCAGACAACCTTCACAGGAGACAGCCAGTGAATTCCGCGTTGCCAAACGATCCGTCGGATCGCGAAAAACATGATTCGGCCTACGAAATAAAAACTCTGGTCCTGCTTGGGCTCGGCTTCGGGCTGGTCGGGCTTGACCGCTGGATGGTCGCGCCGCTGTTCCCACACATGATGCGCGACCTCAATCTGAACTTTCAGCAACTGGGTAGCCTGATCGGCATCTTGAGCGTTGCCTGGGGTGTATGGGCGATTGCGATGGGACCGGTGTCCGACAGGATTGGCCGCAAGAAGATTCTGGTCGTCTCGATGGTCGCGTTTTCGCTGTTGTCGAGCCTGTCGGGTCTGGCTTCCGGATTTGCAGGCCTGATGCTGATCCGCGCGGTGATGGGCGTGGCCGAGGGGGCGTTTACACCGGCGAGTGTCGCGGCCACCGGCGAGGCATCGTTGCCGCCGAGGCGCGGTTTCAACCAGGGGCTGCAGTTGAGCATGTTCTCGCTGCTTGGCCTTGGATTCGCGCCGATTCTCGTCACGCAACTGCTGCGCATCGTGCCGTCCTGGCACTGGGTGTTCATGATCTCTGCGGTGCCGGGCTTGATCGTCGCGCTGCTGATCTCGCGCACGCTGCGTGACAAGCCGAAGAGCGAACTGCAGAGAGTTGCATCGGCACAGAGTCAACGGCGCTGGATCGAACTCTTCGGCAGCCGCAACGTATGGCTTGCGACGCTGGCGATCCTGTGTGCGATGACCGGTATTTTCGTGGTCAGCGCAATGGTGCCGACCTATCTGGTCGAGGTGCTGCATCTCGATACACAGCAGATGGGATTCGTCGTCTCGGCGATCGGCTTTGGCGGCTTCGTCGGCTCGTTCGGCGTGGCCGGCATTTCGGATTTCATCGGTCGGCGTAACGCCGCGCTTATCGCATTTGTCGGTGCGGCGGTCCTTCTGTATCTGTTCGCACGGACTGGCGCCAATCCGTCGGCGCTGTTCGCGCTGCTGTTCGGTGTATCGGTGTTCGCGCTGGGGCTGCTCGGGCTGCTGAGTGGTCCGATCGCGACTGAGGCCGCGCCGGCTGGTCTCATTGCATCGTCGATCGGCTTCGTATCGGGTGCGGGCGAAATTTTCGGTGGTGGTCTCGCGCCGGTCATCGCGGGTTTCATCGCGCAGCACTTTGGCTTGCCGTCTACGCTCACTTTCGCGTTCGGCGGGCTCGTCGCGGGCGCGGTGGTGTCGTTGTTCCTCGCCGAGACTGCGCCGCGCCGACGTGATGTCACAACACCGGTAGCCGCGACCGCTGTACCGGAAGACGCCGTATAGGGCGCCCGCAGATTCGAAATCGTTCAACTACAGCACACAGGTGGCGTCGACGCGACGCGAAACCTGGATCAAATCAGATAAGAAATGGAGATCGTCGATGAAATTGAAAACCTTCTGTCTTGCCGCGAGCCTGCTGTTCGCGTGCCATGCCAACGCACAAAGCAGCGTCACGATAGCTGGCATGTTGGATGGCGGTGTGTCATACGTCAGCAATGAAGGGGGCAGCCACGTAGTCAAATTCGACGACGGCATTGCCGTGCCGAACCTGCTGAAATTTGTCGGCAAGGAGGACCTCGGGGGCGGGACGCACGCGGTCTTCGATCTTACGAGCCAGTTTGAACTGGGTACGGGATCGTTCCTGCCAGGTGGCAGCCTGTTCACCCGTAACGCTTTCGTCGGTCTGGACGACGATCGATTCGGACGGCTGACCTTCGGCAACCAGTACGATTTCATGATCGATTCGCTTTTCTTTGGTCTGGACGATGGGGCGATCTATGGGCAGGGTATCTACGATTTCCGCAATGGACCGTTTGCGAAACTCGCGTTGCCGAACAATCCGACGGGCGCGTTCGACTGGGATGGCATGGCGGGTTCCAGACCCATCCATAACTCGGTCAAGTACGCGAGCCCGATCTTCGGCGGCTTCTCCGCGGGCGCGATGTACGGCTTCGGCGGTGTGGCGGGATCGTTCGGCTCGAACAGCGGGGTGAGCGTAGGCCTGAACTACGTCCACGGCGCATTCGGTGCGAATGCGGCCTATACGCAGGTGAAGACGGATGTCTCAGGGGCGCAGGTCAGCGTGCGCAACTGGGGCGTCGGCACGCATTACAGCTTTGGCCCGGTGACCGCAACGGCGCTCTACACGGCAGTACGCAACGAGTTGAACGGTGCGTCAGTCTGGCAGGCGGAGCTGGGCGGCCTGTGGCAAATCGCACCGGAGTGGGCCTTGAGCGGCACGTATATGTACATGAAGGGCAACCAGGTTGTCGACAACAATCACGCCCACCAGCTCAGCACGACGCTGACGTACTTTCTGTCGAAGCGAACCAGCGTGTATGTGGCCGGTGTTTATCAACGCACGAACCAAGGCGCAAATGCACAAATCAACGACGTGATGGTTGCGTCGAGTGGCGCGTCGCAATTTATCGGCCGTATCGGCTTGCAGACGCGTTTCTAAATGAAGCGACGCGGATACCCGCGTCGTATTAGCGACTCCTGGAGGTAACACATGCAGCGCGCACGGTTCGATCCTCTTCGCCTCGCGCCCGACGTGCGCGAACTGCTGGCTGCGATGGCCGGCAGCGGTGAGCCTCCACTGGAGTCGCTGCCCCTCGAAGCAAGGCGCGCGGCGTACAGGCAGATCGGCGCGAGGTTAGGCGGAGAACCGCTGCCGGTGCGCGAAGTCCGCGAGTTACTGGCGGACGGCCCAGCCGGCAAGATCCCGCTACGCCTGTATCTGCCCGATCAGACAGCCGGTGTGTTATGTGGGGTAACCGTCTATCTTCACGGCGGGGGCTGGACGCTCGGCGACCTGGACAGTCACGACAAGATTTGCCGGCGGTTGGTACGCGCATCCGGCTGTGGTGTGGTGAGCGTCGATTATCGGCTCGCGCCGGAACATCCCGCTCCAGCCGGACCGGAAGACGTACTGGCTGCGATTCGCTGGCTGGCTCGCCATGCCAAGTCGCTCGGGCTCGATCCGGAGCGCATCGCAGTGGCTGGCGACAGCGCTGGCGGGAGCCTGTCGGCTGTCGCGTGCCAGCGTCTGCGTGGTGAGGTTCCGTTGCGGGCGCAGGTCTTGTTCTATCCGTCCACCGATCTGTCGCCGGCCGCACAGGATTTTCCGTCGCGGTGCGAGAACGGTGCTGTACCTCCGTTGACGCTGGAACTGATGCACGCACTATCCAGCCCATTCATGGACGGCTTCGACACGACCGACACTCGACTGTCGCCGCTGCGGGAGCCGGATTTGCGCGATCTTCCTCCGGCGCTGATCGTCACGGCGGAATGTGACGTGTTGCGAGATGACGGCCGCTACTATCGCGATGCGTTGCGCTCGGCCGGCGTGCCGGTCGAATTTGTTGAGATCCCGGGCATGGTCCATGGCTTCGTCGAAATGGCGGGGGTGCTGCCGGCTGCGGTCGATGCGATCGAGCGGGCGGGTGCGTATCTTGGCGAACGGATTGGGAGGTAGTGCTGGGCGACATGTTCATCGCACTTGAATTAGTGCTGACGCACCATCGAAGTGCGACTTCGCGTCAAAACGAGTCACCCCGTCGTCGATAGACCCCGCATAGCACGGCGGGCTCGCGAACACGATGGCCGCGCATCTCGAACTCGACAAGCCGGAGCATCGGGAACTGGTTCAGGAATTCTGGGGTGCGCCTGTCATCGCTTCGCAGCCGGGGCTCAAAGCGGTCGAACTCTTCGAGGCAATCGGGCAAGGCCGCATCAAGGCGGTCTGGATCATGGGCACGAACCCAGTCGTGAGCCTGCCCGACGGCGATCAGGCGAAGCGCGCGCTCGCGAGCTGCGAACTCGTCGTCTGCTCCGACATCGTGGAGCGCACCGATACGAATGCGTTTGCCCATGTCCTGCTGCCAGCGCTCGGCTGGGGAGAAAAAGACGGTACCGTCATCAATTCCGAGCGCAGGATCTCGCGGCAACGCGCGTTCCTGCCGGCGCCCGGAGAAGCGCGCGCCGATTGGCGGATCATCTGCGACGTTGCGCAACGGATGGGCTATGCGGGCTTCGACTTCGCGAGCCTGCATGAGATTTTCGATGAGCATGCGCGGCTGAGCGCCTGGCGCAACGAAGAGAGCCAGAGCGCCGACGCCACCGTCGGCGGCGGCGTGCGCCGCGCGTTCAACCTGGCAGGCCTCGTCGGCCTTGGTGATGAAGGTTACGCTGCCATGCAGCCCGTCCAGTGGCCGGTGCTCGCGAAGCCTGACACCGCAGCACGAGGCACCGGGCGTCTTTTCGGTGATCGCCGCTTCAGTCACGCCGACGGCAAGGCGCGCTTTGTCGCCACGCCGCCACGCGCCCCCGCCAACTCGCCGGATGACGACTATCCGCTGACGCTGAACACGGGCCGCGTGCGCGACCAGTGGCACACCATGACGCGAACCGGCAAGTCGGAGAAACTGGCCGGTCATGTCACGGAGGCGTTCGTCGACATGCATCCGCAGGATGCGCTCGCGTGTGGCGTGCGTGAAGGCGATCTCGCGCGAGTGGCGAGCCGCTGGGGGGCGATGGTCGCACGTGTCCAATATGGCGGCGGCATGCCGCGCGGCAGCGTGTTCGTACCCATTCATTGGAACGATCAGGTGGCTTCCGACGCACGCGTAGGCGCCGTGGTGAACCCCGCGGTCGATCCGGTTTCGGGCGAGCCTGAATTCAAGCACACGCCGGTTCGGATCGACCGGTTCCACGTCGCCTGGCAGGGCTTCTCACTGAGCCGGCACGCTCCGTCGCTGGATGGCGTCACGTACTGGACGCGCGTCCACGGTGCGCAGTTCGTACGCTACGAACTCGCGGGGCGCAACCCGCTTGCCGATCACGGCGATCGCGGCGCCTGGGCGCGCGCACTGTTTCGCGTCGACGATTCCCATGACGACTGGCTCGAATATGAGGACCGCGCGGCGGGCGTCTATCGCGCGGTGCACCTGATCGACGACCGTATCGAGAACTGCATCTTTCTTTCGGCACGTCCTGAATTGCCGGCGCGCGAGTGGCTCGCAAACCTGTTTGCGAAGGACAAGCTCGACGAGGCGGACCGGATCGGCGTCCTGCTGGGCCAGCCGATCGGCAAGGGCGCCGATACGGGACCGACGGTCTGTTCGTGCTTCGGCGTCGGGCGCAACACGATCTGCGCGGCGATCCGCGAGCAGGGACTGAAGAGCGCAGCCGAGATTACCGCGTGCCTGAAAGCGGGCGGCAACTGCGGGTCCTGCGTGCCCGAACTGAAGAAGCTGCTGGTCGACACCGAACTGGCGCGACTGAGCGCGGCTTGAGTGTCGCCTGCGCAGGATGACGCTAGCCCTGGATGCTGATGAGGAGTTTCTGTTGTGATGATTAAAAAGCTTCGATCGCTGGCATGCGAGATCGACCTGATCGGCACCTTCAAGGACTTCGACGATGCCGGCAAGGTGAAGTCTTCAGGTTCCGGCGTTGACGGCGGGGCGCAACAGCGACATGCTGCCGATCTTCGCCCGGCGCGCTTGCGCGGACCGTGGCGGCCCAGCCGTTCACGGCGACGCACTCAATCACAGCCGCAGATCGGCGAGTGACTGGATCAGCCGCCCGACGACACCGTACTCGAGCGCCTCGCCCGCAGTCATCCAGTAGTTACGGTCGGTGTCTTCGGCGACTTTTTCATACTGCTGCCCGGTCGCCTCTGCGATCAGACGATTGATCCGCTCACGAATCTTCACGATTTCGCGCGCCTCGATCGCGATATCGGTGGCCTGCCCCTGTGCACCTCCAAGCGGCTGATGCAGCATGAAGCGCGTGTTCGGCAGCGCGTAGCGGTGCTCCTTGCGTGCGCCGAGATAGATCGTCGCGCCCGCGCTCGCCACCCAGCCTGTGCCGACCATGCGCACGGGGGCGGTCGAGTCGATGAACCTGACCATGTCGTGGATGGTGTCGCCGCTTTCGACATGGCCACCCGGCGAGTTGATGAACACGTCGATCGGGTTGGATGATTCGCTTGCGAGCGTCAATAACCGCGCGCAAACATCACGCGCGAGCTTGTCGTCGATCGTACCGAACACGAGCACGCGTCGTTCGCTCAACAAGCGGTTTTCGAGCACATTGACCTGATTGGACGCCGTATTGTTGCGCTCGGAGTCGTCGCCGTCCGGGTCGTGCTGACGGAACGTTCGGGCAATGCGGGGATCTGAACGGCCTTTCATGGAATCCTCCTTTTCATGCGCACGCGCGAGTCGTCACGCTCGCCAGGATTGACGGTACCATGCGCGCGTTCCAGCCGCTCGCCAATGCACGGGAACGCCAGTTCGTCTACGATATCCTAAAGAGCATGGAGAGCGGTCATGACCACGGCTGCCAGTTTCCATATCGGCTATACGCAGTACATTGGCCCGGACGGCGAGCCTGCTCATCCTCTGCCCGCGTTCGCACGAGACCCGACGGCGCTGATTCCGTTCTATCGCGCCATGGTTCTGACCCGGGCGTTCGACACCAAGGCTGTTGCGCTGCAGCGAACCGGCAAGCTCGGCACCTTCGCGTCGTCGGTCGGCCAGGAGGCGATTGGTGTCGGCGTTGCCAGCGCGATGCAGCCCGACGACGTGCTGTTTCCATCCTACCGGGACCACGCAGCACAATTGCTGCGCGGCGTCACGATGACGGAAAGCCTGCTGTATTGGGGCGGTGACGAGCGCGGCAGCAACTTCAGCGTGCCTCGCAATGATTTTCCGAACTGTGTGCCAATTGGCACTCAGGTGTGTCATGCAGCTGGCGCGGCCTACGCATTCCAGCTGCGTCACGAAGCGCGCGTGGCGGTGGCCATCTTCGGCGACGGCGGCACATCCAAGGGGGACTTCTACGAGGCGATGAACATGGCCGGCGTCTGGCAGGCGCCGCTGGTCCTCGTGATCAACAACAACCAGTGGGCGATTTCGGTGCCGCGCAGCAGCCAGAGCGCTGCGCAAACGCTCGCGCAAAAAGCGATCGCCGCGGGAATCGACGGGCTGCAGGTCGACGGCAATGACGTGGTGGCCGTGCACCAGGTTGTCCAGTCGTCGCTCGCTAAGGCTCGCCGGGGCGATGGCCCGACGTTGATCGAAGCGCTCAGCTATCGGCTTGGCGATCACACTACAGCCGATGATGCCACTCGCTATCGCGATTCCGAGGTCATTAACGCGCAGTGGGAATACGAGCCGTTGCTTCGCTTGCGCAGGTACCTGATGCGCATGAACGTGTGGGACAAGGCACAGGATGAGCAACTCGCCAAGGTATGTCATGAGCAGGTCGAGCAGGCGGTCGATGAGTATCTGGCGATACCGCCGCCGGACACCGCCGCGATGTTCGATCATCTTTACGAGGTCTTGCCGCTGGCCATGCGGGAGCAGCTGACGCTGGCACAGCGTTTCTCACCCGTCATAGGGGACCGCCATGGCTGAACTTAGCATGGTGGAAGCAATCAATCAGGCGTTGGCATACGAACTGGCGCATGACCCTGCCGTTGTGCTGCTCGGCGAGGACATTGGCGTGAATGGTGGCGTGTTTCGCGCCACGGTGGGGTTGCAGGCTCGCTTTGGAGCGCAGCGGGTGATCGATACTCCGCTCGCCGAAACGGCGATCGTCGGTGCCGCGATCGGTATGGCGGCGATGGGCCTGAAACCGGTCGCGGAAATTCAGTTCACCGGGTTCATCTATCCCGCCATCGATCACGTTCTGAATCATGCGTCACGTCTGCGGCATCGAACCCGCGGCCGGCTGACGTGCCCGCTTGTGATCCGCTCGCCGTGTGGCGCGGGCATCCATGCACCCGAGCATCATTCCGAAAGCCCCGAAGCGCTGTTTGCCCACATACCGGGGCTGCGTGTCGTGACGCCGTCATCGCCGGCACGCGCTTATGCCTTGATGTTGGCGGCCATCCGCGACCCCGACCCGGTGATTTTCTTTGAGCCGACGCGCCTGTACCGGCTCTTCAGGCAGCCAGTGGAGGACAACGGCGAGGCGCAGCCGCTCGATAGTTGCTATACGTTGCGCGACGGGTCGGACGTCACCCTGGTAAGTTGGGGCGGCGCGGTGCAGGAGGTGCAGGCCGCGGCTGATCTGCTTGCCCAGGAGGGCGTGACCGCCGAGGTAATCGACGTGGCGACGCTTAAGCCTCTCGACATGAACACCATCCTCGCTTCGGTGGCGAAAACCGGGCGCTGCGTGATCGTGCACGAGGGTTCGCGTACCGGCGGCGTGGGTGCAGAGATTGCCGCCGGCATCGCCGAGCGAGGGCTTTATTCGTTACTTGCGCCTGTCCAGCGGGTGACGGGTTATGACGTGGTGGTCCCGCTGTACAGACTCGAGAATCAATATATGCCTGGCGTGGAGCGCATCGTCGCCGCTGTCAGGCAGGCGCTGGAGGTCTCGTGAACCCATGAAAGTCTTCAAACTGCCCGATCTGGGCGAAGGTTTGCAGGAAGCGGAGATCGTCGAGTGGCATGTCAGCAGCGGCGCAGATATTCGCGCGGATGAGCCCCTGGTGTCAGTCGAAACGGCGAAAGCGATCGTCGAGATACCCTCGCCTCAATCGGGCCGCATCGCAAAGCTGTTCGGCAAGCCCGGGGATATCGTGCATCTGGGCGCGCCGCTCGTCGCATTCGAGGGAGAGGGCGGCGAAGCCGATGCCGGGACCGTAGTCGGGCATGTGGAAGTAGGCCGGCAGGTCGTGCCGGAAGGGCAAGCTTCGCTCGAGGGGGGCGTAGGTTCGGGTGTCCGCCCAATCAAGGCGGTTCCGGCGGCGCGGGCACTCGCGCGCAAACTGGATGTCGATCTGGCGATGGTGGCCCCGTCGGGGCCGGAGAGCGTCATCACGGCGGCCGACGTGCAGCGTACGGCAAAGATACTTGCCGAACTCGGCCCGCCTGAAGTGTTGCGCGGTGTGCGGCGCGCCATGGCGCAGAACATGGCGCGTGCGCAAAACGAAGTTGCGGCGGCGACCGTCATCGACGACGCTGACATTCATCGGTGGCCGCCGCGTACCGACGTGACGATCCGCCTGATTCGCGCGCTGGTGGCTGGGTGTCGGGCCGAACCCGGGCTCAACGCATGGTTCGACGGACATACGGGACGGCGTCACGTGCTCGAGAAGATCGATCTCGGCATCGCCGTCGATCTGCCGGATGGCCTCTTCGTGCCGGTTTTGCGCAACGTCGCGCAGCGCGACGCAACCGATCTGCGCGCAGGACTCGACCGCATGCGTGCCGATATCCGGGTGCGCGCGATTCCGCCTGAAGAACTGCGCGGGAATACGATTACGCTGTCGAACTTCGGCATGATCGCCGGCAAGTATGCCGCTCCCGTGGTGATGCCGCCCACTGTGGCCATTCTCGGAGCGGGGCGCATTCATGAGCAGGTCGTGGCGGAAAACGGTGTTCCCGCAGTGCACCGGATCTTGCCGCTAAGCCTGACATTCGACCATCGGGTCGTGACGGGTGGCGAGGCCGCGCGTTTTCTCGCCGCAGCCATTGCGGATCTACAGATGGCGCAGTAGGTGATGCGAGTGGCGATAAATCCCCTTGGAT
>ABYL01000075.1 GCA_000173575.1 Burkholderia sp. H160 | reverse complement strand
CGAACGCGGTACCGGCACGGCGTGTCGCGATGAAGGCGACCAACACGCCGCACAGCGCCCCGCCGATGCCACCGGCAAACGGCAGCAGCACGAGTGGCATGGCACTCGCGTTGAACACGCGCGCGGCGATCAGTGCGCCGAGCCCCGCATACGCGGCATGCCCGAACGACAGCAGGCCGGTCTCGCCGAGCAGCAGGTTGTACGACAGCGCGAACACGATCATCGTCGCGCTTTGCGCGAGGTAGGCGAGCAGCCAGCTATGCGGCCAGATGAAAGGCGGTACGGCCAGAAAGGCGACGAGCGCAAGCCACGGCGCGAGCGCGCGGCCGGGACTGCGAGGCGGCGCCGCGCGTTCCACCGGGATCGACGTCCCACGTCGGTTAAGCATGATCGTCACGCCGTCCGAACAGCCCGCGCGGCCTCATCGCCAGCACCGCGACGAGCAGCAGGTACGGCAGCAGCGGCGCGAGCTGCGCAAGCGTCAGCGCGTCCCATGCGGGCGGCAGCACCGCGCCGGCGAGCGACACCACGTCGCCCAGCGACAGATCGCTCGCAACCGCCAGCGTCTGCACGCACCCCACCAGCAGCGACGCGGCCAGCGCCCCGCTCAGCGACCCAAGGCCGCCGATCACGACGACCACGAACACGATCGAGCCGAGCGACTCGGCCATCGCCGGCTCGATCACGAAGAGCGGCGCGCCGATCACGCCAGCGAGCGCGGCGAGCGCGGTGCCGGCCGCGAATACGCCGGTGAACACGCGCGGCACGTTGTGGCCGAGCGCTTCGACGGCCTGAGGATGCGCGAGCGCGGCGCGCACGATCAAGCCCGTCTTCGACACGCGCAGCACCGCGACGAGCGCCGCGAGCATCGCGAGCGATACCGCCATCATGAACGCGCGATAGCGCGTGAAGACCGCGCCGTACAGCGAGAACAGCGGACCGTCGAGCACGGCCGGAATCTTTGCCGACAGCGGACTGAGCCCCCAGCCGAGCTTGACGAGCTCGCCGAGCAGATACGCGGCGCCGAAGGTCAGCAGCAGCTCGGGCAGATGACCGTGCCCGCGCACGCGCCGCAGCAGCCAGCGCTCAAGCGCCGCACCGAGCAGACCGACGACGAGCGGCGCGACCAACAGCGCGCTCCAGAAGCCGGCGTGCGCCGCCACCGAAAAGCCGACGTACGCGCCGAGCATGTAGAAGCTCGCATGCGCGAAGTTGAGCACGCCGAGCATGCTGAAAATCAGCGTGAGCCCGGCCGAGAGCATGAACAGCAACAGCCCGTAGCTCAGGCCGTTGAGCACAGTGACGATGAACGACTGCACGCGTCTAGTCCGGCTGCCCAGCGACGCACAACGCTTCGAGCGCCACGCGCAGTTCGGCCGGCAGATTCACCGGACGACGCGTCGCACGATCCACGTAGACGTGCACGAAATGCCCCTGCGCGGCGGGCTCGGCCTCGCCGTCGCGGAATAGCCCCACCTCGTAGCGCACGCTGGACGTGCCGAGCCGCGCGACCCGCAAGCCCGCGTCGACGCGATCGGGAAACACGAGCGGCGCAAAGTAGTTGCACTGCGTCTCGACGACGAGCCCGATCGTCTCGCCGTGCTCGAAATCGAGCACGCCCGCGCGGATCAGATACTCGTTCACGACGGTGTCGAAATAGCTGTAGTAGACGACGTTGTTCACGTGGCCGTAGACGTCGTTGTCCATCCAGCGCGTGGTGATCGGCAGGAAATGCGGATACGCGGCGCGGCCGGCCGGGGCGGGTTTGTTCATCGGACGTGGCGGTGGGTTGCTCTGGGTGGATGCAGGGTTGCCGGGTTCAGGGGACTCCGTCACAGCGACTCGGTCAGCATGCGCCGATAGTCGTCGGCACTCGCCTCGCGCGGATTCGTGCGATGACAATGGTCGACCAGCGCACCCTGCACGACCTTGTCGAACATGCTTTCGTCGACGCCCATCTGCCTCAAGCCGGTCGGCAATCCAAGCCGCGCCGTCATGTCGAACAGCGCCTGCGCGAGATCCGCATGCTCGGGCACGCCCATCACGCGACGCATGCGCGCATAGCGCCGCTCGGCCACCACGCTCGGTGCACGCTCGTTGAAGCGCAGCACCGCGGGCAGCACCACCGCATTCAGCGTGCCGTGATGCAACGAGGTGCGACCGCCGACCTTCAGGGCGCCCAGCGGATGCGATAACGAGTGCACGCAGCCGAGGCCCTTCTGGAACGCCATCGCGCCTTGCATCGACGCGCTCATCATGTTCAGGCGCGCCTCGCGATCGTTGCCGTCCGCGCAGGCGCGCTCGATGTTGGCCCATGCGCGTTCGAGTCCGTCGAGCGCGATACCGTCGGCGGGCGGATTGAAGGCCGGCGCGAGGAACGTCTCGATGCAATGCGCAATCGCATCCATGCCGGTCGCCGCGGTCAGACCCGGCGGCAGGCCGAGCGTGAGGCCCGGATCGCACAGCGCCGATTTCGGCAGCAGATTCCACGAGTGAAAGCCGAGCTTGCGACCATCGTTCAGGATCACGATCGCGCCGCGCGCGACTTCGCTGCCGGTGCCGGCCGTCGTCGGAATCGCGATCAGCGGCGCGACGGCATCGGTGATCTTCGTGCTGCCGCCTTCGATCGTCGCGTACTGCGTGAGCGGCCCCGGATGCGTGGCCGCGATCGCGACGCCCTTCGCGAGATCGATCGACGAACCGCCGCCCACCGCGATCAACCCGTCACAACGCTGGTCGCGATACACCTGGGCGGCCGCCAGCACCATGTCCTCGGTCGGGTTCGACGGCGTGTCGTCGAAGAGCGGCACCTCGCCGAGCTTCAGCGCGTCGAGCGCCTGCTGCACGATGCCGGCCGCGACGACCCCCTTGTCGCTGATCACGAGCGGCCGCTCGATGCCAATGCGCGCGCACTCGGACGACAGCTGCGACAGGGCTTCGTAGCCCAGATGAATGTGGGTCAGGTAGTAGATATAGGCCATGCCGTTGCTCCTCCCTGAGCGTGCGCTCATTGACCGCTGATTGACGTGGATGATCCGTTCGGTGATCGGTGGATGGGTGCGATGGCTTACATCGCTGCTCGCCAGCTCGGGCGCCTCATTGCCCCGGCCGCTCGACGAATTCAAACGGCAAGCCGCGCCGCCGCATCCATTCGCCCAATGCCTGGCCCGTGCCCGCGCGCCACGGCCGCAGCTTCGCGGGCTCGACGAGCCGGTATTCGAGCAGTTCGGGCGACAGCGTGATCGTCCCATGCGCCTTCACGTGATACGCGATGATCAGCTCGTTCTTGCGCATGAATTCGTACACACCGATCAGCTCGACCGACTCCGTATGCAGCGACGTCTCCTCGAGCACTTCGCGCGCGATGCCCTGCTCCGGCGTCTCACCGTTTTCGAGGAAGCCGGTGATCAGCGCGAACATGCCCTCGGGCCACGCGGCATTGCGCGCGAGCAGAATCCTGCCCTCGTATTCGACGATCGCGGCGACGACCGGCAACGGGTTATTCCAATGGACGTAGCCGCACTCGGTATCGGGACAGATCTGACGGACGCGGCCACCGTCGTGCTCGGGGTCGGTGCGTTCGGTCAGAGGCTTCGCGCAGCGGGGACAGAATCGGTACTCGGTCATGGCGGGGGACGTCTCTTTGTTATCAGGCGGCGCACAGCTCGCGCACCTCGGCGGCGAAACGCTCGACCGTGTCGGGCTGCGTGTCCCACGCGCACATCAGCCGGCAACCGCCCGCGCCGATGAACTCGTAGAACTTCCAGCCACGTGCGCGCATCGCCTTCGCGGCAGGCGGCGGCAGTTGCGCGAACACCGCGTTCGATTCGCTCGGAAACATGATGCTCACGCCGGGGATTTCCTGCAACCGCGTCTCCAGCAGACGCGCCATCGCGTTCGCGTGACGCGCATTGCGCAACCACACGTCGTTGTCGAGCAGGCCGAGCCACGGCGCGGAAATGAAGCGCATCTTCGAGGCGAGCTGCCCCGCCTGCTTCAGCCGATAGGCGAAATCGTCGGCGAGCGCACGGTCGAAGAACACCACTGCCTCGCCGACCGGCAAGCCGTTTTTCGTGCCGCCGAAGCACAACACATCGACGCCCGCGCGCCACGTGATTTCCGACGGATGGACGTCGAGCGCGGCGACCGCGTTCGCGAAGCGCGCTCCGTCCATGTGCACTTTCAGATGACGGCGCTTCGCGATCGCCGCGATCGCGCGCACTTCCTCGACGCGGTAGACGGTGCCGACCTCGGTCGACTGTGTCAGCGTGACGACCTTCGGCTTCGGATAGTGGATGTCGGCGCGCCGCGTGACGATGGACTCGATCGCATCGGGCGTGAGCTTGCCGCCGATGTCCGGCGCCGTCAGCAGCTTCGAGCCGCCCGAAAAGAACTCCGGGCCGCCGCATTCGTCGGTCTCGATGTGCGCGAGCTCGTGGCAGATCACCGAGTGATACGACTGGCACAGCGACGCGAGCGCGAGCGAATTGGCCGCCGTGCCGTTGAACACGAAGAACACTTCGCAATCGGTCTGGAACAGGTCGCGCAGACGGTCGCAGACCTGGTTGGTCCACGAGTCGTCGCCATAGGCCGGCTCGTGGCCGCTGTTGTTGGCGGCGATCAGCGCGTCGAGCGCTTCGGGGCAGATGCCGGCGTAGTTGTCGGACGCGAAATGTTGCATGGTCGAGCGACGCGCCCGACGACAGGCGCATGGGAATGACGGAAAGCGGTCATTTTAGTGCGCTCGTGCGAGATTTGTTTCTGGGTGCTAGTTGCAGCCGCAATCCGGCATGCGATCACGGCCGCGGCCTCGCGGCATCCGCGTCACCGCGATCAGCCCCACCGCCCCGGCCAGCAGCGCGCCCGCGGCCAGCCACAGTGCCGGCGAAAACGATCCGGTGTGCGCGGCAATCGGCGCGGCCACCAGCGGACCGGCGATCTGACCGATGCCATAGGCCGCCGTCGCATAGCCCATCAGCCCGGCCGCGTCGTCGCCGCGCAGACGCCGCGCCTCACGCATCGCGAACAACGTGATCGCGGTAAATGGCAGGCCGATCAGGATGCTGCCGAGCGAAAAACCGCCCGCCGTCGGCCACACGATGCCCAGCGCGATGCCGAGCGCCTGCAGCACATACGAGCCCGCGAGCAGCGAGCGGTTGTCCCAATGCACGGGCAAACGCGCGGCAAGCAACGCGCCGACAATCAGCGCCGCGCCGAGCATCGGCCAGAACAGGTCCGGCCACGCCGAGCCCGGCAAGGCGTGTCGCGCGATGACCGGCAGGAATGTCGCCGTGATGATGTAGCCGAAGCCCGGGATGCCGTAGAGCAGGACCAGCCAGAAGGCGTCGGCGCGGTGCGTGGCGGGGCTCGCATGAATGCCGGCCGTCCGGGGCGGGTGGTTGGCGTTGTTGCGCGAACCGTTGGCCGCCTTTGCGACGGCGGAGCTTGCAGCAGCGGCGGTGGCCGCACTCACACGCGGCGCGACGCCAAACACCGGCCATATCAACGCGGACAGCACCGCACCGATCACCGCAAAGCCGATCCAACCGACCACCGCGCCATAGCCGCCCGCGACGCTGACGAGCAGGCCGGTCCCGACGATGCCGACGCCCGGCCCCGTATAGATGACCCCGCTCCACTCATGCGCGCCGAGTTCGGCGAGCCGCCGCAGGCCCCACTGCGACGCGAACACGAAGGTCCAGGCGCTCACCGCGCCGGCGACGAAGCGCACCAGCGCCCAGACCCAGAACTGGCCGGTGACGCCCATCGCAAGCGTCAGCAGCACCGTCGCGACGAGCCCGACGCGCACCATGCGCGCGGGGTCGGCCCGCAGTGCCGCGCACGAGACCGCGCCGGCGAAATAGCCGGCGTAATTGAACGACGCGAGCAAGCCGCCGTGCTGGATATCGAGCTGCGGCTGGCCGAGCGCGGCGCCGTGCAGCATCAGCGGCAGCAGCGGCGTGAAAGCGAAACGCCCGATGCCGAGCGCGACGGCCAGCGTCACCATGCAGGCAAGCGCCGCGCGCCGGGCGGCGTGTGGTTCGTGGAAACGTCGGTATGCGTGGGACGCGAGGTCATTCATGATCGGGCACTCAAACGGCGATGAGATGAATCGATGTTAGCTTGACTTGACGATCACGAAAAATGAATAATTACGATACCATCCATCGCCAGGAGAGAATCATGGATCTGGCCGCTCTGACCATCTTTCGCGCGGTCGTGCGCGAAAACGGCGTGACCCGTGCCGCGGCGAAGCTCAATCGCGTGCAATCGAACGTGACGACGCGCATCAAGCAGCTCGAAGAACAACTCGGCACCGAGCTGTTCATCCGCGACGGCCGCCGCCTCGTGCTGACGCCGGCCGGCGAGACGCTGCTGCCCTACGCGGAGCGACTGCTCGCGCTCGCCGACGAGGCACGTCACGCGGTGCGGGAGGATCGTCCGAGCGGGCGTCTGCGTCTCGGCGCGATGGAAAGCGTCGCGGCAACGCGTCTGCCGGGCCTGCTCGCGCAATATCACCAGCAATGGCCAGCGGTCGAGCTGGAGCTGGAAATCGGCACGACCGGCAAGCTGATCGAGCGGGTCCGCGAGTTCGAGGTCGATGCCGCACTGGTCGCCACGCCGCTCGATCCCGCCTCGCTCGGCGAGCTGTTCGAGACCGTGCCGGTGTTCCGCGAGGAACTCGTGATGCTGACGCCGCGAGGTCATCGGCCGATCCGCGAAGTGCGCGACATCGCGCTATCGACACTGATCGCCTTCGAGCGCGGCTGCGCTTACCGCGCGTATATCGAAAAGTGGTATCTGGAGCATGGCGTGCGCCCGGCGCGCGTGCTGGAGTTGGGCTCGTATCACGCGATCGTCGCATGCGTGGCGGCCGGCGCGGGCGTCGCGGTCGCGCCGCGCTCGGTGCTCGATCTGCAGTCCGATACGAGCAATATCGCGGTGCACGAGTTGCCTGAGATCGGCATGCTCGACACGCTGCTGGTCTGGCGACGCGGGCATTTTTCGTCGGCGCTCAATGCGTTGCGGCGCACGCTGGTGGAGTCGCAGGAAGGGACGGCCGAGGTGGCCGATGCGAATGTTGTCTGATTGTTGAATCCGCGCCGGCCACCCGGCCCGGCGCTATCCGATCGGTTGCAACAAAAGCGAAGGGGCCACGCGGCTCGCCAATCCTGCTGGCGCGCCACGTGGCCCCTTCGTCAAACCCGGCTCGACACGGGTCAAGCCGGATTCAATCCCGCATCAAAATCAAAGCTGCCCTTCTACCCAGGCCTTGACGCCCGCGAGCGCCGCCGGCAGTTGGGCCGGCTCGGTACCGCCAGCCTGCGCCATGTCCGGACGGCCGCCGCCCTTGCCGCCCACCTGCTGGGCCACGAAGTTGACGAGTTCGCCCGCCTTGACCTTCTTGCTGGCGTCGGCGGTCACACCGGCGATCAGGCTGACCTTCCCGCCTTCGACCGACGCGAGCACGATCGCCGCGCTCTTCAGCTTGTCCTTGAGCTTGTCGACCGTTTCGCGCAGCGTCTTGACGTCCGCGCCTTCGAGCGTTGCTGCGAGCACATGCACGCCGCCGATTTCGACCGCCTGGCCCGCGAGTTCGTCGCCCTGGCTCGACGCCATCTTCGATTTCAGCGCGCTCAGCTCCTTCTCGAGCGCCTTCACCTGGTCCTGCACCTGGCCGATGCGCTGCGTGAGTTCCGCCGGCTGCGCCTTCAGCACCGCCGCGGCCGCGTTGACGCGCCCTTCCAGTTCCTGCACGTAGCGCACAGCGTTGTCGCCGGTGATCGCTTCGACGCGACGGATACCGGCCGCGACGCCGCCTTCCATCACGATCTTGAAGAAACCGATGTCGCCCGAACGATTCACGTGGGTGCCGCCGCACAGCTCACGCGAGAAGCCGAGGTCAAGCACGCGCACTTCGTCGCCGTACTTTTCGCCGAACAGCGCCATCGCGCCGCCCTTCACCGCATCGTCGTACGACATCACTCGCACGATACCGGGCGCGTTCGCGAGCACCTCGGCATTGACGATTTCCTCGACGCGGCGGATCTGCTCGTCCGTCATCGGCGCGTTATGCGCGAAGTCGAAGCGGGTCTTGTCAGCGTCGACGAGCGAGCCCTTCTGCTGCACATGCGAACCGAGCACTTCGCGCAACGCCTTGTGCATCAGGTGCGTGGCCGAGTGGTTGCGCGCCGTGCGGGCGCGGCGCATCGCGTCGATTTCCGCCTTGACGATGTCGCCGACCTTCAGCGTGCCCTGCTCGAGCGTGCCGTGATGGCCGACCACGTCGGCTTGCACCTTCAGCGTATCGACGACCGCAAAGCGCGTGCTGGCGTTCGCGAGCACGCCCTGGTCGCCGACCTGGCCGCCCGACTCCGCGTAGAACGGCGTGTGATCGAGCACGACGACCGCCTGCTGGCCGGCCTGCACCTGCTGCACCGACGCGCCGTCCACATACAGCGCGACGACCTTCGCGTCGTCGAAGACGATTTCTTCGTAGCCGTGGAACGTGGTCTTCGCACCCGAGTATTCGAGGCCCTGCGCCATCTTGAACTTGCCTGCCGCGCGCGCCTGCTCGCGCTGACGCGCCATCGCTTCGTCGAACGCGGGTTCGTCGACCGTCACGCCGCGCTCGCGGCAGACGTCGGCGGTCAGGTCGAGCGGGAAGCCGTAGGTGTCGTGCAGCTTGAACGCGAGTTCGCCGTCGAGCGTCTTGCCACCCTTCGCGTCGAGATCGGCCAACGCGGCCTCGAGAATCGACATGCCGTTCTCGATCGTCTCGAAGAAGCGCTCTTCTTCCTGGTACAGCACGTCGGTCACGCGCTGCTCTGCCTGCGCCAGTTCAGGGTAAGCCTCGCCCATCTGCGCGACAAGGTCGGCGACGAGGCGATGGAAGAACGAACCCTTCTTGCCGAGCTTGTAGCCGTGGCGGATCGCGCGGCGCACGATACGGCGCAGCACGTAGCCGCGGCCTTCGTTGCCCGGAATCACGCCGTCGACGATCAGGAACGAGCATGCGCGGATGTGATCGGCGATCACCTTCAGCGAGTTGTTGCCCAGATCGGTCACGCCGGTTTCGCGGCCAGCCGCTTGAATGAGCGCCTGGAACAGGTCGATCTCATAGTTGCTGTGCACGTGCTGCAGCACCGCGGCGATACGTTCGAGGCCCATGCCGGTGTCCACGCATTGCTTGGGCAGCGGCGTCATGTTGCCCTGCGCGTCGCGGTTGAACTGCATGAACACGAGGTTCCAGATTTCGATGTAGCGGTCGCCGTCTTCCTCGGGCGATCCCGGCGGGCCGCCCCACACGTCCGGACCGTGGTCGTAGAAGATTTCCGAGCATGGGCCGCACGGGCCGGTGTCGGCCATCTGCCAGAAGTTGTCCGACGCGTAGCGCGCGCCTTTGTTGTCGCCGATGCGGATGATGCGCTCGACCGGCACGCCCACTTCCTTCGCCCAGATGTCGTGCGCTTCGTCGTCTTCCTGGTAGACGGTGACCCACAGCTTGTCTTTCGGCAGCTGGTAGACCCCCGTCAGCAGTTCCCACGCGTAGTGGATCGCGTCGCGCTTGAAGTAGTCGCCGAACGAGAAGTTGCCGAGCATCTCGAAGAACGTGTGGTGACGCGCGGTGTAGCCGACGTTCTCGAGGTCGTTGTGCTTGCCGCCGGCACGCACGCTGCGCTGCGCGGTCGTGGCGCGCGAGTATGGACGCGATTCCGCGCCGAGGAACACATCTTTGAACTGCACCATCCCCGAATTGGTGAAGAGCAGTGTCGGGTCGTTGCCGGGCACGAGGCTCGACGAACGGACGATCGTGTGGCCCTTCGATTCGAAGAACTTGAGGAATTTCTCGCGGATTTCAGCGGCTTTCATAGCGTGCGGGGGACGGTCCTGACGGTTCCTGACGGAGCATGGCGGTCGGTGAGATGCGCCAACTGTCTGTTTCTTAAACGACTGATTATACGGGATCGGCAAGCGCGCGCGGCACCGCGCGCCGCCTCCGGGCGCGGGAATCGCTTAAGATGACTTCCACGAAACTTCGCGCGAAACAATGCACGGCAGCTCGCGCTGCCGCCAGCCTACGTCAGGAGACATTCAGGAACATGGGCGCTCTCAGTCATATCCGCGTGCTGGATCTCACCCGTGTGCTCGCCGGCCCGTGGTGCGCACAGACGCTTGCCGATTTCGGCGCCGAAGTCATCAAGATCGAACGCCCCGAAGTCGGCGACGACACGCGTCACTGGGGGCCTCCGTATCTGAAAACGCCGGACGGCACGGACACGCGCGAAGCCGCCTACTATCTCGCGGCGAACCGCAACAAGCGCTCGGTCACGCTCGACATCGCGTCGCCCGAAGGCCAGCGGATCGTCCGCGAGCTGGCCGCGCAAAGCGACGTGGTGTTGGAGAACTACAAGGTCGGACAGTTGAAGAAGTACGGCCTCGACTATGAATCACTGAAGCAGGTGAAGCCCGACCTGATCTACTGCTCGGTCACGGGCTTCGGGCAAACCGGCCCGTATGCGCCGCGCGCGGGCTACGACTTCATCGTACAGGGCATCGGCGGCTTCATGAGCATCACCGGCGAGCGCGACGGTCAACCGGGCGGCGGCCCGCAGAAGGCAGGAGTGGCGATCGCCGACCTGATGACCGGCATGTATTCGACGATCGCCGTGCTGACCGCGCTCACGCACCGCGACCGCACGGGCGAAGGCCAGTACATCGACATGGCGCTGCTCGACGTGCAGGTCGCGATGCTCGCCAACATGAACTCGAACTACCTCGCGAGCGGCCAGCCGCCGGTGCGCTGGGGCAATGCGCATCCGAACATCGTGCCCTACCAGACCTTCCAGACGAGCGACGGCTGGATCATCGTCGCGGTCGGCAATGACGGGCAGTTCCGCAAGTTCGTCGAAGTGGGCGCGCGCCCCGAGCTCGCCGACGACGACCGTTTCGCGACCAACCCCGCGCGCGTGCGCAACCGCGAACTGCTCGTGCCGATTCTCGCGGAGATGGTCCGCCTGCAGGGCAAGCAGCAATGGATCGCGGGGCTCGAAGCGGCCGGCGTGCCGTGCGGGCCGATCAACAACCTCGACGAGGTATTCGACAACGAGCAGGTGGTCGCGCGCGGTCTGCAGGTGGATCTGCCGCATCCCTCGGGCGCCACGGTCAAGCTCGTGCGCAATCCGATCAACATGAGCGGCACGCCGCCGCAGGCGTTGCGCCATCCGCCGCTGCTCGGCGAGCATACCGAAGCCGTGCTGCGCGACGTGCTCGGATACGACGCCCAGACGATTGCCGGGTTGAAGGGGAAATCGGTGATCTGATCGATGCGGCCCCTACCGGGCTCGCGAGATAGCCCGGCGGGCCGTCTACCGTATCACGCGTGCCACGCCGGCCCCACGTGGATCGCTGGCGGGCTCGGGTGTCGTGCCGTTCACGCGGATCATCTGCACGTCGCCGTTGAACGACTGCTGCTCGACCGTGTAACCGAGCGCCTTCAGTTGCGCGGCAAGCTCGTCCGGCGCCGGATGGTACGGTTCGAAGTAGATCGTCTTTTGCGGCAATAGCTGATGATGGAATCGCATTGCGGCGAGCGCATCCGTCGGCGGCATGTCGAAGTCGTACAGATTCGTCATCACCTGGAAGATCGTCGTCAGGATGCGCGAGCCGCCGGGCGTGCCGATCGCGAGCGCGATCTTGCCGTCCTTCAGCAGCAGCGTGGGCGTCATCGACGAAATCGGTCGGCGGCCCGGCGCGATCGTGTTCAGTTCCGCATCGGCGGCGCCGGGCGCCGAAGCCACGCCCGCCGCGCCAGCGCCCGG
Organism: Burkholderia sp. H160; assembly: GCA_000173575.1. Classification (GTDB taxonomy): domain Bacteria; phylum Pseudomonadota; class Gammaproteobacteria; order Burkholderiales; family Burkholderiaceae; genus Paraburkholderia. The sequence goes on along the minus strand of ABYL01000075.1, from coordinate 22,568 downwards.
CGGCTTGATCACGAAATCGTCCATCGCGTCGTTCAGCAGAAACCCGCCGCCGTCCACCACCACGCCCGAGCCGAAATCGCCGTTCAGCGTGTAGGTGTTCGACACGGCGTTGCCCCACTTGTCGACCACCGAGAAATGCGTGGTCTGCGCCTTTTCCGTCTGCGCGGAAGCGTCGGAACCAGGCTTCCCCGCCGCCGTACCGGGCGTTTCGACGGCTTTGACTTCGGCCGCGCGTTGCGCGAGGTAAGCGTCGTCGATCAGCTTCGCGGCCGGCACGGGCGAAGCGTCCGGGTCGCCGATATAGCGCTGCCGATCCGCGAACACACGGTCCCCGATCTGCGCGATCAGATGGATGTAGGGCGCCGAATTCAACGCGAGACCATCGAACGCCGGCTGCAAATCGGCCCGCATCTTCAGCATCTGGATCAGGCCGATGCCGCCCGAGCCCGGCGGCGGCGCGGTGATCACGCGGTAGCCGTGCCAGTCGGCGGCGAGCGGCTCGCGCCACACGGCTTTGTACTGGCTCAGATCCTGGCTCGTGATCATGCCGTGGCCGTACATCTGCGAGGCGATCATCTGAGCCGTGCGGCCCTCGTAGAACTCGCGGCCGCCGTCGCTCGCGATCCGCCCGAGCGTCTGCGCGAGTTCCGGCTGGCGCAGCGTCGTACCTGCCTTCAGGTACGCGAAATAGGCGTCGAAATTGGTCTTGCTCGCGAAATTCTTCGCGGCCGCGTCGCGGCGCTGCTGCAGCCGCGGATCGACCTGGAAGCCGTCGGCCGCGTAGTGGATCGCGGGCGCGAGCACCTGCTTCCATTTGAGCTTGCCGAAGCGCCGCTGCGCTTCCCACATGCCGTCGACGGTGCCCGGCACCGCCACCGCGCGATGACCCACCGTGCTCATGCCCGGCACCACGTTGCCCTTGTCGTCGAGATACATGTCGCGGTTCGCCTGCTGCGGCGCGCGCTCGCGATAGTCGAGAAAATACGGCTTGCCGTCGACCAGCAGCGTCATGAAACCGCCGCCGCCGAGGTTGCCCGCGTCGGGCCGCGTGACGGCAAGCGTGAAGGCCATCGCGACCGCGGCATCGACCGCGTTGCCGCCTGCGGCGAAGATCTGCTGCGCGGTGTCGGCGCTGTAGCTATCGGGCGCGGCGACGGCCGACGCGTCGAGCGCCGGCTTCGGCGCCGGCGTTTTCGCGAAAGCCGGCAGCGGCGCGGCGAGACTCGCGGCGAGCGCAGCAAGCCACGCCGAAGCGAGCGCAACGCGGCGGGTTCGGCAAGAGAAATGGGCGCTAACCAAAGCGCATTCGAGAGGCGCGCGAAACGCGCCGTGTGTCGGGACAGACATCCGAGAGAACTCCGGCAACGTGGCGAGCATGGCGCACGAGCGGCGGCGCTCCGTGCAAGCCGACAAGGGACGGCGCGAACGGCTGGGGTAACGGCGCCCGCGCAAAGGTCCGGGACAGCCCGCGGGTCGCGCGCAGCAGCGCATCCTAAGTCGCCGGGTTGCGCGGCGCCAACCCGTTTTACCTCCTGTTACAGCCCCGCGCGCTCGCTGCCCCACCTCCGCCATCCGCGCCAAACCCGCCCCACCGTTGGCTTTGCGCCGCAAGCGCCTACCGCGAACATGCTGGTCAGGTAGAATTGAATGCTCAGCGGGCGCACTGCGCGCCCCCACGGACTCTCATCTTCTCGCATGAATACCGAACGCAACGACGCGCCCGCGGCATCCAATTTCATCCGCAACATCATCGACGACGACAACCGCACCGGCAAATGGAGCCAGCGCGTCGAAACCCGCTTCCCGCCCGAGCCGAACGGCTATCTGCATATCGGTCACGCGAAGAGCATCTGCCTGAACTTCGGCGTCGCGCGCAGCTACGGCGGCGTGTGCCATCTGCGCTTCGACGACACCAATCCGGAGAAGGAAAGCGTCGAGTACGTCGAGTCGATCATCGACTCGGTGCGCTGGCTCGGCTTCGAGTGGGAAAAGGACCGCAAGGAGCATCTGTACTACGCGAGCGACTACTACGACAAGCTGTACGAGTTCGCCGAGCTGCTGATCCAGCGCGGCAAGGCGTATGTGGATAGCCAGTCGGCCGAGGAAATCCGCCTGAACCGCGGCTCGGCTTCCGAAGTCGGCACGCCGTCGCGCTTCCGCGAGCGCCCGGTCGAGGAAAACCTCGACCTGTTCCGCCGCATGAAGGCGGGCGAGTTCACGGAAGGCGAGCACGTGCTGCGCGCGAAGATCGACATGTCGTCGCCGAACTTCAACATGCGCGACCCGGTCATCTACCGCATTCGCTTCGCGCATCACTACCGTACCGGCGACGCCTGGTGCGTGTACCCGATGTACGACTACACGCACTGCATCTCGGACGCGCTCGAAAACATCACGCATTCGCTGTGCACGCTCGAGTTCGAAGACCACCGGCCGCTGTACGACTGGATCCTCAACGAGCTCGCCCAAGCCGGTGTCTTCAAGCGCCCGCTGCCGCAGCAAATCGAGTTTTCGCGCCTGAACCTGACCTATGCGATCACCAGCAAGCGCAAGCTTCTGCAACTCGTCAACGAAGGCCATGTGGACGGCTGGGACGACCCGCGCATGCCGACCATCGTCGGCGTGCGCCGGCGCGGCTTCACGCCCGAGTCCATCCAGCTGTTCTGCGAGCGCATCGGCGTGACCAAGGTCGACTCGTGGATCGACATGAGCGTGTTCGAAGGCGCGCTGCGCGACGATCTAGACGAAAAGGCGCCACGTATCACCGCGGTGCTCGACCCGGTCAAGCTGATCATCGACAACTTCCCCACCAACCTCACCGAGCCGTGCCACGCGCCGGTGCATCCGCATCATCCGGAACAGGGGATGCGCGAGTTCCCGATTTCGCGCGAATTGTGGATCGAGCGCGAGGACTTCACGGAGACCCCGCCGAAGGGCTACTTCCGCCTGTTCCCGGGCAACAAGGTGCGCCTGCGCTACGGCTATGTGATCGAGTGCACGCACGCGGACAAGGACGAGAACGGCAACGTCGTCGCGGTGCATTGCAACTACTTCCCGGACAGCAAATCGGGTACCGAAGGCGCGAACAACTACAAGGTCAAGGGCAACATCCACTGGGTCAGCGCGGCGGCCGCGTGCCCGGCGGAAGTGCGCATTTACGACCGGCTGTTCAAGGAAGCGCAACCGGACGCAGGCGGACGCGACTTCCTCGAAGCGCTGAATCCGGACTCGAAGCGCGTGGTCCAGGCTTACCTCGAGACCGGCGCGCACCATGCACGGCCGGAGCAGCGCTTCCAGTTCGAGCGCCACGGCTACTTCGTCGCCGACCGCGTCGATTCGAAGCCCGGTAAGCCCGTATTCAACCGGATCGTCAGCCTGCGCGACAGTTGGGGCAAGCCGGCGTAAGCATGCGTCAGCAACGTCCCGGAGGTCCGATGAAAGTTGCAGCCCGCCGCGGGGAAGGGTCCGAGGGCACCGTTCGCATCATCCGGCGCCCGCGCTTCCCGCGCCTGCTGCTTGCGCTGGCCGCTTGCGGCGCGGTCGCGTTCGCCGGCGCTGCCAGCGCGGACGAACTGACCGGCACGCTGAAAAAGATCCACGACGACGGCGTCGTCGTGCTCGGCGTGCGAGAGACCTCGATCCCGTTCTCGTACTTCGACGGCCAGCGCACGGTCGGCTACTCGCAGGACATCGCGCTGCAGATCGTCGATGAAATCAGGAAAACGCTCGGCATGCCGCAACTGCGGGTTCACGAAGTCACGGTGACGTCGTCGAACCGCACGCCGATGCTGATGAACAACCAGATCGACCTCGAATGCGGCTCGACCACGCACACGGTCGAGCGCGAAAACGTCGCCGCGTTCTCGGACAGCATTTTCCAGTACGCGGTGCGCATGATTACGCGCAAGAACAGCGGCATCACCGATTTCGCCGATCTGGCCGGCAAGCCGGTCGTGACGACCGCGGGCACGTCCGACGAGCGCCTGCTGCGCAGCCTCAATACCGACAGGCAGCTGAACATGCGCATCATGAGCGCGCGCGACCATCAGGAAGCCTTCACCGCAATGAAGGAAGGCCGCGCGGTGGCGTTCGTGATGGACGAGCCGATCGTCTATGGTTTCAAGGCGACCGACCCGCATCCCGACGATTTCATCGTGACGGGCACGCCGCTCGGTTACGAGGTGTATGCGTGCATGTTCCGCAAGGGCGACGAGCCGTTGCGCGCGCTCGTGAACCGCGTGATCGCGCACTCGCAGACGTCGGGCGACGCCGAGCGTCTCTACAAACAATGGTTCACGCAGCCGATTCCGCCGCGCGGCATCAACATCAATTTCCCGCTGTCGGAGCAGAACCGCGCATTGTTCGCGCATCCGAACGACCGCGCGCTCGATTGAAGGCGGCGTGCACCGTCTATAGCGACCGGTGCAACTCCACGAGCGACAGCGTCGTCTCGAAGAGCCGCGTCAGACTGCGGCTCGCATAGCGCGGGATTTCATCGATCGACGCCCAGCGGTAGTCATCCATTTCGGGGATCAGCGCGCCGTCCGAGCGGCGCGGAAACAGCGACGTGCAGGTGCACGTGCTGAGGTCGAGTTCGTCGGCACTCGCGCGCGCCGCGAACAGATGCAGGTCCTTGTCGCGCCGGTAGACGAACAGGCCGAGATCCTTGAGGCGCTCGGCCCCGAGCGCGATGCCGGTTTCCTCGACCATCTCGCGCAACGCGGTCACGTCCGGCGCTTCGCCGTTCTCGCCGTGTCCTTTCGGGATATCCCAGTGCGTGGTTTCGGTTGCGTGCGCGAGCAGCACGCGTCCGTCGGGATCGAGCAGCACGATCCCACACGAGACGATTCGTGGGCTCATTGCGCAGCCTCGCTGGACGCCGCGCGCGCCGGCGTCATCTCCCGCATGCTCAACGCTTCTGCAGTTGCCAGGCGCCGCCTTCCTTGCAGAAGTTCGGACGCAGGTTCATCGATTGCCCTTTCGCATTGAGTACGACACCGAGGATGCGGCAAGTGCGCCCGCCGTCGGTCGCGGTGCTGTCCATCGTGATGGTCGCGTCGATCTTCACGCTGTTGCCGGTGCCGTCGTTGACCCATGTGAAGCTGTCGCCGTCCTTCCTGTCATTGAGCGCGCTCATGAGCGCATGCTTGAGCGAGTCGTTGTCGCGCTGTTTCATGTAGGTGATCGGCGTGTCGTTCAGAAAAGCGAGGTTCGCCGCTTGCGCGCCGATCGCCGCGCCGAGCAGCAGGCTCGCGGCACCGAGGTGGAACAGCACACGGGTTCGCGTCGACATGAAGGACTCTCCTCGAGGTGTGCACGGCGCACGGCGGGCCGCGGCGGCTTTTGATCAAGACCTCAAAAGCATAGCATGCACACTTCGCGAGACAGCGCGGCCATCAACGCGCGGCGGCCGTGCCCTGCAGGCGAAACACGTTGACCACGTCGCGCAGCATCTGCGCCTGCTCCTGCATCGACTGCGCGGCGGCCGCCGCCTGCTCGACCATCGCCGCGTTCTGCTGGGTGGTTTCGTCCATCTGCACGATCGCGAGATTGACCTGCTCGATGCCGCGGCTCTGCTCGTCGGACGCGGCGGAAATCTCGCTGATGATGTCGGTTACGCGCTTCACCGCATCGACGAGCGACGCCATCGTGCCGCCCGCTTTCTCGACGAGCGCCTTGCCGCTCCCGACGCGCTCGACCGAATCCTCGATCAGCGTCTTGATCTCCTTGGCCGCATCGGCGCTGCGGCGCGCGAGATTGCGCACCTCGCCCGCGACGACCGCGAAGCCGCGGCCCTCTTCGCCGGCGCGCGCCGCCTCCACAGCCGCGTTCAGCGCGAGGATATTGGTCTGAAACGCGATGCTCTCGATCACGCCGATGATGTCGACCACCCGCGCCGAGCTCGCCGCGATGCTCTGCATGTTCTCGACGACGTGCTGCACGGCCTCGCCGCCCTCGCCCGCGAGCTGCGACGCGGAGCGCGCCATACGATTGGCCTGCAGCGCGTTGTCGGCGTTCTGTTTGACGGTCGCCGTCAGTTGCTCCATGCTCGCGGCCGTTTCGCCGAGCGACGAGGCCTGCTGTTCGGTGCGCGCCGACAGATCGAGATTGCCCGCGGCGATTTCCTCGGCCGCGACCGTGATCGTTTCGGTGCCGCCGCGAATGCGCCGGATCGCGTCGGCGAGCCGGCTCTGCATGCGCTGCATCGCGAACAGCATGCTCTGCTGATCGTCGCCGGCGAGCGCGACCGGGCGTGACAGATCGCCGTCGGCGATCGTCTCCGCGACGCTCGCCGCGTAGGCGGGCTCGCCGCCGAGGCTGCGCTTGACGTTGCGGATGATCAGCACGAGCGCGACGGTGCTGAAGCTGCCGATCACGAGGATCGTCAGCAGATAGTGCAGCAGATCGGCGCGGAACGCCGCGTCGATGTCGTTCACGTAGACGCCCGAGATCAGATACCAGTCCCACGCGGCAAAGTGCTTGACGAAGCTGATCTTCGGCACGCGCTCGCTGTTGCCGGGAACGCGCCCCATGTAATCGACGAAGCCCTGGCCCTGCGCCTGCGCGACCTTGACCATCTCGACGAACAGCAGCTTGCCGTCGCTGTCCGCATAGTGCGATACGTCCTTGTTGCGCAGATCGGCGAGCATCGGATGCATGATCACGACCGGCGTCGCGGTCGTCACGATCATGTATCCGCTGCCGGGGTAGCGTATCGCCGACAGCCGCGCCATCGCCTGCTGCTGCGCCTGCTCGGGCGTCAGCTCGTGCTGGTCGGCGCGCCGCGCGTAGTCGGCGACGATGCTGTACGCGCTCTCGACGACGTTTTGCACTCCCGACTTGCGCTCGGCGAGCATCGTCGCGCGCGACTGCCACGCGGCCCAGCCGCCGAGGCCGAGCAGTCCGAGCCAAGTAATCAGTAGCGCGAGCCAGAGTTTGGTGTTGAGGCTGAGTCGGTTCACGCGGGTTCCTCCATGGCGACGCGTCAAGCAGTTCTAATGGATTAACGGCGCCGCGCGCGATTTCCTGAGTCGGAAAAACACCTGAAGCGAGCCACGCGATCCCGCGACGGCCTTGTGGCGACCGCGCCGCCGGAACAAGCTGCTAAGATGGGCCGCGTGCATGATGACCGCCTGTTCCGGCGCAACATGGTGTCGGCGGCGGCGTCCCTTTTGAGCGAGGGAGCGTCGAATGGAAATGCAGGCATCGCAGGGCCACACTCGCACCGCCGGCTGGGGATGTATCTGTCACAGTCCGTCTTTCCTGCAGCTCAATGCGCGACTCGATCGGGTGATCGAGTCGTCGCCCAGTCAGCCCTTCTCTTTCTCGTCACCCGGCGTTCCGCCTCGCACTGCCAGCTCGGTTGGCACATCCGACGCTTCGGAAGCGCAGCAGCCGCGCGTCGCTTTCACGAACATTCGCCTGTTCGACGGCAAGAGCAAGACGCTGAAGGATGGCTTTCGCGTGATCGTCGACGGCAACCGGATCGCCGCTGTCGAGCCCGACGACGGCCAGGCGCTCGACGGCATGCAGGTCGTGGACGGCAACGGACATACGCTGATGCCCGGGCTCATTGATGCGCATGCGCACATCATGATGGCCTCGCTGTCGATGGCTCAGCTGATGGTCGCCGACATCGGCTTCATCAACCTCGCCGCGGCGAGCGAAGCCGAACGCATGCTGATGCGCGGCTTCACGAGCATCCGCGACATGGCCGGTCCCGCGTTTTCGCTGAAGAAGGCGATCGACATCGGCATGATGCCGGGGCCGCGCATCTGGCCGTCGGGCGCGATGATCTCGCAGACCTCGGGGCACGGCGACTTTCGCATGCCGTTCGAGATCCCGTCGTATCCGGGGCAGGCGCCTTCGCGCGGCGAGGTGCTGGGCGCCGGCGCAATCGCCGACGGCACGGCCGAGATTCTCAAACGAGCGCGCGAGCAGCTGATGCTTGGCGCGAGTCAGCTGAAGCTCGCGGCGGGCGGCGGCGTCGCGTCGAACTACGATCCGCTCGACGTATCGCAATACACGGAGGCCGAGTTTCGCGCAGCCGTCGACGCCGCCGAGAACTGGGGCACCTATGTGGCCGTGCACGCGTACATGCCGCGCGCGATCCAGACCGCGGTGCGCGGCGGCGTACGCTGCATCGAACACGGCCACCTGATGAACGAGGAAACCGCGAAGCTGCTCGCCGGCGAAGGCATCTGGATCAGCCTGCAACCGTTTCTCGACGACGAGGACGCGATCTTTTTCCCCGCGGGATCGCCAAGCCGTGCGAAGCAGATCGAGATGTCGAACGGCACGGACAGCGCTTACGCGTTCGCGAAGAAACATGGCCTGAAAACCGCGTGGGGCACCGACACGCTGTTCGACGCGAAGCTTGCGGCGCGTCAAGGCGCGCAGCTCGCGAAGATGACGCGCTGGTACGAAGCCGTCGACGTGCTGACGATGGCGACGAGCACCAACGCGGAACTGCTCGCGATGGCGGGGCCGCGCAACCCCTACCCCGGCAAGCTCGGGGTGATCGAGGCGGGCGCGCTCGCGGACATGCTGATCGTCAGGGGCGATCCGCTCGCGAATATCCATCTGCTCGCCGATCCGGGGAGCAACCTCGCGGTCATCATGAAAGATGGGCGAATCTACAAGAACACGCTGGGGGTGGCGTTCAACTGATGCGCGGGAGGTGGGAAAAGACAGCAAAAAGACAAAAAGGGTTACAGGCGCGAGGCCTGTAACCCTTCGATGATTCTGGTACGGCAGGAGGGGCTCGAACCCCCGACCCTCGGCTTAGAAGTCCGAAGATGTGACTTTTCCCACCCCTTGCGGCACGCGGCCCGCGCGCCAAACGCCCGCCAAGTCCCGGCATCTCACGCAAATTTTGGGTGTCTAAGGATTCAGAGGTCGACCAAACTCCCTCGAATCGGCTTACACTTGGGACTTACACCGATCACTGACGGCCCGTGAAGCCGTCGCCAGACATCATGCCCACCGCCCGATTCACCGCGCCGCGCATCGCGGCGTTCGCCTGCCCGCCGGAGCGGGACCAGCTTCTCCTGTGGGACACCGAAGTGAAGCAGCTTGGGCTGCGTGCGACGCGCCACGGCGTGAAGCGGTTCGTGTTCCAGACCAAATTCGGCACGCGCGATATCCGCACCACGATTGGCTCGCCGGCGGACTGGGACATCCCGCATGCGCGCGAGGAAGCCCGGCGGCTACAACGGCTCGTCGACACGGGCATCGACCCGCGCGAGAAAAAGCGCGAGACGCTTGCGGTGCAGGCCGCCGCGACCGAAGCGCGACGCACCGCTGCCCGCCGCGAAGCGGCGACGGTCGGCGACGCGTGGACGAGTTACCTGAAATATCAGAAAGACCGCCAGCGGCGCGGTGTCGAGCGCGCCTGGGGCGAGCGGCACCTGCTTGACCATGTGCGGCTGGCCGCGCCGGGCGGGGAAAAGAAGAAGCGCGGGCGGGGCCATACCGAACCCGGCCCGCTGGCGCCGCTGCTGCCGCTGCGTCTGGTCGAACTCGACGCCGGGCGCCTGGCGCGCTGGCTGCACACCGAAGCCGGACATCGGCCGACCGTGACGGCGCGCGCGTTCCGGTGCCTGCGCGCGTTTCTCACATGGTGCGAGGACACCGAAAAATGGCGGGATTTGGTGCCGTCCGGCGTGTGCCAGGCGGCGGAAATCCGCGAAGCCGTCCCGGCCGCGAAAACGAAGGCCGGCGACTGCCTGCAACGCGAGCAGCTCGCCGCCTGGTTCGGCGCGGTCCGCCGCCTGGGCAATCCGGTCGTCGCCGCCTACCTGCAAGCGCTACTGCTGACCGGCGCCCGTCGCGAGGAGCTGGGCGCGCTGCGCTGGGATGAGGTCGATTTTCAGTGGGACTCGCTGCGTGTTGCCGACAAGATCGAAGGCACGCGCACGGTTCCGCTCACACCTTATGTCTCGTCACTGCTGGCCGCACTGCCCCGGCGTAACGCCTGGGTCTTTTCATCGACCGCTGCGAAAGACGGCCGGCTCGTGGAGCCGCGCGATGCGCACGTACGTGCGCTGCACGACGCCGGGTTGCCGCATGTCAGCCTGCATGGCTTGCGGCGTTCGTTCGGGACGCTGGCTGAGTGGTGCGAGGTGCCGGTCGGCGTCGTCGCGCAGATTCAGGGGCATAAGCCGTCTGCACTCGCCGAGAAACACTACCGCCGCCGGCCGCTCGACCTGCTGCGGCAGTGGCACGCCAAGATCGAGGCGTGGATGCTGGCCGAAGCCGGCGTCGAATTCACGCCGGTGAAGCCCGGCGTGCACGCAGTGAAGTGAGAAATTGAAGCGGCACCGCGCGCCGTTACGAGCGACGCGCGGTGCCTACCACGAACCCTGTCTGATAGGGAGACATGGCCACATGGGTACTGACGATCATAGCGCGGCGCCGACGCTTGAAGAAATCGCGCGCTTTGAATTGATGAAGCCGGCGCGCTGGGAACCGGCGACGTATTTCGTCATGGGACAACTGGCGCAGCTAATCCCGCTTTCGCTCGACGTGGATTGGGGCTGGTTGCAGAAGGTCGAACACAATCCGCGCTGGCGCCGGCATTACGCCGATATCGTCGCTGAAGCCGAAGCGCGGCGGCATTTCCTGATCGAGCTGGCGGTTCAATTCAATCCGCGCTTCGCGGGCCTGGAGCCGCACGAAGTGCTGTTTGAATCCGACGACCTCGCGCGCTATGTCCTGCCGATGCAGCGCCGCTTTAAATTGCCGCAACCGATGATCGACGCGGCAAACCGGTCGCTGGTGCAAGCAGTCAATCCGCCCGCCGCGCCCCTGCCGGTGCCGTTACAGAACAAACTCATACGCCAGCAATCGATCAACCACCCGTCGCCGGTTGGAGAACGTGGCAAGCAGCACTACAAGGACGTTCTCGACGCCGTCATTGACGAAGCAACGCGGCGCGCGCTCGACCCGGACGACTACAACGCCATATGGGCGCAGCTCGTCCAGATGGCGAAGGAACGAATTCCGCCACTCCTGGGAATCGTCGACGGAGAAGGAATCAAGTACGAAGCTGCCGAGGGTATCAAAATCTTCAGCAAGAAGAACCTCAGGGATCGCCGTTATCGCGCCCAACGGCGAAAGCCGTGCTAAGGGGCGCGCAACGACTCGCGATGACGCGGAATCACTCGCAAGTGCTCGCCAACACTCGCGAGCATCCGCCAGCATGTGGAGCGTGCTATCTATTAGGTGTCCCAAGCTTCAGGGGTGCCACCATGACTCACGACGACGAATATCAGCGGCTTACCGAAAGGCTATGGCGCCGGGGTTTCGAGCCGCCACTATCGTCGGCTGAGGCCGCCGCCGCGCTAGGCGTCGCGACGAAAACCATGCACACCTGGGCTAGTCGCCAATCGGGGCCGCTCCGGCCGTTGCGGATCGGCCGCCGGCTCGCGTGGCGCGTCGAAGACATACGCGCCCTGCTGCGCGGTGATCCGGTGCCGCCACACGACGGCGAACCGGAGCCGCGCTGGGTGCGACGCGCGAAGCAAAATTGACAAAAAAAAGCGCCGCTTGGCGGCGCTAAATGATTAACAAGTGAATGAATTCTACCGAAAACACCACCGATATTCACCAGGCACTCGCCGAAGCATGCGCGGCGGCCGGCGTCGTGCCGCCCGCCAGACTCCCGACCGATGGGCAATTTCATCGCGCCAGCGTCGCCGGCGTGAAGAACGGCCAGGGTGACGCCAGCATCAAGCTGTTTGCCGACGGCGAGGGCGGCATCGTTCATAACTGGCGCACCGGCGAATCTCGTCCGTTCTTCGTGGCGAATGGACATGAGCTCACCGAGGCTGAACGTGTCGAGGGCGATCGCCGCATCAATGCAGTGCGCCGCGAGGCGGAAGCCGAACGCGCGCGCTGTGCGAAAGACGCTGCGGCGAAGGCGCTCGCAATCTGGAGCGCCGCCACACCCGCGCGCGATGACCATCCGTATCTCGCGCGGAAACGCGTGCATGCCGTCGAGACGCTGCGCGAGATCGTCATAAAAAAACTCACGGCGCTGACGGGCTATCCGCCGAAATCGAAAGGTGAGCGCCTACAGGGACGCGTGCTCGTCGCGCCGGTCCATATAGACGGCAAGCTCTCGACGGTCGAACTGATCGACGGGGCCGGCCGGAAATCTGCGCTATCCGGTGGCGTCAAAGGCAACGGTTTCTGGTCCGTCGCACCGGTCGCGGCGGACGCATCGCGAATCGTTATCTGCGAAGGCGCGGCGACAGGCTTGTCACTCCATGAATGCACCGGCGCGGCCGTCGTCGCGGCGCTGTCCTGCCACAACCTTCTGGACGTCGCCAGAACGATGCGCACGCAACATCCGGGAGCAGACCTGATCGTCGCCGGCGACATCGGCAATGGCGCCGACAAAGCCCGCAAGGCGGCGCGTGAGGCCGGCGCCAAGCTCGTCTATCCCGACTTTGGCGCTGCCCCGCACGATGGGCTGACCGATTTCAACGATCTGCACCAGGCGCGAGGCGCGGATGTGGTGCGCGCGCAGATCGAGGCGGCGACCGCCGAGGCGAAGGCCGAGGCCGCGCCGGTGCGGGTATTGCTAACACGAGCGTCCGACGTGAAACCTGAATCGATCCGCTGGCTATGGTCCGACTGGCTCCCCGTTGGCAAGGTGGTCCTGCTCGCCGGTGCGCCTGGAGCCGGCAAGACGACGATCGCGCTCGATCTGGCCGCAACCATTTCGCGTGGTGGCGCCTGGCCGGACGGTTCGCGCTGCGAAGTCGGCGGCGTGCTGATCTGGTCAGGCGAGGACAGCGCCGCCGACGTGATCGTGCCGCGACTGCTGGCCGCCGGTGCCGATCTCGACCGCGTACATATCATCACCGGCCGCACAGACGACGACGGAACGATCCTGCCGTTCGACCCGGCCGCCGACGTGCCATTGCTGGGAGAGCGGCTTGCCGGAATTGGCGGCGCGGCGCTGCTGATCGTCGATCCGCTCGTATCGGCCGTAGCAGGCGACGCGCACCGCGCCAATGATGTGCGGCGCGATCTTCAGGCGTTTGTCGATCTGGCCGCCAGCTATCAGGTGACCGTGCTGGGCATCACGCATTTTTCGAAACGCTCCGCCGGCGCGTTGCCCGCTGAACGTGTGATCGGCTCGCAGGCGTTCGTGGCGCTGGCGCGTACCGTACTGGTCGCCGCACGCGACGAAGGCAGCGAACGGCGCATCCTTGCCCGCGCCAAGTCGAACATCGCGCCCGACGACGGCGGATTCGCGTACACGATGGAGCAGAAAACCATCGATGGCGGGATACGCGCGAGTCATATCGGGTGGGGCGAAAGCATCGAAGGAAGCGCTCGCGCGCTGCTGGCTGACGTAGAGCAGGTTCCCGATGACGATGAGCGCTCGGAGCAGGATGAGGCAGCAGGGTTTCTGCGCGATCTGCTGGCCGCCGCTCCGGTGCCGGTTAAATCGGTTCAGGCGGACGCGCGCGGCGCGGGTTATTCCTGGAGAACGATTGAACGGGCGAAGCGCGATCTGGGCATCGAGGCGCGCAAGATCGGACTCAAGGAGGGGTGGGTTTGGGCGCTCCCAGAAGGCCGCCAAGCCGAAGGCCGCCACGAAGACCGCCGAACAAAAAACGTTGGCGGTCTTCGGGACGATTGGCGGTCTTCGCCAACCACGCGGGTTTGCGATCCGCCCCTTTACCCCGAAGACCGCCACTTTTCCGAAGACCGCCAAGCTAAACATTGTGGCGGCCTTCCGGACACGGCCGATGATGTCCGACCGTCCGATGACGACGAGTACAGGGACGCGGTATGAAAAGCGCCAGCGAAATAGTCGATCGCGCAACGGCGTTACGGGTGCGACTCTGGATTGAGGGCGAGCGCGTCAACATGGCGGGGCCGGCGCGCAACGTGGCCGCAATCAAGCCGGAGATTGCGGCCCACAAACCTGAAATCATCGCGCATCTGCGCGCCGCTGCTGGCGACATCGAACCGGGAACCGCCGATTGCGTCGGCGCGCTGCGTGATGCTGCCGGCGGGTTTTTCCTGCCGTGGGGACCGTATCTGGAGCCTGACGATCTGCGCGAGCTACGCGCCGGACTGCATGAAGCGATCGGGGCACTTGCGACGCTGGAGGGCTGGACGGACGCGTACCGGCGCCAAGTGCTCGGCATAGCACTGCACGCGCCGCTGTCGGCGCTGCTGCCCGATATCCATTACTTCACGGACCGCCTGAAGCACGCCCGGACCGAAGCGCTTGCGCGCGAGCTCGCCGCGCAGCGGGCGTGGCGATATGACGGGAGACGATAAGGGGCTAATCATGGGACGTGGACTGCACTGGCAATCGGCGCGGATCATCAACACGGCCGGCGTCATCCTCGAATCCATCGAGCCGACGACGGTGCGGAGTGTCTGCTACCAGCTTTTTACGCGCGGGCTGATTGCGAACATGGGCAAGAACGAAACCGCCAAGGTCTCGCGGCTGCTCACCCTGGCGCGCGAGCGCGGCGATATTCCATGGGACTGGATCGTGGATGAAACCCGCGCCGTTGAACGGGCTACGCAATGGGAAGACGGCGCGGCATTCATCGAACAAGCCGTGCGCCAGTACCGCCGCGATTGCTGGCGTGATCAGCCTTACCGCGTCGAAGTCATTTCCGAAAAAGGCACCGTGCGCGGCGTGCTCGCGCCCGTGCTCCATGAATACGGCGTGCCGTTCCGCGTGATGCACGGATTCGGTTCCGCGACCGTGCTCAACGATATGGCGCGCACGATCAACGCCGCCGAAGCGCCTTCTATCCTGCTCTATGTCGGCGATTACGACCCGTCCGGCCTCTACATGAGCGAAGCCGATCTACCCGAACGGCTCACGCGCTATCACGCGGACCCGGAACACTACGAACTGCGCCGCGTGGCGCTCACCCGCGAAGACATCGGCGGCCTGCCGTCTTTCCCGGCTGACGCCAAGCGTGGCGACGCGCGGCACGCGTGGTTCGTGCGGAACTACGGCACGCGCTGCTGGGAACTCGACGCCATGAATCCGAACGACCTGCGCGAACGCGTGCGCCGCTACGTCGACGTCCTGCTCGATATCGACGCCTGGAATCACGCGCTGAAGATTCAGGCTGTCGAACGCGAGTCGATGGACTCGCTTATGGGCCGCTGGCAATGCATGTTTCAAGGAGGCCGTGACGCATGAAATTCTATTTTGCGTCCTGTCTGAAAATAGATTTTGAGGTGCCAAATGATCGACGCATTGGTAAGCGGCTCGCTCGTAGATGCGCCGCAGGAAAAAACCGGCGCGAGCGGCAAGCCCTACGTACAGTGCCGGGTTCGCGTGCCGGTCGCGGACGGGGAGAGCATGTTCGTGCTTGCGACCGCCTTTGACACCGACGTGCGGCGTGCGCTTGCCGCGCTTGGCGCGGGCGATCCGGTCTGCTTGGCGGGGCCGCTGAAGCTCGGCATCTGGAGTCCGCCTGATGGCGGCGCGCGCCGGTGTTCAGTAGCCTTTACACCGGTCCCGCCCATCTGCGCGGCAAGCTAGTTATCGCTCAAGATTGCAAGCACGCGATGGAGTTGAGTTGCGTCCTCATAGATAGGCCGGGGATTGGGGGGATTTGTGCGGGTACCTGGCAACTATCGGCTTGAGCCATTCTTTACCTTTTCGCCCTCAACCCAACGCATGAGGCCATCGCGGCATGCCTTGATGGCTTCCGCGCTCCGCTTGCGGCCCTTCAATCCGTTTGGCTTCCCAAACCAGCAAATCCATCGGCCACCGTCGCCCACGCGCCGTATCCATAGCTACTTTTGATGTCTCCGGGTAGGCGAATGGCCGCAAGTGCCGCCAATGCCCACATAGCCGCAGAACACGCAGTGCTTCCCGTCCGATAAGCGCTCATGTACTTTATGGGGACTCATTGGGCAAGGACCGTAACCGGTAGAGTTGCAATACTTGCAGCGCTCGTACTTCTTTGCCTCCTCCTTTGCTCTTCGCCGCTCTGCGTCTTCGGCTCGCCGACGGTCTTCCGTCCTTTTCAGATTCTCTCTCTGAGTCTGGAGCTCACGTTCTCGCTTCTGCTGTTCGAGCTCCTTCTGCTGACGGTACCGTTCTCGTTGCTGTTCGGATGCTTGCCGGTCGTGCTCCTGCTTTTCACTCCTTGCACGGCGTTCAGCTTCTTCTTGAATGCGCGCATGTTGACGCGATATTTCCCGCTGGTCAGCACGCATCTGAGTAACTTCTGCCCGCAACGAAGATAAATCGTCGTCTTCGTCGTCAGCATCTTGCGGTCGTTGAACGGTCGCCCGCGGTTGAGGCAAGGGCTTCACCGGAACGCGTCCACTCTTCGATTTGCGCCGAACGACCTTAAAGAACAGAAATAGGGCAAGCGCGGCACCAAAACCCCCAAGAAATGTTCCTCCCGTATGACCCTCACTCCCAGAGCTAGCTGAGGATGCGATTACTTTGGAACTTGCGGAGGCCGCTTCCGGAACTGGAATATTCCCTGTCGAACTTGTGTCTGAGGGCGACGCCCTTTCTGCGCTTGAGCCGCCCTCTGAAATTGCCGAATTTGCTGCTGCACTTGAAGAGCTTACCTTTGGGGCAGAAGCGGTGCTGCCGACCGCAGAGGCAATGTCGTCCCAAGCTGCGAATTTGGTATCTACGCACGAGACATCGGTGCAGCTGTACAGGTCGCGCTTCCATTGGTCGATGGTGTCTTGACTGACATTCGAGGCAGCGACAAGCTTTATCTGCTGCTCATGTATGTGGCCATACTCAGAATTGAGGATTGCATGGTCACAAATAACCCGCTCGGTCGACTGGACAGAAGTTTCACATGGAATATCGTGAGCTAGGGCCTGTATTGCAGTTAGCATTGAAAAGGTGCCCATAATCGCCAATTTCAGGCGACTATTCACTCTCGACCCTGCATCTCCATTCGTACATTTGGTAATGTAACTTCGCATCATTTCTTTATCTTATACAGAGCAATTAGAGTGCAGATTAGTTGCCTCCAACCCGAGGACGCTTGGGCACATCAAGCGCGTTCAAGCACGCTCAGTAGCTGGCGATAACGCAGCTGCAGTTCACGGTAGAGGTCTCCTTCAGCTACGCCCTTGATTCGGGCAATGCGCCGCACACCGGCATTTTGCCGTCCTGAAGCCAACTCTTTGAACTCCTGGACCATCGCGCGGTGTACACGCGAAGCCTTGCCGCTTTCCACGCAATGCTCGTGATACACGATGAGGACGGTGTAGCAGTCGAGCGACGCACCGTTGGCCGCGCCATCAGCAGGCTCTTGGTCATCGTCGTCTGTATCCGCGTCGTTATCCGGTGAAGACGGTGCGAGGAGGCGAGCGCGAAGGTGGAATGGCCACCGCGTCGTGCCAGTCTTGTCTTGCTGCATGTAGCCAAGCCAAGCGTTGTCGAAAACATTAATGGAGAGGTTGTTAATTTCACAGTCGAAATTGTGATTCGGAAAATCTCTCTCGAACTCACTCTTCACGAATGAAAGATTTTTCAGACGCGTGAGTCTGCTGACAAGCTCGGGGTGATGTTGAGCGAACACCCACATGTGGCTCGCTGCACTATTAAGTGCGAGGTTTTCTCCGGTGCCAAGCGGGGCCATCCGAGCATCGGCGAGCGGCTCCAGCAGGCCGCGGTATTCGCGTGCGAGTTTGCTCAGGATATAGTCAGCATCGCTCTCAGCCTGAGGCATATACCCGGATTGCCGCTGACAGTAGGAGATGAGCAGGTTCGCGGACTTATTGCCTCTGCGAAGTTGTGCCTCGGCCCGACTAGCACCAGCCTCGAGCCAGCTGTAGTCCAGATAGACCCAGTACTTCTTCATTTCAGGCAGCTTGAGATTCCGAGAGCGCCCCTTATCAAGAGCAATGAGTGCGACGCTATAGTTCTTAAAGGCCGGGTTCTGACTAACGAGCTTCTCAACGGACTTGCGGTATCGATACAACTGAGCATTTTCTTGCTTCGCTCGATACTTGTTCTCAACCACGATGATGAAGTGGTTGACCGGGTCGACGATAAAGAAATCGAGATGATTTCCGGTCTCGATAGGGTATTCTCGCAACACCAAAATCGAATGAAACCCGGTCAGGCTAATGCGTGCTGGCGTCCAGTGCTCGAAAAACTCGACATTGGGACCATCGCCGTCGTCAGTAAGGTTATCCCATGCTGCGGTCAAGAAGTCCTTAAAAATGGCGTCACCTTGCCCATGACCCTCGCGAGGGTTAAGCAGCCATTGCAGAATCTGGGAGTGCTGGGTCTCTTGAGGTTCGATGATGTCAAAGATGTCGTTGGCGCGTTTGAGCGCTTCAATTGCCTTACCGACATCTGGGTCGCCGACGAATTTATGAAACGCATCTACATTGAACTCATATTGTGAGTCCCACTGAACTCCTACCGTCGCCATCGTTAAAGTGCCTTTTCTTGTCGTTAGATTGACAAATAACCACTGTGTTTAACGGACAGAAACTAGGAAACTTTAGGAGCGGTTTCTCTGTACCGCCTTTCGGTCACGGGTTCGACACTAAAAGGATCCATCAATCCTGCTGCGTCATTGTGACGTGTGGTCGCGGGGGGCCGTGCCATTTATCGGCTCGACAAAATGAATCGCTGAGGCGTAAGAAGCGTTTACGGTGAAGAAGTCGGCTGAGGGCGCTAGCCGAGATCAGTAAGCCGCGTGGCGGTGGGAATTTTCTGCAATGCTTTGGGGGGTGCATTCTGATTGCAGATATTCGACGAACGGAGGCTATGATGCAGCGCGGAAAACCCCGATTCGAAGCGACCGACGAGCAGCGCGAACTCGTGCGGGCGCTGCTCCTGTGCGGCGTGCAAGTGACGAAGCTTTGCCGGCACGTCATCAATCCCCGCACCGGCCGGCCGGTCAACTACCGCACGCTCACGCGCGTGTTCCGCACGGAAATCGAGACGGCCGTTGAAGACGCCAACGCCGCCGTGGTGACGAATCTCTACCGGATCGCGACATCACCGAAGGAAAGCGCGCCGGTCGTGGCTGCGGCGATTTTCTGGCTGAGAACGAAAGGCGGCTGGCGTTATGCCGACGGGACGCCGCTGCGCGAGGAAGCCGGCGACACGCAGATGGTCGAGACGGAGGAAAACGCGCGGCGGATCATGGAAGAAGTACTCAACGAGTACGGGCGCGGGCGGATCATGCATCCGGACGGCTGACGCGGCGGCACACCTACCAGCTGAGCCGTATAGAGGCTCTCAGCGCCTGTTCCTTCTCAAAGTCATCTTCTGTCTGAAAGTTATGTGCTCTCAGCCATTTTTCCGCCCGCCCTTTGTAGAGACCGAAGTGACCCGCGAGCTTAGATGGATTTTGTGCCGGACAGTCAAAAAGCCGCGCCGCAGCACTACATGAGAGTGTATGTGTTCGCACGCGGCCATCCACTTCGATATCCAATTCGATGCCGTCGAGATACGTACGATATGGCTCTTTGCTCACAATGCGAATGTCCATTCGCTTGGCCTCGTGAATAAACTCACCAACCTGTTTGCGCGGTAAGCCATTCGCGCTCGACCAACCAACCTAGGCGGGCGGGTTGCCACGTTTCCTCCTGGTGGAGTCACGGCATCGATTCTAGGCGGCACGACGGACAGGGTTTGCGCAAAAAAGGCTTACGCGGCCACTTACAGCAATCGCGCGGAGAAAATGCGCACCGGCGTCGGCGGGCGCAAATCCCTGATTTTATTGGTACGGCAGGAGGGGCTCGAACCCCCGACCCTCGGCTTAGAAGGCCGATGCTCTATCCAGCTGAGCTACTGCCGTATGGATCGAAATGCGCATGAAACCGGCATTCGCAGCGAGCCATCCGACTTCCCGCAAACTCAAATTCTAACTGACCTGCAAGCAATCGGGCCCGGATTATAACCGATCGCCCGGCGCGCTCAGACCGGCTGCGGATGCAGCATGAACCAGCCGAGGAACAGAATCCCCGCGATCGCGCAGTACAAGCCAAACGACGCGAGACGTCCGCGACCTTCGAAATAGCGCATCAGGAAACGCACGCTCAGGTACGCGGCGATCGCGGTCAGCACGCCGCCGAGCACCGCGTCGGCGAGCTGGCTCGGCGCGTGCAGCAGCTTCGGCAGTTCGAGCACACCAGCCGCGAAGATGATCGGTGTGCCGAGCAGGAACGAAAACTCGGCGGCCTTCTCGGTGGTGAGGCCGGCCGCATTGCCGGCGATCATCGTCAGACCGCTGCGCGAGAAGCCAGGAATCAGCGCACCGATCTGCGCGAGGCCGACCAGGAACGCCTGGCGGAAGGTCAGCTTCTCCGGCGGCTGGTGCGCGCGCGCGCGTTGCAGACGATCGCCGAACCACAGCAGCACGCCGTTGACGATCAGTGCGATCGCGACGATCCGCAGATCATGAAAAAGCGCCTCGAGGCGTTTTTCGAGCAGGAGGCCAACGAGACCCGCCGGTATCGTACCGATGATCAGCGCCCACATCATGTGACCGTCGTCATTGCGGCGGCCGCCTAGCGACGCGAAGAAACCGCGCACCAGCGCGACCCAGCGTGCGCGGAAGTACCACAGCAGCGCGAACGCGGTGCCAAGATGCAATGCGACGAGGAACGGCAGCAACTGCGGCGCATGCTTATCGATATGCATGCCGAACACCGCCGGCACGAGCAACGTGTGGCCGAGGCTGCTCACCGGAAACAGTTCGGTAACGCCTTGCAGCACGCTCAGAAAAATCAGAAACGACAGGTTCACGCGGCGGTCCTTGTAAGGAAAATGTCGGGGAACAGCGCGCCGCACAAAAAGGAAACCGGCGCGTCAAAGGCGCACCGATTATGCCTGGCTGCAAAGTCAGCGCCAAGCGTTTAGACGGCATTCGGGGAAATATTGACGCGCTGCGTCACAACTAGAAACGGTTGTTACGCGGGTGCAAGGAAGTAAGCTGCGCGCAGGGGCGCAGCGGAATGTATTGCGAATCGTGACAAACGACCAACGGCGCAATCAGCGTTTGAGCGAGTGGAAGAAGAAGTACGTGCTGGCCGTGAAAATACCGAACAGGGCCACTGCCATTGCTGTTGCGAGATCCATGATGCCTCCTGAGCCGATTCGCCCGGGAGTAGGATTGACCGGGCGCTGAGACGGATTATCGGTAGGGTTCGCTCCTTTACGACACCCGCAATTTCCCGGGAAGGGTTTCCCCGTAGCACAAAGCAGCGCAAAATCGCTGCTTCGCCGCGCCCGACCCTCAACCTTTATCTGGCTACCTATTGACCATGCCCCTCTCCCCGGAACAGGACATTCTCGAGATCGCCCAGGACGCCTCCGTGCTCCGCTTTTCGCCGCAAGCCGGCGGCCGTCTGCTGTCGTGGACGATCGACGGCGAAGAGGTCATCCACTGGCCCGAGCACGCCGACTGGAGCGTGCCCGCGCGGATTCGCGGCGGCAATCCGCTGCTGTTTCCGTTTCTCGGCCGTCATCGCGTCGACGGCAAGATCGGCTATTGGCGTGACGCGCAGGGCATCGTGCGCGAGCTGCCGATGCACGGCTTTGCACGCGACCTGCCGTTCGAGCCCCATGCCGACGTGCATGGCGCCGGCCTGCGCATGATCCTGACCGACAGCGAAGCGACCCGCGGCGGCTATCCGTTCGGCTTCCGCTTCGAGGCGGCCTACGAGCTCGTCGATCCGCGCACGCTCGACGTGACGCTCACCACCACCAATACCGGTGACACGCGCCTGCCCTACTACGCCGGCCATCACTTCTACTTCACGCTGCCGCATACGCAGCGTGGCGAGACCACGCTCGAGCTGCCGCGCACCGAGCGGTGCCGTCAGCTCGAAGACGGCTCGATCAGCGCCGCCGAGCCGGGCGAAGCGAGCTACACGCTCGACGAAGACCGCATCTACGACCGCTTCCATTGCCTGAGCGGCACGCCCGATCGACCGGTGCGGGTCGAGGCGCCGGGAATCAAACGCGTGATCACGATCGATCTGCAGCGGCCGGGCTCGGTGCCCTGGTATGCGGTGACGACGTGGACCGAGACGCCGCAGTCGGACTTTTACTGTGTGGAGCCGTGGCTCGGGCTGCCCGATGCGATCCATAACGGCCGAGGTTTGCGCTGGCTCGAACCTGGACAGACCGAAACGGCGGCACTGCGCATTACCGTCGAGAAAACTGGCTGAAAGGCCGCGGGCGCCGGGACGCTGCATGGTGCCGCCGCCCGCCCCGTCACCCCGTTCGGCCGGGGCGGCAACACAAACCCATTAGAATCGAACGCTTTGTCTGTCTGTGCCGCGTGTTCGGGATCAGCGCGCGGCAGCGCTTTGCGAGGTCCAATGCTGGAAACAACCAAAATCAAACGACTCGGCTGCGCGGCATTGCTCGCGCTGCTCGCCGCGTGCGGGTCGGCGCCGGTGGGGCCGGGCTACTACCGGGTCGAACGGGGCGATACGCTGTCGAAAATCGCGCGCAGCAATCGGCAATCGGTGCAGAACGTTGCGCGCTGGAACAATCTGACCAATCCCGACAGCATCGAGGTCGGCCAGGTACTGCGCGTCGCGCCACC
>ABYL01000076.1 GCA_000173575.1 Burkholderia sp. H160 | reverse complement strand
GGCGCGTCGTCGCGCAACGCGACGCGGTCGAGCGCGCCGAGCGGATCGCCGGCCGCGAGCGCGCGTGCCGCCGCCGAGATCAGCGCGTCCACGGCGTGTGAATCCGCGCGTAGCACGTCAATGCATCAAGGAAATCCCGCCACACTTGTCACTCCCTCCCGGGCGATGCCCAGCACTAATCTAGCATGACCATCAACGGTCACCGACGCCGTCGCGACAAGGGCTCGCGGGGCGCGGCACGACACACGGAGGAACCCACCATGACTACGCATCCGATCGGAACACGCGAACAGTGGCTCGCCGCGCGGCGCACGCTGCTCGACTCGGAAAAGGCCTACACACGACGCGGCGACGAGCTCGCGCAGCAACGCCAGGTGCTGCCGTGGGTGAGGATCGACAAGACCTACCGCTTCGATACCGACGAAGGCAGCGCATCACTCGCCGATCTGTTCAGAGGACGTTCGCAGTTGCTCGTCTACCACTTCATGTTCGGCCCCGACTACACGGCGGGCTGCCCGTCGTGCTCGTCGATCGCGGACGGCTTCGACGGCTTCGTCGTGCATCTCGCGCATCACGACGTGATGCTGATGGCGGTGTCGCGCGCACCGCTCGCGAAGCTGCAGGCGTACAAACAGCGCATGGGCTGGACGTTTCCGTGGGCGTCGTCGGCAAGCGGCGATTTCAATTTCGACTTCAACGTCTCATTCACCGAAGAGCAGCAGCGCGAAGGCAATATCGAGTACAACTACGCACGCAACAGTCACGCGATGGACGTGACGGCCACCCCCCAACCCGTCTCGCAGTCCGCGGCGTCCTGCGGCACCGATGCGGCCACCTATTCGCGCGACCGGCCCGGCATGAGCGCGTTCGTGCTCGAAGACGGCGTCGTCTATCACACGTACTCGACCTATGCGCGCGGCGTCGATGGGCTGTGGGGCATGAACCAGTGGCTCGATCGCGCACCGAAGGGACGCAATCAGACGGGCATCTGGTGGCGCCGTCACGACGAGTACGAGCGGTCATGAGCCCGCTCGTGCGTGCTGCCTGCGCGAGCGGGCAGCACCTTGCCAAGCGGCGCGCGGCCGGCTCATCGGAGCACGTGTTCGTTGGCATCTGTGCGTTGCTGTTCGTCGCGAGCGTCGCGGCCACACTTGCTCACAACGCGTCGATGTCGGCGATGGGCGCATTGCCGATGCCCGGCCGCTGGTCGATGTCGACGCTATGGATGCCGACCTGCGGGCGCTCGTGGGCTCGCGCCGCCGCATCGTTCATCGGCATGTGGATCGTGATGATGACGGCGATGATGCTGCCGTCACTCGTGTCGATGCTTCTGCGTTATCGCGACGCGGTCGGCTCGCGGGTGACTGCGGGGCGACGCTCCCTGCTGACGATGCTGGTGAGCGGCGGGTATGCCGTCGTATGGACAGCGCTCGGTGCGGCCGTGTTTGCGCTTGGCGCGTCGCTCACGGCGCTCGAACTGCGGTGGCCAGCGCTTGCACGTTCGGTGCCGCTGGCGGCCAGCGGGGTCGTATTGCTCGCGGGTGCATTGCAGTTCAGCACGTGGAAAGCGCGCCGCCTGGCATGCTGTCGCGCGACACCGAGCCTCGCTGCCGATGCGGCAAGCGCGTGGCGTTACGGTCTGCGCATCGGTATCGATTGCGCCGGTTGCTGCGCGGGGCTGACGGCAATACTGCTAGTCGTCGGCATGATGGATTGGCGCTTGATGGCCGCCGTCACAGCCGCGATCACCGCCGAGCGTCTTGCACCGGACGGCGCGCGCGTCGCACGGGTGATCGGCGCCGTAGCAGTCGGCGGCGGGGGCTTGCTGCTCCTGAAAGCCGTGTCAGGCGGTTGACGCAGACGCAGCCGCCGATCGCTTCGCAAAACGATATGCGGCGGCCTTTCCACCTCAATATTGTTTTAATTTTAGAAACAGTGAGTTCGGAAATTAGGTATTTACCCTAGTTTCCGCTGCCCCTAGACTGTCATCACTGCCGCAAACAACCGAGTTTCGCGGCCTAACAAGACAAAACCTGGAGGTAGTAAAAATGAAATCGCTCGTTCAAGCAGTCGTTATCGCCGCTACCCTCGCTGCTCCGGTTGCTGTTTTTGCTCAATCGAACCAGCCGCTGACCCGCGCGCAAGTTCGCGAAGAGCTGGCTCAAGTCGAAAAGGCCGGCTACAACCCGGCACGTTCGAACCCGAACGAATACCCGGCGAACATTCAGGCTGCTGAAGCCCGCGTCGCTGCGCAAAACAGCGCGGTCGGCGGCGTGACCAACGGTTCGTCGCAGCAAGGCCACGTGGCGCAGTAAGCTGCGTCCCGGCTGGAAAGTTGCTGTAGTTGTACCTGCAGGAGCGCTCTGCCTTAGCGCTCCCACAGCTTCCCCTGCTGGCCCGCCATCGCGATTGGATGCGATGGCGGGCCAGTTCCGTTTTGGGGAGCGCCGCTGGCTCCGCGTCAGACCGCGCCCGGGTTGATATACGCGGTCTTCACCGTCGTATAAAACTCGCGAGCGTAGCTGCCCTGCTCGCGCGGACCGTAGCTCGATCCCTTCCTGCCACCGAACGGCACGTGATAATCGACACCGGCCGTCGCGGTATTGACCATCACCATGCCGGCCTGCATATGTCGGCGGAAATGGCTCGCGTACTTCAGGGACGTCGTACAGATGCCGGCCGACAGTCCGAACTCGGTGTCGTTAGCGACCGCGAGCGCTTCCTGGTAGTCCTTGACCTTGATGACCGACGCCACCGGCCCGAACACCTCTTCGCGATTGATGCGCATCGCCGATGTCGTCTCAGTGACGAGCGCCGGTGCGAGAAAGTAGCCGCGCGTCGCCCCTTCGACGCGCTCGCCGCCGAACACCGTGCCGCCCTCTTCGCGCGCGATCGCCAGATACCGCTCGTCCTGTGCCAACTGCTTGTCGTCGACGACCGGGCCGATGTGCGTTCCGTCTGCGAGCGCATCGCCGACCTTCAGTGCGCGCATGCGAGCCTTCATGCCGTCGATAAAGCGGTCATAGATCCCCGCGGTCACGATCAGCCGGCTCGATGCCGTGCAACGCTGGCCCGTCGAGTAAAACGCGCCGTTGATGCAGGCTTCGATCGCGACATTGAGATCGGCGTCGTCGAGCACGACCATCGGGTTCTTCCCGCCCATTTCGAGCTGGAATTTCTTGCCCGACTCGAAGCATTTCGCGCCGATCGCGCGCCCCGTCGAAACCGAACCGGTAAAGCTGATCGCATCCACATCCGGCGACGTCACGAGCGCCTCGCCGACCACCGAGCCGCGTCCCATCACGAGGTTGATCACGCCCGCCGGCGCGCCCGCCTCGGCGATGATCTTGACCAGCTCCCAGGTGCTGCCCGGCACCAGGTCGGCCGGCTTGATCACGACCGTGTTGCCGTACGCAAGCGCGGGCGCGATCTTCCACGCCGGAATCGCGATCGGAAAATTCCACGGCGAAATCAGGCCGACCACGCCGATCGGCTCGCGTGTCATTTCAACCGTCATGCCCGGCCGCACCGACGGCACCGTTTCGCCGCCGAGGCGCAGTGCTTCACCCGCAAAGAACTTGAAGATCTGCCCGGCGCGGCCCACTTCGCCGATGGCCTCGGGCAGCGTCTTGCCCTCTTCGCGCGCGAGCAGCTTGCCGAGCTCCGCCTTGCGCGCGAGGATCGCGCTGCCCGCCTGGTCCAGCACGTCGAAGCGCTGCTGCGGCGTGGACAGCGACCACGTCGCGAAGGCCTTGCGCGCGGCGCTGATCGCGCGGTGCGTCTGTTCCGCGTCGGCTTGCGCGAATTCGCCGATCACGTCGTCGAGATTCGACGGATTGACGTTGCGCGAGACGCTGGCGCCGTCGACCCACTGTCCGTCGATGTAATTTGCAAACTGGCTCATGTCCTGATTCTCCTTTCGAAAATTGCGGCGACAATCCTGTTATGCAGCAACCAGCAAACCACGGGCCGCAAGATTGCGATACAGCGCGCGCACGCCGAACGTCCATGGTTCGATTTCCGTGGACAGGCCCACCGTGTTGGTCAGCGCGCCGATCTGCGGCGTCGAGATCGTCACGCGGTCGCCGAGATGGTGCGTGAAGCCGCCGCCGGGCGCGTCGCGATCCTTGATCGGCGAAAACATCGTGCCGAGGAACAGCATGAAGCCGTCCGGGTACTGGTGGTGACGGCCGCAGGTCTGCGCAACGAGGTCGGCCGGGTCGCGGCTGATCTCGCTCATGTGGCTCACGCCGTCGAGCACGAAGTCGTCATCGGTGCCTTCGACACGCAGCGACACGCTCGCGGTGCGCACCGAGTCGAGCGAGAACGTGTCGTCGAACAGCCGCACGAACGGGCCGATCGCGCACGAGCCGTTGTTGTCCTTGCACTTGCCGAGCAAGAGCGCGGAGCGGCCTTCGATGTCGCGCAGGTTCACGTCGTTGCCGAGCGTCGCGCCGACGATGTCGCCGCGGCTATTCACCGCCAGCACGATCTCCGGCTCCGGGTTGTTCCACACCGACGCGGCGAGCAGACCGACGTCCGCGCCGAAACCGACCGCCGACATCGGCTGCGACTTCGAAAATACTTCGGCGTCCGGACCAATGCCGACTTCCATGTATTGCGACCATGCATCGCGCCGCTCGAGCTCGGCCTTCAGCTTCATCGCCGCTTCCGAGCCCGGCTTGATCTTCGACAGATCGGTGCCGATCGTCGACGCGATCGTCTGGCGCACTTCCTTCGCCTTCGCCGGATCGCCGCCCGCCTGCTCCTCGATCACGCGCTCGATCAGGCTCACCGCGAACGTGACGCCGCAGGCCTTGATCGCCTGCACGTCGCACGGCGCGAGCAGGCGCACGGCGGGGGCGCTGGCGCCCGGCAGGTTCGCCTCGATCAATTGCGCGACCGGCCCGAGCGGCACGCCCGACGCGCTGCGCGCGAACTGCGCGGCATCGTCGCGCTCGAACAGATCGGCGGTGGTCGGTACGGACGCGGTGATGTCGAACACCTCACCGCCGCGCACGACGACCACGCACGGTCCTTCGTGCTGCTCGGTCTTGCGCCACACACGGCCGATGAGCAGTGCGTCGTTCAGATCGCCGGGGAGAAAGCTGGAAGGGGGAGTTGCGGACATGGGATGGGCTCTTTCGGATAAGTTGGGAAACGGGCAAGGGCGGGCGTCGCGTTGCGCGCGACGCCCGCCCTTGTCACCTGCATGTCAATGTGAATGCCGCGGATTGCCACGCTCGGCAATCACCTTCAGATAGAGCGTCGCTGGTTCGAGACAGCCGCCGGTCGAAAGCTGGCCGACCGTCTTACGATACAGCTCCTGCCACGGCGTTTGCGCAGGCGGAATCTCGAAGTGGACGGTGTCGCGGCGTCGCGCGAGTTCTGCTTCGTCGACCAGCACGTTGACGCTGCGCGAATTCAGATCGACGCGGATGCGGTCGTTCGTGCGCAACAGCGCGAGGCCGCCGCCCACCGCCGCTTCCGGCGACATGTTCAGAATCGACGGGCTCGCGGACGTGCCGCTCTGACGGCCGTCACCCAGTGTAGGCAGCGACGTGATGCCCTGGCGCACGAGCGCCGCCGGCGGCGCCATGTTGACGACCTCGGCGCTGCCCGGATAGCCGACCGTGCCCGTGCCGCGAATCACGAGGATGCAATGCTCGTCGATTTCAAGCGACGGATCGTTGATGCGCGCGTGATAATCCTCGGGACCGTCGAACACGATGGCGCGTGCTTCGAAGGTGTTTTCCGCACCGGGCTCGCTCAGATAGGTCTTGCGGAACGCATCGCCCACCACCGACATCTTCATGATCGCGCTGTCGAAGAAGTTGCCCGACAGCACCATGAAGCCCGCGCCGTGCTTGAGCGGATCGTCGGTCGTCTTGATGACCTCGCGATCCGGCGTCGGCGCGGCGGCCGCGATTTCGCCCATCGTGCGGCCCGACACGGTCAGGCATTCCTCGTGCACGAGGCCGCCTTTCGCGAGCTCGCGCATTACGGCCGGCACGCCGCCCGCGCGATGGAAGCTCTCACCGAGATATTCGCCGGCGGGCATGCAGTTGACGATCAGCGGCACGGGCTCGCCGACCCGCTGCCAATCCTCGAGGCTCAGTTCGACGCCCATATGACGCGCGATCGCGATCAGATGCGGCGGGCAGTTGGTCGAGGCACCGAGCGCCGACGCGACGACGATCGCGTTTTCGAACGCTTCTTTGGTCATGATTTTCGACGGCCGCACGTCCTCACGCACCAGATCGACGATGCGCTTGCCGGTCGCGTAGGCCATCTGGCCGCGCTCGCGGTACGCGGCCGGAATGCTCGCGCAGCCGGGCAGCGACATGCCGAGCGCTTCGGCGAGGCTGTTCATCGACAGCGCGGTGCCCATCGTGTTGCAGTGGCCGATCGACGGCGACGACGCGGTGGTCAGCTCCATGAAGCCTTCGTAGTCGATTTCGCCTGCCGCGAGCAGATTGCGCGCGTGCCAGATCACGGTGCCCGAGCCGACGCGCTTGCCGTCGTGCCAGCCGTCGAGCATCGGGCCGCCGGACAGCACGATCGCCGGCATATCGACGGTGGCCGCCGCCATCAGGCACGCGGGCGTGGTCTTGTCGCAGCCGGTGGTCAGCACAACGCCGTCGAGCGGGAAGCCGTGCAGGATTTCGACGAGACCCAGATACGCGAGGTTACGGTCGAGCGCGGCGGTCGGCCGGCGGCTCTGCTCGGCGAGCGGATGCACCGGAAACTCCATCGGAATGCCGCCCGCGTCGCGAATACCCGCCTTCGTGCGCGCCGCGAGTTCGATGTGATGCCGGTTGCACGGCGCGAGATCGCTGCCCGTCTGCGCGATGCCGATGATCGGCCGGCCCGACTGCAACTCTTCGCGCGTCAGACCGTAGTTCATGAAACGCTCGACGTACAGCGCCGTCATATCCGCATGCGAGGGATCGTCGAACCATTCCTGGCTGCGCAGCCGGCGCGGGGTGGATGCTGACATGATGCTTGTCTCTCTGTCTTGGTGAGGGTTGCTTAGGCGTGCTCTGCGTGCTTCTGCGCGCGCGCCGTCTCGGGGCCGGAGCCTCTGCCTTCATTCGATGCGGCCCGCATCAGCATCGTGCGCGGCACGAGCAGGATCAGCACGCAGCTGACCAGCAGACACGCACCGAGTGCATAAGTGCCGTTGTTGATGTCGCCGGTCAAATCTTTCGCCACGGCGGTGATCATCGAACCGGTAAAGCCGGACAGATTGCCGATCGCGTTGATCATCGCGATGCCGGCCGCCGCGGCGGCGCCCGACAGCAATTGTCCCGGGAACGTCCAGTAAATCGGCATCAACGCGAGGATGCCGGCAGTGGCGATCGTCAGAAACGTAATCGCCCACACCACATGATGCGCCAAAGCCGCGCTCATGATCAGACCAATCCCGCCGATCAGCGCCGGAATCGCCGCATGCAGGCGCCGTTCGCCGGTTTTCTTCGAATGCGCGGCGTTCGCGAGCGTCGCGATGATCGCCACGCCGTACGGAATCGCGGTCAGCAGGCCGATATGCAGCGGGTCCTGCACGCCGGTCGCCTTGATGATCGACGGCAGCCAGAACGCGAGGCCATAGAAGCCCGTATTGAACGTGAGCAAGATCGCGACCAGCAGCCAGACGCGCGGATCGCGCACCGCCGAGCCGAAGCGCGCGGTCTTGTGCGCGCTTTCGCGCTGCAGATTCGCCGCGAGCAGGCTCTTCTCCTGCGGCGTGAGCCAGCGGGCACGCTCGATGCCGTCGTCGAGCGAGAAGTAGACGACGAATGCGGTCAGCAGCGACGGCACGCCCTCGATCAACAGCATCCATTGCCAGCCCTGATAGCCGAGCAGGCCGGCCGTATGGTCCATCAGCCAGCCCGACACGACGCCGCCGAGCATCAGGCTGACCGGCATCGCGATCAGGAAGCCCGACATCACGCGGCTCTGGCGCTGTGCGGGAAACCAGAAGTTCAGATACAGAATCACGCCAGGAAAGAAGCCGGCCTCGCATAGCCCGAGCAGGAAGCGCAGGATATAGAACATCGTCGCGGTTTCGACGTGCGCGACGCGCGCGAGCGGCTCGACGAACGCGAGCGCCATCGACACGAGCCCCCACGTGAACATGATCCGCGCGATCCAGAAGCGCGCACCGTAGCGATGCAGGAACACGTTGCTGGGCACTTCGAAGATGAAATAGCCCCAGAAGAACACGCTCGCGCCGATCGCGTACATCGTGTCGGACAGGCCCAGATCGTCGAGCATCTGCAGCTTCGCGAAGCCGACGTTCACTCGATCCAGATATGCAACCACATAGCACAGCAACAGCACCGGCAACAGGCGGCGCACGACCTTGCGATAGGTCCTTTCCTCGAACTCGTCGACGCGCCCGGCGGGCGCGGCGATGGCGGACGGCACAGCAGTCATTCGTTTCTCCATCAGCTTGTTTTTCGTGGGAAATGCCGTCGCTTCGCGGCTCTTGAGAGTCGAGCCGGCAAATCTCGCCGGTTAAGTTACCGGTAACATTTCTGGCTGTGGATGTTACGCCCGGCTTACCGTCCCGACAACCAAGGGATATCCCTGAGCCGTTTAATTAAGCCTAGTTCGAACAGTTCGCGGCTTGCGAATTCAGTGACGCAGCGGTGGCCCCGCGCGCCGCTGACGCTCGCAGCGCGCTCCTTCTACGCGCTATCGCGCGCAATCACCGTGAAATCTATCTTCACCGCTTTCCTGCGATGCTCCTGGCCCGCTTCGCGATCGGCGAGCGCCGCGAGCAGCGTTTCGCCAGCACGCAGGCCGATGCCGTATGCGTCGACCGATACCGTCGTGATGCTCGGCTGACAGCACCACGACACCTCGAAGTTACCGAAACCGGCGACCGCGATATCCTCCGGTACCGACAGCCCGCGCCGGTGACACTCCATGATCGCGCCGAACGCCGACATGTCGCTCACGCACATCACGGCCTCGGTATCGGGCCACGTGTCGAGCAATGCCCCGATCGCGGGCCCGCCGTGGCTCATCGTGATCGGCGAATCGCCGAGCTTGATCACGCGTGGCTCGCCAAGGCCCAGCGCCTTGACTTCGGCGACGTAGCCGCGCATCCGGTCGTGCCCGCGCCGATCGCGCTCGCTCGCGCCAGCGATAAAGCCGATCCGTCGATAACCACGCTCGTGCAAATGCCGGACCATCGCACGCGCCGCCGCCGAATTCGAAAAGCCGACGACCGTATCGATCGGATCGCTGGGCAGATCCCACATCTCGACAACCGGAATGCCGGCGCGCTGCAGCAGCATGCGCGTCGCCTCGGTGTGCCGGCTGCCCGTCAACGCGACGCAGCGCGGCTGATGACGCAGCATCGAACGCACCAGCAGTTCTTCCTGTTCGAGGCGGTAGTCCGTATCGCCGAGCAGCAGTTGCAGACCATGCGGGCTAAGGGCGGCATTCAAGCCGCGCACGGTGTCGGAGAAGTTCGAGCTGGACAGCGACGGCACCAGCACGGCGACGAACTCCGAGCGTCCCGACGACAGCGCGCCCGCCGCCGCATCGGCGACATAGCCGAGTTCGTCGATGACCTTCTGCACGCGTTCGCGCGTCGCCTGCGACACGTTGCGGCCCGCGAGCACGCGCGACACGGTCATCTTCGAGACGCCCGCGCGTTCGGCAACATCGGACATGCGGGGCGGGACAGGTGGCCTGGACGTCATGATAGGAATCGGGGCAAATGCGCGAGGGTCACGGAACGCACATGATAGCGGGCCGCTCGATACGGAGCGACCTGGGCAACGTCAGGGTTGCGTTTTGCGGCGCGGGTCGTCGCGGTTTTTCGTGGTTAGCGTTCGAAGCCCACCGTACAGCGCGCCTGAACCTGCCCCGCCACCGGCGCGCGGAACGAGAACAGCCCGCCCGCCAGCGGCTGATGCTGCCGCTCGACCGCCGTCAGTCCCTTCCATGCGGTCGACACATAGACGGTTTGCAGATCGTCGCCGCCGAATGCGAGTTTCGTCACGTTCGCGCACGGCAACGGCACCTGATCGACCAACTCGCCCACGGGCGAATAGCGCTCGATACGCCAGCCGCCGAACAGCGCGACCCACACGAAACCGTCGGCATCGACGGCCATGCCATCGGGGTGGCCGTCGCCCGAGATCGCAGCGAAGATACGCTTGCCCGACAACGTCCCGTCCGCGGCGACGTCGAACGCGTAGACTACGCGCCGCATCGTGTCGTTGTGATACAGCGTGCGGCCGTCCGGGCTCATCGCCGGACCGTTCGTGATCACGTAGTCGTCGTCCTGCGCGATGGCCGCGCCTTGCTCGTTCACGCGATACAGCGTGCCGCTTGGCGCCTCTTCAGCGTCGTCCATCGAGCCGAACCACAGGCGTCCCTGGGCATCGACGAACCCATCGTTCAGCCGGTTGCCCGGCAGATGCGGTTCGACGTCGACGAGCTTGCTGAACTGCCCGCTCGCCGGATCGAAACGATGCAAGCCGGATGGCAGCCCGCACACGAACGTGCCATTCGCGAGCGGCGCCAGAAAGCCGGGTTGGTCGGGCGCCTGCCACGTCCGCTGTTCTCCGGTCGCGACGGACAGCCGATGAATCCGGCGCCCCTTGATATCGACGAAATAGACGGCGTTCTCCGCAGCCTGCCACAGCGGCCCTTCGGCGAGCTCGGCGCCGACCGCCCATACGCACACAGGGACCGGCATGCTCATTCTCCGTACCACCCTGCGTCGACGAAGTAATCGCGGCCGGAGCAGCGGGATGCGTCGTCGGAGGCGAGGAACAGCGCCATGCGCGCGACGTGCTCGGGTTCGATGCGCAGTTGCAGACACTGGCTCGCGACGACCTTCGCCTCGCTTTCCGCCGATTGCCACAGCTGCATCTGTCGCGGCGTCTTCACCGCACCGGGGATGATGCAGTTCACGCGGATGCCCACGCCGCCGAGATCGCGCGCCAGACCACGCGTGAGCCCCTCGATGCCGGCCTTCGCGGTCATGTAGATCGCGAGGTTCGGCAGCGCGACATGCCACGACACCGAGCCCAGATTCAGGATCACGCCGCGCCCCGCGCGACGCATGCTCTTCGCGGCGGCCTGTGCGCAGAAGAAATGGTGGCGCAGATTCACCGCGATACGGTCGTCCCAATAGCTTGCGGTCAGTTCGCCGATCTCGTGCCGGTCGTCGTTGCCGGCGTTGTTGACGAGCACGTCGATCGGACCCGCCGCATCGACGATTGCCGCGAACGTACTTTCGATCGCGTCGACATTTTTCAGGTCGCAGCGACGGAACTTCGGCGGATGCTTCGCATGGCGGAGCGCTTCCTGCAGCGCGAGCGAATCGTGCTCGGCGACATCGAGAAAGAACACGCGCGCGCCTTGCTGCGCGAAGGCCTCGACCATTGCGGCGCCGATTCCGCTGCCGCCGCCCGTCACGACGATCGTTTTGTCCGACAGACTCGGATAGATTGCGTACGACATCAGATATTCCACTTATTACGAGTAGGACCACACCTGGGCGGCACACGCCGCCCTGCCCCGCAGCTTACGCGAGAATCTCGGCTTCGCTGAGCATGCGCCAGTTCCGTCCGAGCGTTCTCGTCGCCGCGCCCGCGACCATGACCGTGCCCCTCAGATGAATGTCGCGGCTCGAACTTCCAACCAGCAGATCGAAGTCACCGGGCTCGACGATGCGTTCGCCGCGCCCGTCGGTGAAGTTCAGCATGTCAACCGGCAGCTTCACGCGCACCCGGCTCGATGCGCCCGCAGCGAGCGGCACGCGCTCGAACGCCTTCAGCTCGCATACCGGTCGCGTGACCGACGCGTGCCGGTCCCGCACGTAGATCTGCACGATCTCCGTGCCAGCGCGCGCGCCGATGTTCTCGACGGTGAAGCTCAGTTCGATCGTCCCATTTTCGATTGGCACTTCGCTGTGAGCAAGCGCGAGATCGCCGTAACGGAACTGCGTGTAGCCGAGGCCGAAACCGAACGGATAGCGGCAACCGAAGTGGTAGGCAATCGGCGTTCCCGCGCTCTTCAGACGATGGTTGTACACGTACGGCACGGCGCCCGCGCTCTTCGGCACCGATAGCGGCAAACGGCCGCTGAAATTGGCGCGGCCCACCAGCAGATCGGCCAGCGCTTCGGCGCCGCGCTCGCCCGGTGCAAACGCCATGATCTGCGCGGCGATGCGCTCTTCGAGGCCGCCGAGGTTGTACGGGCGTCCGCCCGTCATCACGACGACCGTCGGCGTGCCGCTATTGACCACCGCTTCGAGCAACGCCTGCTGCACGCCCGGCAGATCGAGGCTGTCGGTATCGGATCCTTCGCCGACCGTGCCGGACTGGAACAGGCCCGCCAGATCGCCGACGAACACCAGCGCGACACCCGCTTGCCGCGCGGCCTCGACCGCGGCGGCGATGCCGTCGGTGTCCTTGCTGATCAGTTCGTCGCAATGCGCGTCGCCGGTCAGATCGAGCGACACGTCGCCCGGGAACACCGGCGCGCCCGCGCGACGTTCCTTGATGATGTCGCAACCGTGCGCGTGAATCACGCGCTCGTCGCCGAGCAGCGCGCGCAACGCGCGCAGCGGCGTCGCGATCGCAGCCGTGGACTGCTCGCCGCTGTTGATCAGGTGCACCGGGAAGCTGTAGCCGGCGAGCAGCGCGAGCGGATCGTTGGCGGTCGGGCCGATCACCGCGATCTTTTGCGCGCCGTTCGCGTCGAGCGGCAGCACGTCGCCTTCATTGCGCAGCAGCACCGCCGATTCGAGCGCGACCTGATACGCGGTATCGCCTGCGGCCGCGCTTTTCACGTCGGCGCGTTCGGGATCGACGTACGGATTCTCGAACAGGCCGAGCTGGAATTTGATCCGCAGCACGCGCGAGACAGCGGTGTCGACCGTTGCTTCGGTAATTTCGTTGCGTTCGAGCGCTTCTTTCAGGTGCACCGCGCACTCGTGGCCCGGCAGCTCGACGTCGAGGCCGGAGTTGAACGCGAGCGCCGCGGCCGACGCGCTGTCGCGCGCCACCGCGTGGTGGCTGTACAGCAGATCCACGCCCGCGTAGTCCGCGACGACGAGACCATCGAAGCCCCACTTCTCGCGCAGCGTGTCATGCAGCAGCGCGCGGTCCCCATGACAGGGCACGCCATCGACATCGTGATAAGCCGGCATCACTGAACCCGCGTTCGCGAGCTTCACGGCCATTTCGAACGGCAGCATGAACACGTCGTTGAGCTCACGCGGACCGACATGCACCGGCGCATGATTGCGGCCACCTTCGCTCGCCGAATGACCGACGAAGTGCTTGAGCGTCGCGAGCAGATCGCGCTGTTCGCCTTGCAGGCCCTTCACGTAATGGCATGCGAGCACGCCGACCAGATACGGATCTTCGCCCAGTGTCTCCTCAGTGCGGCCCCAGCGCGGATCGCGCGACACGTCGAGCACCGGTGCGAGCCCCTGGTGGCAGCCGATCGAGCGCGCCTGCTCGCCGATGATCGTGCCCACTTCGCCGACCAGTCGCGGATTCCACGTCGCCGCATAGTTCAACGGCGACGGGAACAGCGTCGCGTCCTTGATCATCAGCCCGACGAGGCACTCCTCGTGCGCCATCACCGGAATGCCGAGACGCGTGTCTTCGACCATCTTGCGTTGGAGCTCGTTGAGCGCGCGCACGCCTTCTTTCGGGTCGACCGTGTGCGTGCCGAGCGGCCGCGTGATCTGGCCGAGTCCATATTGCAGGATTTCGTCGACCGTGATCTGGTTGGCGCTCTGCGCGAAATCGATGCTACGCGCCTGGTGCTTGCCGTCGGCCGACAGCTTCAGCCACGCGGCGTGAAGCTGCGCGATCTTTTCGTCGAGTGTCATGCGCGCGAGCAGGTCGGCCACGCGCTCTTCCACGGTTGCTGCTGGGTTGCGGTAGAGCGGGACCTCACTTTGGCGAAGCAACATCGAAAACTCCTTTTTTTATCCTGGTGTACGAAGCGCATGAAGCGCCGACAAATCCGTTTTTTCTGACAAGCGTGCGGCAAGGCGTTGCTTCAGCCCGGATGCCATTCCCTTGTATTTCAGATACCTTCCAGTATTTCGCACTCCTGCTAATCGATCGAACGCAGCCGCGACTCGAAATTCGGCGTGTTGGATCGCCTACGGGTCGCTCGTTGCGACTAGCAACGCGATCGCAAGCGGATCAGTGCAGACGCGGCAGCGCGAAATCCTTGTCGTCGAACACGTGGCACGCGTGCGGTGCAAACGCCAGCTCGACGCGCTCGTCGTGCGTCACGCCACCGTCGCCGGGCAGTTTGGCAACCATCGTGTTGCCGTCGCGCGCACCACCGTTCACATGCACGTAGCTGTGCTCGCCCATCCGTTCGACCAGACGCACGGCGCAGCGGATCGTCTGTACGCCGGGCTGCGCCGACGGCAGGGCGAGATGCTCCGGACGGATGCCGAGCGTGACCTGCGAACCGACGCGCTGCCTGCGGCCGTCGACCTCGGCGCGCACGCGCTCGCCCGTCGTCAGCTCGACCTGAATGCCCTTGTCGTCGACCGCGAGGACCGTGGCCGGCATGAAGTTCATCTTCGGCGAGCCGATGAAGCCCGCGACGAAGCGGCTCTTCGGCCGGTGATACAGATCGAGCGGCGCGCCGATCTGCGCGATGCTGCCGTGTTTTTCCATGTCCGCGCCGGCGTGCAGCAGCACGATCTTGTCGGCGAGCGCCATTGCTTCGATCTGGTCGTGCGTGACGTACACCGCGCTCGCCCGGCTGAACTCGCGATGCAAGCGAGCGATTTCGGTACGCGTCTGCACGCGCAGCGCGGCGTCGAGATTCGACAGCGGCTCGTCGAACAGGAACACGCCCGGCTCGCGCACGATCGCGCGGCCAATTGCCACGCGCTGGCGCTGGCCGCCGGACAGCGCCGCGGGGCGGCGTTCGAGATAGGTGTCGAGTTGCAATGCGGCAGCGGCGCTGCGCACCTTCCTGTCGATGACGGCCTTATCGATTTTCGCCTGACGCAGACCGAATGCCATGTTCTCGTACACGCTCATATGCGGATAGAGCGCGTAGTTCTGGAACACCATCGCGACCTGGCGCTTCGAGGGTTCGACGCTGTTCATCAGTTGCCCGTCGATGCGCAGTTCGCCGTCGGTAATCGATTCGAGACCGGCGATCATGCGCAGCAGCGTGGACTTGCCGCAGCCCGACGGCCCGAGGAACACGCAGAATTCGTTCTTGCCGACTTCGAGGTTGGCGTCGCGGATCACCGCGTTACCGCTCGTATAGGACTTCTGTACGTTAGTGAGGGAAATGCTTGCCATATCGTTTATGCGAAGTTCGGTGTCCGGGCCGCTTCAGCCCGCACGATTCGAGGTGGTTTTCGATGCCGATCAGCCCTTGAGCGAGCCAGCCATCATCCCTTTGATCACGCGCTCCTGACCGAACGCGTAGGCAACGATCAGCGGCAACGACGTGAGCACGAGGACCGACAACATCGACGGTATGTTCGACGCGTATTGCCCCATGAAGTCCCAAATCGCGAGCGGCAGCGTACGGTGCTCGGACGTCGAGGTGAGCATGTACGCGAAGATGAACTCGTTCCAGAGACCAATGCCGTTGAAGATCGTCACGGTGGCGAGCCCCGGTGCCGAAAGCGGGAAGAAAATACGCCAGAAGATGCGGAACGGACTGCAGCCGTCGAGCTGCGCCGCTTCTTCGAGCTCGCGCGGAATCTGCCGCATGAACTCGGTCAGGATGAAGATCGACACCGGCAGACTGAGGGCCACGTAAGGGCCGAGCAGCGCGAACGCCGTATCGTAAAGACCGAGATTGCGCGTGAGCAGATAGATCGGCACGAGGGTCGCATGCAGCGGCACGATCATGCCGGCGACCACGAGACCGAAGAGCGTCTTGTTCAGTGCGAAGCGCAAGCGCGCAAACACGTAGGCCGCCATCGCGCTGATGATGACGATCAGCAGCACCGACACGCCCACCGTGAATACGCTGTTACGGAAATACGTGAAGAACGGCCCCTGCAGCACGGCCGCGTAATTGCCCCAGTAGACGTGGCTCGGCGGCGCCCACACGGACGTCGCGAAGGTCTCTTCCTGGCTCTTGAAGCTCGACGCGATCATGAACAGAAACGGGATCGTCGTTACAGCGAGCCAGATCAATGCCAGCAAAGGAATCCCCACACGAGGGAAGCGTAGTTTCTTGTTCATGGTTCAGACCTCGGTTGCATAACGGCGGGTGAAGTACATCGATACCGCCGCCACCGTAATGACGATCAGGAACATCGCCGAGCCGATGGTGCTGCCGTACCCGAGCTGGAACGAACTGAACACCGTGCGATACATGTAGGTGGCCATCACCTCGGACGAGCCTTCGGGGCCGCCACCGGTCATGACGAAGACGAGATCGAAGTAACGCAGCGAGCCGAGCACGGACAGCAGCACAGCCGTGCGCACCGTGCCTTGCAGGTGCGGCAGCTTGATGCGCCAGAAAATGGTCCATTCGGAAGCGCCGTCGAGGAGGGCCGCTTCGTTGACTTCGGCCGGCATCGACGAGAGACCGGCGAGGAACAGAATCATGTAGAAAGGCGCGTTCTGCCAGATGATTACGGCGATGGTCGCAGCCAGCGAAAAATGCGGGTCGCCTAGCCAGTCCTTCGCGAGGCCATCAAGCCCCAATGCCTGCAGCGCGACGTTGAGCGGGCCGAAATTCGGATCGTAGATCTGCTTGAACAGCACGCCGATCGCCACGCTCGACATCAGCAGCGGCAGGAAATAGAGGACCTTGAGCAGGCGCGAGCCACGGCCGGCCTTTTCGAGCAGCACGGCGAGCGCGAGCGCGATAGGAAGCTGGATGATGATCGACGCGACAGCAAGAATCACGTTGTTCTTCAGCGATTGCCAGAACACCGTATCGTGGGCGAGTCGCCCCCAGTTCGCGAACCCGACATAACGGGCAGTGTTGCCGAGGCCATTCCAGTCGAGCAGCGACAGCCGCAGACTGGAGACGAGCGGATAAAGCAGGAACACCGCCAGCAGCAGCAGCGACGGCGCGAGAAAGACAACCGTGACGAGCGTCTGCGATGAGAATCTCAGCCGGCGTTCGGGTGTAGCGGAAAGTGCGATATTCACGGGCTTGTATGCCGGCCGACACCGTGCGGTGCCGGCCGGACTTTTCTTTGGAACTGGAGATTAACCGCCCTTCTTCGAGGCGGCTTCCATTTGCTGCGCAGCAGCCTCAGGCGTCAGCGACAGACCGAACAGTGCCTGCGTCGTGTCCTTGTGCATTTCACCGAGGGCCGGCGGCAGTGCCTGGTCGTACCAGAGCTGCACGCTCGGAGCCGCGGCAAGCAGTTGCTGCAGACGTTGCGTGAACGGATCGTCGATCTTGACGTTATTGACCGGCGGGAGCTTGTGGTCATCCGACGCGCGAGCCTGCATCGCCTTGTCGTCGGTCAGTGCCTGGATCAGCTTGAACGCTGCGTCCGGATTCTTGCACTCGGTCGAGATGCTCAGGAAGCCATCGCCCACCGTGCCGATCAGATCGCGCGGATCGC
The DNA here is from genome assembly GCA_000173575.1 of Burkholderia sp. H160. Classification (GTDB taxonomy): domain Bacteria; phylum Pseudomonadota; class Gammaproteobacteria; order Burkholderiales; family Burkholderiaceae; genus Paraburkholderia. The sequence continues at coordinate 16,575 of ABYL01000076.1, read as the reverse complement.
CCTTGCCGCCCGGCACGCTCGGGAACGCGAAGAAGTCGAGATCCTTCGAGAAGGCAGGATCTTCGTTCGCAATCGTCGAAGCTTCCCACGCGCCCATCAGCTCCATTGCAGCCTTGCCCGTGTACAGCAGACGGCGCGAAGCCCCCGAGTCGTAATCAAGACCGTTGATGCCCGGTGCGAACGCGCCAGCCTTCACGAGTTCCTGAATGCGCTTGCCGGCTTCGACGAACGCCGGATCTTCGAAGCCCTTGCCCTTGCCTGCGAGCGCGTCCTTCACGACTTGCGGACCACCAATCCGGTCGACGAGGTACATGTAGTACATCGAACCGGTCCACTTGTTCTTGTTCGCGAGCGAGAACGCTGCAACGTTGTGCGACTTCAGCACCTCGACGACGTGCATCAGTTCGTCCCACGTCTTCGGCGGCGTGATGCCGTACTTCTTGAAGACTTCCTTGTTGTAGAAGACCACCGCGGCCGCTGCGTTTTCGGCAGCAACACCGTAGGTCTTGCCGTCGAACGTCGTGACATCCCACGACGATTGCATGAAGCGGCTGCGATATGCCGAGTCCTTGTTCAGGTACGGCGTGAGGTCGACGATCTGGCCGGATTTCACGTACTCGTGCAGGCCGCCGCCGCCCCAGTTCTCGAACACGCACGGCGGCTGGTTCGCGCCGAAAGCCACCTTCAGCTTCGTCTTGTAGGCCTCGTTCAGGACGTGCGAATTCTCGACCTTGTAGCCCGGCTCCGCTTTTTCGAAGCGATCGGACGCATCACGAATGATCTTGCTCGACGACGTATTGGTCTGCTGGTCCCACTCTGTGATCGTCTTGGATTCCGCCGCTACGGCGCTCGAAACAACTGCGGACATCGAAAATAGCAGCGCCGTGGCGCCGATGATGGACCGCGCTTTAAACAAAGCCGGGTACGCCATGTGTCTGTCCCCTCTTCTGGATTTTTAAGAAACCGCTGGAACGTTAACGTTAGCCTTAACGTTAACGCATGTTAGGCCTGGGCGTGAACTAAGGCTATGCGGGATTTTACCTGGTCCCGGCCGGCCCCGACGCGACTGCCGTATAAGATAGATTGATTGCGGGAAAGCTGAAATATAAAGGGTTCTGCTAGAATAGCGACTACGTAACCGGTATCGCTAACGTAACTGGCGAGTCGACCCAGACAATGACCTCTCGTACACCTTCGACCCGCATGGCAAGGCAAACCCCCACGCTCGAGCACGTCGCCAAGCTTGCCGGGGTGTCCCAGATGACCGCGTCGCGCGCGCTGAACGGCCGTCCTGGCGTGTCGCGCGAAACCCGCGACGAAGTACTGAGAATCGCGTCGGACATCGGTTATGTCGTCAACCGCACCGCGCAGAAGCTGTCGGGGGGCCGCAACGGCATCATCGGCATCATCACGCCGACCCTGGACACACAATTCTCCAGCGAGCTGATTCTGGGCGCGGGCCGCGCGACGCGTGGCGCGGGCTGCGAAATGCTCGTCTACACAGTGTTCGACGAAGACCGCGATACGCATCACGACCTGCTCGGTCTGATCCAGCAATTTTCCGACGGTATCCTCGCCATTCTTCCGCGCGAGTCGCTGTGCCTCGAAGCGCTCGCCACCGCGAAGGTGCCGGTCGTCGTCGTCGATCAGCGCGGCACGCTGACGGGCTTTCCGTCGGTATCGGTGGACAATTACGGCGGCGCCTGTCTCGCGGTCGAGCACCTTGCGGAGCTGGGTCACAGGCGCATCGCGTTCCTGGCCGGCGACGAAACGATCGAAGGCGTGCGCGACCGGCAACGCGGCTATCACGACACGCTGGCTCGCCTTGGCCTGCCGCGCGAAGACTCGCTGGTCGCCGCGGGCGACCTGTCGCAGATGATGGCGTTCGACGTCACGTTCGACCTGCTGAACCTTGCCGAGCCGCCCACCGCCATCTTCACGGCCAATGACCAGAGCGCTTTCGGCGTGATCGCCGCGATCCGCGAAGCGGGTCTTCGCGTGCCGGGAGACATCTCGGTGATCGGCTTCGACGACATCCCGATGTCCGAGCAGTTTCACCCGGCGCTCACCACGATCCGTCAGCCGTTCCAGCAAATGGCGCGCTCGGCGGTCAACACGCTGCTCGCGCAGATCGCCGGCATCGACGCCGCGTCTCAGCGGATCACGCTGCCGGCGGAACTGGTGGTGCGTGATTCCACCGGCCCAGTCCGCACGAAGCAGCGCCGTGGCCGTCACCAGATCGTTTCGACGTAAGTCGACGCGCGCACCTTCGCATCCGACGTGACGAGCGCGCCGCCAAACGTGCGCGCGGTCGCGACGATCAACCGTTGATGCGAGGTGAGCGAGGGCGGTAGTGTGGCTGCGCGAAACGCGATCTCGGTATCGACCGGAATCATCCGCACACCGTCGAGCGACAGAAACGTCGACACCCAACTGCGTGCATCCATCGACAACCCGAGGCTGCCGGTCTTCACGAATTCCGCGATTTCGAACGCACTGATCGCCGAGATCAGGATCTCGCCGCCGGCGAGCTCCTGATCGATTGCATCGTGCGCGGCCTGGCTCAGCGCCTTCTGCCTGCCGAGCCAGCACACGAGCGCAAGCGTGTCGAGCGTGATCATCACTCGTCCTGTTCGGCCGTGACCGGCTGCAACGCGTGCTTCAGGTTGAAGTGCGTGATCGACGCGCGCAGCAGCTCCAGCGGATTCTCCTGCTTGCTGCGATACGGCCGGATCTCGATGGTGGGTTGTCCGCGGTCGGTAACGACGACGGTTTCACCCAATGCCTCGACCTGGCGAAACAACTCGCAGGCCCGGGACTTGAATATGGCTTTAGATACTCGCTTTTCCATGACGCTCTCCACCCATCGAAATTTCAACGGTTATTTTATGTATCGGGCCGGTGCGCTCGCATGCGAACGCTTGCGATGCGTGGCCTGACATTCGTTATCAACCTTGCCTCTGCGGCTGCTTCCCAACTTACTGCCAGGAACACTCTCAGGCTCTGGACCTACTCGCGGCCACGACTACAGTGACCACGGCACAGCCTGCACCGGAAGCGCCATCACCTGCACGCAACCGCTGCGTTTTCATCTAATCAATCCGCTTTACGAAGATCGCTCTGGCCAGCCGGCCGGACAGCACCGCGGCGCATCATCGATCCCGATGTGCGCCCGTGCCCTAGATCTACGAAAAGATGCAAAAACTTTGAACGTTACCCTTAACGTTAGGCGATGTTAATGGCGCATATCTTCCACCGCCATGCGGGCTTTTACCTAAGCTCCAGACTACTGTCCGAGCAGCCCGAAAACCTCTGCAAACCAAGCCCGGTAAGGCGGAATCGCTCAGCAAGGCATCGACAGCCATTCGAAAGATTGGGCGCGAGTCGGCTAACGTTGGCCCTCGTTGCACCACTCCTCATCGTTCGATACAAGCGGCCCCGATGAACGCTCCGCATCGAAATGGACGATCCATGCATGCGGCGATTCGCGCGTCTGCTTCGGCCTGGCGCGCTGCTGTGGCTCGTGTTCGATAGCCGATTGCCCGCGGTCCGCGGCGGCCTCGCGATCGTCCTCGCTACTTTATTCGCCATCGCGCTGTCCGCCATCGGTGCCCCGTCGCTCATCAGCATAGGCCGGTCAAACGATCGCGCCGACTTCAGGTCGCTCGAGGGCCACCGCCGCACCGCTCGCATCGAACACCGTGACCGCCGCCGATGCCACCTTGATCCCCACGCGCGTACCGACCGCGTGCTGCGCGTCCTTCTTGTCCAGCTTCAGCGCGATCGCGTGCGCCATGCCGTCGAGCCGCGCATGCAGGATCGACACATCGCCGAGATGCTCGACCAGTTCGACCCGCGCGGCGAGTCCTTCGTCGAGCGAGCCGATGCCCAGGTGCTCGGCGCGCACACCAAGCGTCAGCTCGCCGCTGACCGGCTGCGCCAGCCGGCCGGGCAGCGCGATACGCTGGCTCGTGCCGGCGAGCGTCACGACGGCTTGCGCATCGCGTTGCGACACCAGTGTCGCGGCCAGCATGTTCATCTGCGGCGAGCCGATGAAGCCGCCGACGAAGCGGTTCGCCGGCCGTTCATACAGATCGAGCGGCGCGCCGGTCTGCTCGATGCGGCCTTTATTGAACACGACGATCTGCTGGCCCAGCGTCATCGCCTCGACCTGGTCGTGCGTGACGTAGATCATCGTCGTGCCGAGTTCGCGATGCAGCTTCGCGAGCTCGATGCGCATCTGCACGCGCAGCGCCGCATCGAGATTCGACAGCGGTTCGTCGAACAGGAACACGCGCGGCTTGCGCACGATCGCCCGTCCGATCGCGACCCGCTGGCGCTGGCCGCCCGACAGCGCCTTCGGTTTGCGCTCCAGCAGATGCGTGATCTGCAGGATCTCGGCGGCGCGGCCCACGGCCTCGCGCACTTCCGCTTTCGACTTGCCCGAAAGCTTCAGCGAAAAGCCCATGTTTTCCGCGACCGTCATGTGCGGGTAGAGCGCGTAGCTCTGAAACACCATCGAAATGCCGCGGTCGACGGGTTGCAGATCGTTGACCCGTACGCCGTCGATCATGATGTCGCCGCCGGTCACCGACTCGAGCCCGGCGATCATGCGCAGCATCGTCGATTTGCCGCAACCGGACGGACCGACAAATACCGTGAACTGACCATCCGGAATGTGCAGATCGATGCTCTGAATGACCTGCGGTCCTTCGCCATACGTCTTCGAGACGTTGCGCAATACGAGTTCGCCCATTGATGTCTCCTCCTCAATCCCTGTACTTACAGACCCCGCGTGACGCTATCCCACTGCCCCACTACTGTCGCGCCACGCGAGGTTCGGTGCGCCCGACGCCGTGCGCGCGCCTCAGCGCGCGGCTGCGACGCCGGCGTGTTGTGCGATCACGTCGCGATACCACAGCGCGCTGTCCTTCAGCGTGCGTTCCTGGCTCGCGTAATCGACATAGACCATGCCGAAGCGCTTGTCGTAGCCCGACGCCCATTCGAAGTTGTCCATCAGGCTCCATGCGAAATAGCCGGCCACGTCGACGCCTCGCTGCACAGCGTCCGACAACGCGGCGAGATGCAGGTCGTAAAACTGCACGCGGTCGGCGTCGTGCACGCGACCGTTATCGAGCACGTCCTTCGCCGCGCAGCCGTTCTCGGTGATATAGATCGGCGGCAGCTTGTAGTCGGCGTTCAGCTGGGTCAGCAATTCGGTGAGGCCCTGCGGATAGACTTCCCAGTCCATGTCCGTGAAGCCGAGCGCGCCCGGCGGACGCTTGTCGCCCGATGCGCTCGCGAAGATCCGCGTGTAATAGTTGATGCCGAGAAAGTCCATCGGCGTGCCGATCACGTCGAAGTCACCGGGCAGGATCACGTCTTGCGGACCGTTCTCGCCGTACCATTGCAGTGCTTCGGCCGGATATTCACCCTTGAAAAGCGGGTCCATGTACCAGCGCACGAACTTCGCGTATTCGAGCGACGCGGCGGCCTGGTCTTCGGGCGAATCCGTCGCGCCATCCGCCGGCGACTGATTGAGCACGATGCCGAGCGGCGCCTTCACGCCATCGGCGCGCAGTGCCTGCAACGCGAGACCGTGCGACAACAGCAGATGGTGCGCGACGTGGGCCGCTTTCTTCAGATCGGCGTTGCCCGGCGCGAAATAGCCGGTTGCATTGCCGAGCCACGCGGTGCACCACGGCTCGTTGTGCGTCGCGATCGACGCGACGCGATCGCCGAGCACGCTGCCGATCTTGCGGGCGTAGTCCGCAAAGCGATAAGCGGTGTCGCGGCTTTCCCAGCCATTTTGCATGTGCTGCAGCGACAGCGGCAGATCCCAGTGATACAGCGTCGCAAACGGCTGGATGTCGCGCGCAAGCAAACCATCGACGAGCCGCTCGTAAAACGCGAGGCCCTTGTCGTTGAATGCGCCGCGGCCAGTCGGCTGCACGCGCGGCCAGGCGATCGAGAAGCGATAAGCCTTGACGCCCAGTTCGGCCATCAGATCCAGATCTTCCTCGAGGAGGTGATAGTGATTGCATGCGACATCGCCGTTCTCGCCGTTCACGACCTTGCCCGGCACCTTGCAGAACGCGTCCCAGATCGACGGGCCACGGCCGTCCTCATGCGCTGCGCCTTCGATCTGGTAGGAACTGGTGGCGACGCCCCAGACGAAGTCTTCTTTGAATCGATACGTCGACATAGATGATGTTGTCCTGAATGGTCATGCCCGCGAGGGCGTGAAAATGAATGAAGGAATCTCAGGCCTTGACCGCACCGGTCGTCAGACCGTCGATCAAACGCCGCGAAGTGAACGCGAACAGCACCAGCAGCGGCAGCACCGCGACCGCGGAGCCCGCCATCACCGCGCCCCAATCCGAATTGGTCGGGCTTTGCAGAATGCGCAGCGCGAGCGGCAGCGTGTACATCGACGGCGAGCGCAGCACGACGAGCGCCGACAGAAAGTTGTTCCACGCCTGAATGAAGCTGATCAGCCCGAGCGTGCCCAGCGCCGGTCCCAAGAGCGGCATCACGATGCTCCAGTAGATGCGGAATTCGCCGCAGCCGTCGATGCGCGCCGCCTCGATCAGATCCGACGGAATCGCCGCCGCGACGTACTGGCGCATCAGGAACACGCCGAGCGCGGCGGCCGCGCCTGGCACGTACAGCGCGCGCGGCTGATCGATCCAGCCGAGCAGGTTCATCGTCATGAAGGTCGGAATCATGCTGAGGAACGGCGGCACCAGCATTGCAGTCAGCGCGACCGCGAACAGCGTCTTCTTGAAGCGGAACTCGTACATCGCGAACGCGTAGCCGGCCATCGACGTGACGAGCAGCGTCAGCACAGTCTGCATCGCGGCCGTATAGAAGCTCCAGCCGAGATTGCGCCAGAACGGAATGTGCCGCATCAGCGAGGCCATGTTGTCGAGAAACGCACTGCCGAACCACAGCGGAGGCGGCATCGAGAAGATCTCGGAGCTCGTGTGCGTCGCGAACACGAACATGAAGTAGAACGGCGAGAACATCAGCACCGCGCCCGCCAGCACGATCGCGTAGCCGATATAACGGCCCTTGTTGTTCGACGATTTCATCGCTGTGTCTCCTCGTTCATGCCGCTGCGGTGAAAGATGCGCGTGTTCAACCACATCAACGCGGCAATCGTGATGAACAGCAGCCATGCGATAGAACTCGCGGTGCCGAAGTCGCCGTCGTGGAATGCGGTGCGATACATATAAACGGCCGTCGTCAGACCGGACTGGCTCGTACCCATGCCTTCGTTCGGCAGCAGGATGAACGGCTCTTCGAACAGTTGCAGTCCGCCGATGATCGACAGCGTGACCGCGAAGAAAATCATCGGCTTGATCAGCGGAATCGTGATGCGCGTGAACTGCTGCCAGCCATTCGCGCCGTCGATGCGCGCGGCCTCGTAGAGGTCTTTCGGAATCGTTTGCAGCGCCGACAGATACAGCACCGTGTTCCAGCCGACGTAGCGCCAGAAGATCACGAGCGACACCGCGGGCTTGACGTTCTTCGGGTTATAGAGCCACTCGATCGGATGCGCGGGCGCGAGCCAGTGCAAACCGGGCAGCTTGCCGAGCTCGGCGATCGCGAGGTTGATCATGCCGAAGTCGGTCGAATACAGCGACGAAAAGATCAGCGCGATCGCGACGCTCGACGTGATGAACGGCAGGAAATACAGGCCCACGACGAAATTGCGCCAGCGGCGAAACGCGGTTTGCAGAAAGAACGCGAGCGGCAGCGCAACCAGGTGCTGCGGCACGCCGGACATGATCGCCATCGACGCGGTGTTGTACAGCGACTTCCAGTACCACGGGTCGGTCAGCGTGAACGTGAAGTTCGACAGACCCACCCACTTCATGCTCGCGAGTCCCGCCGTCGCGTCCCAGCTCTGGAACGACAGGTACAGCGAAAACAGCAGCGGAAACGCGAGGAACAGCGCGAACAGCAGGAAAAACGGACCGAGAAACAGGTACGGCGCGAGCTTCACCGGATTGAGCCGCGATGTTCCGCGCGGCGCGGTGAGCGGCGGGAGCGAGCTCGGCGCGTCGCTCGCCTGCGCATCGCGGGCGACCTGTTCGGTCGTGGGCAGTGGAGTGTTCATCAATAGTTCCGTCCAGTCGGGCGTGGCCAGGTGTGGGAGACCGGCCACGCTGTTTGCAGCACACTGCGGGACACTTCGTGTCGCGGCACGCAGCGTGCCGCGACCTTGCATCAACAGTGCTTAACGGCGGACCCGATGCGCGATCTGGTCCTGTGCTTCCTGCAACGCGGTATGCACGTCCACGCCGTCGTCGACGACCTTGTCGAGCGCCGAGTGGACCGCTTCCTCGGCGACCTGATCGTACTTGCTGCGCTGGATCGCCGGGATGTGCGAGGCCGCATCACGCCAGATCAGACGCGCCTTCTCGTCGCCGAGGAATGAGACGGGCTCGGCGAAGAACGAATCGCTCTGCGCGGAGAGCAGCGACGGGAATGCATCGATCGAACGGAACGACGCGAGCTGCGTGTCCTTGCGCGTCGTCAGGAACTTGATGAATTCCCACGACATCGGCTTTTGCGTCGCTTTCGCCGGAATCGACCAGAACGTGCCGCCGAACGATGCGTACGCCTTGTTCGGCAGATTGGCCGCGCGCCACAGGCCCTTGGTGTCCGGTGCGATCCACGACGAGAGGTGGCCGCCGAGCCACGCGCCCATCATCTGCGTCGCGACGGTGCCGCGCTTGAAGCCCTCGGCCCATTCGTTCGTCCACGGCGAGATCTTCGCGTCGAGACCGAGCTCGCGCGCTTTCTTCGCGAGCTCGAACGCCTTCACGAAACGTGGCGACGTGACGACCGGATTGCCAGCCTTGTCGAAGTAGACGCCGTCACCTTCCTTCAGGTCGGCGCGAATATAGATGTCCTCGATATCGCGCGACGATGCCATCAGGTATGCGCCCGTCGCCTTCTTGATCTTCTCGCCGGCCGCGAGATACGAGTCCCACGACTTCGTCAGATCGGCTTCGGTGACGCCCGCCTTGTCGAGAATGTCCTTGCGATAGAACAGTGTGCCCGGACCAATATCGGCTGGCATGCCGACGATCGTGCCATCCTGCGTGGTCGCCTGCGCGAACGTGTAGTTGATGAACTGGCTCTTGTACTGGCCGGCGCTATACGGCGGCTTCGACAGGTCCTCGAGACCGCCGCCCGCCGCAAAGCGGCCGATAAAGCCGACCTCGACCGCCATCACGTCGGGCAGATTGGAACCCGTCGCGAGCGCGGTGGTCATCGCGTTGTGGTGATCGCCAATCTGCAGCGACGACACCTTGACGTCGACGTCCGGATGCAGCTTCTTCCATGCCGGAAGCGCGTCATTGATTTCCTGATCCAGCTTCGGAAAGACCGCGACGTTCAACGTGGTGTTGGCGTGCGCGCCGACTGTGGCCAGGCTGAGCAGAACGGCGGCGGCAGAGCCTGAAAAGCGGAATTTCATTACTCGTCTCCTAAAGAACCCTGTTGGAATTGCATTCGATGACTACCCGGTTGCTGCGACCTACTTCCCCTGTTGTCTTTGTTGCTGCTTTGCTTGTTGCCTGCTGATGCCTGAAAGCGCTTTCACGCCAAGGCGAAAAAACACCTGCTATGTCCGCGTATCCCCGCGTTTGACCGGTGACGTGATTCGCCGCGTCGTTTCGCGCGTCACGAGCGTGAGCGGAATCGGACTGAGCGCGACGGACTGCTTGCGGATCATCTGCACGATGCCCTGCGCGGCGAGCCGGCCGATTTCATAGGTCGGCTGGCGGACCGTCGTCAAAGGCGGGGTCATGTACGACGAAGTCGGCAGATCGTCGAAGCCGACCAGCGACACGTCCTCCGGCACCCGCACGCCGCGGCGGAACATCGCGAGCCGCGCGCCGTAGGCGGTCTGATCGTTCGCGCAGAACACCGCGCTGAACGATGGATGGCGCACCATCAGCCGCTCCATCGCGGCGACGCCGCCCGTTTCGAGGTAATCGCCCTGCTCGACGAGATCGGCATCGAAGCCGATGCCCGATTCCTCGAGCGCGATCCGGTAGCCGTCGAGGCGCTCGATCGCATCCTCGTGACTGGCCGGCCCGGCGATGAACGCGATCTCGCGATGGCCCTGCTCGATCAGGTGACGGGTCGCGTCGCGCGCGCCCTGCATGTTGTCGATCGGCAGGCCCGCGAGCGTCGGGCTGTTTTGTATCGAGCGGCCGAGCACGAGCATCGGCGCGTGCCGCGAGTAGTCGGTCAAGGTCGGCTCATCGAGTTGCGCGTGCAGCAGGATGATTCCGTCGACGCGCCGTGCGATGAACTGCTCGAGGCGTGCCTTTTCCTCGTTGAGGTTCCAGCGGCTGCTCACGAAGATCGGCGTAAAGCCTGGCTCGTAAAGCGCCTCTTCGATGCCGCGCAACCATTCCGCATAAAACGGGCTCGACACCGCCTGCGTCAGTACCCCGATCGTTTCGGTCCGGCCGCTCGCGAGACTGCGCGCGAGCACGTTCGGCCGATAGTTGAAACGCGCGATCGCCTCTTCCACCGCCTGCTGCTTGGCGGGGAGCACGCGCGCAGAACCGTTCAGGATCCGCGATACGGTGCTCGGAGAAACACCGGCCGCGCGCGCGATGGCTTCGAGCGTCACGTTGGGCGCAACAGGTACGTTGGGTACCTTGGGCGCGCCGGGTTTGTCGTTTGAGCCGTCGTCGGTCATGAGTTCTGCCTGAATCCTGGGTTGAAAGCGCTTTCAAACACAAGCAAGCGCGGTACGTCCGGTCGTGAATTCGCAAAAAAGAAAAAACAGCCGATGCAACGAGGGTGGAGGAGACGTCGCACCGGCTTCTCTATGAAAGAGAAATAAACAGTCCTTGAAACAAAGAGATCACTGCGATTGCTGATCAGGCAACCTCAACTCAGAACGCGGTCATGATCCCGGCGAAGACGCCGGTCTGGCTATGACCATAGTTCGGGTTGCTGTTCGATGACGTACCCGTCACCGGATTGAAGTTGTTGTTGCCGTACGAGCCGTTGCCGAGGTTAATGTTCGACGTCGAGCTGTTGTGCACGTAGCCGGCTTCCGTGTACAGGAACGTGCGCTTCGACAGCGCGTAGGTCCCGGCGAGCGTGAACAGGGTCGCGTTGCCGTTGCCGTTGTTCGCGTTCGCGTGGTAAACCGCAGCCGTCACTTGCGTGGGGGTGTTGATTTGCCATGCGGCGCCGAACCATTCGTGGTTCACACTGGTCGGCGCGCTCACGCCGAGCGGCTGCGACGCATCGGTTACGCCCATGCTCGCGTTGGTCGCGTCAGGCGCGCTCAGGTGCTGGTAGCCCGCGTACAGCTTCACCGGACCGAGCACGTAGGTGCCGCCGGCGAGAACATTGCGCGAAGCAGAGTACACGTTGTTGAACGAGCCGTTGGCACCGCGCACTTCGTCGTAGATCACCCGGAAGTCGCCCGAGCCCCACGTGTAGACACCTTCGACCGCGTTCGTACGACCCTGGCCGGTCGGTACGCCCTGTGCATTGACAGGCGCCGAGTTCCAGCTCGTGTTGTTGGTCAGCGAATACTGGCCCTTCAGCACGAGGCCGCCGAACAGCACCGGCGAGTTGTACTCCGCGCCGTTGCTGGTGCTCGTCCAGTTACGGGCGCGCACCAGTGTCGAGATCGCGTAGCGCTGCATCACCTGCGGATCGGTACCCCAGCTGTCCTGCGACAGTTCGCCGGCACCGAGGTTACCGATCTTGAACAAGCCCCAGCTGTCGTTCGTAAAGCCCACCGTTGCGTGACGGCCGAACAGATTGCCCGCCGATGCACCGGTCATCGTATTGAGCTGGCCTTCGAGCTGGAAGACTGTCTTCGTGCCGCCGCCGAGATCTTCAGAGCCCATGAGACCGAACCACGAACAACCCCAGTCGCCGCTTTGGGCTGACCACTGGTGGCCGGCCGGAAGGCCGGTTTCGAACTGGATGCCGTTGTCGATACGGCCGTACAGTGTGACGCTGCTCTGCGCATGGGCCGCCGTCGTCGCAGCTGCCATCACGGACATAGCAATAAGTGTTTTCTTCATTAGATATCCTATATATATTTTGTGGCGTCTCCAAGCCCATCAGGACGCATGCGTTCTCACGCGTTCCCCTCTCATCGAAATGCTCGCTTCACATTTCGAGGCGATTATATGGACGAGCTTGCGCCGCGCATCGAACTAACGGCTCAGGGAAAACGCTGTTATCGATAACAGTTGCGCGCCGGCCGATCCCGCAGTAGCACCCGCTTTGTGACCATCGTGTGATGGTCACAAGCGCCGGAAATCCGTTTGATTTCATGCACGGAAACAACGCGCGACTGTCGTCGCCCGCGCGATTCAGCATTCGCTTAATTGGGAAATCGCGCTGAAATGCAAGAAAAATTCGTGTTTGATGTGGTGAAGATGCAACGACTCGCTTCGCCTGTCTTGCCGGTCTGGACTTGACGACCCGTGTTGGAACCGCCAGCAGTGGCGAAAATTAGCGACTATCATCAATGCATACGATGCCGGGCAACGAGCCGGGCTCAGCCAAGTAGCACGCTGAGTGCGGGACTGTCAGTGCATCCGTCTGGCTTTTCGCGCTCAATCTCGAACGCCCCAACCAGCTCCCATCCCTCGGCTCCCGCTGTTCCCCCGCCACGCCGCGCACGCGGCGTCCCGCTCGAACACGCTGCCCTTGCAGACTCTTCTGCGGGCGACGGCACGACCGCCCATCGCCCCGACCGACAAAACCTCGACGCGCGCAATGGGAAGAGGATTTTGTCCGATGCATTTCCGCGGCCTCGCATTGAGTCCGACCGGAAGATTTGCCGGCGCAGTTTGCCGGCACCCTGTGGTACGTCTAAGGAGGTATCGTGAAAACAGTCCTTGTTTCTACACTCGTGTTGCTGGCTTCGAGCGCAATCGCGCCGGCGGCCCATGCCCAGAGCGATTCGCAAACTGACCAGCAACTCGCCCACGCCGTGCGCGTCGCCGAAGCGCACGCCGGCGTCGGGATGTCACATGTGTTCGTCTTTGCCCACTCGGGGCGGATCACCCTGACCGGATGGGTGCCAGAGCGGGATCATGTCGCGCGTGCCGAGAAGAGTGCGATGTCGGTGCCCGGTGTCACTTCGGTGGACAACTGGCTTTCCCCCGACGCAGGTTCGCTGAACGCGCATTGAACGGCTTCGGTTTTCCTGTCTCGCCAGTCGGGATTGAGTAACTGGCGCTCTGTTTCGCGCAGTTCGCGGCGCGACCGCGTTGCGCAGCCTCCTCCTGAAAGCGCTTTCAAACCGCTGGGTCAAATCGGGCGGCTCGACGCTTATTCACCTTGCATTGTTTCTTCCATACGTCAGGTAAATCCCTCATGGCGGATCCGAGGGGCGTTGCCTACCATCGGCGTTGTTACCGATAACGTTATGGATAGTTAGAAAAACTTCCGAACGGGCATCACATCACACGGAGACCAGGAATGCGTCCTTTGAGGACTTCGTTGCGCATGCTCTGCGCAGCCGTCGCGGTTTGCACGCTTGCATGGACGGCGGGCTGCGCGCACAACCAGGCGATGGCCGCTCATGACGGCCCGCCGCTCGCCGCGGCGCCCGCTGAAGCGCCGCCGCCGCTGCGCAGTGTGATGGCCGCGCACTTCAAAGTCGGCGCGGCCATCGAACCCGATTCGATCGACAATCCCGCCGACGCCACGCTCATCGCCGCGCAGTTCTCGAGCCTGACCGCAGAGAACAAGATGAAGCCGGGCACGATCGGCGTCGCGGAAGGCGAATACAACTTCGAGCCGGCCGACAGGATCGTCGCGTTCGCTCAAGCACACGGCATTGCGGTGCGCGGCCACACGCTCGTGTGGCACTTCAAGGCCGGTGACTGGACCGAAGCGCCGGCCTGGTTCTTCGCCGGCGATCCGAAAGATCCGGACTATCACGACGTCGTTGCGAAGCGGCTCGAACGATATGTAACCGACGTCGTCACGCACTTCCGCGGCAAGGTCGATGCGTGGGACGTGGTCAACGAAGTGATCAGCGACGACCCGCATCAGGTGTATCGCGAAGACAGTCCGTGGTATCGCGCGCTCGGCAAGGACTACATCGCGATCGCTTTCCGTGCGGCGCGCGCGGCGGACCCGAACGTGAAGCTCTATATCAACGAGTACAACACCGACGATCCAGGCAAGCGCGCGAAGCTGCTCGCGGTGATCCGCGATTTACGCGCGCGCGGCGTGCCGATTGACGGTGTCGGGCATCAGATGCATATCAGCGTGAACTGGCCGCCCCTGCCGAACATCAAGCAGGCGTTCGACGACGTCGCCGCGCTCGGGCTCGAAAACCAGGTGACCGAACTCGACGTGAGTCTCTATACCGACCCTGGCGAATGCTGGAGCGATCCGCGTGCATGTCTGCCGGACCTCGGTCATCCGGTGCCGAACGACATCATGCGTGCTCAGGCCGAGCGATATCGCGCAGTGTTCGCTCTGTTCGAGCAGGAGCCGAGCATCAAGGCAGTGACGTTCTGGGGCTACTCGGACAAGCATACGTGGCTGACGTCGACGCCGGTGCCGCGCAACAACCTGCCGTTGCCGTTCGATGCGAATCTGCACCCGAAAGCGGCGCTGTGGACGATCGTCGATTCGACTTATCAGCCGTAACGTCAATCTTCGAGCCGGAAAGCGGATGGCCCGCGGCAGTGTGCGGGCGATCGGGTGACATCTTGCGAAAACAGCAGCGCAGAGGCCATCAGCCCGATTCAGGCAACCGACATCTCAAGGCTCGTCCGAGCCGACCTGCTCGAGAGCAGTCAGATCCGCCGCAAAATCGTCGGGCTGACCATCGGCGGTTTCATGCGTGCGCGGCGGCGACTTGACGACCGGCGGCGGCATCTTGCCGATGCCTTCGTCGATACGTTGCAGCAGATACGGGAAGAACGGATTCGACGAGATGCGGAACATCGTATCGAGCGTCAGAATCAGCGTGCCGCGTTCGCCGCGCGGCGCGAGCGTGCCGAGGTTCTCATTGAAATTCTCCGAGTCGTCCGGCGCGATGCCGTAGAGCGCGTCAGTGATCGGGAACGGAATCGCAACGTGCGACAACGAGAAAATATCCTGCGGATAGTCGATATCCAACGGCCTGACGCGCGTTTGCACTTCGTCCGCATAAACGCTGCGTTCGACCATCTGCGCCAAGTCCGGCGACGCGTTGGCGATCACCGTGGTCCGATAGTTTTGCGGACCGATGCGCAACAGCCGCGACAACGCGGTGTACGACGCGACGCGCAGGAACGTCCTGAAGCGCACGCTGCGGTTCACGTCGAACAGCACGACTTCACTGCCGTTCTCGGGCAGCTTGTCATAGAGCGACGACATCACGGCGGGCGTGCTGACCGTGAAATCGGTCACCGACTGGAACGTCAGGATAGGCGGCAGCGTATCGAGCCGGTTCTCACGCTCGAGCCTCGCGATCTGCTCCTGAATCACGCTCGTCAGCAAATGAGACTGCCGCGCGCCATTCACCGGAAACGAGTTGTACTTGAACGGATTGAACTCCGGCACGATGCCGAGCCACGCGGCGGGCGCGAAGGCCGGCAATAGCGCGGGCAATGCGACGAGACCGGCAAAGCGCGCGTAACGGGTGACGCCGATCATCGGCGAGATCAACACGACGCGCGTCGTGCGCGGCAGCGCGGGATTCTCGATCGAGTCGAGCGCGTACTGCAGCGCGAGCGCGCCGCCGTTCGAAAAGCCGACCAGTTCGATCGGCTTGCCCGGCCCCACGCGCCGGCGCGCTTCACGCACCGCGAGCCGTGTGGCTGCGGTCCAGTCCTGCCAGTGGACGTCGGTGAGCCCGGCCGGCACCGTGCCATGCCCTGGCAGACGGATGCCGATCGCGACGAAACCGCGATCGCGATAACGACGTGCGATATGCCGCATACTGAACGGCGCATCCGTCATGCCGTGCAGCAACACGACCGCGCCGACGGGCGGCCCCGACGGCTCGAGAATGTACGAGTGATTCCAGTTCTGGGCGAAATGCCACGGAAAGATCGGCGAGCCCTCGTAATAGCGGTTCGCCGGAATGCGCTCGGACGGCCGCAATTTTTCGACGACATTGATACGCACATCCTCGAAAATCCGGTTTTCCGCCTTGATATATGCATTCCAGTCGGCGGTGTCGATTTCCTCGACGGTCATTTCGCGCGGCACATAGGTGTGCCATACCGACAGCTCCGGCCCGCGCTTCGAGTACCACGCGCGCAGTCCGAATGCGAGCACTGCCAGCAGCACCAGAACCCATGCACTTATCTTTATTACCTTCAGTGACGTGCGCAGCATTCGTGTTCTCTTGATGAGATGAAGGTAGCACCGCGCGCAGGCTGCTCTCTGCGTTGTGTGCGCATGCCGTCATCGCGACGGCTTCCGGTGTGGATATCCTAAGGGCTTTTAATCACCGGTTCAAACTTTGTCGCGCGGCCGTGCGATGCGTCCGCTTCATCGACGAAAAGCGGGGGCGCGACCCCCGCCGCGCCCCCGCCGCGCCCCGCCGCG
>ABYL01000077.1 GCA_000173575.1 Burkholderia sp. H160 | reverse complement strand
GCGTGCCAGCGGCTCCCGCCGCTCCACCACCGCCACCCGTCGGCGCCGGCTCGAACGCGAGCATGCGCAGCAGCGTCATCGTGAAGCCCGCGTATTCGTCGGGCGCGAGGCCGAGCTCGCTTCGGCCGATCGTCGCGATCTGATAGAACAGTTGCACCTGCTCGGCGCTCAGGGTTTCGGCGAAGCGGCGCAGATCGGCGGCCTCCGGCCATTCGTCGAGCACCGACGAAGGCGCGAACTGCGCCCACGCGATCCGGTGCAGCAGACCCGCCAGATCCTGCAGCGCCGTCGAGAACGACAGACTGCGCAACGCCATCTCGTCGGCGACCGCCAGCACCGCCGTGCCGTCGCCCTGCGCGAGCGCGTCGAGCAGCCGGATCAGATAGCTTTGGTCGAGCGCCCCGAGCATCCCGCGCACTGCCTCTTCGCTGACCTGGTTCGCCGAATAGGCGATCGCCTGGTCGGTCAGCGACAGCGCGTCGCGCATCGATCCGTCGGCCGCGCGCGCGAGCAGGCGCAGCGCCTGCGCCTCGTGCGGCACGTTCTCTTCACCGAGAATGCGTTCGAGATGCGTCACGATGTGGCCGGCCGGCATCTGCTTCAGATTGAACTGCAGACAGCGCGAAAGCACGGTGACCGGAATCTTCTGAGGGTCGGTCGTCGCGAGGATGAACTTGACGTGCTGCGGCGGCTCTTCGAGCGTCTTCAGCATCGCGTTGAACGCGTGGTTCGTCAGCATATGCACTTCGTCGATCATGTAGACCTTGAAGCGCGCATCGACGGGCGCATACACCGCGCGCTCGAGCAGCGCGGCCATTTCATCGACGCCGCGATTGCTCGCCGCGTCCATCTCGACGTAATCGACAAAACGCCCTTCGTCAATCTCGCGACACGCACGGCACACGCCGCACGGCGTCGACGTCACGCCGGTCTCGCAATTGAGCGCCTTCGCGAAGATCCGCGACAGCGTGGTCTTGCCGACGCCGCGCGTACCTGTAAACAAATAGGCATGGTGCAGACGGCCGCCGTCGAGCGCATGGGTGAGCGCGCGCACCACGTGCTCCTGTCCGACGAGCGAAGCGAAATCCTTCGGCCGCCATTTGCGTGCGAGAACTTGATAGGTCATCCGGAAATTGTATCAGTAACAAAGGCGCGCAAAACCGATTCGGGACGACGCGCGAACGCGCGACGCGGCCACGACGAGGCTCGGTCCGCACACGGCGAACGATCAATACGGAAGGTGGAAATGATTGCGGAGAATCCGTGGAATACGGCCGCGAAGATTAAAGCAAAGGAAGGTGACGAGCCCGACCCTCGGCACTGGTGGAAAACGGCTGTGGCTGCTTCGTTCCCGACCTGACCAGGTTGACCATCCCTCCATGCGAGGAGGCCCGTCACGAAAGATTCTATCATTGCCGCGCGCATCGTGCGACTGTTAATACGAGCAAAACGCGATCGACGCGCCGGATCGGACAGCTTCGCGCTATCTGCGCCCGCCTCATGCGGGCCTTATGCACGCCACATCGCACCTTCCTGGCGAGCGCGACGATTGCCCACCGCACCCCACTTGAGTTCGCCGCGCGCGCCACCATTTAGACTGCAACGCGGTATCCATCGGCCGCAGAAACCGGCTGACGCTCCGGCGGCGGCCCCTTAGCCCCACTGCCCTAATGACTACTATCGCCATCGGCAACGCATAGCGAATTAAGCTACACTGCCAGTTGAAAGACCCGCAAACCCGACTCTTTCGGCGTATTACGTGAAAATCCTGGTTTTTTTCAGGCGATTTTTCGGATTTTCACAGGCATGCGCGGCAAGGCGCCGGATGCGGCAAAGCGAACGGAAATTTTCCTGGTATTTGACGTATCGTGGCGAGCAATTCAGGCGGGCCTCGAACCGACAGAGGTATTCATAAATGAGCGAACAAATCAAGCATATTAGCGACGCATCGTTCGAACAGGACGTCGTGAAATCCGATAAACCCGTGCTGCTCGATTTCTGGGCCGAATGGTGCGGTCCATGCAAGATGATTGCGCCGATCCTCGACGAAGTCGCCAAGGATTACGCCGATCGCCTGCAAATCGCGAAGATCAATGTCGACGAGCATCAATCGACGCCGGTCAAGTTTGGCGTGCGCGGCATCCCCACGCTGATCCTGTTCAAGAACGGCGCCGTCGCCGCACAGAAGGTCGGCGCTCTGTCGAAATCGCAACTCACCGCGTTCCTCGACGGCAATCTGTAAGAACAACGCCGCGGCGCTCGCGGATTCATCGCGCGCCGCAAGCGCTTCGGATCGGGCGTGTTGTCAACCGGCAACACGCTACACGACAAAGATGCCAAGCCGCCGCACCGGCGGAAATTGGCGTGTGCTATGCTAGAATCCATAAAACGTCGAAAAGACGTGTAAGTCTTTGAGCGTTCCGCTCACCCTCCTCCCAGATTTCATTTCGTCGCACCTTCTCCTGCGGGTTCTCCGTATGCATTTATCCGAGCTTAAGACTCTGCACGTGTCCCAATTGATCGAGATGGCCAACGGCCTCGAGATCGAAAGCGCGAACCGCCTGCGCAAGCAGGAATTGATGTTCGCCATTCTAAAAAAACGAGCCAAAGCGGGCGACACGATCTTCGGCGACGGCACCCTCGAAGTGCTGCCGGACGGTTTCGGCTTCCTGCGTTCGCCGGAAACCTCCTACCTCGCCAGCACGGATGACATCTACATCAGCCCGTCGCAAATCCGCCGCTTCAACCTGCATACGGGCGACACGATCGAAGGTGAAGTGCGCACGCCGAAAGACGGCGAGCGCTATTTCGCGCTGGTGAAGGTGGACAAGGTCAACGGCCAGCCGCCGGAGGCCTCGAAGCACAAGATCATGTTCGAAAACCTGACGCCGCTGCACCCGAACAAGGTGCTGCTGCTCGAACGTGAAATGCGCGGCGAAGAGAACGTGACGGGCCGCATCATCGACATGATCGCGCCGATCGGCAAAGGCCAGCGCGGCCTGCTCGTCGCCTCGCCGAAGTCAGGCAAGACCGTGATGCTTCAGCACATCGCGCACGCGATCAAGCAGAACCATCCCGACGTCGTGCTGTTCGTGCTGCTGATCGACGAGCGTCCGGAAGAAGTGACGGAAATGCAGCGCTCGGTGGCCGGCGAAGTGATCGCCTCCACGTTCGACGAACCCGCCGCGCGTCACGTGCAGGTCGCCGAAATGGTGATCGAGAAGGCCAAGCGCCTCGTCGAAATGAAGAACGACGTCGTGATTCTGCTCGACTCGATCACGCGTCTCGCGCGCGCCTACAACACCGTCGTGCCGGCCTCGGGCAAGGTGCTGACGGGCGGTGTCGACGCGAACGCGCTGCAGCGTCCGAAGCGCTTCTTCGGCGCGGCGCGCAACATCGAGGAAGGCGGATCGCTGACCATCATCGGCACGGCACTGATCGAAACCGGCAGCCGCATGGACGACGTGATCTACGAAGAGTTCAAGGGCACCGGCAACATGGAAGTGCACCTCGAGCGCCGTCTCGCCGAAAAGCGCGTCTACCCGTCGATCAACCTCAACAAGTCGGGCACCCGCCGCGAAGAACTGCTGATCAAGCCCGAAGTGCTGCAGAAGATCTGGGTGCTGCGCAAGTTCATTCACGATATGGATGAAGTCGAGTCGATGGAATTCCTGCTCGACAAGATCCGCCAGACGAAGAGCAACTCCGAGTTCTTCGACATGATGCGTCGTGGTGGTGGCAGCTAACACGTCGCGTTTGCGCTGGCCGCATTAGCCGGCCAACGCACCGCATGAAAAACCGCTCGCAATTCGCGAGCGGTTTTTTTTCGTCCGTCGTCCGTCCAGTCAGCGTCCCCAACATATACGTGAACGTACACGTTGCAGTATGATGGCGACAATCCCATCCTTCTCCGTCACCGTCATGTCGAAGGACTCTCCCGCGCTATTGACCGTGCGCGACGCCGCCGAACGCCTCGGCGTCACGCCGCGCACGCTGAAGTACTACGAGGAGCGCGGCCTCGTGTCGCCGACGCGCAGCGAAGGCCGCTATCGCCTCTACGACGAGGAAGACCTGAAGCGTTTCGCGCGGATCCTGCGTTTGCGCTCGCTCGGCTTCTCGCTGCATAGCATCACCGAAATGCTGAAGCGTTCGCTTGAACCGGTCGAAGGCGGTCATCGTTTTTCAACCGAATCGTTGCAGCAAATTCGCGACGCGATCGCCCGGCAGGTCGAAACGCTCGACACCCGCATCGAAGCGGTGCGCCGCGAACTGAAGGAAGCACAGGCACTGCGCGCCGAACTGGCCCCGGACCTCGACTATCTGGAGCGGCGCCTCGCCGGCGAAAACGCCGAGCAACTACTCGAACAGCGTCGTCACGCGCGGGCCAAAGCGGCCGGCAAGGCTGAAAAAGCCGGAGTAGTGCCCAGCCAACGCACAGGCAAATCCCGCACCGGCAAACCGGCCAAATCGTCGTGAGCAACGCCTCGTCCCGCGCCACATGGTTCAGCGTCCAAAAACTGCGCGGCGACTTTTTCCCGTGGGTGCTCGCGGTCGTCACCGCTCTCGACTATTTCGACAACGCGATCTTCTCGTTTTTCGCCAGCTATATCGCGGGGGGCGTCAATGCATCGCCGGATGAGCTCGTGTGGGCGTCGAGCGCCTATGCGGTCGCTGCGGTGCTCGGTATCCTGCAGCAGGAATGGTGGGTCGAGCGCCTCGGCTACCGGCGCTACGTGGCCGGCTGCATGCTGCTCTATTCGGCGGGCGCGGCAGCCGCGGCGCTCAGCGAATCGTCGATCGAGCTCGCGTTCGCGCGCGGCTTTCAGGGCTACTTCATCGGCCCGATGATGGGCGCCTGCCGGATCCTGATCCAGATGAGTTTTACGCCGCAGCGGCGCCCCGCGGCCACGCGCGTGTTTCTGCTGCTGATCTTGCTGGCGAGCGCGCTTGCGCCGCTCGTCGGCGGTCAGTTGGTCGCACATTTCGACTGGCGCGCGTTGTTCGCGTGCACGGCGCCGGCCGGCGTGCTGTTCGCGTTGCTCGCGCTGCTAGCGCTGCCCGATGCCGGTAACCGCCTGCCCGGAGAACGCGGCTCCGCCCATTTCTGGCCGTACCTGATCTTCGCGTTCGCACAAGGCGCGCTGCAAATCGTGATGCAGCAGGTGCGCTTCCAGCTGTTCAGCGCGTCGCCAGGACTCATCCTGCTAACGGTGGCCGGCTTCGCCGCACTCGGCTGGTTCGTGTATCACCAGTGGCATCACCCCGCGCCGCTCGTGCGCCTGCATGCATTGCGCGAAAAGGTCTTCCAGGTCGGCATGGTGCTGTACATGTTCTATTACTACATGACGACCGTGTTCAGCTATCTGATCTCGCGCTTTCTCGAAGGCGGCCTCGGCTATCCGATCGAGAACACCGGGCGGCTCGTCGGCGTCACGTCGCTGATTTCGGCGAGCGCGCTGTTCGTCTATCTGCGTTACGCGAAGCTGCTACCGCGCAAGAAGTGGATCATCGTGCCGGGCTTCGCGATCGCCGCGTTCTCCGCCGCGTGGATGACACGCATGTCGCCGGACGTCGGCGAGGCGGCGCTCGTCGCGCCGCTGCTGCTGCGCGGCCTGCTGATGCTGTTCATCGTACTGCCGGTCGCGAATCTGACGTTCCGCATCTTCGCGATCGAGGAGTTCTCGCACGGCTACCGGTTGAAGAACATCATGCGGCAATTGACGGTCTCCTTCGCGACCGCCTCGGTGATCATCGTCGAGCAGCATCGGCTCGCGCTGCACCAAAGTCGTCTCGCGGAGTCCGTGAATCCGTACAATCCAGTGTTCCAGAACACGCTCGCGACGCTGACCCGCGGCTTCGCCGTCGCCGGCCATGCAGCGAACGAGGCGCACGCGCTCGCGATCGCGTCGATCAGCCGCACGGTCGCGCAGCAGGCCAGTTTCCTCGCCTCGCTCGATGGCTTCTATTTTCTGATCGGCGTCGCGATATGTGGCGGCCTGTTTGCCGCGTGGCAAAATCAGATCGACTAGAGGTGGGCTCAAGCATGCTGTCGAAACTCACTAACTGGCTGGGCACGCGCCGCCGCGAGCGAGCGCTGCGCGATTACGCGATCGACGATTCCTTGTGGCAAGCGACGCTCGCCGGTCTGCCATTTCTCACCCATCTGGAAGCACCCGATCTCGCACGGCTGCGCGAGCTGACGAGTCTGTTCATCGCGCAGAAGGAGTTCTCGACCGCGCACGAGCTCGAACTGACCGACGCGATGACGGTCGCCATCGCCGCGCAGGCGTGCCTGCCGGTGTTGAACCTGAGCCTCGATCTGTATCGCGGCTGGGTCGGCGTGATCGTCTATCCGGGCGAATTCGTGATCCGCAAGACCGTCGAGGACGAAGACGGCGTCGTCCATGAGATCGAACACGACGCAAGCGGCGAGGCGTGGGAAGGCGGCCCCGTCGTGCTGTCGTGGGAAGACGCGCAGATGACCGACGGCAGCGACGCGTACAACGTCGTGATTCACGAGTTCGCGCACAAGATCGATATGCTGAGCGGCGAAGCGGACGGCCACCCGCCGCTGATGCGCCGCTGGCACGCGCCGCTCGATACGCAGGCATGGGCCGACGTGTTCGACCACGCATACGATCAGTTCTGCGCGAAAGTCGACGCGGTGCCCGAGCGCCGCTGGGCGCGTTTCGAGCGCGACTCGCTGATCGATCCGTATGCGGCGGACCATCCGTCGGAATTTTTCGCCGTGTGCAGCGAGGCGCTGTTCGTCAAGCCGCACGCGTTCGAGGCGGAGTGTCCGGAGCTGTACCGGCTGCTCGCCCGCTACTACCGGCAGGATCCGGCGCGCGTGGGATTGACGTTCGCGCCGGTTTGAGACGCCGCGAACGGCCAGCGCTCGCGGCTCAATAGAATCCGCTGGCAGAAAAATCGCCAAGCGACTGATTTTCTGGCATAATCGCCGTTTTTCGACCGTAGGCAAGTGGCTCGCGCCTGAAGGCAGTCCAGTCAAGGCTGCACGCGGGTTGGCTACCGCCAGATTAAAGGAAAGACCATGAAAGAAGGCATTCACCCGAATTACCGCGAAGTCCTGTTCGTCGATATGTCGAACGATTTCAAGTTCGTGACGCGCTCGACCATCCAGACTCGCGAAACCGCAGAATTCAACGGCAAGACCTACCCGCTCGCGAAGATCGAAGTCTCGTCGGAATCGCACCCGTTCTACACCGGCCAGCAAAAGATCATGGACACGGCCGGCCGCGTCGAGAAGTTCAACAAGAAGTTCGGCGCACGCGCTTCGGGCAAGGCAGCGAAGTAATACCGCAACGGTGCCGGCTTCAGGCCGGCAACGGAGCAAACAGAAAGGGCAGCGCGAGCTGCCCTTTTTTGTCGCCTGTGCTTGTGCGGCTGCCGCGCCAAGCCTCGCCCCGGAACCGGCACGCCGCGCTTTCACGGCACCGTGTTACAGCTTGCCCGCTGGCATTGCTGGAAGTTACCGGCCGTGACGTGCATCGCACGGCACGACTACAATGCCGGATGCTCGAGCCGGGCCCTGCCATCCTGACCCGCCGGCCCGCCCCGGCTGCATCGCTTATCCTGACTCCACATACCGCATGAGACCTGTCGTTCGCCTCACTGCTTCAGCGACCAGTGCGTTGCCGCGCTGGCTGCTGCTGACCATCTGTTTCGTCTACGCATCGTTTGGCCTCTTTGGCCGCGATCCATGGAAGAACGAGGACGCAGCCGGCTTCGGTGTCATGTGGACGATGGCGAACGGCGGCGCACACGACTGGCTGCTGCCGAACCTCGTCGGCAAGTATCTGACCGAGGACGGCCCGCTCGGCTACTGGCTCGGCGCGAGCGCGATACGCGTACTCGCGCCGTGGGTCGACGCGAGCAACGCCTCACGCGTATTCACGGGCCTGCTGTTCTGCGCGGGCTTTGCATTCGTCTGGTATGCGGCCTATCTGCTCGGCCGGCGCGCCGAAGTGCAGCCGTTCAAATATGCCTTCGGCGGCGAGCCGGAGCCGCGCGACTACGGCCGCACGCTCGCCGATGGCGCGCTGCTGATCCTGCTCGCGTGCTTCGGCCTCGCCGAGCGCGGCCACGAAACCACGCCGCAACTTGCACAGTTCGTCTGCATCGCGATGCTCGTCTACGGCCTCGTGCGCATGATCGACAAGCCGATCCAGGGCGCGCTGATCTGGGGTCTCGCGATTGGCCTCGTCACGCTTGCGAGCAGCCCGGTGCTGGTCGCCGCGCTGCTGCTCGGTACGCTCGCGATGACGCTGATCGTGCGCGAAACGCGATCGCGCTGGCTGCTGCTCGCGGGTCTGCCCGTTGCGCTCGTGCTCGCGGTGTCGTGGCCGATCATCGCGCTCGCCGCCTTCCCCGACGACGCCGTCTGGTATCTGAATCAGTGGCTTCACGTGAGCCTGAGCTCGTTCGCGGGCCCGCCCGGCTCGGTCGCCGCCTACGCGCTGAAAAACCTGCCGCTCTTCACGTGGCCCGCCTGGCCGCTCGCGCTGTGGTCGTGGTTCAGCTGGAAGGGACTGCGCCGAGCGCCGCACGTGGCGATTCCGCTGTCGGTGATCGGACCGCTGTTCGTGCTCGTCGTGCTGCAAAGCCATCAGTCGAACCGGCTCTACATGCTGCTGCTGCCGCCGCTCGCGGTGCTCGCCGCTTTCGCGCTGCCGACGCTCAAGCGCGGCGCGATCAACGCGATCGACTGGTTCGCGCTGCTGAGCTTCACGATCCTCGGCAGCTTCGTGTGGCTCGTGTATGCGGCGAGTTTGACCGGCTTTCCGCATCCGCTCGCGCGTAATCTCGCGCGGCTCGCGCCCGGCTTCGTGCCGGAGTTCAAGATCCTGTCGTTCGTGTGTGCGATCGCGGTAACCGTGTGCTGGTTCCTGCTGGTGCGCTGGCGCCTCGCGCGTCATCCGAAGGTACTGTGGCGCAGCGTCGTACTGTCGAGCGCCGGCACCACGCTGATGTGGGTGCTGCTGATGACGTTGTGGCTGCCGGTCGTCAACTACAGCCGGACCTATCGTGACGTCGCGCAGCAGATCGCCAACCACTTGCCCGATGACTACACCTGCATCTCGCCGGTGCGCCTCGGCAATGCGCAGATTGCGACGTTCGCGTATTTCGGCGACATGCACTTCTCGTTCGACCAGGACTGCGACGTGATCCTGCGTCAGGACTCGCAGGACTACGGCGACCCGAGCGCGCTGCCCGACTACATCTGGAAGCTCGTGTGGGAAGGCCGGCGCGCCGCCGACCGCGACGAGCGCTTCCGCCTGTACGTGCGCATCGACCGTCCCAAGCCGCCGCCCGCCAACCACCGCAACTGGCACAAGAAGCTCAAGTGACCCTATTCGCCGACGTACGGAAAATCGCCGCGCTCGCGTGGCCCGTATTGATCGGCCAGTTGGCCATCATCGCGTTCGGCGTGATCGATACGGCGATGGTCGGGCGCTACTCGGCCGTCGATCTGGCCGCGCTCGGCCTCGGCTCGTCGATCTACATCTCGGTCTATATCGGCCTGACCGGCATTCTGACCGCGCTGCAGCCGATCGCCGCGCAACTGTACGGCGCGCGCCGCTATGGCGAGATCGGCGAAGAGGTGCGCCAGTCATGGTGGCTCGCGGCCGCGCTGACCATGATCGGCTTTCTGATCCTGTTTTTTCCCGGGCCGCTGCTCGCGTTGTCGCGCGTGCCCGATGCGCTGCACGAGCGCACGCTCGCGTATCTGCGGATTCTCGCGTTCGGGCTGCCGGCCGGCCTCGCCTTCCGGGTCTACAGTTCGGTCGCCAATGCGCTCGGCAAACCGCGGCTCGTGATGTTCCTGCAGGTCGCCGCGCTGTTGCTGAAAATACCGCTCAATACATGGTTCATTTTCGGTGGCCTCGGCGTGCCGGCGTTGGGCGGTCCGGGCTGCGCGCTCGCGAGCACGCTGCTCAACTGGGGCCTCGCGACGCTAGGCATGCTGCTGCTCGCGCGCGTCGACGATTTCAAGCAACTCGGTATCTTCACGCACTTCTGCTGGCCGGTCTGGAAGCGCCAGGCCGCACAACTGCGGCTCGGTATTCCGATGGGGCTGTCGTACCTGATCGAGGTCACGTCGTACACGTTCATGGCGCTCTTCATCGCGCGTTTCGGCACGACGACGCTCGCCGGGCATCAGATCGCCGGCAACATCGGCGCGGTGCTCTATATGACGCCGCTGTCGATCGGCATCGCGTCGTCGACACTGGTCGCGCAGGCGCTCGGCGCGCATCGGCCGCAGGCGGCACGCACGCTGTCGCGTCACGGCATCGCGATGGCGGTTGCGATCGCCTGCTGCTATGGTGCGCTCGTGCTCGCGCTGCGGCCGTATATCGTCGATGGCTATACGACAGACGCGGAGGTCGCGGCGAAGGCGTTGCCGCTGGTGCTGATCGTCGCCTGCTATCACCTGTTCGACGCGTTGCAGATCACGACCGCGTTCGTGCTGCGCGCCTACAAGGTCGCGGTCGTGCCGACCGTCATCTATGCGGTCGCGCTCTGGGGCGTCGGGCTCGGCGGCGGCTATGCGCTCGGCTTCGATACGACCGGTCTGACGCCGCCCTGGCTGACCGGTGCACGCGGATTCTGGGTCGCGAATACCGCGAGTCTCGCGATTGCCGGGATCGGCCTGCTCGTGTACTGGCGGATCGTGAGCCACCGGTATTTGCGCGAGGATGCGGGGGTGCGGGTTGATTCGCCTATTTGAGGGCGTTGGGCACAGTACAGTACGACAGTCACGAATAGCGCTAATCGGGCCGTTAGTTGCGTCCAAGCCCAGGGCAAGGCACACCCCGCCCCGCATCGGCCGTTCTTCTCCCCGGCGCAGCTCAACCCTCTACGCTGCGTCCGCGGCCTCCTCCTCCCGATCCCTGCGCTCGAAAATCTCCCGCGCCGCGAACAGCGCATTCAGTGCGGCCGGAAAGCCCGCATAAAGCGCCATCTGCATGAACACCTCGACGATCTGCTCGCGCGTGCAGCCGACGTTCAGCGCCGCCTCGATATGTACCTTCAGCTGCGGCTGCGCGCAGCCGAGGGTCGCCAGCGACGCGATCGTCGCGATCTCACGTGTGCGCAGATCGAGCTGCGGCCGGCTGTAGATGTCGCCGAAGCCGAATTCGATCAGCAGGCGCCCGAATTCCGGCGCGACTGGTGCGAGCGCGGCGATTACCTGCTCGCCCGCCGAACCGTCGATTTCCCGGAGCTTGTCCCAGCCGCGCGTGTAGCGGTCGTTGTGTGCGTAGTCCATTGCGAGTCCTTGTTGGCGTGTGAGGACGACGAGGTTTCGTCGTCCTGCCGTGCCGGATCAGGCTCAACCGCGCCGCTCGTGGCCGCCTCGTAGTACGCGATCTTGTCTTCGATCGCGCCGAGGTTGCTCTGCAGATCGGCGATCCGCGCGAGCAGTTCGGTGCGATGCGCGACCAGCAAGTCGCGGCGCGCGCGCATCGTCGGATGGCCTTGCGCGCGCAGAGCGGCGATCTGCTGCATGCCGGAGATCGACATGCCCGTTGTCTTCAGGCGCATCACGAAGCGCAACCAGTCGAGATCGGCCGGCGAGTACAGCCGGTGCCCCGCCTGCGTGCGCCCGACCGGCCGGATCAGGCCGGCTTGTTCGTAATAGCGCAGCGTGTGCGTGGAAACGCCGATCGTTTCGGCGACCTGACCGATGGTGAGCGCGGTTGAGTGTTTCGACATGACGGACTCAGGTTAGGACTTCGAGTGCACTCTAAGTCAAGCGTCGCGCGCTGTCGATTTCGATTTATCGCCGACGATATCGATCGATAAATTCACAGGCGTTACACCCGCCGATAAAAGTTTTAAATATTGTTTGGCCAGATTTACTTGTCATCAATAGATCGGTATAAATCGTCCGCTATCTCAAATCGGGCCTGCGATTTGTCCTATGCTTAAACGCAGCGCCCGCTGACAGAATGCGCCGTCCGTTCCCGGCTAACTTTTTGCCCTCAATGGAGTGCTTGCCATGTTGAGAAAGCTTTTCATGCTTTGCGTCGCTGTGGTTTTGTCGCTATCGGCCGGATTTGCGGCGGCCGTCGAAGTGAATACCGCCGATCAGGCTGCACTCGAATCGGTCAAGGGCATCGGCCCCGTGCATGCGCAAGCGATCCTCGACGAACGTGCCAAAAACGGCCCGTTCAAGAACGCCGACGATCTCGCCACGCGCGTGAAGGGCCTCGGCCAGAAATCGGTCGCGAACCTTGAAGCGGCCGGGCTGACGATCAACGGTTCATCGGTGCCGCCGACCGGCGCGAAAACGTCGACGAAATCGGGCAGCCCGGCGGGCACGAAGATGGCGCCGGCGGCTCCTGCGGCAACCACCGCCCCACCCGCCGCCACGCCGGCCGCGCCCGCCTCGGCCGCGATGACGTCGAAGTCGAAGAAGAAGGGCAAGGCCGCTGCGTCCGACGCGGCAGTCGCAGCTCCGGCCGCCGCGGCAGCTAGCGCACCGGCCGAAGCATCCGGCACCAAAGCTTCGAAGCAGAAAGCGAAGAAGAGCAAGGCGGCATCCGCCGCGGCCGCGTCCGGCGCATGATGCTGACGGGGCCGGAGCCCTTGCGTTTCACCGCGCCGCGCAACCGCGCGTCGTCGTCACCCACCCGGCCGTCACGCACGCGCCGGCATTCAAGAGAGTCCGTCATGAGCCTACTCGACACCATCGGTTCCCTGTTTGGCAAATCGCCAGAAGGCGGCGGCCAGCAAGCGCTGATCTCAGCCGCGCTCGAATTCGTCAACAACCAGCCGGGCGGCCTGAACGGCCTGATCCAGCGCTTCCAGGAAAAGGGCCTCGGCGACGTCGTGTCGTCGTGGGTCGGCAATGGCGAAAACCAGCCGATCGCGCCCGAAGCGCTGCATGGCGTGCTCGGCTCGCAAGCAGTGAGCGACCTCGCCGCCAAGGCCGGCGTCCAGCCGGATCAGGTGACGGGTCTGCTGTCGCAGATCCTGCCGCACGTCGTCAACGCGGCCACCCCGGACGGCCAGGTGCCGGCCGAGGGCAAGCTGGACACGACCTCGGTGCTCGGCGCGCTTGGCGGCCTGTCCTCGCTGCTCGGCAACAAGGGCAACGCTTAAAGACGCTGTGTGCCATTCGCTGGCGGTTACGTAAGCCGCCGGTCGACGGTGACGCACCCGCTCGAAACCGGCGGGCAAAAGAAAACCGGCAACGAAGCCGCCTTCGTTGCCGGTTTTTTAACGTCGGCGGGAACGGCAGGACTGCCGCCGCCCCATCGCGTCATCCGAGCACCGCGCTCAGTGCACGACGCGCTCGAACACCAGCTCGCCGTTGTCCACTTCGACCGGAATCACATCCTTCGGACCGAACTTGCCGGCGAGGATCAGCTTCGCGATCGGGTTCTCGATCTCCTGCTGAATCGCGCGCTTCAGCGGTCGCGCACCGAACAGCGGATCGTAGCCGACCTTGCCGATGTGCTCGAGCGCCGCATCCGACACCACCAGTTGCATGTCGAGCTTGGCGAGCCGTTCGTGCAGACGCCCCAACTGGATCCGCGCGATCGACTGGATGTTCGAGCGATCGAGCGCATGGAACACGACGACGTCGTCGATCCGGTTCAGGAACTCAGGCCGGAAGTGCAGCTTCACCTCTTCCCACACCGCGTCTTTCACCGCTTCCTGCGGCTCGCCGACCATCGCCTGGATCACCTGCGAGCCGAGGTTCGAGGTCATCACGATCACCGTGTTCTTGAAGTCGACGGTGCGGCCCTGGCCATCGGTCATGCGGCCGTCGTCGAGCACCTGCAGCAGCACGTTGAACACGTCCGGATGCGCCTTCTCGATTTCGTCGAGCAGGATCACGCTATACGGCTTGCGACGCACGGCCTCGGTCAGATAGCCGCCCTCCTCGTAGCCGACATATCCCGGCGGCGCGCCGATCAGACGCGCGACGCTGTGCTTCTCCATGAACTCGCTCATGTCGATCCGGATGAGGTGCTCTTCCGAATCGAACAGGAACGACGCCAGCGCCTTGCACAGCTCGGTCTTGCCGACGCCGGTCGGTCCCAGGAACAGGAACGAGCCGTACGGACGGTTCGGGTCCGACAGACCCGCGCGCGAGCGTCGGATCGCATCGGCCACCGCGTTGATCGCCTCGTCCTGCCCGACCACCCGCTCATGCAGCTTCGACTCGATCTGCAGCAGCTTTTCGCGCTCACCCTGCATCATCCGCGACACCGGAATACCCGTGGCACGCGACACCACCTCGGCGATTTCTTCCGCACCAACCTGCGTGCGCAGCAGACGCAGGCGCTTCGGACTGTTCTGCTCCTCGGCTTCGGCGCGCGTCACTTCCTTCAGCTGCGCTTCGAGACCCGGCAGCTTGCCGTACTGCAATTCGGCCACCTTCTCGAGCTTGCCCTCGCGCTGCAGACGCGTGATTTCCGCACGCGTCTTCTCGATCTCTTCCTTCAGCTGAGCGCTGCCCTGCACCGCCGCTTTTTCCGCGGTCCAGATTTCCTCGAGGTCCGAATATTCGCGGTTGAGCCGCTCGATTTCCTCTTCGATCAGCTGCAGGCGCTTCTGCGACGCTTCGTCCTTCTCCTTCTTCACTGCTTCGCGTTCGATCTTCAACTGGATCAGACGACGGTCGAGCCGGTCCATCTCTTCAGGCTTCGAGTCGATTTCCATCTTGATCTTCGACGCGGCTTCGTCGATCAGGTCGATCGCCTTGTCCGGCAGGAAGCGGTCCGTGATGTAGCGATGCGACAACTCCGCCGCCGCGACGATCGCCGGGTCGGTGATATCGACGCCGTGGTGCAGCTCATAACGCTCCTGCAAACCGCGCAGGATCGCGATGGTCGCCTCGACCGACGGTTCATCCACCAGCACCTTCTGGAAGCGGCGCTCGAGCGCGGCATCCTTTTCGATGTACTTGCGGTATTCGTCGAGCGTGGTCGCGCCGACGCAATGCAGCTCGCCGCGCGACAGCGCCGGCTTGAGCATGTTGCCCGCGTCCATCGCGCCTTCGGCCTTGCCGGCGCCGACCATCGTGTGGATTTCGTCGATGAAGACGATGGTCTGCCCCTCGTCCTTCGCGATGTCGTTGAGCACGGCCTTCAGGCGTTCCTCGAACTCGCCGCGATATTTGGCGCCCGCGAGCAGCGCGGCCATGTCGAGCGACAGCACGCGCTTGTTCTTCAGCGTTTCCGGCACTTCGCCGTTGATGATACGTTGCGCGAGCCCTTCCACGATCGCGGTTTTGCCGACACCCGGTTCGCCGATCAGCACCGGATTGTTCTTGGTGCGGCGCTGCAGGATCTGAATGGAACGGCGGATTTCGTCGTCGCGGCCGATCACAGGATCGAGCTTGCCGGCGCGGGCGCGCTCGGTCAGATCGATCGTGTATTTCTTCAGCGCTTCGCGCTGGCTTTCGGCGTCCTGGCTGTGTACCTGCGAGCCGCCGCGCACCGCGGCGATCGCGGTTTCGAGCGCCT
The DNA here is from genome assembly GCA_000173575.1 of Burkholderia sp. H160. GTDB lineage: Bacteria > Pseudomonadota > Gammaproteobacteria > Burkholderiales > Burkholderiaceae > Paraburkholderia. Next base: position 17,853 of record ABYL01000077.1, on the reverse strand, counting down.
TGCGCGACAGCCCGTGCTCACGTGCCAGACGGCCGACGTCGCCCTTGTCGTCAGCGACCGCGAGCAGGAACATCTCGCTCGCGATGAACGTGTCGTTGAGCTTCTGCGCTTCCTTGTCGGCCTGGTTCAGCAGACCGGTCAGGTCGCGGCCGATCTGCACGTTGCCGTCGGTGCCCCGCACCTGCGGCAGCCGCGTGATCGCGTCGTTCAATGCGGTTTGCAGCGGCTGAACATGCACACCGGCGCGCGACAGCAGCGAGCGCGCGGAGCCGTCCTGCTGCGCGACGAGCGCCGCCAGCACGTGGACCGGTTCGATGTACTGATTGTCGTGGCCAACCGCCAGACTTTGGGCGTCCGCCAGCGCTTCCTGGAATTTAGTGGTGAGTTTGTCGATTCTCATCAAGAGACCTCCAATTTCGATTACCACCAAAATGAGGCGTTTTATTGGGGTTTCAAGCGCTTTTTTGGCCTCGGTCGCAACTATTTAACATTTGAGCGCAAGAACTGCCGCGATCCTTCCCTAGTGCCGCGGCTGGCCGAGTTTTCGCCCCTTGGAGTCGGCTGGATCTTCTAGTTCTTCTTGCCGAGCACGGCCGCGGTGCCGTCGCGCGTGCCGCCCGATGCCACCGGAATCGGCAGCGGCAGCACCTGAATCGCCGGGCCCAGCCCAAGCAATGCCGCCAGCGGACTGTGCGGCTGCGCGACCTCGCCGATCGTATGGCGATCGAGTTCGGCGAGAAAAGCCTGGTTCGCCGCCTGCAACGCACCACGCAGCCGGCACTGCGTCGTGATCACGCAATGCCGCTGCACGCCCTGCCGGTCCGGCAGACAGCCCACCAGTGCAAAGTCGCTTTCCGTCGCACGCACCACGTCCCCGACAGTCAACGCGGGCGATTGCGCGCCAAGCCGCAGCCCGCCGTTGCGGCCGCGCACGGTTTCGACCCAGCCGAGCTCGCCGAGTTGCTGCACGACCTTCATCAAATGATTTTTCGAGATGCCGTAGGCTTGCGAAATGTCATGAATCGTCGATAATCCCTCGCCCCGCACCGCAAGGTACAACAGCACGCGCAGTGCGTAATCCGTGTAGTCGGTCAGTCTCATAAGTCCTGGTATAGCGTGAAAGGCCGCGAGCAAGTGCCTTGAACCCGCCGATAACCGCATCGACGCAAGGGTTGCCGTGAACCAGCGCCGCGCCCTGACATGACTGGCTGGCGGCGTCGGTGTTCTAGTTGCTTTGCTAAGCTGGTTCGGATAGCAATAGTAACTTTTTCGGCATCGCTTGTTTGGTCGAAAATCCGGAGGGTTGGTTGCTTTGTTCAGTTCGCACGCGTACAGCCCAAGCCCCCCGGGCACTCGCGCCGGGCTTGGCCGCTCGTCCGACGATCGCGCCGCAATCGGCCACCGCATTTTTCTGGAATCCGTATGAATCCGTCTTTCCCCGCCGCGCCGCCGGTCGAGCGCGCGGCCGAACCCACCGACGCGAATATCCGCGATCTCGTCTACGGTTTTTACGATCGCGTGCGCGCCGATCCGCTGCTCGGGCCGGTCTTCGACGCGAAGCTCGAAGGCCGCTGGGACGACCATCTGCCGAAGATGTGCACGTTCTGGAGCAGCCTCGTGCTCGGCGCGAAACAGTATCGCGGCAATGTGCAGCAGGCGCATCAGCCGCTCGAAGGCGTTGAACCACAGCATTTCAGCCGCTGGCTGTACCTGTTCCTCGATACGGTCGAATCGCGCTATCAGCCGGCCGCCGCGGTCCGCTTCATGGAGCCGGCACTGCGGATTGCGCAGAGTCTGCAGTTGAGCCGTTTCGGGTGGGATTACAAGATTCCGCCGGAGCAGCAGGCGCTGCTCGATCGGGTCGCACCGAAGCGTCGGCCGCGCGATGACGATGATGGCGAGCACGCGTCGCGGCCGGCCGGAGAGCCGTTCCCGGTGCCGATCATCGGACGCTCACGGGACGAGTGAGCATGGCGTGGTGCAGGCCGCGTGACGCAAAGACGCAACGCGCGCCATTGCGGCCCCGCATCCCGCGGCTCGCCTACTCCGTCGTGCGGTTCCCCGACTCGATACCCCAGCGCGCGAGTGCGGCATCGTCGGTCACACGCGCGTCGACCCAGCGCTCGCCCGCGTCGGTTTTCTCCTTCTTCCAGAACGGCGCTTCGGTCTTCAGGTAGTCCATCACGAACTCGCACGACGCAAACGCGTCGCCGCGGTGCGCGGCCGTCGTCGCGACGAGCACGATCTGATCGAGCGGATTCAGCTTGCCGACGCGATGCACGATCAACACCTCGATGCCGGGCCAGCGCGCACGCGCACGCTCGACGATCGCCTCGAGCGACTTCTCGGTCATACCGGGATAGTGCTCGAGTTCCATCGTCTCGACGGCGCTGCCCTCGTTCAGGTCGCGCACGGTGCCGACGAAGCACGCGACCGCGCCAATCTTCGGATTGCGCGCACGCAGCGCGGCCACCTCGGCGCTGAGGTCGAAGTCTTCGGTCTGGACGCGTACGGGCATGGATGGCTCCTGAGGGCTTCTATCGCTGGCGTGAGGTGCGCGAGCGCGGCTCAGCCGCCGGTGACGGGCGGAAAGAACGCGACCTCGCAGCCCTCGGTAATGCGGGTGCTCGCGTCGGTCATCACGTGGTTGCAGGCCATGCGCAACGCGCGACCTTCGGCGAGCGTCTCGGCCCAGATGCCGCCGCGCACGCGCAGCCACGCGCGCACGTCGCCGACGGTCGCGATGCCGTCGGGCACCTCGACGGTTTCGTCGGCCGTGTTGAGCGCTTCACGCACGCTCGCAAAGTATCGGAGTTCAATTTTCATCGGGATGCCGCCGCTCTGCGCTGCAGAGCCGGCCTCAGTTCAGCAGTTCGGAAAACGGAATGAAACGCACGGTCTCGCCGGCGCTGATCGCGTGGTTCGGCGGATTGTCGATCAGGCCGTCGGCCCAGACCGTCGAAGTCAACACGGCCGAGCTCTGGTTCGCAAACAGGTCCAGCCCACCCGCCGCGTTGACACGCGCGCGCAGGAACTCGTTGCGGCGATCGGCCTTGCCCTGCGTGAAGTCCGCGCGCAGCGACAGCGCGCGCGGGGTGACCGCATGCACGCCGGCCAGACGCAACACGAACGGACGCACGAACAGCAGGAACGTCACGAAGCTCGACACCGGATTGCCGGGCAGGCCGATGAAGAACGTTTCGGCCGCCTCGCCCTCAATAGCACCACCCGTGTCGCGCCGCACCGCGCCGAACGCAAGCGGCTTGCCCGGCTTCATCGCGATCTGCCACATCGACAGACGCCCTTCGGCCTCGACCGCCGGCTTCACGTGATCCTCCTCACCGACCGACACGCCGCCGCAGGTCAGGATCAGATCGTGCGCCTGGGCGGCTTCGCGCAGCGTCGCGCGGGTCGCGTCGAGTTGATCGGCGACGATGCCGTAGTCGGTGACTTCACAGCCGAGCTTCTCGAGCAGCCCGCGCAGCGTGAAGCGATTCGAGTTGTAGATCGCGCCAGGTTTCAGCGGCTCGCCGGGCATCGTCAGTTCGTCGCCGGTGAAAAACACGGCGACTTTCACGCGGCGGCGCACCTCGAGCTGCGCACACCCGACCGACGCGGCAAGCCCCAACGCCTGCGGCGTGAGCCGCGTGCCGGCAGGCAGGATCACCGAGCCCGCGCGAATATCGGCGCCCTGCGCGGTGATCCACTCGCCCGTCTGCGGACGATGCACGATCGTGACTTCGTCGCCGGCCGCCTCGGTCTGCTCCTGCATCACGACCGCGTCCGCGCCGGCGGGCACCGTCGCGCCGGTGAAGATGCGCGCCGCGCTGCCGGGCGCGAGCGGGCCCGGCGCATGGCCGGCCGGAATGCGTTGCGAGACCGGCAGGCGGCTGCCGTGCGCGAGATCGGCAATGCGGACCGCGTAGCCGTCCATCGCGCTCGTGTTCATTGGCGGCACGTCGAGCGGCGACGTCACGTCGGCGGCGAGCACGCGATTCAGCGCGTCGAGCGTCGGCAGCGTTTCCGTACCGTCGATCGGGCGCGCGGCGTCGAGCAGGATCGCCAACGCATCGGCAGTGGCGAGCATCGGAGCGCGGGGCGTGGGTGTGGACATCGGGAGTGTCGAAGCCGCAGGTTAAAAGAATATTGTAGCGGCCGATGCCGTCAGCCTGGGCGGCCGGGCGTGATAGGAAGCGTTTTGTGTTTTTCGATGCATGGCCGCAGGGGGTGCGGCCAGCTATTTTCGCGGTGCGGGGATGCCGCGCGAGCCGTCAAGCGGCTCCCGCGGCCCAGCCGCCCTTATGCGCCGGTATTCGCGACGATAAAGTCCTTCACCCGCTGCGCATCCGCGGGCACGACCTCGAAGCGCTGCGGCAGCGACTCAAGCCCGGAGAATGCCGCAGGCCGCTCCGGATCGCGCAGCAGCGCCTCGCGGATCGTCTCGCCGAATTTGATCGGCTGCGCGGTCTCCAGCACGATCATCGGAACGCCCGGCTGCAGATGCTCGCGCGCGACCTTCACGCCGTCGGCCGTGTGCGTGTCGATCATCGTGTCGTAACGCTCGAACACGTCGCGGATGGTCTCGACGCGGGTGTCGTGACTGCTGCTGCCCGACACGAAACCGAACGCCTTCACGCGCGCGAAGTCGCCGCTTGCCGCGAGGTCGAAACCGCCCTTCTCCTCGACGTCGCGGAACAGTTGCAGCACGCGCGCCGGATCACGGCCGAGCAGGTCGTACACGAAACGCTCGAAGTTCGATGCCTTCGAGATGTCCATGCTCGGGCTGCTGGTGTGATACGTCTCGGCCGCCTTGCGCACGCGGTAGATGCCGGTGCGGAAGAACTCATCGAGCACGTCGTTTTCGTTGGTCGCGACGACGAGCTTTTCGATCGGCAGACCCATCATGCGCGCGATGTGACCCGCGCAGACGTTGCCGAAGTTGCCCGACGGCACCGTGAACGACACGCGCTCGTCATTCGACTTCGTCGCGGCAAAGTAGCCCTTGAAGTAATACACGACCTGCGCGACGACGCGCGCCCAGTTGATCGAATTGACCGTGCCGATCTTGTACTTCGCCTTGAACGCGTGATCGTTCGACACCGCCTTCACGATGTCCTGCGCGTCGTCGAACACGCCTTCCACCGCGAGGTTGAAGATGTTCGGGTCTTGCAGGCTGTACATTTGCGCGGTCTGGAACGCGCTCATCTTTTTGTGCGGCGACAGCATGAACACGCGGATGCCCTGCTTGCCGCGCATCGCGTATTCGGCGGCGCTGCCGGTGTCGCCCGAGGTCGCACCGAGAATGTTCAGCGTTTCGCCATGCTTCGCGAGCGCGTACTCGAACAGGTTGCCGATCAGCTGCATCGCCATGTCCTTGAACGCGAGCGTCGGCCCGTTCGACAGTTCGAGCAGCGACAGCGGCGCGCCGTCTTCGACGCCGAGCGTCTTCAGCGGCGTGATCTGCGCGGCGCTTTCGTCGTCGCGCACGTTGCAGTAGGTCGCAGCAGTGTAGGTCTTGCGCGTGATTGCGCGCAGATCGTCGGCGGGGATGTCGTCGCAGAACTTCGAGAGGATTTCGAACGCGAGATCCGCGTACGGCAGCGTGCGCCAGCGCGTGAGTTCATCCGACGTGACCCGCGGATAGTCGGCCGGCAGATACAGGCCGCCGTCTTTCGCGAGACCGCCGAGCAGGATGTCGGAGAAGGTATGGCGCTCGCCGGCTCCGGCGCCGCGCGTGGAGAGGTAGTTCATAGTTCGGCCTAGTTCAGCGCTTCCATGCGCAGCTTCGTGACTTGCGAGACAACGGTCTGCAACGCTTCGATCGACTTGATCGCGGCGTTGACCTGCTTTTCGACCGTGACGTGCGTGATCAGGATGATGTCGGTTTCGCCCTTGCCGTTGGCGTCGACCCGCTCCGATTCCTTCTGCAGCAGCGCGTCGATCGAGATGCCGCTGTCGGCGAGGATGCGCGTGATGTCGGCGAGCACGCCGGTTACGTCGGCGACCCGCAGGCGCAGGTAGTAGCCGCTCGTGACTTCGTCGATCGGCAGGATCGGCGTGTTCGACAGGCTGTCCGGCTGGAACGCCAGGTGCGGCACGCGGTGCTCGGGGTCGGCCGTGTGCAGGCGCGTCACGTCGACCAGATCGGCGACCACGGCGGAAGCCGTCGGCTCTGCGCCCGCGCCCTTGCCGTAGTACAGCGTCGCGCCGACCGCGTCGCCATGCACGACGACCGCGTTCATCGCGCCTTCCACATTGGCAAGCAGGCGCTTTTCGGGAATCAGCGTCGGGTGCACGCGCAGCTCGATGCCCTTGTCGGTGCGGCGCGTGATGCCGAGCAGCTTGATGCGGTAGCCGAGTTCCTCGGCGTATTTGATGTCGATCGCGGCGAGCTTGCTGATGCCCTCGACGTAAGCGCGCTCGAACTGCACCGGCACGCCGAACGCGATCGCGCTCATGATCGTCGCCTTGTGAGCCGCGTCGACGCCTTCGATGTCGAAGGTCGGGTCCGCTTCCGCGTAGCCAAGCTCCTGCGCGGCCTTCAGCGCGGTCGCGAAATCGAGCCCGCGGTCGCGCATCTCCGACAGGATGTAGTTCGTCGTGCCGTTGATGATGCCCGCGATGTACTGGATGCGGTTCGCCGTCAGCCCTTCGCGCAGCGCCTTGATGATCGGAATGCCGCCCGCCACCGCCGCCTCGAACGCGACCATCACGCCGTTGGCCCGCGCCGCTTCGAAAATCTCCGTGCCGTGCACCGCGAGCAGCGCCTTGTTGGCCGTGACCACGTGCTTGCCGTTCTTGATCGCACGCAGCACCAGGTCGCGCGCGATACCGGTGCCGCCGATCATTTCCGCGACGATCGCGATCGACGGATCGTCGACGACCGCGTTGAAGTCATCGGTCAGCGCCACGCTGCCGGCTTCGCCGCCGAGCGCAGTGGTGGCCTTGGCCGGGTTGCGCACGGCGATGCGCGCAATCTCAATGCCGCGACCCGCGCGACGTTTGATTTCTTCCTGATTGCGGCGCAGTACCGTGAAGGTGCCGCTGCCTACCGTGCCGAAGCCCAGCAGTCCAACTTTGATCGGTTCCATGCAGCGTGTGTTTCTATTAGAGGTTTGAAAAGGGGGTCGGGGGTGGCACGAGCGGCGCGCCTCATTTGCCAGATCACGCGCCACATCGTACGCCAGGGCCGGCTCAGGCTGTGTGACGTTTGCGGTAGCCGTCGAGGAAGCGCGCGATCCGGTGAATCGAATCCGCGAGGTCGTCGACGTTCGGCAGGAACACGACGCGGAAGTGATCCGGCGTCTTCCAGTTGAAGCCGGTGCCCTGCACGAGCAGCACGCGCTCTTCGAGCAGCAGATCGAGGATGAACTGCTGGTCGTTCTGGATCGGATACACCTTCGGGTCGAGGCGCGGGAACATGTACAGCGCCGCTTCCGGCTTTACGCAGCTCACGCCGGGGATCGCCGTCAGCATGTCATAGGCGAGCTCGCGCTGCTTGTACAGACGCCCGCCCGGCACGATCAGGTCGTTGATGCTCTGATAGCCGCCGAGCGCGGTCTGGATCGCGTACTGGCCGGGCACGTTCGGGCACAGCCGCATCGACGCGAGGATGCCGAGCCCTTCCAGATAGTCTTTGGCGAGCCGGCGGTTCTCGCCGATCAGGCCCGAAATGGCCATCCAGCCGGCACGATAGCCGCACGAGCGGTAGCTCTTCGACAGGCTGTTGAACGTGACGGTCAGCACGTCTTCGGACAGCGACGCCATCGACGTGTGCTTCTTGCCGTCGTAGACGATCTTGTCGTAGACCTCGTCGGCGAAGATCACGAGGCCGTGCTGGCGCGCGATCTCGATCAGGCCGAGCAGCAGTTCGTCCGAATACAGCGCGCCGGTCGGGTTGTTCGGGTTGATCACGACGAGCGCGCGCGTGTTCGGCGTGATTTTCGCGCGGATGTCGTCGAGATCGGGCATCCAGCTATTCGATTCGTCGCAGATGTAGTGCACCGGCGTGCCGCCCGCGAGGCTCACGCCGGCGGTCCACAGCGGGTAGTCGGGCGCCGGCAGCAGCACTTCGTCGCCGTTGTTGACGAGACCCTGCAGCGCCATCACGATCAGCTCGGACGCGCCGTTGCCGATGTAGATGTCGTCGAGTTCGACGCCGTGCACGCCCTTTTGCTGCGTGTAGTGCATGATCGCCTTGCGCGCGGCGAACACGCCCTTCGAATCGGAGTAGCCCGACGAGCTGGGCAGGTTCAGGATCATGTCCTGAATGATCTCGTCCGGCGCCTCGAAGCCGAACGGCGCCAGATTGCCGATGTTCAGCTTGATGATGCGGTGGCCCTCTTCTTCGAGCCGCTTCGCATGTTCGAGGACGGGCCCGCGAATGTCGTAGCAGACATTCAACAACTTGTTGGATTTGAGAATCGGTTTCACGGCGGGCACTTCATCCTGGTTGATGGCTGGGGCAAACCTTGGGCAAACGGGGCCCGGCAGACGACGCCGGGCCGCTCAGATTCACCGCTACGGGGAATTCGGACGCGGCGGCGCCGGCGACGGCGGCCAGCCGCGAAATGGGGTCGAACTGTCGAGCCGCCGCGGCTTTCCGCGCGGTTTTCCGGGTTCCGGCACGGGAAAAAACGCAGCGAAAGCGGGCGAAGCCAACACAGGTAGCCGGTGGGCCACGCCGAGGCGCCCAGCGCGGCTTGTGGCGGCACTTGAGCGAGGGGCGCCGCAAGGCGGCTAAAAAGTTATAATTTAGCGGATTTTGGCCGACTTCCGCAATGCACCACCCGCAACGGCAAGCCTTTTCGGCCTTCTCGTGTGTCACACGTGTCGAGCCGCGCGGCCTGTGCGACGTGCAGCCAGGCCGGCAACACGCATGACGTCTCACGACGACTTCGGAAAACCAATTTGAAATTACATCAGGATTCCAGCGGCGCGCTGAATACCGTGACCGGCTACGGCGCCGGCTACGTCGAAATCAATCTGGTGCGTCACGCGGGCAGCATTCTCGTGCTGCCGGACTCGCCAGTCATTCCCTGGCCCGTCTCGTCGTTCGAGCAGCTGAGCGCCGACCATTTCGCGATGCTGGTCGACGCCGCGCCCGAAGTGGTCGTGTTCGGCAGTGGCGAGCGGCTGCGCTTTCCGCATCCGCGCCTGACCGCCGCGCTCACGGCGAAACGCATCGGCGTCGAAACGATGGACTTCAAGGCTGCCTGCCGTACCTACAACATTCTGATGGCCGAGGGCCGCAAGGTCGCGGCCGCGCTGCTGATCGAAGCCTGAGCGCGCTGACCGCCCCCGTTCCGGACCCCAGCGCCGCGCCCGTGCGCACGCTGTCAATAACAAAAGGTTGAAATTCATGAACGATACGCCGTCGAGGCTACCGCTCAACCGCACCGCGCTCCTGTTGCTGGTGCTGGTTCTCGCCGTGATCTGGTTCGTGCCGCTCGGCTGGCGCCATCTGCTGCCGAGCGACGAAGGCCGCTACGCCGAAATGGCGCGCGAAATGTTCCTGACCGGCGACTGGATCACGCCGCGCTACAACGCCTACAAATATTTCGAGAAGCCGCCGCTGCAAACCTGGGCGAACGCGCTGACGTTCGCATGGTTCGGCATCGGCGAATGGCAGGCGCGCCTTTACACCGCGCTGACAGGGTTCGCCGGCGTGCTGCTGATCGGCTTCACGGGCGCGCGCGTGTTCAACGCGGCGACCGGCGTGTTCGCTGCCCTCGTGCTCGCCTGCTCGCCGTACTGGAACCTGATGGGCCACTTCAACACGCTCGACATGGGCCTGTCGTTCTGGATGGCGCTCACGCTGTGCGCGCTGCTGCTCGCGCAGCGCCCCAACCTGCGGCCCTCGTGCTCGCGCGGCTGGATGTGGGTGTGCTGGGCGTCGATGGCGCTGGCCGTGCTGTCCAAGGGCCTGGTCGGGCTGATCCTGCCGGGCGCGGTGCTGGTGCTCTACACGCTGATCGCGCGCGACTGGGCGCTCTGGAAGCGCCTGCATCTGGTGAGCGGTCTGATCGTCTTTTTCGCGATCGTGTCGCCGTGGTTCGTGCTCGTACAGCAACGCAATCCGGAATTCCTGAACTTCTTCTTCATCGTCCAGCAGTTCAAGCGCTATCTGACGCCCGAGCAGAATCGCCCCGGCCCGTTCTACTACTTCGTGCCGGTATTGCTGGTGGGCTTCCTCCCGTGGCTGTCGGTGACCGTGCAAAGCCTGCGCCACGCGTGGCGCCTGCCGCGCCAGCCGAACGGCTTCGCGCCCGTCACGCTGATGCTCACGTGGATCGTCTTCATCTTCCTGTTCTTCAGCGTCTCGCACTCGAAACTGCTGTCCTACACCCTGCCGATCGCGCCGCCGATCGCGATGCTGATCGGCATGTATCTGCCGCTCGTCACACGCGAGCAGTGGCGCCGGCATCTGGTCGGATATGCGCTGTTTTTCGTGGTCGCCGCGTTCGCGGCGCTGTTCCTGCCGCGTTTTGGGTCCCAGCGCAATCCGACCGAGTTGTACGTCGCGTACCGTGTATGGGTGCTTGCCGCACTGGCCGTCGCGTTCGTGCTCACGCTGTTCGCGCTATGGCTGAACCGCCGCGGCCAGGGCGGCATGGGCGCCGACACCCGGGTCGGCTTCGGCAGCCTTGCCGCGTTCGGCGCGGGCTGGTTGCTGCTCGGCACGATCGCCGGTACCGGCCACGACGTGTTCGGGCGCCTGAGTTCCGGCGCGCCGCTCGCGCCCGCGATCAAGGCCGAGCTCGCGAAACTGCCGCCCGACACGCCGTTCTACTCGGTCGGCGTGCTCGACCATACGCTGCCGTTCTACGTCGGCCACACGATGATCATGGTCGCGCACCCGGACGAGCTCGCGTTCGGCGTCTCCGTCGAGCCGCAAAAATGGGTGCCGACGCTCGACGCCTGGATCGAGCGCTGGAAGGCCGATCGCTACGCGCTCGCGCTGATCCCGCCGCCGACCTACGACCGTCTGGCCAAGCAAGGCGTGCCGATGCAGGTGATCGCGCGCGACCCGCGTCGTGTGGTGGTGATGAAGCCGCTCGCCGACGCAGCTCCGGCCGCCGCCCCCACGCCCGCGACAAAGCCATAACCATTTCGAGAACCGGACCGTTCGATGAACCCGATTTCCCTCTTCTGTATCCTCGCCGGCGTCACGCTGAACGCCGGCGCGCAACTGCTGCTCAAGGCCGGCACGAATGCCGTTGGACACTTCGAATTCACCCGTGCGAACATCCTGCCCATCGGCTTCAAGCTGGCGACCCAGCCGCCGATCATCGGCGGGCTCGCCTGCTACGTGGTCAGCGTCGCGGTGTGGATCATCGGGCTGTCGCGCGTGGACGTGTCGATCGCCTATCCGATGCTGTCGCTCGGCTACGTCGTCAATGCGATTGCCGCGTGGTACCTGTTCGGCGAAGTGATGTCGGTGCAGAAGCTGGTCGGCATCGGCATCATCCTGATCGGCGTGGTCGTGCTCGCGCGCAGCTAAACGCCGCACCGCCCAGGAACCCGGACGGCGCACGAGCCGCCTAAGCCTGACGTAAGGTTAGCCGCCGTAAGCTGCCCGGTTGCGTCTTTTTTTGCGGCGGCCTTGGGTTTGCGCGTAGTTTGTGGTTTACTTCGCGCCCGTCGGGCCGCACCCCTTTCAATCGAGCGATGCATTCATGAGCCAGTCAAAAGTCCCGTTTTTGCCGTTTGTCAAACCCGAGATCGATGAGGAAACGATCCAGGGCGTCGCCGACGTGCTGCGTTCCGGCTGGATCACCACCGGACCGCAGAACCAGAAGTTCGAGGCCGCGCTCTCCGAGTTCTGCGGCGGCCGTCCGGTGCGCACCTTCAATTCCGGCACCGCAACGCTCGAAATCGGCCTGCGCATCGCCGGTGTCGGTCCCGGCGACGAAGTCATCACGACGCCGGCCACCTGGGTGTCGACCTGCAACGTGATCCTCGAAACCGGCGCGACGCCAGTGTTCGCCGACATCGACCCGGTCACGCGTAACATCGATCTCGACCTGCTCGAAAAAGCGATCACGCCGCGCACCAAGGCGCTGCTGCCGGTGTACCTGTCCGGCCTCCCGGTCGACATGGACCGCCTGTACGCGATCGCCCGCGCGCACAAGCTGCGCGTGATCGAAGACGCCGCGCAGGCGTTCGGCTCCACCTGGAACGGCGAGCGCATCGGCAAGCTCGGCGACATCGTGTCGTTCAGCTTCCACGCGAACAAGAACCTGACGTCGATCGAAGGCGGCGCGCTGGTGCTGAACAACGAGGAAGAAGCGCTGCTCGCCCAGAAGTACCGCCTGCAGGGCATCACGCGCACCGGCTTCGACGGCATGGACTGCGACGTGCTCGGCGGCAAGTACAACCTGACCGACGTCGCCGCGCGCGTCGGCCTCGGCCAGATGCCCCATCTCGCACGCTTCATCGCGCAGCGCAAAAAGCTCGCGCGCGCGTACTTCGCGCAGTTCGAAGGCGGCGCGGCCGTCAAGCTGGGCGTCGGCCTGCCGGTCCCGGACTTCGAAAACAGCAACTGGCACATGTTCCAGATCACGCTGCCGCTCGAAAAACTGTCGATCGACCGCGCCGGCTTCATGGGCGAGTTGAAAGAACGCGGCATCGGCTCGGGCGTGCACTACCCCGCGCTGCACCTGTTTTCCCTGTACCGCGCGCGCGGCTTCAAGGAAGGCATGTTTCCGCACGCGGAGCGCTTCGGCGCCACCACCGTCACGCTGCCGCTCTTCACGCTGATGAACGAAGGCGACGTCGAGCGCGTGGTCCGTGCGGTCAATGAAATTTGCGAACACTACGGAAAGTAAGTGGACATGACTTATTCGGAACATCGCGCCGTCGCACCGGAAGTGTCGATCATCATTCCGGTGTACAACGAGGAAGCCGGACTGGCCGCGCTGTTCGCGCGCCTCTATCCGGCGCTCGACGCGCTCGGCACCGGTTATGAAGTGATCTTCATCAACGACGGCAGCCGCGACAAATCCGCCGCGCTGCTCGCCGAGCAGTTCCGCGCGCGCCCCGACACGACGCGCGTGATCCTGCTGAACGGCAACTACGGCCAGCATATGGCGATCCTCGCGGGCTTCGAGCAGTCGCGCGGCGACATCGTGATCACGCTCGACGCCGACCTGCAGAATCCGCCCGAGGAAATCGGCAAGCTCGTTTCGAAGATGCGCGAGGGCTTCGACTACGTCGGCACGATCCGTCGGCAGCGTCAGGACAGCCTGTGGCGCCGCAAGGCATCGCGCGCGATGAATCATCTGCGTGAGCGCATCACGCGCATCAAGATGACCGACCAGGGCTGCATGCTGCGTGCGTACAGCCGTCACATCATCGATACGATCAATCGCTGCGGCGAAATCAACACGTTCATTCCGGCGCTCGCGTACACGTTCGCGCAGAATCCGGTGGAAATCGAGGTCGCGCACGAAGAACGCTTCGCAGGCGAATCGAAGTACTCGCTGTACTCGCTGATCCGTCTGAATTTCGACCTCGTCACCGGCTTCTCGGTGGTGCCGCTGCAATGGTTGTCGTTCATCGGCGTGATCCTGTCGCTGGGCTCCGCTGCGCTGTTCGTCCTGCTGCTGATTCGCCGCTTCATCATCGGCGCGGAAGTGCAAGGTGTGTTCACGCTGTTTGCAATCACGTTCTTCCTGCTCGGCGTGATCATCTTCGCGCTCGGCCTACTCGGTGAGTACATCGGCCGGATCTATCAGCAGGTGCGTGCGCGGCCGCGTTACCTCGTGCAGACCATTCTCGAAGAACGCGACGGCGCGGCCATCGCCGAAGCGCCGCGTCAGACCGTCGTGCAGGGTGTGCAGCCGGTGCCGGTCGCCGATCAGGGGCGCAATCCATGAAACCGCGCGCCGTCGTATTCGCGTATCACAATGTCGGGGTGCGGTGCCTGCAGGTGCTGCTCGCGCGCGGCGTCGACGTGGCGCTCGTCGTCACGCACGAAGACAACCCGAGTGAGAACATCTGGTTTGGCAGCGTGGCATCGGTGGCGGCGGAGCACGGTATCGCCGTGGTCACGCCGGCCGATCCGAAGAGCCCGGAACTGCGCGCCGCGGTGAGCGCCGCGCGGCCGGACTTCATCTTCTCGTTCTACTACCGCCACATGTTGCCGCCCGACCTGCTCGCGATTGCCGCACGGGGCGCTTACAACATGCACGGTTCGCTGCTGCCGAAATACCGCGGCCGCGTGCCGACCAACTGGGCGGTGCTCAACGGCGAGCACGAAACCGGCGCGACGCTGCACGAGATGGCCGCGAAGCCCGACGCGGGCGCGATCATCGCGCAGACACCGGTGCCGATCCTGCCCGACGACACCGCCGCGCAGGTGTTCGACAAGGTCACCGTCGCCGCCGAGCAGACGCTCTGGCGCGTGCTGCCGGCGCTGCTCGCAGGCGAGGCGCCGCATCTGCCGAACGATCTCGCGCACGGCAGCTACTACGGTGGACGCAAACCGGAAGACGGCCGCATCGACTGGAACCAGCCCGCGCAGCAGGTCTACAACCTGATCCGCGCGGTCGCGCCGCCGTATCCGGGCGCGTTCACGGACATTGACGGCCGGCGTTTCATCGTCGCGCGCGCGCGTCTCGCCCCGCCCGGCGCCCTCCGCTCGGATTTGCCCCCGGGCCTGCACGTAAGCGATAATGCCGTTTTCGCGATCTGCGGCGACGGCCGCGCGATCAACATCCACGAATTGCGACACCAGCACGACGGCGGCGAGACTGCCGTCAGTCCGGCGGAATTCGCCCAGCTCATCCAATCTCATTCATGAAAAAAGTCCTGATTCTGGGTGTGAATGGCTTCATCGGCCATCACCTGTCCAAACGCATTCTCGAAACGACCGACTGGGAAGTGTTCGGGATGGACATGCAGACCGAACGTCTCGGCGACCTCGTCAATCATGAGCGGATGCACTTCTTCGAAGGCGACATCACGATCAACAAGGAGTGGGTCGAATATCACATCAAGAAGTGCGATGTGATCCTGCCGCTCGTCGCGATCGCCACGCCCGCCACCTACGTGAAGCAGCCGCTGCGCGTGTTCGAACTCGACTTCGAGGCGAACCTGCCGATCGTGCGTTCGGCCGTCAAGTACGGCAAGCACCTCGTGTTTCCGTCGACCTCCGAGGTCTACGGCATGTGCACGGACGAGCAGTTCGATCCGGAAGAATCGCAGCTGTCGTACGGCCCGATCAACAAGCCGCGCTGGATCTACGCGTGCTCGAAGCAGCTGATGGACCGCGTGATCTGGGGCTATGGCATGGAAGGCCTGAACTTCACGCTGTTCCGTCCGTTCAACTGGATCGGCCCGGGCCTTGACTCGATCTACACGCCGAAGGAAGGTAGCTCGCGCGTGGTCACGCAGTTCCTCGGCCATATCGTGCGCGGCGAGAACATCAGCCTCGTCGACGGCGGCGCCCAGAAGCGCGCGTTCACGGATATCGACGACGGCATCAGCGCGCTGATGAAGATCATCGAGAACAAGAACGGCGTCGCCACCGGCAAGATCTACAACATCGGCAACCCGACCAACAACTTCTCGGTGCGTGAGCTCGCGCACAAGATGCTGGCACTCGCGGCCGAATTCCCCGAATACGCCGATTCGGCCAAGCAGGTGCAGCTGGTCGAAACGTCGTCGGGCGCGTACTACGGCAACGGCTACCAGGACGTGCAGAACCGGGTGCCGAAGATCGACAACACGAAGCAGGAACTCGGCTGGGCACCCACGTCGACTTTCGACGAAGCGCTGCGCAAGATTTTCGAAGCGTATCGCGGCCACGTCGCGGAAGCCCGCGCACTCGTCGAACAGCAATAAGGGCGCTTCCTTGGCTCGCATCGTCCTGAAGATCGACGTCGACACGCTGCGCGGCACCCGCGAAGGCGTGCCGAATCTCGCGCGCATCTTCGACCGCTTCAAGGCGCGCGCCACCTTCCTCTTCAGCCTCGGGCCCGACCACACCGGTTGGGCGATGCGCCGCGTGTTGCGGCCGGGCTTTCTGAAGAAGGTGTCGCGCACGTCGGTGGTCGAGCATTACGGCGTGAAGCAGCTGATGTACGGCGTGCTGCTGCCCGGTCCGGACATTGGTGCGAAGGCCGCGGCCGAGATGCGCGCGATCCACGAAGCCGGCTTCGAGTGCGGCATCCATACGTGGGATCACGTGTACTGGCAGGACAATGTGCGCGCCAAAGATCGCGCGTGGACGGTCGCTCAGATGCAGCAGAGCCACGCGCGCTTCATCGAAGTATTCGGCGCGCCGCCCGTCACGCACGGCGCGGCGGGCTGGCAGATGAACGCCCACGCGTTCGAGCAGATCGACGCGTGGGGCATGCGCTACGCGTCCGACGGTCGCGGCCACTCGCCGTATCTGCCGGTGGTGAACGGCAAGACGCTCAAGCACGTGCAGATGCCGACCACGCTGCCGACGCTAGACGAAGTGCTCGGTGTCGACGGTGTCGACACGCACAACGTCGCTGCGTGGATGCTCAAGCAGACTGAAAAGAACCCGCACGACCAGGTGTTCACGCTGCACGCGGAACTCGAAGGACAGAAGCTCGCGCCGGTGTTCGAACAACTGCTCGAAGGCTGGCGCGCGCAGGGCCACACGTTCGCGACGATGGGCGATTACTACGCGACGCTAGACCGCGACACGCTGCCATCGTACCCTGTTACGTGGGGTGAAATTCCGGGGCGCTCCGGCGAGTTGATCGTCCAGCCCTGAAGGGCCGCGGCGCGGAAGTCGTCAGAAAGCACGCCGTCCGTGTTCCGAACAGCAACCTCGACGACAGACCAGCCGACGCCGCGACACCTGGCGACGTCGGCCCCAACAACCGGAGAACCTCGTGTCCATCGCAGTCGACCAACCCATCCCCGACTTCACCGCCGCCGCGACGGGCGGCGAGCTCACGCTGTCAAAGCTGCGGGGCAAGAAGGTGGTGCTGTATTTCTATCCGAAGGACAACACGCCGGGCTGCACGACCGAAGGCCTGCAGTTCCGCGATCTGTATCCGAAGTTCAAGAAGGCCGGCGCGGAAGTGCTCGGCGTGTCGCGCGACAGCCTGCGCTCGCACGACAACTTCAAGGCCAAGCTCGAACTGCCCTTCCCGCTAATTTCGGATCCGGAAGAAGCGCTGTGCGCCCTCTTTTCCGTCATCAAAATGAAGAAAATGTATGGCAAAGAGGTACGGGGAATCGAGCGCTCCACGTTCCTGATCGACGCCGATGGCGTGCTGCGCCAGGAGTGGCGAGGCGTAAAAGTGCCGGGCCACGTCGACGACATTCTGGAGGCTGTACAAGCGCTTTGATGCGCGTTATATTGGGCCGCAATGAGTGCCAGTCCACCCCACATTTTTCTCCGCTGCGCCAGCTCTGACGGCCGCTTGACCGGATCCACCGGTGCCGTTCGGAGTGTGAGGCGCAATGAGAGCATCATCGTCGAGCCGCTTGCCCCGAATGTCGGGGCGGCGGCTTTTTTAATTGCGCGCGACCGTTCGTTCATTGGGCCGCGCGCTTCCGTCAAGGAGCCTATCGAAAACCAGGCGAACCGGCATCTCTAGACTGAATGCGCGTCTCCTCGCGCAAACTGGGTGCCCCATGAGGGCATCGGCAGAATGCGACGGGCGGCGCACGATATGTGACCCGATTATTTCGAGGGAAACCATGCCTTTGCCTACTCCCCCCAGCAAGCTCGGCAATCTTTTGTCGCCTGACGAATACAAGGCCAAAGCCGTTACGCCCGCGCGCTCCACCGCGAAAAAACAGGCGCGTGAAGGGGAATCCGCAGAGTCGGCCGATTACGGCCGCGCCAATGTTGCTACACCG
>ABYL01000078.1 GCA_000173575.1 Burkholderia sp. H160 | reverse complement strand
CCGGCACCTGCCAACGTCAACGCGACCACGGCTCCGCCCGCAATAGCGAGCTCAGCGGGAGGAAACGCCAGCGCCACGAGGCCGACAAGCGCGCCGGTCGCGCCGCCGAGCGCCACGCCGCGTTCGAGCGAGTGCACGACGTCGCTGCTTTGCAGCAAGGATGCCTCGGGCAACTGTTCGAGTGCGACGCTGTGATTCGCGAGGACATGGAGATGTCGCCATGTGATCCGCGCCCGCAGCAAGTCGTCTACGATCGCCTTCGCCGTCGTCGCGTCAGGTACGAGGAAATAAAGACGTCTCATGTCGGCTCTCCATCAATCAGGCGTTCCCCCAACGGGTCGACGCTGTTTATCGTACCCCTGCCGCAGGCAATCAGGGGGCATAGGTGACCTGTCCAGGAATTTTCGGACCAGCCGCCCTCGGCAGACGGCCGCCTCGGAATGCGATGCTGGAGACGGCCGTTTTGCATTGCATCGCAGCAAGTGACTCCTCCATTCGCGCGATCCGTATATGGGGGCGATTCCCCCTTGCGCAGCCTTGCACGATGCAGAGGAGAGGACTACCTTTGGTCTAAAGACGTGCCAGCGCAGACAGTACCGAAGTACGGCAAGGCGGCACAACGACGCCAGGAGCGTTTTTGTTTGCGGCTCCAGCGAGTGACGCGCAGCGAGGTGACCTATGTCGCTTGCGATTGCCCTGTTCCTGATCATCGTATTGGCGGTGGGGTTTCACTTTGTCAGTCCCTGGTGGATCACACCGATCGCCTCGAACTGGGTGCGCATGGACGACATGCTGACGATCACGCTCGTCATTACCGGCGTGTTCTTCATCGCGATCAACCTGTTCATCGTGATCGCACTGGTGCGCTACCGCCACCGCAAGGGTCATCGCGCTGTTTACGAGCCGCACAACAAGCGGCTGGAATGGTGGCTGATCGGCCTGACCTCTGTCGGTGTGGCAGCGTTGCTGGCACCGGGACTCTTCGTCTACGCGGACTACATACGGCCGCCGTCCAACGTGTTGCAGATGGAAGTGTTCGCCCAGCAATGGCAATGGCGCTTCCGCTTTGCCGGCCCCGGCGGCAAGCTGGGCACGACGGACGTGCGCTACATCAGCAATGACAACCCCTTCGGCATGAACCCCGGCGACCCCAACGGCCGTGACAACTACCTGATCGAGACGCCCGAGGTGCACCTGCCGCTCAACCGGCCGATCCAGGTCCTGACACGGTCGCGCGATGTGCTACACGACTTCTACGTACCGCCGTTCCGTGCGCGCATGAACATAGTGCCTGGCATGGTGACCACCTTCTGGTTCACGCCGACCAAGGCCGGGCGTTACGACATCCTGTGCGCGCAGCTTTGCGGTATCGGGCACGCCAACATGCGCGGCGTGGTGGTAGTGGAAGACGAAGCATCGTTCTCGCGCTGGCTAGCGCAGCAGAGCACGTTCGCGCAGCGGCAGCAGGCCAGGGTGCAGGCCGCAACCGCCGCTGCAGGCGGCAGCGCCCAGCCGCTCGCAAACCAGGGCAAGACGCTCGCGGAGGCCAAGGGCTGCTTCGCCTGCCATACCGTGGACGGCAGTCCGCGCGTGGGCCCCAGCTGGAAGGGCCTGTACGGCAAGACCGAAACGATGGCCGACGGCAGCACCGCGAAGGTGGACGAAGCCTATCTGCGCGCCTTCATCCGCAACCCGACGGCCCGCGTCGTGAAGGGCTTCGCACCCATCATGCCGAAGTTCGACCTGAGCGAGCAGGAGCTGACCGCGCTGGTGACCTACATCCAATCGCTAGGCGGCCCGCCCGCCACCAGCGCAGCCCAACCCTAGCGGAGGAGACGCAATGCCCTACGCGCACACCGACCACGGCCCGCAAAGCTTCTGGACCCGCTATGTCTGGAGCCAGGACCACAAGGTCATCGCCGTGCAGTATTCGCTGACGGCCATCGCCATTGGCCTCGTCGGCCTTGTCCTGTCGAACCTGATGCGGTTGCAGCTCGGTTTCCCGGGCAAGTTCAGTTTCATCGACGCCAACCACTACTACCAGTTCGTCACCATGCACGGGATGATCATGGTGATCTACCTGCTGACGGCGCTGTTTCTGGGCGGCTTCGGCAACTACCTGATCCCGCTGATGCTGGGCGCGCGCGACATGGTGTTCCCGTTTCTCAACATGCTGAGTTACTGGGTCTACCTGCTGGCCGTGCTGGTGCTGGTGTCGAGCTTCTTCGTGCCAGGCGGGCCGACCGGTGCGGGCTGGACGCTGTACCCACCCCAGGCCATCCTGCCGGGCACGCCGGGCGTGGAATGGGGCATCGTGTTGATGCTGGTGTCGCTGGCGATCTTCATCGTCGCGGCAACGATGGGCGGCCTGAATTACGTCACCACCACGCTGCAGGCGCGCACGCGCGGCATGACGCTCATGCGCATGCCGCTCACGGTGTGGGGCATCTTCGCGGCGACCATCCTGGCGCTGCTGGCGTTTCCGGCGCTGTTCGTGTCGGCGGTGATGATGCTGCTCGACAGGACGCTCGGCACCAGCTTCTTTGTGCCGGCCGTGGTGTCGATGGGGCAGACGCTCAAGCATGCCGGCGGCAGTCCGCTGCTGTTCCAGCACCTGTTCTGGTTCTTCGGGCATCCGGAGGTCTACATCGTCGCGCTGCCGGCCTTTGGAATCGTGTCAGACCTCATCAGCACGCACGCGCGCAAGAACATCTTCGGCTACAAGATGATGGTGTGGGCCATCATCATCATCGGTGCGCTGAGCTTCGTGGTCTGGGCGCACCACATGTTCATCGCCGGCATGAATCCGTACTTCGGCTTCTTCTTTGCCACCACCACGCTCATCATCGCCGTCCCGACCGCCCTCAAAGTCTACAACTGGGTGCTGACGCTGTGGCGCGGCGATATCCACCTGACCGTGCCGATGCTGTTTGCAATCGGCTTCATCAGCACATTCGTCCTGGGTGGGCTGACCGGGCTCTACCTCGGCAACGTGAGCGTGGACATTCCGCTGTCGAACACGTACTTCGTGGTGGCGCACTTCCATATGGTGATGGGCGTGTCGCCGATCCTGGTGGTGTTTGGCGGCATCTACCACTGGTTTCCGAAGGTGACGGGCCGCATGCTCAACGACACGCTCGGGCGCGTGCACTTCTGGGTCACCTTCATCGGCACCTATGCGATCTACTTCCCGATGCACTATCTCGGCATCCTGGGCATGCCGCGGCGGTATTACCAGTATGAGGGCTACAGCTTCATTCCCCATTCGGCGCAGACGCTCAACACGTTCATCACCATCATTGCGCTGATCGTTGCGGCGGCGCAGTTGCTGTTCCTGTACAACATGGCGTGGAGCCTCGCGCGCGGCAAGCGTGCCGACGGCAACCCGTGGCGGGCCACCACGCTGGAATGGCAGACGCCGCAAACGCCGCCGGTGCACGGCAACTGGGGCGCCACGCCGCCCGTCGTCTACCGCTGGGCGTACGAATACAGCCCGCCGGGGCACGAGGAAGACTTCGTCCCGCAAAACCAGCCGCCTGAGACGCCGCCTGAACCGGCCCCGGCCCACCCGACGCTTCAACCCGGCGAGGCACACGAATGACCACACTGCGCCGCTCCTTCGTTCCCGACGCGCCGCCTGTCTTTCCGAATGCGAGCCGCATCGGTCTGATCGTCTTCATGGCTGTGGCAACGACATTGTTTTCACTGCTGCTGCTCGCCTATGGGATGCGGATGCGCGAGCCCGACTGGCAGCCGATCCCGCATCCGGCGCTGTTGTGGTGGAACACCGGCGCGCTGGTGCTGGCAAGCATTGCCATGCAGCGCGCCCGGCAGATTACCTTGCACCGCGCGGCGTGGCTGGTGTCCGGCGGGGTGCTGGCGGCCGTGTTCGTGATCGGACAACTGACCGCCTGGCGCATCCTGTCGGCGGCCGGGCAGACCGTCACCGTCAATCCTTCCAATAGCTTCCTCTACCTGCTCACCGGCCTGCACGGGTTGCATGTGCTGGGCGGGCTGGTGGCCTGGGCGGTGACGATCGCGCTGCTCCGAGGCGGGGACCCCTTCCGGGCCCAGCGCGCCATCGCACTGTGCGCCATCTACTGGCATTTCCTGCTGGCTGTCTGGCTCGTGCTGCTGGCGGCGATGTGGTGGATCACCCCTGGGGTCGTCGCCGCCATCTGCGGGCCGCTGTATGGAGCCGCGCCATGACCACGCACACGCTCCCGACCGAATCCGCTGTCACCACGCCCACCGACGCCGGGCCTGACGGCTGGCGCGGCATCGTCACGGACTGGTCGGCCGACCGCCAAGCCTTCAAGGTGCCGTGGGGCAAGGCGATGATGTGGATCTTCCTGCTGTCGGACACCTTCATCTTCAGCAGCTTCCTGATCGGCTACATGACGGTGCGCATGTCGACCACGGTGCCGTGGCCTGACCCTTCCAAGGTGTTTGGGCTGACTGTGTTCGGCGTGGATGTGCCCTTGCTGCTGATCGCCATCATGACGTTCGTCCTGATCAGCAGCAGCGGCACCATGGCGATGGCCGTCAACTTTGGCTACCGGCGCAACGCAAAGCGCGCCGCCCAACTGTTGCTGGCGACCGCGCTGCTGGGCGCGACCTTCGTGTCGATGCAGGCCTTCGAATGGACCAAGCTGATCGTCCATGAAGGTATCCGCCCCTGGGGCAACCCGATCGGCGCGGCGCAGTTTGGCGCGTGTTTCTTCATGATCACCGGGTTCCACGGCTTTCACGTGACCTGCGGCGTGATCTACCTGCTGCTGATCCGTCGCAAGATCCTCCAGCCAGGGTTCACCGAGCACGGCAACTTCCAGATCGTGGAGATTGCCGGCCTGTACTGGCACTTCGTCGACCTGGTGTGGGTGTTCATCTTTGCGCTGTTCTATTTGTGGTGAGGCAGACCATGGACCACGCCGATACCGCCCATCGACCCGAGGCCGCGCACGGCCAGCAGCATCCGATCGGCATCTACCTGAAGATCTGGGGCCTGCTGTTCGTACTGAGCACCTTGTCGTACATGGTGGATTACTTCCACGTGCAGGGTCTGCTGCGCTGGGTGCTGATCGTCGTGCTGATGATCGCCAAGGCTGGGCTGATCGTGTCGATTTTCATGCACATGATGTGGGAGCGGCTGGCGCTGGTGTACGCCATCCTGATACCGCCCCTGTGCCTGCTGGTGCTGCTGGTGCTGATGGCGGCCGAAGCGAATCACACCTTCGGCATGCGGGAACTGTTCTTCCATTGATCCCTTCGCCGACCGGGACGCGCACCAGCGAATTGGCAATGCCTATCGACGCGCGACGCTCGGGTCCCATTTCCCAGTAGATGGCCGGCGCAACCGGAATCGCCGGAACGTTCCGCTCAAAATACAAAACGGCCCGACAAATGCCGGGCCGTTCCAGTTTCGTAGCTCGCTGAAAATCTCAGCGAAAAACACCGTCAAATCAGGCGTGCTTCTCACTGAATTCGTTGAGCGGCACAGGCTGCTTGAGCGGATCGAAGTCGGCCCACCGCCCTTGTTGCCAACTGCCGGTCGCGCGTTCGATCGCCGCGCCTCCCGCATCGCGCAGCACCCGTGCGGCGTCCAACTGGTTGTCCGGCGTCACGTGTACGGCCACCAGCACCCCGGAACCTCGGGTTTCTTCGTTGCCGGCTTCGTACGTGCGCATCATCGCGCCGACCAATGCACCGACATACGCACTCACCCCGGCTGCGATCAGCGACATGATAAGCGGCGCCGAAAACACCGCGAAGATCCCGACGCCGATCACGGCGCCAACCGCTGCGCCAATCGTGACGCCTATCTCGGCACCCTTCGGCGCCTCCCTCGCGCTTGCGTCGGTGCTGGTACCGCCGCCGGGCTGAAAACGTGCGTGCTGGCCGGGCGGATTGACGAAAAACAGTGTGACGTCCTCCTCGACGAAACCGGCATCAAAGAGCCGTTGCGCCGCGTCTTCAGCGGCGGGGAATGTCGTAAAGCGTGCTGCGACGATGAGTGACATGGGGCCTCCTTCCATCGTTGACTAGCGGTTGCAGACCATGCCGCCCCACCTCGCCCGCGCCGAGGCACCAGTGCATGCGGTGGCACGCGCCGGGACTATGCCGTGGTGCCGCGAGCGGGTTCCATACCGTCCACTCTGAGCGGTCCGCTATGTAACACTACGCCTTTGCCGCCATTATGGTTGATCGATTTCGCGCCTATCGAACGGATACGATTGCGGCCGTTGTCGAAAGCAGACATTAAGGCGGATTCCAGCGCGGAATGGGCGCATCGTCGCGCTGTTCGTGCTGGTCGAGCAAGCGTGGTCGCGGCAGCTTTACGACGGAATCGACAGCGCCATCCCCGCAGCCATCTGCAGTGCTATCGATTTCACGGGCATTTGATTCTCCACTGCGAGCTAAAAGCTTAATTATCGATCCGTGGACAGGTCTGCCGCGGACAACCCTCCTACCTCTCAGCGACTGACGTGCATCAAGGGTCTCTTGCACGTATGGTTCGTCGCACCCCTTCGTCGCCAGAACGAGGATCATCCGTCGGGGTTGCGATCACGATGCGGCGCTACCAGTCTTGCGAGTTGGACGACTAGAATGAATTATCCGAATCGATCGGGAGAAAAATCGTGCAACTTCACATGAATTCCCATCATTTCACACACGGCCAGCCCGACTGGCGGGCAGCCGTGCTGGCAGGCGTCATTGCCGGCGCTGTGTTCCTGGCGTTAGGGGTGATCCTGATGGCAGTGATGACGGGCGGAAGTCTGCTGGAGCCCCCACGCATGGTCGCCGCGATCATTCTGGGACGAGGCGCATTGCAGTCGCCGCAATCATTCTCAATTGGCATCGTGCTCGCGGCCTTTGTGGTGCATTTTGCCCTTGCCATTGTGTTGGCGCTGATCCTCGGTCTGATCATGACGTCATTCAAGCTTGACTCGAGCACGGGGATGGCTTCACTGGCGGGTGGCGCGTTCGCTGTAGTCGTTTACCTGATTAATTTTTACGGCATGACGCGGTTTTTTCCGTGGTTCGCAGAAGCGCGCAACGGGGCCAGCCTGTTCGTTCACATCGTCTTCGGTATCGTGACCGCGAACCTGTACATGAGACTGGAGCGCAACACATCCCCCAGGGTCGAGGCGGACGCGGGCGGCCCATCGTAGTCCGGTACTGATCCAACTCGGCCGGCGTCAGGTTCAGACGCGCGGGGTCAACGCCGATTGAATTCTGACCTACCTTTGCTCATTTTGATTCTCCGTCCGATACCGTCAGTCCGCCTGACGGTATCGTGATCGGCGATTTCATCTGCCTCAAACGGTACCGGCACGACAATCGCCATTGCGGCGCGTGGGTTTAACGTGGGTTTCTATACCGCATGAGACGATGTCAGGCGATCCTGAATCACTCCCACTCTATTGACAACCATCCGCCGCAAACCCAACGCTTGGCCTGACTCGGGTCCCATAGCGCCCGCCGATACCGTCAGCGATACCGGCATTCCCTCCCGGCACTCAACGGCTTTATGTGGACCGTATCGGAAAATCAGCGCCGTCTGCTTAAAAATGATTGTGTACGCCTCGCATTTCCAGAGGACTTGGGAGGTCCGTACCGTCAGCGATACCGTCAGGTCACCGCTGCCAAACTTAAGTCGGCCGGCGGCTGATCGGCCAAGGCTGACGCTCGTGTATCGACGCTGACATGCCTGTTTAAGGCTGCTAACCGGTCGTTCACCGAGGAGCGGTGACGAATGATTGCTACCGAGTTCAACGAATGCGTACTGTCGACCCTGAAGAGACATTCGCCTCCTCGACCGGCAGCCGTCCGCTCCCATGGGCTAAGCGGCCACACGGGAAGTCCGTATCAAGCTTGTACCTCGCCCCTCGCGGACACTCGACAGCCGGAGCGAGCGCATCCTCGCGCACGAGCGCCTCGCCAATATCCACATTCGATGAATGAACGACTACTGTATGGTTGCTCGCCTAATCTTTGATCGGGTGACCGCGAAAAACTAAGCGCGAGTCAGCCGGAGTAACTAACCAAGGGGTGGGCCATTATGAAGACGTCAGTCCACACAGTTTGCGCGGTCGCCGTCATTGCTGTGCCAATTGCATCGTTGGCGCAGTCGGAGGGGGCGCTGACGCGCGCGCAGGTGCAAGCAGAGATCGCTCAGCTGCAGCAAGCCGGCCAGCGGTAGTCGATCTGGGCTTTCTCGATTGGAGAAGGTCACCGCCCACCCTGATTCTGTCGCCGTCAAGCCACCACTTACGGCCACAACCGGCCGCTCAATTCCGACTTACATTCGTGGACGTTCTTGAGGACATCAGATGCAATCTCTATCCGGAACAACGTGGAAGTTGATCGAAGCATTTGCCTTCGATGACGAGGGGCGAGAACTGTCGCCTCCGTTGGGGAAATGCCCGATGGGCGTCCTCATGTTCGAGGTCGAACGGATGATAGTGGTTGTGATTGATGGAAGCTCTTCACTGCCCACCGATATTCAGCGAGTATTCGCTGCCTACAGTGGCAGGTATAGTTTTGATGGAACGGAACTTGTCACGAATGTTGACGGCGCATCCGATCCTGATCTGGTTCAGCCGCAGATCCGTCACATACATTTCGAGAGTCCCACGCGCATTGCCATCACGCCGAAGAACAAGGTATTAGGCCGGGATACGCGATTGAAGCTCGTGTGGGAGAGGATCGGCTAGCGGCCAGTCCCGTCGTACGGTTGAGCGCTTTGACCGACGCTCGAACGTCATTTCCACTCCGATAGCCGACCTTTTCCGGCCTTACTCCAAGATTGAAATAGTCCGGAGAAGTCAGGCAGTCAACCCGCGTCAGCGGACAAAGGCCGCCGAATAGCCCTTCGCCCCTTTCTATCGAATGGCCGGTCGCAGGTAAGGTAGCAGACATCTGAATGTCCGAGCAACCATCGATCTGAACGGCGCCTCCTGGGCCGCGTTCTGCCTGCTGGCGATGCGGGCTCCTCGCGGCCGCCGTCGCGCCGGCGAATGCACCAAACCGACCCAAAGGGGCCGTTGGGGGCTGCGGCGTTGCAACGCCCGCTATCGTGGCAAGAACCGCCGCAGATACCGCGGCGCAAGCTGTCCCTACCGGTAAAAAAGTGAGCCACTGGAACCACCACCGATGCGTTATAAATGCGGTTCTGCCTTTGCCTCGCCATTTGCGTCGTTCAAAGACAGCACCCAAATTCTGGACGATACCTAGAGCTGAGTGCAATCGACCGATTCAGGAACGATGTCTTGCACTATTAGCAATATCCTTGCCGGTACCTGCACCGCTGGCCCCACGATGCATACACCTCACAGTGCGTTCCGACGTATGACACGTTCTTTTCACCGTGACACGACTGTTCGCAGTAGAGGAATAAAAAATGTACAAACCACCAATTATTCCCATGGCATCGGTTCGTCCCATCAAAAATCTTTACTACAATGATCGAATCACGTTGGCGTCGGCCGCGCTGATTGGCGGAATATATGGGATCTGAGGTCGCACGCGATCGGTGACTTGAAAGGGCTATTCTGGGAAATGACCGACATGCTGCGGAAGAATTCAACGCTCCCGGTGTTGTCATCTTGTTGTCTTCGTTTTGGCGTGGCTGTTCGTTATGTCATCTTCCAGATAATCGTTATGGCGATCCCGAGGCGTATGAACGGCGAATAAGGTGCATCAACGGGGCAAGTTTCGGCGGCCATCTCAACTCCATTTTTAGGAAAGCGAATTATGAAATACGATCCAGCCGATACTGCGGTAGTATTCACTGATCCCCAGAACGACGTACTCAGCCCAAACGGGAAGAATTGGGGCGTTCTTGGCGCAAGCGTGACTGAAAATAAGACCGTCGAAAATATGCTGTCAATCTTCAGGGCAGCGAAAGCCGGGAAGTTCGCTGTTTTCATCTCCCCGCACTATTTTTACCCAAGCGACACTCGGTGGCAATTCAATGGCCCGCTTGAGGCGGGTGAGTTTCAAACGGGGACGTTCGCGCGAACGGGCGCGCTGAACCTGAGCGGGTTTCAGAAGTCGGGGGCCGACTGGCTGGAGGAATTCAAGCCGTTCATTGACGATGGCGAAACTATTGTTGTGAGCCCACATAAGGTTTTCGGTCCACAGACCAACGATCTAACGCTGCAACTTCGCAAGCGCAATGTGCAGAAAGTCGTGCTTGGCGGCATGCTAGCTAATATGTGTGTCGAAGCTCATCTACGCGATCTGATCGAGCAGGGTTTCGAAGTGACCGTCGTCGCCGACGCCACGGCCGGGCCGCGCCATCCGACGTGGGGCGACGGTTATAAGGCCGCACTTGTCAACTATGCGTTTCTCGCACACGCTGTCGTCACGACTCAGGACGTCGTGAAAGCCATGACGCAAGCATAGTTGCTACCGCGCCGATTTGGGCGTCCCTCTACACGATGCGTATGGCATAACCCACAATTCCGGTTTCTGGCGCGCATCGCGGCCTGATGCCAGGTTCCTGCGCACGTATCGACATCGTAAGAGAAAGTTTCCATACGTTGATCAGTTCTGCCAGAGTCGCTCACTGACTGGAGCTCGGATGAGTACCAACGACCACGAAATGCAGATGCTCGCAAGTCGTCCGTCCCAGACTGGACAGGCGTTCGACTACCTGCCGATCGGACTATTTGGATCGGTCATGGGGCTGGTTGGGCTCGCTGTTGCCTGGCGCGCTGCTTCGCAGATGTATGGCGTGCCGGGCTCGATCGCTGATGGCATCGGAGCTGTCGCCGTAGCGGTCTTCGTTTCGCTGGTTCTTGGATATGGTTGGAAATGCCTGACTGCCTGGCACGCGGTGAAGACGGAGTTTGGGCATCCGATTGCCGGCTGTCTGTTCGGAACGGTAGCAATCAGTCTTCTGCTGCTGCCAATCGTTTTGGTACGTGTAAGCCATGCACTCGCGTTCGGCATGTGGGTAGTGGGTGCCGTCGGCATGGTGTTTTTAGCGTGGCTCATCGTCAGCCGATGGATAAGTCGCCGCCAGCAGTTGCCCCACGCCACTCCTGTGTGGATCATTCCGGTTGTTGGCATGCTCGACCTGCCATTGGCGATGCCCGCGCTCGGTCTACCAGCCAGTTCGGGACTCGGCGTTTTCGCACTCGTGGTTGGGCTATTCTTCGCGGTGCCAATCTTGACGCTGATCTTTGCGCGATTGTTGTTCGAGGAGCCAATGCCGGACGGCTTGCGACCGACATTGATGATTCTCGTTGCGCCCTTTGCCGTCGGCTACTCGGCCTACATCACGGTGACCGGTAACCATGACCTGTTCGCAGAAGCACTCTACATGCTGACTTTGTTTTTCCTCGCGGTTCTCTTCGGACAAATGCGCTATCTTGCAGCCTGCTGTCCCTTTCGTCTCGCATGGTGGGCTGTCAGCTTCCCTCTCTCAGCGTCGGCGATCTGCTCTCTCAGGGTTGCAAGTGAGAGGCCCGGTCGCATAACCAGCAGCATCGCCATGCTTCTACTTTGTATCGCCAGCCTTGCTATTCTTGGTATCTTCCTGAGGACTGTGAAGGGGTTGCTCTCTGGCGAATTGCGCACCTTGAGTACCTAGACATTCCCTATGCAGGGAACATGCAGCTCTGTGAGCGCCGCTGATAAGCAGCGTGCATTCTCGTCGGGACCCGAAAGCCGATAGGCTTGGATATCGGGCCGGCCATGATGTGCCGGACGGGCCCGCGTGCATCGTGGCGAGAGCGATGCGACTCGACGTCCGAACGTCGTCAGGCGCACGCAGGCGATGGCCGTAGATGGCCGCGTGCTGCCCGATGCGTTTTGACTCATGTCGATCTGCTTGAGACATTTGGCAGCGACTCACGACTGCCCGCAGTATGTTGTGCCGGCTGTTTGCATATGCGCTGACATCGAACGTTACGAGTTTCTGCGGTAGCGACAGGCCGTAATATGAGTGCTGGGTGGTCCAGACGGTTGGCGGCCAGTAGCGTCGTTAATCCCGACGACAATTCGGACACGCGCGATCTAGTAAAGGAAATAAATCTTCTCCCGAAAGAAGGCGACGTGTCGCTCCCGGCGCTGATTTTGACGATGCCAGGGGCGTCGTGCTACCGCTCGGAAGCAAGGTGTCGGTTTCCGCGAAACCGGTCCACGCTGGCGATGACGTTTCCACGAGTCGCTTTCTGACCGTGGAACCTCCGGCGGGAAATCTTGCCACCGACGAAGGCCGTGATAAGTAGAGGATCGTCGTGGCATCGACGGCCGCAACAGGGCGCATTACAAATACCGAATGGCGGCGGCTGCGCGCGTCAATTGAGCGTCACCGGAAAGTACCGGTACGGCATGCCACCGTACCGACAGGCAACCCTGCCGCGCCGCTTCGGCGGCGACATCTCATCGAACACTCTGGCCGCGAGCGTTGTTCGCGTTGGACTGGCCACGCGGCCCGTGATAAACCTGATGGGCGATGTGCTGCTCGACTCGGAACTCATCTACGGTGACGCGACGACCTTCCAGGTGCTGAAGGAGGTGGGACGACGACCTCAATCGAAGAGCTACCGGTGGGCACACGTGAACGGCTCTGGACCGCCCTTTCGAATGTTCTCGTACTCGCCGGGGCCCGGTGCGCAGCATGCACAGCGAATCTATGCGGGCACGAAGCCGGGCGGCGTGCTGATGAGCGACGGTTACGAGCTGTACAACCGCATCGCTCATGATCACCAGCTCGTACATCTCGGATGCTGGTCGCATGTAGGCCGCGGCTTCATCAAGGCGGAAGAGACCGTGCCGAAGGCAGCGCGCACACCAGACCCGCTGGCCACGCGGTTCATCGGGTTGATTGGAAAGCTGTTCGCTGTCGAGGCACGCAGCCCGAAGTGGGCAGGGGAACGTCGGCAGCGGCTGCGTGCTCGATACAGCAGTCGCGTGCTCGCTATCATCGCGCGCATGATGGTCGAGCAGCTACCGACGGTCGTGCCGTCGAGTTTGCTTGGCAAGGCTCTCCAGTACTTGCGTGGTCAGTGGTCCAAGCTGGTCCGCTACGTCGAGAACGGTAACTGGCCCATATCGAACAACTGTGAAAACGCCATTAGTCCCTTCGTCGTCGGAAGGAAGGGATGGCTGTTCGCCGACACCGTTGCCGGCGCACAGGCCAGCGCCACTCACAGGTCGAGACCTGCAAGGCGAATGGCACCGATCCATACCGCTATCTCGCCTCGCTGTTCGAGAAGTTGCCCCTCGCTGCAACCGCTGACGACTATGCGGCACTCATGCCCAGGGCGCTGCTGGCCACCCTAACCTCTGGGGGGCGTGGTCAATAGACCGCCTACTGATAATCCGCCTCAGACCGATAAGCTTCGGCGCGCCGGTCCGCGCTGGATGCGTCCCACGCGTGCGACATGCGCGCTGGGTCGCGGCGCCGGACTGACGACGGTGAGGGACAACATGCTCCACGCATCGGTCTCGCCCACCTCGATCTACCTGCACAGTGATGAGGCGCGGCAGGTCGGGGAGGCTTTCGCGGCAAGCTATAGGGGAATACCGCGACTGAACTGCCCCTGTTAAAGCATAGTAATAATTCTTCACAAAAATCGGATCCAGACCTACTCTGAGGGTTGTCGCCCTGCTCTGCAGCCGAGGTCATCATGCTCGCGGTCCATAAGGCCGTATTTCCGGTCGCGGGAATCGATATGCGTTTTCTTCCCGCCACTAAGGCGAGTCCCAAGGAAATGCTGCCGATTATTGACAAACCTCTTATTCAGTATGCCGTTGAAGAAGCGATAGCCGCGGGAATCACTGAACTGATATTCGTCACCGGCCGCGGCAAACGTGTCATTGAAGACCACTTCGACACATCCTACGAGGTCGAACACGTGCTCAGAGCCCGCGGCGAGCACGGCCTCGTTGACCTCGTGCGGAGCATCAAGCCACCAGAGGTCGAATGCATTTATGTCCGGCAGGCAGAACCTCTTGGGCTCGGTCACGCCGTTCTCTGTGCGGAAAAGCTCATCGGCGACGAGCCATTTGCCGTGGTCCTTGCTGACGACCTACTCCAGGGCTATCCTCCCGTCCTCGCGCAAATGGTGCACATCTTTGGCCATTACGACTTATCAGTTGTTGCGGTCGAGGAATTCGATTCCCGTGACGCATCGAGTCATGGCGTAATCGACGGCCGTCATTGGGATGAGCGTGTTATTAGCGTCAGCAAGATCGTAGAAAAACCTTCTCCGGAAGCGGCGCCATCGAGCTTCGGGGTTGCAGGCCGCTATGTACTAATGCCAGCCATCTTCGAACATCTCCGCGCTATAAAGCCCGTCGCGAATGGCGAGATTCAATTGACCCCGGCCATCCATTCGATGCTCAGGGACGAACAGGTACTCGCGTACGAGTTTGTCGGCAAGCGGTACGACTGCGGCACCAAGCTGGGTTATGTCCAGGCAACGGTCGACTTCGCCCTGCAACATACAGAACTGCATGACGCCTTCGATGCGTGGCTGCGCGATCGTGTCCACGCAACACTGCCAGAGGATGCTGTGCCAGTTCAATTGCTGGGTGAGCCAGATGTTCTCCTTCCCGCTCGAGTGCACTAGTCAATGGCGCCCGCACGCGGTTCGGGAGCAATTTAATCATTGTCCGGAGGTTGCATGATTGATGCCCGGTCCTCCGAGATGCGCGAGTTCGTCGACGAAATGGCCGCGAGCGTTGCGATGATCGGGCGCGACGAGGCAGGGCAGTTACTGGTTTGGGCCTGCAACGAAAATTTCCTGCAGATGACGGGCGGCAAGCGCAGCGCCATCAGGTCGTTTCCAGCGTCGTTCGACACTCTGATCCCTAATTACGCGCGCACCGAATTCCGTCACAAGCTGAGCGAATGTTTTGAATCAGCGGCTGCTCAGGAACTCGAGCAGGCCTATGACCTGAGGGACGGCACCCACTGGTGGCGTTTGTCGTTGAAGCCGCTCAGACACGGAGGCGGGACCTCCGTGCTCTATATATTGGTCACCGGTCTCGAGATCACAGCAAAGATGCAGTTGATGCATGAACTGGAAGTCAGCACCTCGCGTTTTCGCTCCGTGGTGGATGCCGCTTATGACGCGATCATTACGATCGACCAGCAGCACTGCATCACGCTATTCAATCGCGCCGCCGAAAATCTTTTCGGCTACTCGGCCGAGGAAATGGTGGGCCGCTCCATTACGGAACTGCTGCCCGAGCGCTACCGCGCCAATCACTCGCAATACGTTCATCAGTTCGCCCGTTCGCCGGTTCGCTCGCGGCAAATGGACGAGCGCAACCGTGTCTACGGACTGCATCGCGACGGCTCGCTGCTGCCCGTCGAGATCGCGATTTCGAAAATCAACGTGGGCGGGCTGATCGAATTCACCGCTGTGATTCGCGATATCGCTGATCGTGTTCAATTGATGGACCTGCTTCAGAAGCAGGCGGTGACCGACGAGTTGACCGGCCTGCCCAACCGCAGGGAATTTGCGGACACGGTCGAGAACCTTCTCGGGACTGACAGCAAGCTTTCGATATTTATCCTCGATATCGATTACTTCAAAAAGATCAACGACAGTTACGGACACGACACTGGCGATGAAGTGCTGCGCGTCCTCGCCAAGGTCGTGATGAACGCCGATCGGCGCATCGGCGTCTTTGCCCGCTGGGGAGGCGAGGAGTTCGTCGCCGCGCTGCCGGGCCTCGATATCGAACAGGCAACAAGCATCGCCGACGACTTGCGCCTGACGATCGAGCAACAGAACTTCGAGCATATCTGGCGGCTCGGCAAGCCGATTCCGTTTACGGTCAGCATCGGCGTGACCGAGCGCCAGCCTCGTGAGAATGACGTCGGCGCCATCGTCAAGCGCGCGGACCTAGCGCTGTATCGCGCCAAGGACAATGGGCGGAACCGAGTAGAAGTCGGTTGACGCAGTTCGTTTGTTTACCGCCTCCAGTTAGCGCGTCTCGTCGAACGCGGGCCCTCCATTTGTGTCATTTCGCGCGCCCACCTTTCATCGGGCTTGATCCATTCGGAATTCGAAAGAATTTCGTGACTAGCAGTGATTGATTACGTCGATCGAGGGTTTCGATGCGCGTATTCCTTCAAACCAGTCTCGCCGCACTCTGTGCCGGAATGCTGTTCGCGCTCTGCATCGCGACCGGCAGCGCGGCCCCCTCACCCGCCTCGCCTGCCGATACGGCCGCCGGCACCAGCCCACAAGCGCCCCCGCCAACTGGCGCTGCTGCCCCGCCCCGAACGCGCGTACTCACACTGAGCCAGATGGGCACCTACGGGCCCATGGCGCTGCGCGGCGTGTCCTCCACCGGCACGCTGAACGTGGGCGTGCGCACCGACGAAGTGGTGACCTCTGCGAAGCTCAAGCTCGACATGGCCTGGTCGCCCGCGCTGATCTTTCCGCTTTCGCACATCAAGGTGCTGCTCAACGGCGTCAATGTCGCGACGCTGCCGCTCGACAAGGAAGACGCCGGCAAGCAGGTGACGCGCACGCTCGATCTCGACCCGCTCCTCTTCACGGACTTCAACCAGATCACGCTGCAGATGGTTGCGCACTACACGACGGACTCGTGCGAGGATCCCTATCATTCGTCGCTGTGGACCGATGTCATCCCGGCGACGACGCTGACGCTGACCACCTCGGGCGTCGCGCTTCCCGACAATCTCGCCCTGCTGCCGCGGCCCTTCTTCGATCGCCGTGACGACCGGCTGCTGACGCTGCCGTTCGTGCTGCCGACCAACGCCCCGCTTGCCACGCTGCAAACCGCCGGCGTCGTCGCCTCGTGGTTCGGCAATCTCGCCGATTATCGTCACGCACGCTTTAGCGTACTGAACGCGCTTCCGCCGGACTCGCATGCAATCGTGCTGGCAATGCCCGGCGCGATGCCGCCAGGACTCACGCTGCCGGAAATCAGAGGGCCGACCGTCATGGTCATGGCGAATCCGGCAAGCCCTGCGCAATCCGGACGCAAGCTGCTCGTGCTCGCCGGCCGCGACGGCAAGGAACTGCAGAGCGCCGCCAATGCGCTCGTGCTCGACCATGCGAGCATGACGGGCAATAGCGTGCTGATCCGCTCGATCGATCTCGGTCCGGGCCGCCGACCATACGATGCGCCGAAGTGGGCGCCAGTGGACCGCCCGATCCTGTTCCGCGATCTGGTGGACGACCCGCAGCAACTCGAGGTGTCCGGCTTCAATCCGCCGCAGATCCGCGTGAACCTGCGCGTGCCTCCCGACCTCTACGCGTGGGCGCGGCAAAGCGCGCCGATGGACGTGCACTACCGTTACACCGCGCCGTCCACGTTCAACGATTCGATGCTCAACACCAGCATCAATGAGCAGCTCCTCCTCTCGGAGCGGCTGCGACCGTCGCACGCTGGTTCCGAGGATATGCGCCTGAACATCCCGTTGCTGACGAACACGGAAACCGGTTCATCCGACGAAGTGTCGGTTCCCCCCTTCCGAGTCGCCGACAACAATACGCTACAGTTCCAGTTCCATATGGATCCGCAAAAAACTGGCTTGTGCGCGTCCACGGCGACGAACGTCGCGCGCGCCGCGATCGATCCCAACTCGACCATCGATTTCAGCGGCTTCGTGCATTTCACTGCGATGCCCAACCTGTCGTACTTCACGATGAGCGGCTTCCCTTTCACGCGGATGGCCGATCTGTCCGATACGGCGGTCGTCGTTCCCGATGCGCCCACCGCCGACGACGAGGCCGCCGCCCTGACGCTGCTCGGCGACATGGGCGCGTGGACCGGCCTGCCGGCGCTGCGCGTCGAACTGGTCGCGGCAAAGGATGTTGATTCGGCACGCAATCGCGATCTTCTCGTGATCGGCACCGGCTCGGCGGGCGACCTGCTCGCGAAATGGGGCAAGGCGTTGCCGCTTGTCGTCAGCCAAGGCAGTGCCGCGCTGCGCCTGCGCGAACAGCGCAGGGAGGCCTGGAACAACTGGCCCACGGGCAGGCACCGTCCGCTTCAGACGCCGGTTGGCGAGGCGGTCATCAGCACGTCCGGGCCGCTCGCCGCGCTGATCGGCTTCGAGTCGCCGCTCGCGGCCGGGCGCAGTGTCGTCGCGATCGCGGCGACTTCGCCCGCGCAGCTGGGCGATGCGCTCGCCGTGTTGCAGGACGACCGCCGTCCATCGCCCGTGTACGGCGATCTCACGCTGATCCGCGGCACGCAGGTGGACAGTCTCGAGCTCGGCGGGCGCTACTTCGTGGGTGAGGTGCCGTGGTACGCGCGGCTCTGGATCTTCGTCTCGAACTACCCGTCGCTGCTGGCGATTGCCGGCATCCTCGGAGGGCTCATCGTCTCTCTCGCGGTGTTCTGGGCGCTGTCGCGTCTTGCCGTGCGGCGCACCGGCGGGGGTTGAGCATGTTCGCGATTCGCCCGTGGCGCTCCGCCTTGCGGCTTGCGGCCGGTGTGCTGGCCTTCGCGGCGTTGCTGGCAATCTTGCTGGCGGTCGCGTTTCCATGCGCGGCGCAGACTGCGGCCCCCGTCACGATACTGGCCGCTGCCGCGCCCGGCGCGTCATCGCGCACCTGCGACTGGCCCGACTGGAGCGCATTCAAACGCTCGACGATCAGCGCGGACGGCCGCGTAATCGACGCGAGCACGCCGAAGCTCATTACCACCTCGGAAGGCCAGAGCTACGCGCTCTTTTTCTCGCTCGTCGCCAACGACCGCGCCACCTTCTCCAAGGTGCTCACGTGGACCGAAAACAATCTGGCGAAGGGCGATCTCACCACCCAACTGCCCGCGTGGTTATGGGGCAGGCAGATACCGGCCGATGCGGCATCGGCGTCCACGCCCGCGAGCGGAGCGCAAACGACGCAGACATGGACCGTGCTCGATCCGAACCCCGCAAGCGACTCCGATCTGTGGATCGCGTGGACGCTGCTCGAAGCAGGCCGCCTGTGGCAGCGGCGGCACTACACGGCGCTCGGCACGCTGATGGCCCGCAATATCGTGCGCGAAGAAACCGCGTTGCTGCCGGGGCTCGGCCGCACCCTGCTGCCGGGCCCTGCGGGCTTCGCGCCGGCGCCGGGCCTCTGGCGTCTGAACCCCAGCTATGTGCCGCTGCAACTGATGCGCGGCATGGCGTACGCGTTGCCGGACCAGCCCGAGTGGCGCGCGTTGCTCGACACCTCGGCGCGTCTCGTCAACGAGACCGCGCCTCACGGCTTCTCGCCCGACTGGGTCGAATTCCGCACCAGCCTCGGCTTCGCGCCCGACGCAAAAACCAGCGCGCAGGGCTCTTACGACGCCATCCGCGTCTATCTGTGGGCCGGCATGCTCGACGCCGCCGACCCGCTGCGCACGGCCACGCTGAGGACGTTCGCGCCGCTCGCCAACCATGTGGCGGTACACGGTTATCCGCCCGAACGGGTGGACACGCAAACGGGCGCACTGGGCCCCAATGCGGGCAATGGCGGCTTCTCGGCCGCGGTCGCACCGTATCTCGCGGCGCTGGGGCGCAGCGACCTCGCGGCGGCGCAGGTGGCCCGCTCGCGCAGCATGGCGAAGGCGGCGCCGTCCGGCTATTACACTGAGGTGTTGATGCTCTTCGGGCTCGGTTATCTGGACGGCCTCTACCGTTTCGACCCGAACGGCCAGCTCGTGCCGGCTTGGAAGTCGACATGTGCCACGCCGCATTGACCGCATGCGCCGCCCTGGTGCCCAAGCGGCCGCCCTGCGCAGCGGTCGTCACGATCTCGGCGGCGTTCCTCGCTGGGATGAGCGGCATGACACACGCGCAGTCGCAGCAGCAAACCGCGCCGACGCGCTCCGCGCATCCGGCCGAACCCGCGGCGCTGAGCCCTCAGCTCGCGCAACTGCTGGCCTCCGCGCGCAAATGGGAAGGCATGAACCGTCCGGACATGGCGCGACACGTCATTAAGAAGGCGCTGCTGATCTCGCCGCAGCAGCCCGAGGCACTCGCCATGATGGGCGAGATCGAACTGAAGTCGAACCGGATCAAAGACGCCGCGAAGTACCTCCAGCAATTGCGGCAAATCGCACCGAATCATCCTGCCACGCAGGAGCTTGCCGACGCGTATCGCCTCGTTACGACCGGCAAGGGCGAGATAGCGCAGATCGAAAAGCTAGCCGCCGCGGGCCAACATGCGCAGGCCTCGCAACGGCTGCAGGCGCTTTTTCCGAACGGTGCGCCGCACGGCGATCTCGCCCACTTCTACTACCGCATTCTCGCGGGCACGCCCGAAGGCCGCGCGCAAGCGCTCGCCGATTTACAAACGCGCATTCGCGAGAACCCGGACGACCTGAATCTCCAACTGGTCCTCGCCGACGTGCTGACCAACGACTGGAGCACGCGTCTCCAAGGGCTGAACCTGCTCTACCGCGTCTACCAGCAGCCGCAAAGCAATCGCAAGATGGCGCTCGATCTATGGCGGCGCGCGCTCGTCTATTCGCCGCACGACGACCCGGCGTACTACATCTGGTGGCGGCGCTATTTACAGGAAGTACCTGGCGATCCACTGGCTCAGAGTGTGGTGGCCGAATTCGAAAGGAAGGGCGTAAACGAAGCAACGGCCGCGCGTCTCGCTGAGCGCGGCAACGCCGGCGCGCCCCGGGCCCCCGAGACACCCGAGCAGCGCGCGCGGCGCGAACAGGGTGATGCGCTCGGCGAGCAGGGGCTCGCGCGCCAGCGCGAAGGACGCCAGGACGAAGCGCGCGCGCTGTTCGAACGTGCGCTCACGCTGGACCCCGACAACGCCCGCAAGTGGCGCAGCCTGATCGCCACCGCCACGCTCTGGGGGACGATCGCGAAGGCGAACACCGCGAACAGCCAGGGCAAGCCTGCCGAGGGCGAGGCGCTCGCACGCGAGGCGCTGAGGCAAGACCCGTCCAACGTGATCGCACAACGTGCGCTGATCGACGCGTTGATCGCGCAGCAGAAGTGGCCGGAGGCCGAGGCCGTGGCGCGCCCGCTTGCGACCGCCGCGAAGCCCGACATCGATGCGTTGCGCGACCTCGTCACGATCCTGCGCGCGACGCATCGGGAGAACGAAATCGATCCGCTGATGGCCAGCGTTTCACCGCGGCTGGCGAGTTCGGGCTCGCAGGCGCAACTGGCCAGGATGCGCGCCACGGTGCTGTCGTTGCAGGCACAGCAATCGATGACGGAAAAGAACAACAGCGCCGCAATCGCGAAGCTCGAAGAGGCCGTGCGCCTCACGCCCGACGATCCGTGGCTGCGCTATTCGCTTGCCCAGCTCTACGCCGGCCTGAAGCTGCCCGCGCTTGGCCGCGCGGTCATGGAGGACTGCCTGAAGGCCGCGCCGTCCACGCAGATGCGCTACGCGAGCGCGCTCTATTTCAACTACGCGCTCGGCGACATCGACGCCGCCAACGCACAAATAGAACAGATCTCGCCGCAGGAGCGCACACAGCCCATGCGCGAGCTGGCTGATAACATCACCGCGCAACGGCTCGTGCGTGATGCGCGCCAGCAGACAGCCGAGGGACGCGACGACGAAGCGCGCGCGTCGCTCAGGCAGGCCGAAGCGGTTGCGCAGAACGACCCCCAGATGCTCGCGACGATCGGCCAGGAATGGATCGCACTCGGCGACGCGGATCGCGGTCTCGCTCTGGTGAAGGACTGGCTCGACGCGCATCCGCAAGACCCGGCCATCGCCGTGCGGCTGCGTTATGGCGATCTGCTCGCGGCGGCGCACCGCGACGACGACCTCGCCGTCTGGACCGCGCGGTCGCGCGCACTGCCGGGCATGACGGACACGCAGCGCGCGCAGTTCGACGACCAGTCGCTGCGGCTCGCGCTGCGCACCGTGAATCGCCAGCTCGACAGTGGCGACGTGCACGGCGCGCGGCGCACGCTCGCGGGCGTACCGGACGCGCAGCATACCGATGCGCGCTGGCTCCTCGCGCAGGCCGACGTGGACGAAACCGCGGGCGACTTTCGTGCCGGCGCGCGCGCAGCACAATCCGCGCTGGCCAAACAACCCGATAACGCCGACGCGCGCCTCACGCTCGCGCGCATGTATGAGCACATGGGGCGGCGCACGGAGGCCACTGCGCTCACGCGCGAAGTGCTCGCCGACACGCCCGCCGACGACGTGAACACGCGCCTCGCGATCGCCCAGCGTCTCGTCGCGCAAGGCCACGAGGACGAGGCGGCAGCAGTCATCGGGCCGTTGCGCGGGGAGTTTCCGCAACGCTCGGACCTGACCTTGCAGGCTGGCCGTATCGATGAAGCGCAGGGCCGTTTCAACGACGCCGCCGCGCTGTACCGCGAGGCAGGCACTCAGGAACGCGCTGAAGGGCCGCCCCAGCCCGGCACGGACGGATTGACGCCCGTCGGTCGCGCGCTCCAGCAGTTGCAGGACCGTCGCCAGCCGGACATCTCGACTGAAGTGATCCAGTCGAACCTCAACGGCGACCCCGGCACGTCGCGCCTGAATGCGACCACGGTCCCGCTCTACGTGCGCATTCCCGACGGCTACACCGGCCACTATTTCTTCCACGCCGATACGGTCTACCTCGACGCGGGCTCGCTGCCCGGCGGCGACTTCAACGCCGCGTCGCAGTACGGCAAGATCGCCGCGTTCGGCAACGCCGGGCTCGGCTCGATCCACCAGAGCGCGACCGGCGTCTCGCTCGCGGCCGGCTACGAGTTCAAAGGCGCGAAGGATAGCTGGCGCGTGGACATTGGCAGCACGCCGCTCGGCTTTCCGATCGAGAGCGTGCTGGGCGGCCTGCAATATCAGCACCAGTTCCCGGACGCCACGCTGGGTGTCGACCTATCGCGCCGACCCGTCACGGACAGTCTCGTTTCGTACGCGGGCGGCGTCGATCCGGTGACGGGGGAAAAGTGGGGCGGCGTCGTGCGCAACACCATCACCCTGCGCGGCTCGCAGAACATCTTCGCGAGCGGCAATGTGTACGGCAGCGTGAGCTATGGCGTGCTCACCGGCGAAAACGTGCCCAGCGACAATGAGCTGCGGCTGCTCGCCGGCGTCAGCTGGCCCGTTTTCCAGACGCCGAACCAGCGTGTGACGAGCGGACTCTTCGGCCTGTTCTGGCATTACTCGCGTAATGAGCACTTCTACACGTTTGGTAACGGCGGCTATTTCAGCCCGCAGCGCTTCACGTCCGTTGGCCTGCCGATCGACTGGACCGGGCGTTACGAGCGCTTCTCGTGGGAGGTGCGCGGCTCGGTGGGCTGGTCGTTCACGCACGAGGACACCTCGCCGTACTTCCCGACCAGCAGCCTGCTGCAGGATCTGGCCGTCGCGCGCCTGAGCGCGGCAAACCTCGGCGCGCCGTATTTCGGCGCGGGCAGCACGAACGGCTTCAGCTACACGGTGGCGGCTGCGGCCGAGTACCGGATCACACCGCACTGGATCGTCGGCGGCAGCATCGAGATCGATCGTTCGCATGACTACGCACCGAACGTCGGGATGGTGTGGCTGCGCTATCTCTTCACGCCTCAGCACGGTCCAGTGCCGTTCCCACCCAGGCCGGTCACGCCGTATTCTGCCTATTGAGCGGAGCCCGACATCATGCACTTTCGTTTCCGACCCCGACGCTTCGCGATGCAGGTGTTGCGATGAATGCACCCTCGGCCGCATCCACGGCATCCAGACTTCCGCAACTCGCCATCGACGGCTTGCCGCCCACGCTCGCCACGCTCGTGGCGGGCAACGTGTACATCGTCTACGCGGCCGAATCGCCGGCGCGCGCCGCGCTGTTCTGGAACACGGCGGCCGCGGCCCTGCACAACGGGCCCGGCAACGTGCTCTCGACCCGTGAGGACCTGCAGATCGTCGACGCGCTGCGCAGCCACGGCCTCGATATCGACGGCGTGGGCGCGCTCCATGCGCAGGCGAATCTCTGTACCTTGCGTGCGCTGCCGGGACGCGACGGCGGCGAGGTGCTGCTCGAAGCGCTGAAGGCGCTCGCCGATCAGTGCGCGCAGCCGGAAAGCGCGTTCCTGATCGACGGCGCCGATGCGTTCTTCAACTGGCACGACGCGGATACGCTCGCACGCCAGGGCGCACAGCTCGCGAGCTGGTGCGCGGGTCTTACTCACGCCGTGCTGCTCGTCGTGAGCCCTCAGGAGACGCAGGACACAAGCTCGGAAGGCGTCGCGTTGACCTCGGCGCTGGCCGGCTTTCATGCGCGCTTCGCGGGCGCGGCGCACCTGCGCCAAACGGGGGGGCAGTACATGTGGGAAGCCGCATTCTGGGGGCGGCGCGGCGCCATGCTCGCGGACGAATCGCTGCCGCTGCGCTTTTCCGAAGAGAGCGACCGGCTCATGGTCGCAGGCGGCGCATTCGCGAAAAGCATCGACGAAGGTGGACGGCTCGCCCCGGACGAAGCCCGCGTGATCGTCTCGCGCGATGCGGTGGCCCGCGAACGCGAGCTGCCCTCGCATTGGGAAGTGGTCGCCGACAACGACGCCGTGGTCGCGGCCGGCTCGCACGCCGTCGCAGCCACCGTCCTGCTCGCGTTCAGCGACAGCGCCCAGCTCGAAAAGCTCGCCGGCCAGGTCTACGCGCTGCGTCGCGGCGCGGGACCGGCGCTGAAGATCGCCGTGCGCGAGGACCGCATCGCACTGCGTTACCAGGCCGTCATGCGCAGTCTCGGCACGAATCTCGTGGTACCGCGCGAGACGCCGCTCGCCCGTGTCGAAGCGATGCTCGACGAACTCCAGGGCCAGGTGTTCTCGCGGCCGCTGCCGGCCGATTACATGACCGCGTTGTCAGCCGTGCTCCACAGCGAGGAGGTCGGGTATATCAACACGCCGCGCTTCGTCGAACTCGTGCGCGACACGGTGCACCGCTCGCGCGCGATCCAGCTGCCGAACGTGCTGCTGCGTCTGCCGCTGTTGCCCGAAGTCGCTCATGTCGATGCGCTCCAGGCCTGCCACATGGGCCGCGCGGGTGACCTGTGCACGGCCTGCGGCGACAGTCTCTACACGTTCTTTTTCTCCTGCCGCCTCGCCGATGTCTCCGCCGTGTTCCAGCGCGTGTTCCAGTTGCCGCCCGGCGACCTGTTTCGCGGTGAAGTGCGCTGTGGCGACTATGATTCGATCATGACGCTGCTCGAAACGCTCGAGCGCGAAATGACCAGCGAGCCGCCGCTCGACTATACGCAGTGGCTCGCGCAGCATAGTGGGTCGGCTCGCGGGTCGGCTGGTTCCGAGGCCACGTCGGCCAGCACGGCGGCAGCCGACGAGACGACTCTTTCCGCTCACGCTGGCGGCGCCACAGCCCCCGCCTTCGGCGAGTTCGAACCCGATGCCGCACCGTCCAGCACCGCCATACCGCGCGCGGTGCCGACGCCTGCGATCCTGCCTTTCAAGGCACGGGGGTAACCGGCCATGGAGATCTTCTTCGGCTACTTCGTATGGGGCGTGATTCTCGCGGCGCCGCTGTCGTGGATCGTGTGGCGCTTCCGGCTGCAACGCTTCCTGCCGAGCTTCGTGCCACGCTTCACGCTGCCTGAGCGCGAGCGCAGCGTGCACCTGCCACCCCAGCTCGGCGCCATCGTGATCCGCGGCGCGCGCCACGCAGTCAAGGCGGACAGCCGATGAAAACCGTCGCCATCGTCTCGCCCGTGGGTGGCGCCGGCCGCACCACGCTGACGGCGGAACTGGCCAGTCTGATGAGCGCGCGCGGGCATCGCACGCTCGCCGTGGAATGCGATCCGCGCAACGTGCTCGCCATGCATTTCGGGCTGCGCGAGCCCGCCCGCGCGGGTCTCGCGTCCTATCTGAACGGCGCGAGTGCTCCACACACCGCGCTCAATACCGACGACAACGTGCTGCTCGTGCCGTGGGGCGGCGACGCCGCGCGCGCCGGGGCAGGCGCGCATTGCCCGCAACTGCACGCGAACCCCGGCTGGCTGCGTGAGCTCCTCGCGCAAGTGGACGTACCTGCCGATGCGGTCACGCTCATCGACACGCCGACGTGGCCCTGCGTCGAGGCGAGCCAGGCGATCGCCTCCGCCGCGCTCGTCCTCGCCGTGCTGCCCCCGTCGCCCACCGCATGCGCGATGCTGGAGCGCTTTCGCGCAGGGCTCGCGGGGACGCCCTGCGTCTACGTGATCAATGCCGTGATGCCCGCGCGGGAGTTGCACGTCGACGTCGTCGCGCTGCTGCGCGCGAGCCTCGGCGATGCGTTGCTGCCCTATCAGATCCACGCCGATGCTGGCGTGCCAGAAGCGCTAGGGCACGGCGAAAATTTCTGCGCGAGCGAACCGGGTTCGCGTGCCGCGCACGACCTGCAAGGGCTCGCCTCGTGGCTTTCGCGCTGGGCCGAGTGTGCAGAGGAGGTGCCACGATGATCGCCGCATGGTTGCGCGCGCAACGCGACGCCTGCAGGCAAGCACTGCGCGCATCGCTCGGACTCGACGCGGGGGCGCCGCTGCGCGCGTGGCTCGTGCGCCTCACGCTGCTGCCGCCACGGGCCGGCAAGCGTGACCTGCCGATGCTCTGGGTCGACCGGCTCGCGAATTACATGGCCGGGCAACTGGGTGTCGGCCTCGAAAACAGCTGGCGCGTCTGGCTGTGGCGGCTCGTGTTTCGCGCCCGCTTTCACCGCCCGCGCTTTGCGGCCGACCTGCGCAAGCTGCACAGGGCGCGCCAGCGCAGACGGCGGCGCCGCGCCGTCCTGCTGCGATGGCTCGCCGTGCTGGGCACGCCGCTCATCTGGGTCGTGGGCCTCGCGTGGCGGCCCATCGCGCGACGGCTCGCGGCGGTCGATTGGGAAGCCGCCAGCAAGTGGCTCGAGTCCGGCGCGGCCGCCGCCGACCGCGTGCCGTACCTGCGCCATTTCGCATTGCTCATGGCGTTCCTGATCGGCCTCGTGATCTGCACGACACCCATGACGCTCGGCGAGCAGCTTCGCCTGTTCGCGCTTGTGGTCGCTACCGTGCTGCTGGTGCGGC
The DNA here is from genome assembly GCA_000173575.1 of Burkholderia sp. H160. Lineage (GTDB taxonomy): Bacteria > Pseudomonadota > Gammaproteobacteria > Burkholderiales > Burkholderiaceae > Paraburkholderia. Next base: position 6,098 of record ABYL01000078.1, on the reverse strand, counting down.
GCGTGCCGGGCCGTCTCGCCACGCTTATGATGGCGGGGCTCTCGCTGCTGATGGCGGGCCGCTACGTCTGGTGGCGCACTACGCAGACCCTGCAATTGCCCGACCCGCTCGAAGCCGTGGTGGGCTACGTGCTGTATGCAGCGGAAGCCTATACGTGGCTCGTGCTGCTGCTCGGCTACGTCCAGACCGCGTGGCCACTCAACCGCAGGGCCTGCCCGCTGCCGGAAGATCTTTCTCTCTGGCCGACCGTCGACGTCTACATCCCTACCTACAACGAGCCGCTTTCGGTCGTGCAGCCGACCGTCTACGCGGCCGCCGGTCTCGACTGGCCGAGCGACAAGCTCAAGGTCTACATTCTCGACGACGGCACACGCGAGGAATTCCGCCGCTTCGCCAAGGAAGCCGGTGTGGGTTACATCGTGCGCACCGAGCATACGCACGCGAAGGCGGGCAACATCAACCATGCGCTCACCTGCACGCAAGGCGAATACATCGCGATCTTCGACTGCGATCACATCCCGGTCCGCTCGTTCCTGCAGACGACCATGGGTCAGTTCCTCGCCGACCCGAAATGCGCACTCGTGCAGACACCGCACCACTTCTTCTCGCCCGACCCGTTCGAGCGCAACTTCGATACTTTTCACCGCGTGCCCAACGAAGGAAGCCTCTTCTACGGGCTGATCCAGGACGGCAGCGACTTCTGGAACGCAACCTTCTTCTGTGGCTCTTGCGCCGTCATCAAGCGCGCACCGCTTGAGCAGGTAGGCGGCATCGCGATCGAGACCGTGACGGAGGACTGCCACACGGCGCTGCGGCTGCACCGACTCGGCTACAACTCGGCTTATTTGCGCACCGTGCAGGCCGCGGGTCTCGCGACCGAGAGCCTGGCCGGCCACATCGGACAGCGCATTCGCTGGGCGCGCGGCATGGCGCAGATTTTTCGCGTCGACAACCCGTGGCGACGCAAAGGACTCACGCTGTTCCAGCGCATCTGCTACAGCAACTCCATGCTCCACTTCTTCTACGGTATTCCGCGCCTTGTGTTCCTGCTGATGCCGGGCGCCTACCTGTTCTTCGGTCTGCACATGATCAATACGCAAGCCGCCGTCATCATGGCGTATGTGCTGCCCTACCTGGTCACGGCGAACCTCGCGAACTCACGCATTCAGGGCCCGTTCCGACATTCGTTCTGGGCCGAGGTGTACGAATCCGTGCTCGCGTGGTACATCATCCTGCCCACCACGATGGCGCTCATCAACCCGAAGCTCGGCAAGTTCAACGTCACCGCCAAGGGCGGCCAGATCGCCGAAAACTACCTCGACTGGACGATCTCCAAGCCCTATCTCATCCTGCTCGGCATCAACGCCGCCGCGATGCTGGCGGGCGTGATCCGCATCGTGTTCCTGCACAGCCCCGAGCCGCAAACCGCGCTGATGAACATGCTGTGGGGCGCCATCAACATGATCGTGCTCGGTGCGGCCGTCGGCGTCGCGCAGGAGGCGCGCCAGGTGCGCGTTTCACACCGCATCCCCCTGCACGTGCCGGCCACGCTGCTGCTGCCCAATGGCCGCACGCTCGCGTGCAGGACGATCAATTACTCGATCGGCGGCCTGGGGCTCGCACTGCCGCCCGGCGCGAAGGTGACGACGGGTGAGCGAGTGGGCGTGTGCCTCTCGCGCGGGCACATCGAGCATTGCTTCCCGGGTGTGATCGTGCGCACCGGCGCCCGCGAAACCGGCATCCGCCTTGAGTTGACGCCCGAGATGGAACGCCAGGTCATCCAGTGCACGTTCGGACGCGCGGACGCCTGGATCGAATCCGCTCAGGCGCCGGTGACCGATGTGCCGCTTTACGGGCTCAGGGCCGTGATCGGCCTGGGCATTCAGGGCCATCTGCGCCTCATCGACGCGTGCGTGGACGCACTGGAGAACCTCTTCACGCGTCACAAGCCGCAGTCACAGTCGCAATAGAACAGAACCGGGCCGGGGTATTTTGCGGGACGTGCATCATGGGACTCTGGAACTTCTACTTCATCGCCAAGCTGTATCTGGCCGGAATCGGGAAACTGCAGCCGCTCTGGTGGTTGAACCTGCTGTTCGCCATCGCGCTGCTGGTGCCGTTCGGCGATCGCCGGTTGCGTGTCGTGCGTAACCTCGTGGCCGTCGTGATCGGCATTGCGCTGCTTTATTTCGAGCTCGGCGAACCCGCATTTAGCATGGCTGCGGCGCACCTGCCGCAGCAGCATGCACTCGCGCTGATCGTACGCATCGTGCCGCTTTCGACGCTGGTCGCGCTCGCCACGCTCTTCGTTGCGTACTACGTGGTCAGCCGCTGGGTACGCGTGACGACATTTGTGCTGATCTCACTCTTTGCGATTCTCGTGTGGCAAGGATTCAGCGCGCTGACCGCGCAAGCGAGCAGCAACGTGGACTCGGCCAGAGCATGTCCGCCTGCGAGCCCGGGGCGATCCGAGCCCGCGGTCAACCCGCAGGGCGAGTAAGAAGGAGGCGAGGCAATGCAACAGCGACAACAGACGGACGAGGACGCGCCAGCCGGCCCCAACGACATCGATCAGCTTGCGCGGCACCTCGATGGTCTGGACCCCGCGCGCTACTTCGACCGCCAGGCCGACGACGCCTGGCGCAGCGCCGCGCGCCGCTGGCCCATGATCGCGGCGGTGCTGGGGCTTGACGCGAAATCGCGCAGCGGCGCGTAATGATGGCGCGTCGCGACAACGAATGAACTGCGCATACGCGCAAGACACAGGTTCGGCTCGTTGCTTCTGGAGCCGATCAGACGGGGAAGACTTGGAGAGGCGGTGAAACATGACGCTTATCGGTCTGGGCTCGCGTTGGTTGTCCTGTCGAACGGGCGGCTCGCCGCCGTCCCGGGCTGATTCGGGCGAAACCCGATCGGCCCACACCCATCCGGTCGACTGCCCATACCCGTTGCGCCAGAAGACCTGCATCGACAGCCGCCCTTTCTCCTCATGCCGGCTGCTGCTTGCAACGACGGCCGCCTTTCCCCTGGCGTTTGCCGCCAGCGCCGTTTATGCGGACGGCACGGGCGGCACTACGGGTGGCGGATACGGCGGCGCGGGCGGGGGCGGCGGCGGCGGCGACGGCTTTGTCGGCTCGACACTGACCGGCGTGACCGGCGCCATCACGGGGGGCAGCGGTGGCAATGGCGGCAATGCCACGAGCGCGTCGTCTTTCGGTGCGGATGGCGGTGGCGGGGGTGGCGGCGGAGCCGGCGCGGTCATCTCGGGCGGCGGCAAGCCGGCACCATGCCCATTGCTATCGCCATGCACATTGCGCGCTCCAGCGACGCTGAGGTCCAGTCCGCATTGCTGGAAGCGTATGAGGACGGAACACTAAAGGGTCCCCAGCTCGCAGTTGTCCGCAGGCTGCTGAGCCGACGCATGAGGTCGGGTGGAAAGGCTGCATCTGTTTTCATGGGGCCGACCGCGCCCCGTCCTGGCGAACTGGCTCCAGACCAACTACGTCGTCTCTATATGCGGGAAAGCGACCGTCAGAGGGTCCTCGCAAAAAAGGTTGAGTTGACCCATGCACGGCTGCTATTCATTGTTCATGCGATGCGGCAGTTAATGCGCGAGGAAGGATTCATCATGCTGCTAGAGCAGGAGGGTCTCACGAGTCTTCCCCGCGTACTGGACCAACGTATCCGCGCTGGGGGGCAGTTATGAACAAGCTTCCGGCGCACCCCCTTAAGGTCGCATTTGAATGCCAGCCGGTTGTGCTACTCCTGAACGCGCTCGAGTCGTCAAGGCCGCTGCCGCACACCGCTACGTCGAGCATAAAATTCCTGCAGATTCTCGCCTCCGTCGCGACTGTCGGTCTCGTAGAACCCCCGATTGTGGTGCGCGTCGAAGGTAGCGACGACAGGTTTCGCATCCTTGATGGGAGATTGCGGATAGAGGCGCTGCGTCGGCTGGGGGTGAACGAAGCCACGTGCCTGATTGCGACCGATGATGAGGCGTACACGTACAACAAACACATCAGCCGGCTGACGTCCGCGCAGGACGCACGCATGATTGCGAAGGCAATCGAGCACGGTGTACCACGTGAACGGATAGCGTCAGTACTGGGCATTGAGGTCAAAACCGTAAAGCGCAGGGCGACCCTTCTTGATGGCATATCGGACGAGGCCGCTGCGCTACTGGCGGACAAGGCCTGTCCGGCGACAACGTTCAAGGAGCTGAAGTTGATGAAGCCCTCGCGACAAATGGAGGCTGTCGAACTTATGTGTGGGCAGGGAAACTTCACGTCCGCCTTCGCGCGGGCAATTGTGGCGGCCACTCCGCCGGAGCGCCTTGAATGCGGTGTCCGCAGTCGTGGGAAACGGAGCGAAGAAGTCTCTGAGCAGCTCGCCCATCTCGAGCGCGAACTGACGAGCGATATGGCATCGAACATCTACATCTCACTGTGTCCGCCGCTTACATTGCAACGCTTGTTAGCAATGAGCGTGTTAGCCGTTGGTTAAAGGAGCATCATCCTGATTTTGTGACGCAATTTGAAACCATCAGCCAGGAAACGCGGGATGCCAGGTCCAGGCTGGGCTCGAGCGGACCCAGGTCAAAAGATTTTCGACCAATCGGGGAAAACCGGCCCGGTAGTGCCTCACCTGGATGCATTGCATCGCCGCGTCAATGACAGCCGACATGGGCGCGACTGCCTGTCAGAGCGTCCTTCGCGTCGCCGACTGCGCGTGAATCGACAATAGCGGCCATGTTCTTCCATGGGATCGCCACACCTTTGTCACGAAGCAGCCCTAGCTTTCCCAGACCGCCGATCCATAATGATGCATTCCGATTGAGGTGCCGGACTCCGAGCCCGCCCTGTGAGCTTCGCCCGACAGTTGAGTTAGCCAAGTTTCGCCTTGCAGCCACCCAAAAGGATCGTTCAGAGCGGAAGCCACACCCACTCAACGCACACAAGTACCTTTCGGCTTAGGTCGCCGTTCGCCGATTTAAATCGTGCGGCTGCTGCTGATCGCTTTGCCGACTTTCGCAAGCGGGCGTTCATGAACGATCAACGCCCTCCCCTCGTGAATAAGTCTTACCGACCCGAACCAGCCATTCGGTAACGCCGAGAGCGGACGTTCCCGAGGGTGGAAAATTGCAGCCATTCGCGAATCTGTGTAAGCTTGCCGCGCCGCGCAACGACAATATTTCGGAGGTTCGTGTATGAAAGCTCTTTGTGAATCGATGTTGAAAAAAACCATCAATACCTTTTCGCAAGAGAATCATGACCAACACGAACCACGACCCGTTCCGTTTTTCCACGATCGCGCATAGCAACCACCGTTACCTGAGCCCGCTGTCGCAGAATAAAGCTCATGAGCTACTCCGCAGCCTCGTCGCGAATTTCTCAGCAGATGACATCGTGCTGGATGCCGGCTGTGGCAAAGCAGCGCTATTGCGAGATGTGCTTCACATGTCGCCGGCAAGTGGCGTCGGCGTCGATATCAATCAAGGTTTCTTAGACGAAGCGCGAGCTGCGTTTGGACAAGACTTTCCAAATGACCGGCGGCTGGAGTTGATCAACGCTCCTTTGCTGGAGCACACTCGGCCCGAAGGCGGATACGCCGCAATCATTTGCGTCGGATCTACGCACGCATTCGGCTCGTTCGAAGAATGCCTGCGTGTTGCCTTTGACTGGCTGAAGCCGAATGGCCGCTTGCTCGTCGCCGAAGCGTATTGGAAGCAACCACCCGCGCAAGACTATCTAAATGCAATTGGCGGAGCAGCCGACGAGTTCGTTTCTCACGCGGAGAACGCTCAACGCGCCAGTGCGTTGGGCTACAACCTGCTGCGGACCGCAACCAGTAGTGATGATGAGTGGGATGAATACGAAGGCAGGTACTGCGATGCGATGATGCAGTACTTGGCGACACATCCTGATGATGCCGACTCGGCGAAGTTCTTAAAGCGGATGCGAGATTGGCATAGCTCATACTTGCAGTGGGGGCGCGCAACGCTCGGCTTTGGCTACTATTTGCTTTCGCGCGCCTGAAACCTACGGGCTAATGCTCCTCGGCCGCGCAGTTTTTCGCGGCCGAGCTAAGTGACCGATTCT
>ABYL01000079.1 GCA_000173575.1 Burkholderia sp. H160 | reverse complement strand
CGCCGGCCGCCAGCGCGAGATCCTGCGCGCTGCCGGTATGGCCCGGCGCGCCCGGGCACCATGCGAGCTCGGCGCCCGGCAGCATCGCGCGACGCCGTTGCGGATGCCGGTTGAAGCCACCGCTCGCGAGAATCACGCCACCTGTGACCGTGATTTGTCGACGCTGCCCGTTTTGACTCAGCGTGATGCCGTCGATCGCGCCGCTCGCGTTCGCGCGCAATGCTTCGAGCTTCGTGCTGACGAGCACGGTGACGTCACGCGCGAGCAGCGAATGCAGTAGCCGGCCGATCAGCGCATTGCCCATCACGAGACGCGTGCCGCGCGGCCAGCTGAGGCGGTCATGCGCATGCCGCGCGAGCAATTTCACCGCATGGCGCAGTGACCTGAACGACTTCGTCATGTTCAACAGATGCCCGACGTCATCGCGATCGACCATCATGCCGCCGAGTACCGTGAACTCTGGAATCGGCGGACGGATCAGCGCAAAGTGCCGGCCGAGCTTGCGGCCGTCGAACGCGAGCGGTTCGAGCGCGCGGCCGCGCAACGTCGAACCTTCGAGCTCCGATAGATAGTCCGGATGAAACGGCCGCGCCCGATACCTGACGTCCGAATTGGCCTCGATATGCGCGACGGCCCGCGGCCCCGCCTGCAGGAACGCGCGACGCAATGCTTCGCTGCTGCGTTCACCGACCGCGCTGCGCAGAAATCCCTCAGCATTGGCGCTGCTGTCGTCGGGATTGATCGACGGTCCGTGCGACGAGTTCGGTATCCACGTGGTGCCGGCCGAGTAAGCGGTCGTGCCGCCCACGTATTCGGTGCTTTCAACCAGCAGCACGCGCGCGCCGTCGATCGCCGCGAACAGCGCCGCGGACATGCCCGCCCCGCCCGCGCCGATCACCACTACGTCGAACGCTTCGTCCTGCTGCAAACCGCTCAGTGTCTCCACCATCTGCTGCTCCTCGTGTGCTCGAGCGTTGAGTCCGGCCGCAACGCGGTTCCGGTTTTTCGCAATATCTAGAATTTGCTTTGTTATTGGAATACTATTCCGAAATAACAAGAAAGCAAAGTTTTCTGAACCCACTCGACAACAGGCAACACATGACGCTCGGCATCGGGCACGATGCAAACGGGCACCCATTTCAGGAGATTCGACTATGCAGCAGGCTGGCAGCCCTTCGTTCACGGCGTCGCTCGATGCGGGTCTGAGCGGCGCGACGCGTGTGTACTTCATCGTCGGCGATCCGATTGCGCAGGTGCGCTCGCCGTCGGGCGTGACCGCTGCATTGCGCGCGGCCGGCCGCGATGCGCTGGTGGTGCCCGCGCATGTCGCGCCCGCCGATCTGCCCGCGTTCTTCGCGGGCATCGCGCCGATGCGCAACGTCGATGGCGTGATCATCACGGTGCCGCACAAATTCAGCGCCGCGAGCTATTGCGCGACGCTTGCCGAAGAAGCCGCGTTCCTTGGCGCGGTCAACACGCTGCGCCGCAACGCCGACGGCGGCTGGCACGGCGGCATGTTCGACGGCACCGGCTTCGTCGCGGCCCTCGTCGCCGCGGGCTGCGAGCTACAGGGCAAGCGCGCGTTGCTGGTTGGCGCGGGGGGCGCGGGCTCCGCGATCGGCCATGCGCTGATTCAGCGCGGCATCGGCTCGCTCGACGTGCGCGACAACGACGCCGAACGCACCGCCTCGCTGAGCGCGCGGCTCAATGCGCTTGGCCGCGGCGAGGCGCGCGCCGAGGCGCGCGGCGTGGCGGCCGAACTCGACTTGCGCACGTACGACGTGATCGTCAACGCGTCGCCGCTTGGCATGCGCGCGGGCGATCCGTTGCCGATCGACGTCGCGCACTTGCCGGCCACAACTTTTGTCGGCGACGTCGTAACGAAGCCGCCGCTCACGCCGCTGATCGAAGCGGCACGCGCGCGCGGCTGCCCGACCGTCACGGGCACGCAGATGTTCGAGCGCGTCTGCGACCGGATGGTGGAGTTTTTCCTGGAGACTGCGATGTCAGCGTAACGGCGCGGAAGAAGCAGGCGCGCTGCTACACTGGCGCGAAATATCGCCCTTTGCGCGCCAACCTATGCTTCGATTCGACAACCTCAGCAAGCGCTATAGCGACCGCGTCCTGTTCGAAGGACTGCATTTCGACGCGACGTCAGGATGCGTCGCATTAAACGATGAATCCGGCAGCGGCAAGTCGACGTTGCTTGCCATCCTCGCCGGCGCGCTCGAAGCCGATAGCGGCGACGTATGGCTTGGCGGTCATTCACTGCGCGCCGAGCCGCAAGCCGCGCAAGCGCTGCTCACGTACGTGCCTGAAGACAGCATGAGCTGGCCCGAGCAGACCGGCCGCGACTATCTGCGCGAGGTCGCATCGGCGCGACACACCGTGCTCAATGACGACGTGCTCGCGCTCGCCGAACGCTTCGGCCTCGCGCCGCATCTGGACAAACGTTTCGAGCAGATGTCGTATGGCAGCCGCAAAAAGGTGTTTCTGACGGCGGCCGCGCTCGGCGAGACCCGCGTGCTGATCGCCGACGAACCGGCCGGCGGACTCGACGCGTCCGCGCGCGCGGTGCTCGCCGATCTGTTCGGAAGGCTCGGTGCGACGCGCACGGTATTTTTCACGAGCTACGACGAAGGATTCACGCGCGCCTGCGAGGCGACGCGTGTCTGTTTCGCGGACCTCGCGCGGGGCGCTTGACTCAGATCGCCACGCAGATCTTGCCGAAGTGCGCACCCGATGCCTCGTGCCGGAATGCATCGGCGAGCTTGTCGAGCTCGAACGTGCTGTCGATCACGGGCTTGATGCCGGTCGTCTCGAGCGCGCGCACCATCTCGATCTGATCGTGACGGCTGCCGACGATCAGCCCTTGGAGGCGCTGCTGCCGCGCCATCAGATGCGCGGTCGGCACCGATCCGGCGCGGCCGGTCAGCACACCGATCAGCGCGATATGGCCGCCGATGCGGCATGCGGTGATCGATTGCGGCAGCGTGCCGGGACCACCGACCTCGATCACGTGATCGACGCCGCGTCCATTCGTCAGGTGACGCACCTCTTTGCCCCACTCGGGATTGTCGCGATAGTTGATCACATGATCCGCGCCCAGTTCGCGCAGCTTCGCGAGCTTCGCATCCGACGACGACGTCGCGATCACCGACGCACCCATTGCCTTCGCCATCTGCAACGCGAAGATCGACACGCCGCCGGTGCCGAGCACGAGCACCGTGCTGCCCGCCTTCAACTGACCGTCGACGACGAGCGCGCGCCACGCGGTCAGCCCCGCCGTGGTCAGCGTCGCGGCTTCGGCGTGGCTGTAGCCAGCCGGAGCGTGCGTGAAGTTGTGGCTCGGCTGCACGACGACTTCGCGCGCGTAACCGTCGACGCCATCGCCGGGGGTGGTCGAAAAATCGCCGACCGCGGGCGCGCCGTTTTCCCACAACGGGAAGAAGCAGGACACGACGTGATCGCCGGCCTTGAATTGACTGACGCCCGCGCCGACCGCTTCGACGACGCCCGCGCCATCGGCCATCGGAATGCGGCCCGCTTCGGCGGGCAGTTTCCCGGAGACGATGCCGTAATCGTGGAAGTTCAGCGAGCTTGCGCGAATGCGCACGCGAATCTGCCCGGCCGAAGGCTGACCAGGGTCAGCGAGATCGACGACCTGCAAACTATCGACGGTGGCGGGCGAACCGATTCTGACGGCTTTCATGTTTTCGCTCCTTGGTGAATGGCGCGTTACCTGACGGTCTGGATAACTTCGAAGCCTTCGAACTCCGGGTGGCCGAGATACAGCACGCGGTTTTCATTGCCGGCACTGCGATGTGCGGCGCGAAAGGCGTCGGACTTCGTCCATGCTTCGAACGATGCGTAGTCGCGCCAGATCGTATGGCTCGAATAGAGCACGTGATCGTCCTTGCGCGGTCCCTTCAGCAAATGGAATTCGACGAAGCCCGGCACCTCTTTCAGACGGGTGTCGCGCGTGGTCCATAGATGTTCGAAGGCGGCCTCGGAACCGGGCGCCACTTTGAAGCGGTTCATCGCGATGTACATGCTGTCAGCCTCGTTGCGTGAGTGATGCTGATGATGACGCTGGATGGGTCATCCGGTCGCGTTTCATTATAGGCGTGCCATTGGACTGGATTCGCTTGACCTTACCACGGTGGCAAGCTCCACGATGTTCGACGTGCCCGTGGCGTGCCCGTTAGAATCGCGCGGACCACGCCGGCCACTCCCTTCATCAACGGAAAACCAATATGAAAAACCTTCGCGCCTTGCGCGCTCTTTGTGTGTTCGGTGGTTTTGCCTTCGCGGCGGCGGCTCTGCCCGCTCACGCACAACATCAGAACATGCCCGGCATGGACATGCCGGGTTCGGCAAACGCCGACGCGAGCGCCTCGACGCAAGCCTTCAAGGCCGCCGACGAGCACATGATGCATGACATGATGGCTCCCGAATACACCGGCGACGCCGACCGGGATTTCGTCGCGCACATGATTCCGCATCACCAGGGCGCGATCGAGATGGCGCAGGCGGAGTTGAAATACGGCAAGGACCCGGAAATCAAGCGGCTCGCGCGCAATATCATCAAGGCGCAGCATGATGAGATCGGGTTCATGCAGCGCTGGCACGAAAAGCACGGCGGCCAGTAACCCCCCGTGAACATCACCAGCGTGGCTGCTTGCGCAACAACGGCGTCATCGCGATCAGACCGATGATCGGCCCGGGCAGCAGCAGCCACGCGACACGCACGTCGAGCGCGTGAAACACGCTCGTCGACCACAGGATCGAGCAGGCGGACAGGAAAAAGCCGAAGCTGTTTTGCAGCGTCAACGCGCCGCCGATCTTGTCGGCCGGACAGGCCTTGACCGACAGCGCCGAAAACTGGGGCGAATCGGCGATCACGCTGATGCCCCACACGAGTAGCAGCGCAAGCTGCGCCGAGGTGCCGAGCGCGGTGGTCAGCGGATAAATGGCGCACAAGGAGCCGGATATCGTCAGCGCAAGCGCGGCGGTCCGCGCGCTGCCGATCGATTTACTGAGCCTGCCGCCGGACAGGCAGCCGAGCGCACCGATCGCGATGATCAGGAACGACCACAACGAGACTGTGCCGGACGCTACCGGCGCGCCGCTTGCGAACGCGCGCTGTACAAGAAGCGGTGTCAGCGTCCAGAACGCGTACAGCTCCCACATGTGGCCGAAATAGCCGAGCGCGGCCGCGCGAAACTCTTTGATGCGCACCACCTGCCCAACGCCCGCCGACAACCCGAAGCGGCGGCTGACCAAGCGCCGCGCGTGCGGCCCCTCGCCGAGCAGGAACACCAGCAGCGCGCCGATCACCGCGAGCCCCGACGAAGTCAGCACCACGGTTTGCCACGGCACGCTCGACAGCAACGCGCGGATCGCATGCACCGACGCCGTGCCGAGCGTCAGCATCGCGACGAGCAGCGCGAGCGTCTGCGCGGCGCGGCGCGGGTCCCATGTGACGAGCAGCTTCATCCCGAGCGGATAGATACCGGCGAGCGCGACACCCACGCCGAAGCGAAACACGAGCGCTGACGCAAGCCCGCTGCTGCACAGCGCGAACAGCGCATTCAAGTTCGCGCCGATCACGCCGCAGACGGCGAACACCTTGCTCGCAGAGACGCGATCCGCGAGTCCGGTGGTCGCCGACAGCAAGGTCCCGATGATGAAGCCGGCCTGCACCGCATTCGTCAGCCAGCCGATATCCGACGCGCTCAGTTGCCACGCGACCTGCAGATCGCGCATCGCGCCATTCGCGCTGAACCACAACGACGTGCCGAGCAATTGCGCAAGCGCAATCACGAGCACAGCGCGTTTCGCGCGCGCGATGTCGCGCGCAGCTTCGCCGGAATTCGTTGCGTCGGCGTCCAGCCTGTTGCGCATCGTGCCTCCTCTGCGTCGGTTCCGGGTCGGCCGCGGGGAGTGGCTATGGGAGGCGGCCCGTTTCGAGCGGCCATTGTAGTCGACGCGTCGGCTTGCATCGGCCGCGCTTGAAGCGCGGAATTATTCGAACACGAGCCGCGTCCATGTCACGCCGCTATCGCGGTTGGCCTGTTGAACGGATGACGGATGCAGCTCGCGCGCGGCGTTGCGCAATGCGTCGACCGGTTCGACGGCGAGCACGGTATGCCCCATCGCCGCAAGCGCGGCCGCATCCGTGCCGATGCCCGCGCCGATATCGACGATCCGCGATGGCGCCTCCGGGATCCAGTCGAGAATCGGCCGATGCCGGTCCTCGAACGACAGCGTCCGCCATCGTTCGATCAGCGCTGCGGCCTGCTGCGCGTAGCCTTCTGTGCCGCTCACGTTGGCCGACATCGGCGGCACTTCAGCCTTGCTCCGGCACCCGGACCCACCCCTCCATCAACACACGGGCGCTACGGCTCATCATCGCCTTCGTGACAACCCACTCGCCGTCCTTCAGACTCGCCTGCGCGCCGACGCGCAACGTGCCCGACGGATGTCCGAAGCGCACCGCTTCGCGCTCGCCGCCGCCCGCCGCCTGATTGACGAGCGTGCCCGCGATCGCCGCCGCGGTACCGATCGCGACCGCCGCCGTGCCCATCATCGCGTGATGCAGCTTGCCCATCGACATCGCGCGCACCAGCAGATCGACGTCGCCCGCGCGCACCGGCTTGCCGCTCGACGCCACATAATCGACGGGCTTCGCGACGAACGCGACCTTCGGCGTGTGCTGCCGCGTCGCGATCTCGTCGAGATGTTTGATGAGCCCCATGCGCAGCGCGCCGTGCGCGCGAATCGTCTCGAACATCGCGAGCGCCTTCGCGTCGCTATTGATCGCGTCCTGCAATTCGGTGCCGTTGTAGCCGATCGCTTCGGCCTCGATGAAGATCGTCGGAATGCCCGCGTTGATCATCGTCGCCTTCAACGTGCCGACGCCGGGCACTTCCAGGTCGTCGACGAGGTTGCCGGTCGGGAACATCGCGCCGCCCGCGCCGTCTTCGTCGGCGGCCGGGTCCATGAATTCGAGCGGCACTTCGGCGGCCGGAAAGGTCACGCCGTCGAGCTCGAAGTCGCCGGTCTCCTGCACCGCGCCGCCGGTCATCGGCACATGCGCGATGATCGTCTTGCCGATATTGGCCTGCCAGATGCGCACGATCGCGACACCATCGCGCGGTACGCGGCTCGCTTCGACGAGGCCCGCGCTGATCGCGAACGGCCCGACCGCGGCCGACAGGTTGCCGCAGTTGCCGCTCCAATCGACGAACGCCTTGTCGATCGACACTTGACCGAACAGATAGTCGACGTCGTGATCGGGACGGCTGCTGCGCGAAATGATGACGGTCTTGCTCGTGCTCGAGGTCGCGCCGCCCATGCCGTCGATCTGCTTGCCGTACGGATCGGGACTGCCGATCACGCGCATCAGCAGCGCATCGCGCGCGGCGCCCGGTCGTTGCGCAGCCTCGGGCAGATCCTGCAGACGGAAAAACACGCCCTTGCTGGTGCCGCCGCGCATATAGGTGGCCGGAATCCTGATCTGGGGTGAGTGCATGAAAGTGTCCTGAGATGACGTGATCTTCGATAAAGGGCGATGCGGCTCGTCAAGCCGCATCGCCCTGGTCTGTTGTGACGTTCAATACAAAACGCGCGTCAACCCATCAAGCCGCTGCTTTGGTCGACTCGAGAAAGTCCTGCGCGAAACGCTGCAACACGCCACCGGCTTCGTAGATCGACACTTCCTCGGCCGTATCGAGCCGGCACGTCACCGGCACTTCGACGCGCTCGCCGTTGCGGCGATGAATCACCAGCGTCAGATCCGCGCGCGGCTTGCGCTCGCCGATCACGTCGAACGTCTCGGTGCCGTCGATGCCGAGCGTCAGGCGATTCACACCGGGCTTGAATTCGAGCGGCAACACGCCCATGCCGACGAGGTTCGTGCGGTGAATCCGCTCGAAGCCTTCCGCGACGATCGCTTCGGCGCCCGCCAGCCGCACGCCCTTCGCGGCCCAGTCACGCGACGAACCCTGACCATAGTCGGCGCCTGCGATCACGATCAACGGCTGCTTGCGCTCCATATATGTTTCGATCGCCTCCCACATGCGCGTGACCTTGCCTTCGGGCTCAATACGCGCGAGCGAACCGGCCTTCACCTGGCCGTTCTCCAGCACCATCTCGTTCTTCAGCGTCGGATTCGCGAAGGTCGCGCGCTGCGCGGTCAGGTGATCGCCGCGGTGCGTCGCGTACGAGTTGAAATCCTCTTCGGGCAAGCCCATTTTCGTGAGGTATTCGCCGGCCGCGCTGTCGGGCAAGATCGCGTTCGACGGCGACAGGTGGTCCGTTGTGATGTTGTCGCCGAGCACGGCCAACGCCCGCATGCCCCTCAGCGTGCGCTCGCCGGCCAGTGCGCCTTCCCAGTACGGCGGACGGCGAATATAGGTGCTCTGCGCGCGCCAGTCATACAGCGGGTCGGCTCTCGCGCCGGTGTCGGCGGAGAGCGCGAACATCGGTTCATACACCTTGCGGAACTGCTCCGGCTTCACGCTTGCGGCGACGATCGCATCGATCTCCGCATCGGTCGGCCACAGGTCTTTCAGCGTGACCGCATGACCGTCGGCATCGACGCCGAGCACGTCCTTCTCGATGTCGAAGCGGATCGTACCCGCGATCGCATACGCGACCACGAGCGGCGGCGAGGCGAGAAACGCCTGCTTCGCGTACGGATGTATCCGGCCATCGAAGTTGCGGTTGCCCGACAGCACGGCGGTCGCATACAGATCACGCTCGATCACTTCCTTCTGGATCACCGGGTCGAGCGCGCCGGACATGCCATTGCACGACGTGCACGCATACGCGACCACGCCGAAGCCAAGCTGTTCGAGTTCAGGCAGCAACCCCGCCTCTTCCAGATACAGCGTGACCGCCTTCGAGCCCGGCGCGAGCGAGCTCTTGACCCAAGGCTTGCGCACGAGTCCGCGCCGGTTCGCGTTGCGCGCGACCAACCCCGCCGCGATCATGTTGCGCGGATTGTTGGTGTTGGTGCAGCTCGTGATCGCGGCGATGATCACCGCGCCGTCCGGCATCAGGCCGGGCTCGTTCTCGACCTTGCCGCTCACGCCACGCGCGGCCAGCTCCGACACCGGCAAGCGGCGATGCGGATTCGACGGACCCGCGAGCGTGCGCACCACGGTCGACAGATCGAACTTCAGCACGCGCTCGTACTCGGCGTGCTTGAGCGTATCGGCCCACAAGCCCGTGTGCTTCGCATACGTTTCGACGAGTTTGACCAATTCGTCGTCGCGACCCGTCAGCTTCAGATAGCGGATCGTTTGCTCGTCGATATAGAACATCGCGGCGGTCGCGCCGAACTCGGGCGCCATGTTCGCGATCGTCGCGCGATCGCCCAAGGTCAGTTTTGCGGCGCCTTCGCCATAGAACTCCAGGTACGCGCCGACCACCTTCTGCTTGCGCAAAAATTCAGTCAACGACAGAACCACGTCGGTCGCGGTGATGCCCTCGCCCGGCTTGCCGCTCAGCTCCACGCCGACGATGTCGGGCAGTCGCATATACGACGCGCGGCCGAGCATCACGCTTTCCGCTTCGAGGCCGCCGACGCCGATCGCGATCACGCCGAGCGCGTCGACCATCGGCGTATGCGAGTCGGTGCCAACGAGCGTGTCCGGAAACGCGACGCCGTCCTTCACCTGCACGACCGGGCTCATGCGTTCGAGGTTGATCTGATGCAGGATGCCGTTGCCCGGGGGAATCACGTCGACGTTGCGAAACGCGCGCTTGGTCCAGTTGATGAAATCGAAGCGGTCTTCGTTGCGGCGATCTTCGATCGCGCGATTCTTCGCGAACGCATCCGGATCGAAACCGCCGCATTCCACGGCCAGCGAATGATCGACGACGAGCTGCGTCGGCACCACTGGATTCACGAGCGCCGGATCGCCGCCTTGCGCGGCGATCGCATCGCGCAGACCCGCCAGATCGACGAGCGCGGTCTGACCGAGAATGTCGTGACACACGACGCGCGCCGGGAACCACGGAAAATCCAGCTCGCGCTTGCGCTCGATGATCTGTTTCAACGAAGCAATGAGCGTCACCGGATCGCAGCGGCGTACCAGGTTTTCGGCGAGCACGCGCGACGTGTACGGGAGCTTGTCATAGGCGCCGGGCTCGATCGCATCGACCGCGGCACGCGTATCGAAGAAGTCGAGCTCGCTGCCCGGAAGGCGTTTGCGGTTGGCAGTATTCATGACGTAGGGACAGGACGGTTATCGGCCGCCGGACAGGATGCCGGCGGCCTGCGGCGGCGCATCGCTCGCGCGGCCGGTCGGACAGTGCGGGTAGTTTAGCTCGCTGGTCGCGTCAAACGCGCTTCGCCAGCGGCACGAACGGCAGATCGTCCGGACCGGTGTAATTCGCGCTCGGACGAATGATCTTGTTGTCGATGCGCTGCTCGATGATGTGCGCGCTCCAGCCGGAGGTACGCGAGATCACGAACAGCGGCGTGAACATCGCGGTCGGCACGCCCATCATGTGATACGACACGGCGCTGAACCAGTCCAGGTTCGGGAACATCTTCTTCGCGTCCCACATCACCGATTCGAGTCGCTCGGCGATCGAGAACAGCTTCGTGTTGCCCGCTTCCTTCGACAGCTTCTTCGCGACTTCCTTGATCACCTTGTTGCGGGGGTCCGAGATCGTGTACACCGGATGGCCGAAGCCGATCACGACTTCCTTGTTCTCGACGCGGCGGCGGATGTCGGCTTCGGCTTCGTCAGGCGTCTGGTAGCGCGACTGGATTTCGAAGGCGGCTTCATTGGCACCGCCATGCTTCGGCCCGCGCAGCGCGCCGATCGCGCCGGTGATCGCCGAGTAGATGTCCGAGCCCGTGCCCGCGATCACGCGGCCAGTGAACGTCGATGCGTTGAACTCGTGCTCCGCGTACAGGTTCAGCGACACGTGCATCGCCTCGACCCACGCCTTCGACGGCTCGACGCCGTGCAGCAGATGCAGGAAATGCCCGCCGATCGAATCGTCGTCGGTTTCGACCTCGATGCGCTTGCCGTTGTGCGAGTAGTGATACCAGTACAGCAGCATCGAGCCGAGCGAGGCCATCAGCTTGTCGGCGATGTCGCGTGCGCCGGGCAGGTTGTGATCGTCCTTCTCGGGCAGCACGGTGCCGAGCACCGACACGCCGGTGCGCATCACGTCCATCGGATGCGCGGCGGCCGGAATCCATTCGAGCGCGGCCTTCACGTTCGCGGGCAGACCGCGCATCGACTTCAGCTTCGTCTTGTAGGCGGTCAGTTCGGCCTGGGTCGGCAGCTTGCCGTGGACCAGCAGATGCGCGATCTCCTCGAACTCACAGGCGCCTGCGATGTCGAGAATGTCGTAGCCGCGATAGTGCAGATCGTTGCCGGTCTTGCCGACCGTGCACAGCGCAGTATTGCCCGCGGTCACGCCGGACAGCGCGACGGATTTTTTCGGCTTGAAAGCGCCTGCGTTCGGCGTGCTGTTGTCTGCTTCGCTCATTGTTTGTCTCCAGAAAGGGCGGAAATTTGGGTCACAGCTTCGATTGGGCAGCCTTGTACGCAAAGAACGGGCCAGCCCACGCGCGGCCGGCTAAGTAACTGATTTGACGCCAGTCTCGCCAAACGACCAGGCGACGCCTCGCACCTTCGATTTCATTAATGAAACTTTGGATTTCAAATCGGCAATGAATGCTCGCATAATAGAGATCCCGATCCGATCCGTCGCGAGCCACCCACCTTGAACACGCCTCTTTACGACCCGCCGCAGCGCCCGCGCGTCTGGGCGCTCAGCATCAGCCGCCTGCGCGATCTGTTCTTGGACATCGCCGGCGAATATGTGGAACGCGCGGATATTCGCATCGTGTCGCACGCCTTCGAAGATGCGGTCCGCGAAATCGAAGGCGCGGGCGCCGCGCGTCCCGACGTCGTGCTCGCGGGCGGATCGAACGGCGCGTATCTGAAAACGCGCGTGTCGGTGCCGGTCGTGCGGATCAGCCCGACCGGCTATGACGTGATGCATGCGCTCGCACGCGCGCGCCGCGAAGGCGCGCGCGTCGCGCTCGTCACGCACGGCTACACGCCCGACGAACTGCGCCGCTTCACCGCCGCGTACGCGCTTGACGTCACGTTCGCGTCGTATCAGTCCGCGCAGGACGCCGAGAGCGTCGTGCTCGATCTCAGCGATCGCGGCATTGATGTCGTGGTCGGCCCAGGCATGGTTACCGATCTCGCCGCCAACGCTGGCATGGGCGCGGTGTTTCTGTACTCGCGCGCGTCGGTGCGGGCCGGCTTCGACACCGCCCTCGAAGTCGCCCAGGCGACGCGCCGCGAAACCGTGCGGCGTCAGCGGCTCGACACGCTGCTGCAGCATCTGCGCGACGGCGTGGTCGCGCTCGATGCGCAAGGCCACGTCGAAGTGATGAACCAGCGTCTCGCGAGCGTGCTCGGCATCGATGCCGCGAAGGCAGTCGGCCGCGCGCTGCACGATCTCGCGCCGGATCTCGCCGGCAGTCTGCCCGATGCGGACGGCGACAGCTTCTGCACGGTGCGCGGCGCGAGCTATGTCGTGCATCGCGGGCCGCTCGCGAGCAGCGGAGCAGCGGCGGGCACTGTGCTGACGTTTCAGGAATCGCGCGCGGTCGAGCGTCTCGATCGCACGCTGCGGGCGCGTCAACGCGTGCAGCAGTTCACCGCGCGCTACCGGCTCGACGATATCGTCGGCGCGTCGGAATCGATCGAACGGGTGCGCGCGCTTGTCGCGCGTTATGCGAGATCGGACGCGACCGTGCTGATTCTCGGCGAGAGCGGCACCGGCAAGGAGATGGTCGCGCAGAGCATGCATCAGCTGAGCGCGCGGCGCGATTTCGCGTTCGTCGCGATCAATTGCGGCGCGTTTCCGGAGGCGCTGCTCGAAAGCGAGCTGTTCGGCTATGAGGAAGGCGCGTTCACCGGCGCGCGCAAGGGCGGCAAAGCGGGGCTGATCGAGGTCGCGCATCGCGGCACGCTGTTTCTCGACGAGATCGGCGAGATGCCTTTGCCGTTGCAGAGCCGCCTGTTGCGCGTGTTGCAGGAACGCGAGGTGGTGCGGCTCGGTTCGACGGAGCCAACGCGCGTCGATATCCGCGTCGTTGCGGCGACGCATCGCGCGCTGACCGACAGTGTCGCGGCCGGCAGTTTCCGCGCCGATCTGTACTACCGGCTCAATATCCTCAGCATCGCCCTGCCGCCGCTGCGCGAGCGGCCGAACGACCTGCTGCCGCTCGCCGCTGAGCTGTTGCGCCAGGCGGCTGCGCGCGAGCCCAGGCTGGCCTCGCGTGTGCCCGACGCGGATAGCGCCGCGCGCATGCTCGAGGGTTTGGGCGCGGCGTTGCGGCGCTATGCGTGGCCGGGCAATGTACGCGAGTTGCAGAACGTGATCGAGCGGATCGTGGTTGAGCTTGCGGACAGCGAAGCGGATTCGAGCGCGGCGCCGCTCACACGCGACATGCTGCGCGCGATCGCGCCGGAAATCGTCGAGCCCATCGCGCGCGCGAAGCCGGCCGCGCTGACGTTGCGTGAGCGCAGTCGTCATATCGAAGCCGATGAAATCCGCGCAGTGCTCGCGGTTCACGACGGCGATCGCGATGCGGCGTGCGCCGCGTTGGGCATCAGCAAGACGACGTTGTGGCGCAAGCTGAATGCAGAGCGGTAGGCCACCCCATTCCCAACCCATTCCCCCAGGAGGAGCCCAGCATGTCGAACAAATACCGGATTGCCGTCATCCCAGGCGACGGCATCGGCGTCGAGGTGATGCCCGAAGCGCTACGCGTACTCGAGGTCGCGACGCAACGCTTCGGCATCGAGCTCGAGTATCAGCACATCGAGTGGGCGAGCTGCGACTACTACGCCAAGCACGGCAAGATGATGCCGGACGACTGGAAAGCGCAGCTGCAATCGGCCGATGCGATCCTGTTCGGCGCGGTCGGCTGGCCCGACACCGTGCCCGATCACATCTCGCTGTGGGGCTCGCTGCTGAAGTTTCGCCGCGAGTTCGACCAGTACGTAAACCTGCGGCCCGCCCGGCTTTTTGCGGGCGTGCCGTCGCCGCTCGCGGGACGCAAGGCCGGCGACATCGATTTCTGGATCGTGCGCGAGAACACCGAGGGCGAATACTCGTCGGTCGGCGGCGTGATGTTCGAAGGCACCGAGCGCGAATTCGTGCTGCAGGAATCGGTGTTCACGCGGCACGGCAGCGAGCGCGTGCTGAAGTTCGCGTTCGATCTCGCGCAGCGCCGCGCGCGCAAGAAAATCACCGTCGCGACGAAAAGCAACGGCATCGCGATCAGCATGCCGTGGTGGGACAAATGCGCGGCCGGTATCGCCGCGCAGTATCCGGACGTCACGTGGGACAAGCAGCACATCGACATCCTGTGCGCTCGTTTCGTTCTGAACCCGGACCGCTTCGATGTGGTCGTCGCGACCAATCTGTTCGGCGACATCCTGTCCGATCTGGGCCCCGCGTGCACTGGCACGATCGGCCTCGCGCCCTCAGGCAACCTGAACCCGGACCGCAAGTTTCCGTCGCTGTTCGAGCCGGTGCACGGCTCGGCACCCGACATCGCCGGCAAGCACATCGCGAATCCGATCGCGATGATCTGGTCGGCCGCGATGATGCTCGACTTCCTCGGACATTCGAGCGGCAAGGAGCGCGAAGCGCACGACGCGATCCTGAAGGCAATCGAGGCGACGCTGATCGAAGGTCCGCATACCGGCGACCTCGGCGGTCAGGCGAGCACGAGCGAAGTCGGCAAGGCCATTGCGGCCAAACTCGCGTGACATGAACGATGCGCCGCGCACGCAGGCCGCGTGAACGTGCGGCGCAACGTCGGATGCGCCGTTATCGACAGTTGCGCCGCTCGTAGAGCGACCATTCGCCCTTGTGCGTCACAAGGGTGACATCGCATTCGTTATTGGCGAAGAAGTCTTTCGGCAATGGCCCTTCCTTGCGAACGAAGAAATAGCGGTACTGACGGCCGTTATCCTTGTTCCATTCGAAACTGCCCGGATCGTGTTCGAGCACCAGCGGGAAGGTAGGCATCATGCCCGGCCTGAAGCGCGCGATCTGCGGCACGAAAGTCGCGAAGTTCAGATCGACGAAACCGTGTTTCTCCGCCTGATACCACAGCGACTGGTGCTCGTACGCGAACGGGCTCCTGTATGCAGGACTCGCGCGATCGAAGATGAGGCTCAGTGCGCGTTGACCCGGCTCGGCTTGCTCGATCAGCTCGTCGAGCGGCGCGATCTCGACGGCGAAACGATGCAGACGAATCGTCTGGTCCGCGAAGAAGATCCAGCACCCCGCGATGATCAACGCTTGCACACCAAAGTCACGCAGCGTGCCCGAAGTCGAGCCGGACGACGCACGGCGGGCGCCATTCGCGGAGGATTGCGGCGCGCAGAACATCAGCGCATAGGCGGGTAGCAGAAACACCGCGAAACGGTGATAGAGGTACGCCGTCTTCAGCGCCGTGCCGGGCACGAGGAACCACACGATCGCCACGGCGAGCATCGGCACGATGACCGAGCGATCGGGATTGATCCGGTTGCGCCACAGCCATGGCGCGACGAACATCAGCGCGACGAGCGGCAAATACACGGCCGCGCCCTTGTTCAAGCCCCACACGTAGACTGGCAGCGAGACCAGACGTTGCAAGTCGAAGCCCCACTGGAATACGTCTATCCCGGGCAAGGTCTGCCCGAGTAGCGGATCGGTCGCACGGCTCCACAACATATACACGATGCACAGCACGCCGAGCGGCACGAACGGCGCGAGCGCGAGTATCTTGCGCATGAACGTCTTCTGTTTGAACAGCACGAAGCCGACGCCTATCACCATCGCGAACAGAAACACGAGCCCGTGACAGAAGAACAGCGCCGTGCCCGCAACGAACATCCATACCCCCTTCCTGACCGAGGTCTGCGTCGCATAGTCGTGCGAGAGCCACATGAACAGAATGCCCAGCGGTGCCGCGACCAGAAACGTATAGAAGCCCCACATGAAGGCGAAGCCGAAAAATCCCGGCACGAACAGCCAGTCGAGCCGTGGATCACCGCCCAGATAGCGGCGAAAGCCGACGCACGACGCCACGAACGCGAAGTACGCGAGCATCAGCACGCACTTGAGCGCGGCGCCGATCGGCATCAGATACGTGAGCGGCAGCGCGAGGCCGTAGCCGACGAGATACGGCGTCAGCAGGTTGAGCTGCACGAGATTTTGCCAGGGCGACGAATGCTCGAGCAGATCACGCAGCAACATCACCTGTCCCGCGTGTTGCGGCAAGTCGGCCAATGGCGGGCGCGGCGCGATCCAAAACAACGCTCCGCCATACAGCACGGTGACGATGAGAAGCACGCGAGGAAGAATCGCGGCGAGCCGGCCGGAGCGCGAAAACAGCGCGTCTGCCGACGCCGCCTCGACGCCGGCACTCGTTGGCGTCGAACGATCGACGGGAGAGTTCATAACGTTTGCTCGATGATGAAACGAGGGCGCTGCTTGGTTTCGGCGTACGTCTTCGAGATGTAGCCGCCGATCACACCGAGGAAGAGCAACTGGATGCCGCCGAGGAAGTACATCGGAATCACCGTCGAAGCCCAGCCCGGCACCGTGAGGTTGGTGAAGATGCGCGCATAGGCGGCCCATGCGCCGAAGCCCAGCGAACCGATCGCCAGCACTGCGCCGATGCGCGTACTCCATTGCAGCGGTACGGCGGAGAACGACGTGATGCCGTCGAACGCGAGAACGAGCATTTTGCTGAGCGGGTATTTGCTTTCGCCGGCAAAGCGCGGGGCGCGTTCGTATTCGACGATCGCAGTCTTGAATCCCAGTAGCGGAATGATGCCGCGCAGGAAAAGATTGACCTCCTGAAACTGCCGCAACGCTTCCACGGTCTTGCGGCTCATCAGCCGAAAGTCCGCATGGCCCGGCAGGATATCGACGCCGAACGTCCGGAGCAGCTTGTAGTAGTTGCGAGCGGTGAAGCGCTTGAAGAATGTGTCCGTCGTGCGCTTGTGACGCACACCGAAGACGATTTCCGCACCCGACTGATATTCCGCGAGCATGCGCGGAATGGCTTCGATATCGTCCTGAAGATCGGCGTCGAGGCTGACGAGCACATCGCCCTGAGCCGTCATCAGGCCGGCAAGCAGCGCATTCTGATGGCCGCGATTGCGCGAGAGTTTGATTCCGCCGCAGTGTGCATTCTGTGCGTGCAGCGCTTCAATGATCGTCCAGGTGTGATCGCGGGAACCGTCGTCGATGAAAGTGATGCGGCTTTCGTTGCTGACGTCGCCGGCCTCGATCAAGCGCTCCAGAAGCGCGAGAAGCCGCTTACTCGTCTCGGAAAGAACCTCTTCTTCGTTGTAGCACGGCACGACGAGATTCATCGTCGTCATAGGCAACTCCCCCATTCTGTAGCTGGCTCGACCCAGAGTCAGGCGCAGAGTCCGGCGTTTAACCTGTTTCGACATTAATACGCATCGCCGATCGCAGGCAAGCATGAGGACCTCTTTGTCCGAAAATCACTAAGCCATCGGAAAAAACGTCGAATTAGAACCGCAACGGATTTACCACATCGGAGTATGAACAACCGCTTTTTACTGATACACCGGCAAGATAAATGCGATTGTTCTCGCACTCCCGTATGATTGTGTCGTGGCGACAATAGACTATCGATGAACTGTCACGCCAGATCGTTTTCCAATGGCCCTTGGAACCGATGTATCACGGTAAGGATGAATAGCATGGACAAAGCCGAGTTCGACAGCTTTGCTGACGAGTATCTTTCGCTGCACGCCCGTAACATTGCGGTGTCGGGAGAAGGCCCGGAGTATTTCGCCGAGTACAAGATCCGCGACATCGCCGAGGAGATGACGCGCCGCGATGCGCTGCCCGCGCGCATGCTCGATTTCGGATCGGGCGTAGGCACGTCGATTCCCTGGGTGAAGCGCTATTTGCCTGACGCACAGCTCACCTGCGCGGATGTATCGGAGCGTTCACTGGAAGTCGCGCAAAGCCGCTTTCCCGGTTCGTCGCGCTTCGTCCACTTCGACGGCCACACGCTGCCTTTCGAGCAGGGAGAATTCAATCTCGCCTATGCGATGTGCGTGTTCCATCATATCGATCACGCAGAGCATGTTCATTTGCTGGGCGAACTGAAGCGCGTAGTGGGTCCGCGCGGCACGGTCGTGATCTTCGAGCACAATCCGCTGAACCCGCTGACCGTCAGGGCAGTCAACACCTGCGAATTCGATGTGAACGCGAAACTGATCAGCGCGCGCAACATGAAGCAGGCGTGCCTCGATGCCGGTTTTTCCGAGGTGGACGTGCGCTTCCGGATTTTCTTTCCTCACATGCTGGCCAAACTTCGTCCGCTCGAAAAATATCTGACTCATGTCCCGCTCGGCGCCCAATACTCCGTCTACGCGAACGCCGCATGAAGGCGGTCATTGAATGAACAGTCTGCGCACGACAGCACCGCGTACCGAACCTCTTCGCCAGTTCATCAAGTATCTGCTGGTTGGCGGCCTCAATACGGCGATCTCGGCCGTTATCATCTTCATCGTGCAAGCGGCCGGCGCCATTCCCGTGGTCGCCAACGTAACCGGCTACGCGATAGGTGTGGCATTGAGCTTCGCGCTCAACAGCAAGTTCACGTTCAAGACAGCAGCGACGCGGCACACCGCCATCCGCTTTCTGATCGTGGTGCTGATCTCGTATCTGGCCAACCTTGCGACGATGCTTTCGGTGTTGCATCTCACCCACGCGCCCTACCTCGCGCAACTGTGCGGCATTCCCGTCTACGTGATCGTGGGCTTTCTCGGCAACCGGTATTGGGCAATGCGCGAGCGTACACGCTGAGGCCAGGCGGTGCGCACGCCTTACGACAACTGCATACTCGTGATGCCGTCGCTGCGGCAGTTGCGTCCCGGTGTGACCGTCGTGCGGTTGGGTCGTATCGAGCGGGCGGTCACGCATCCGCAGGTGACGGGCTGACGGCCGCAAGCCGTTTGCCGTTCGATTCGGCGCATTGCCCCAGGCGGGCGGGGCCGTTCCACAGCGCGCCGCCGTCCGACGCCAAAGCGGGCTTATGCCCGCTTTGGCGCATTTCGGGTATTCCCCCGTTGACCCAATCCATTTCATTCCTTACAGTGACGCGCGTTCGCGTGAAGAATCACCGTTCTATATACGAACAAATTCCCTCGCCCGGCGCAGTTCCGTCAAGCCGATCTGTCCGGATATGATTCATTGCCGAAGCACGGCCAGTTGGCCCGGGCGCAGGCATCGTGCGCCGCCGCCAGACGGCGTACGGTTTTAAGAAGAAACGCTCGTCGTAGCGAGCCTTTCGCAGCAAGGAGACCATCATGAACCGCAGCCCCGCTGTGAACGTTCAAACCTTTATCAACGAACATCCGTTTTCGCCGTTCCAGTGGCTGATCTTTTTCATGTGCTTCATCATCGTCCTGCTGGACGGTTTTGACACCGCTGCGATCGGCTTTATCGCGCCTTCGCTGATTACCGAATGGGGTATCACCAAGCCCGCGCTCGCGCCGGTGCTGAGCGCCGCGCTGTTCGGCCTCGCGTGCGGCGCGCTCGGCTCGGGTCCGCTGTCCGACCGTCTCGGGCGTCGCTCGATGCTGATCGGCTCGGTGCTGCTGTTCGGCGTCGCCTGCCTCGCGTCGGCGTTCTCGACCAGCATCGACCAACTGACCGTGCTGCGCTTCATCACCGGCGTCGGCCTCGGCGCCGCAATGCCGAACGCGGTGACGATGATGGGCGAGTACTGCCCGGACAACCGCCGCGCCACCGTGATCAACCTGATGTTCTGCGGCTTTCCGCTCGGTGCGGCGTTCGGCGGCTTCCTCGCCGCATGGATGATTCCGCATGTGGGCTGGCGCAGCGTGCTGATCCTCGGCGGCGTCACCCCGCTGGTGCTGTTGCTGCTGTTGCTCGCCAAAATGCCGGAGTCGGTCCGCTACATGGTCGCGAACAACAAGCCGGCCGAGCGGATTCGCGCGGCGCTCGCGCGCATTTCCGGCGACGCGGTGCAGGCCGCAGGGTTCACGATGACCGAAACCGCGCCGCAAACCGGCGGCAAGGGTCTCGGCGTGGTGCTGTCGCGTTCGTACATCGTCGGCTCGGTGATGCTGTGGCTCGCATACTTCATGGGCCTCGTGATCTTCTACGCGTCGATCAACTGGATGCCGATCCTGCTGAAGGACGCCGGCCTCACGCCGCAACGCGCGACGCTGATCTCCGCACTGTTCCCGCTTGGCGGCGTCGGCGCGGTGCTGGCCGGCGTGCTGATGGACCGCTTCAACGCGAATCGCGTCATCGCGGTCTGCTATGCGCTGACCGCGGTCAGCGTGTACTTCATCGGTCAGGCGGCCGGCAACGTCGGCGCGCTCGTGCTGATCGTGTTCATCGCCGGCGTGCTGATGAACACCGCGCAATCGTCGATGCCGGCGCTCGCCGCCGCGTTCTACCCGACCGTGGGCCGCGGCACCGGTGTCGCGTGGATGCTCGGCGTCGGCCGCTTCGGCGGCATCGCGGGCTCGTTCCTCGTGGCCGAGCTGACGCGCCGTCACTTCTCGTTCGGCGGAATCTTCGCGACCATCGCGATCGCGGGTGTGGTGTCATGCGTCGCGCTGCTGATCAAGCAGGCGGCACGGCCTCAGAAAGTTGAAGCGGGTGCCTCGAAGGCGGAGTCGTTCGGCCATTGAGCGTGCGATGACGCCTGCCCGCTAACGGACCGATAACGGTTCGACCAGGTGGTGATTCTGAAGCCGCCCTGCGATTCGCAGGGCGGCTTTTTCTTTGGCTGGGCGCGTGAAGTCCGTCGCCTAGCGGAACGCGAGTAGCTGCTCGACGCACAGCAGCACGGCAATCAAAACCATCGCCGCGCCTGAAACCTGGCTGAACCTGCGCGCGACGGCCGGACGCGTGCGCAGCACCACCTTCGAGCCGAGACCGACCACCGAATAGACCACCGCGCAATTGATCATGTGCAGCAGGCCCAACGCGCCGATCTGCACTGGAATCGACCACGCATCAGTGGCCCGTGTGAATTGCGGCAGCAACGCAAGAAACAGCAGCAGCGCTTTGGGATTGAGGCCGCTCACCGCGAAACCCCGCATGGACCAGTCCAACGCCGCGTCGGGTGCGCGCTCGGCCGCTACCGTCGGCACCGCGGGGCGCACAAGAACATTGCCGCCAATCCACAGCAGATAGCCCGCCCCGACGAACGTCAGCACGGCCAATACCGCCGGCGCTTTCGCCACCAGCGCGCCGACGCCCGCTGCCACCACCACGGTGATCGCGAGATAGCCGAACAACATGCCCGTAATGGCGGGCGCAATCGCCCGCTCGCGCAATCCAGCCGAGATCGCGTACGCCCAGTCCGCGCCGGGCACCGGGCACCATGACCAACGAAAACGACACGACGCAGAAGGCCGTCAGCGACTTTCCAGGTGCTTTACGACCGCTATCTATTGACCCTGCCTTGCATGCTGCGGCTGTCGTCAACGTTGGTCATGAAGAGCATTTTCGAAGACCGGCCGCTGCCGTTGTGACGCATCTGCGTCGCACCCGTTCGCCTGCGGCAATCTGAACCACAGCAGTAAAAAGCACCGCGCCCCACTTCCCGATACACTACGCAGCTATTCATCGGCGCGCGGCCCGGCACGGCGAGCACCGCCGCTGCCGCGCCGTCGCCGTCTCATCTCAGGATTCCAGTAATGAAACGCGTAGTCGTATCCGCGCTCGTCGCGTTGTGCGTCGCGCAGCCGGCCGCTCAGGCCGTCGCGCAGACCGTCAGCGATCAATGTTTCGCGCTCGGCGATATCGCCGCTCAGGTCGCGTCATGGCGCGCCCACAAGAAGACCAAAGCTCAGGCGCTCGATCAGGCCGCCCACTACTACAAGGACGCGTCCGATCGCGCCGCCGTCGACGCGATCATCGAAAAGATCTACAGCCCGGACGCGCCACACATGACGCCCGATCAGGCGAGCATGGCGATCACGTCGGACTGTGTGAACCAGCACAAGGGGCAGGCATCGCCGGCACAGTGATGCCTGAGATTCCCCTGCGCGCGTTCAGCGGCTTACGCTAACGATTGCGAAACGCATCCAGCGACGACAACGCATTGCCGTGGAAATCGAACAGCGTGTTGTTGTCCCACTGATCACCCGCGCCGATTTTCCAGCCGACGTTCGGCGTCGGAATCCACTCGGGCTCCCACCAGAACACGCCCTTGCCGTGACCGTCGGGGATCGCCTTGACGATGTCGGTCACTGCGCCGAGAAACTGCGCCTGGCCGGCTGGCGTCTGCGGGTAAGGCGAGGTGCCAACGTTGGTCATCGAGTTCGGTTCCGAATCGCCGTCGCTGGTCGTCCACGGATACGCGGTCTCGACGACGATCACGTCCTTGTCGTAGCGTGTCGCGAGATCGTTCACGTTGCCCTGCAGGTCGCTGAACGAGCCCTGCCATTGCGGGTAGTACGACAGGCCGATCACGTCGAACGTGACGCCGCGCTGCGTCATGGCATCGAACCACCAGCGGCTCGTCCCGTTGTTGCCGCCGCTGTCGATATGCAGCATCACCTTGATGCGTGCGTCGACGGATTTGACAGCGTCATGCCCCGCCTTCAGCAACGCCGCGAGATTGTCGAGCTGGTCGTACTTGCCGAGCGGCCACAGCATGCCGCCGGTGATCTCGTTGCCGATCTGCACCCACTCGGGACGCACGCCATCGCGCTCAAGCATCTGCAACACTTTCGACGTATAGGCCGACAGCAGCGCGCAGGTCTCGGTGATGTCCTTGCCGGCCCAGTCGTGCGGCGGGTACTGTTTGCCCGGATCGGCCCACCAGTCGCTGTAATGGAAGTCGATCAGCACGCGCAGGCCGAGCGCCGCCGCACGGCGAGCGAGGATGCGAACGTGTTCGGCATTGTTCCAGCCGGCCGCGGGACTCTGATTGGCCGGAAAGAAGTCGGGATTGCCAGGATCATTCCACACCTTGATGCGAATCGAATCGACGCCGTGACGCTTCAGAATGTGCAGGCAGTCGTGCGCCTTGCCATTCTCGTAGTACTTCGCGCCGTTCGCTTCGAGTTCGAGCAAGGTCGAGACGTCCGCGCCCATCGCGAAGCGGTTCGCGCGCGCGGCGGCATCCTGCTGCGCGGCATCTCCAACCTGCTGGCCGCCCTCCGCTGCAACAGCGGGCGTGCCGAGCGTCGCGCCGACACCCGCTGCCGCCGCGGCGCCCGCGAGCCATCCCAGCATTTCTCTTCGGTTCATCCGTCATCCTCCATCGATTGATTGGCGGCTCATGGGGGGCCGCCTGGTCTGGTTTGATGCATCGGTGTTGCAACCATCGAGTTTCGAACTGCGAGTTTCAGACTGCTTTTACCGCCCCCTGCTCTGGTGATTTTTCAAAGTGGACCGCACAGCGTCACGCGTCTTGCCACACGCAAACGTCGCCGGTATTCAGGCGCGGCTCGCCGAGCACGAACGTCGCATTGCGCGGAGCAGGCGCCTGCACTGGTTGCGCGCCGAAATTGAACGCGAAGGTCAGGCCGCCGCGGCGGCGAAGGCGCAGCCCGTCCGCGAGCACCTGGGTATCGAGGCCGGCATCGTGCGCCGCCTGCCGCAACACCGCGCGATGCAGTTCATGCGATAGCCAGCCGGCCACATAGCGCACGTTGCCGTGCGTCAGCAGCGCGGGCCACGCGTCGTCGAAGCGCGCGGCAATGCTTGTCTCGCCATTGGCGCGCACGTGCTCGCGCCAGTGCAGCGCGTTACCCGTTGTGCCGTCGATCGACAGCGCGGGCGCCAGCGTCGGCCGCAGCGTTTCGACTTCGAGCACCTGGATCGGCAGCACGTGCTGCAACGCGCCGGGCGGCAAATTGCCCGGTATCGCGAACGCGTCGGTTTTCGAACCGCTGCGCGGGCCGAACACCCATTGCGCGTTCGAACGCGCGATCTGTTCGACGAGCGCAGCGTCGATCACCGCGAGACTCGGCACGACGACGAGCTGGTATGCGGAAAGGTCGGCGCGGCTCGACACGATATCGACGTCGAGCCCAAGTTCGCGTAGCGACTCGTAGTAGTCGAACACGAGCGTCTGATAGTCGAAGCCCTTGCCGTGACGCTGGATTTCGAACATCCACTGCGTCTCATAGTCGAAGACCAACGCGGTGGCCGCGCGCGCGGGCGCGGCGAGCGTCGAGAGCGCCGTATTGCCGGCGATTTCACGCGCGGCCCGTTGCACTTCGAGACCGCCCGGCGACAGTTCGTTGTTCGGCAGATTGAGCCCCGAATGCATCTGTTCCTGCGCATACGGGCACTGGCGCCAACGGAAATACGACACCAGCTCCGCGCCATGCGCGAACGCCTCGTACGCCCACAGCCGCACCATGCCCGGCGCGGGCACCGGATTCCACGGCGCCCAGTTGACCGGCCCGGCCTGCTGCTCCATCACCCAGAAGCGGCCGCCGCCAACGCCGCGGTAGCGGTCGTGATCGAACGCGGACACGTCGGGATGCCCGGTACGCGCGAAGCGCGCCTTCTGCTCCTCCGGCAAGGCGATCGATTCGGTGCGCGCAATCGGATAGCTGTCCCACGCGGCGACGTCGATCGCGCTATCGGCGGCGAAGCGATAGTGATCGAAGGTCGTGAAGAAGCCCATAAAGTTGTGCAGCAGATCCGCGTTCGGCGCATGCTCGCGCAACACGTCGATCTGCTCGCGATGGAAGCTCGCCACCTCGTCGGACATGAAGCGGCGGAAGTCGAGCAGATGGATCGGATTCGCGTCGGTGGGCGTCAGCGTCGGCAGGCCGATCGCGTCGAACGACGGATACTCCATGCTCCAGAACACGTTACCCCACGCGTCGTTCAACGCGCCGATCGTTTCGTAGCGGTGCTGCAGCCACGCGTGAAAGCGCTGCAACGCCGCGGCAGAATAGCTCGGCACCGTGTCGTGGCAGCCGAGTTCGTTATCGGTCTGCCATGCGACGATCGATGGATGCCGTCCGTAGCGCTGCGCCATCGCGGTGACGATGCGCAGGCATTCGCGCCGGTATGTGTCGCTCGAAATATCGTAGTGGCGGCGCGAGCCGAAGTTCCAGCGCGTGCCGTCCGCGCGCACCGGCAACACCTCTGGATACGCGTCGACGAGCCACTTCGGCGGCGACGCGGTCGGCGTGCCGAGCACGAGTTTCAACCCCGCTTTGGCGAGCGTTTCGACGGCTTCGTCGAGCCATTGCCAGTCGAATTCGCCGGCGCGCGGCTCCATGCGGCTCCACGCGAATTCGGCGATCCGCACATGCGTGATGCCGAGTTCGACCATACGTTGCGCGTCGTCGGCCCACATCGCGCGCGGCCATTGTTCCGGGTAGTAGCAGACACCAAGTTGCATGTGAAAGTCTCGTGGTGAGTTGACGTCGAGCCGTCGTTTCAATCGTGTTTCAAGCGCCGTTTAGCCCTTGCTTGCCCCGA
The DNA here is from genome assembly GCA_000173575.1 of Burkholderia sp. H160. Lineage (GTDB taxonomy): Bacteria > Pseudomonadota > Gammaproteobacteria > Burkholderiales > Burkholderiaceae > Paraburkholderia. The sequence continues at coordinate 7,453 of ABYL01000079.1, read as the reverse complement.
AGGTCAGTCCGGCGACGAAGTGCCTTTGCATCGCGAAGAACATCAGCACCGAAGGCAATGCGGCCAGCACCGAGCCTGCCGCGACCAGGTTCCACGCGGTCGTCCATTGCCCCTTCAGCGCGGCGACGCCGACCGTGATCGGCGCGGCGTCGTCGCCTTGCGTGAGGCACAGCGCCCAGAAGTAGTCGTTCCACACGAACGTGAACACGAGGATCGCGAGCGCGGCGAGCGCGGGGCGGATCAGCGGCAGCACGATGCGCAGATAGATCGCCCACTCGCCCGCCCCTTCGACGCGCGCGGCCTCGATCATCTCGAACGGCAGCTGCTTGATGAAGTTGCGCAAAAACAAGGTGCAAAAGCCGGTCTGGAACGACACATGAAAGATCACGAGCGCCCACACGGTATTGAAGAGGCCAAACTTCAGCGCCATGTCGCGTACCGGAATCATCAGGATCTGGATCGGCACGAAGTTGCCGGCAACGAACGCGAACAGCACGGCCGTGTTGCCCGGAAAGCGATACGTCGCCAACGCGAAGCCCGCCATCGACGCCAGCACGATCGCGCCGATCACCGACGGCACCGTGATCAGCACGCTGTTGGCGAAGTAATGGAGCATCGGCGTTTGCGTGAGCGCGGTGCCGTAGTTTTCAAGCAGTGCGAAGTGTTTCGGCCACGTCCAGTAGTCGCCGCGCGACAACTCGTCCGTCGAGCGGATCGATGTCAGCAGCACGGCGAGCATAGGCAGCAGCCAGAGCAACAGCGCAAGCGGAAGCGAGGCTTTGTAAAGCGCGCGATTCAGCGGTTTCCAGCGTTCGACGGGAAGCGGATACATGAGCTGGTACTCCTGACGTTCAAAGGATCAGCGTTCCTCGCGCAGCATGCGGCGCAGATGGAACACGATATAGACGAGCATGATCGCGAACAGCACCACGGCAATCGCCGCGGAATAGCCTTCGCGGTAGTACTTGATGGCCTGGTCGTACATGAAATACGCGAGCACGGTGGAGCTGTCGAACGGGCCGCCGCCACTCATCACCGCGATCAGATCGAAGCTGCGCAGTGCGCCGATCACCGTCAGCACCACCGCCATGAAGGTGGCGGGCCGCAATTGCGGCAGGATCACGTGCCACAGCAGACGCAGCCCTTTCGCGCCTTCCATGCGCGCCGCCTCGACCACCTCGGGATTGATGCCGGTGAGCCCGGTCAGATACAGGATCATGCAGAACGGTGCCTGCGGCCACAGCGCGGCGAAGATGATGCCGAACGTGACCGTGTGCGGATCGCCGAGCACCGGAATGCCACGACCGACGATCAGCCGCAGCAACCCGAACGACGGATCGTAGAACCAGCTGAACACGAGGCCGACCACGACGCCCGACAGCACGAACGGCGCGAAAAACAGCGACTTCACGACGCGCATGCCGCGCACGTGCTGGTTCAGATACAACGCGAACAGCAGACCCAACGGCGGTGCAAGCAGAAACAGCGCAAGCCAGATCAGGTTGTTCTTCAGCGCCGTATAAAACGTATCGGACTGGAACAGCTCGACGTAATTGGCGAGACCGGCGAAGGTCTTCGGCGTCATGCCGTCCCAGTTGTAGAAGCTCAGCGAAATGCTGCTGATGATCGGATAGATCACGCACAGCGTGAACAACGCGCAGCCAGGCAGCAGAAAGAAAAACGCCGCGCGATGCTGATGACGTCGCGTCGTCGAGACGCGACGGTACCGCGCCGCGGGCAGGCGGCGCGCTGCAGTATGAGACATGGAACGGCCTCGTCGGAAATCGAAGGCGGAATTGACCCGGAAGCGGGACCCGGAAACCGGCCGCGCTCAGGCGGCCGGCGCGGCGGGACTTACTTCTGGTAGATGCGCTTGCGCGTCGCTTCGAGGTGAGCGAGCACGGTGTCGAGTTGCGACGGATCGCTGTAGAACTGCTGCATGGCCTTCATGCCTTCGTCGGCCATTTCCTTCTGCATGTCGCGATCGTAGAACTGAGCGATGCCGCCCTTCGTGTTCGCGAGCGTCTGGAAGCCGACCTTCGAGATCGCGTCGTCAGGCGGCACCGCCTGGCTGTTCGACGGCAACTGTCCCCAGCCCTTCGCGAGTTCCGAGTTGATCTTCGGCGTCTCCATGAACGCGAGCAGCTTGCGCGCGTCGGCCTTGTTCTTCGCTTTCGCCGGAATCAGCAGCACGTTGACGGGACCGTCCTCGGCCATCGGCACGTTCGCGTCGATCACCGGGAAGCGGAAGAAGCCGATCTGATCCTTGACCGACGGCGGGAAGCTCGCCGAGAAGAACGTGCCCATCAGCATCATCGCGGCTTTGCCGTTGTTGAGGATCGGGCCGATCGAATCGACGTCGTACGACAGCGCGTTTTCGATAAAGTCGTGATTGTCGAGCAGTGTCTTCCACGTCGAGTAGACCTTCTTCACGCGCGGATCGGTGTACGGAATTTCGCCGGCCATCAGCTTCTGATGGAACTCGTTGCCGTTGATGCGCAGATCGAGATAGTCGAACCACGCGGCCAGCGTCCAGCTATCGCGCGCGGCCACCGCGATCGGCGCGACGCCGATTGCCCTCAGCTTTTTGTTGGCTTCGAGCAGTTCGTCCCAGGTTTTCGGCTCGCTCTTGATACCGGCCTTCTCGAACAGATCCTTGCGATAGAAGAAGCCGTACGCGTCATAACCGAGCGGCGCCGCATACTGCTTACCCTTGTACGTCGAAGCTTCCTTGACCGACGCATACTGCTGCGACCAGCCGTTCTTCGCCCAGTCCGAGCTCAGATCTTCGAGCAGACCGCGCTGCGCGTAATAGGCCATGCGTTCGCCGTCGTGCCATGAGACGACGTCAGGCGGATCGGTGGCGAGCCAGCCGCCCATCTGCACCTTGTACGTCTCCTCGGTCACGTACGTGATTTTCATGTCAATGTCGGGATTGGCTTTCTTGAACTGGTCGAATGCGTCCTGCCAGGTCGAGCGCTGATTACCGCGCGCCGATACGTTGACGTTCAGCGTGGCCGCGTCGACCCCGGCACTGGCGAGCGCGCCAGCTACCACGGCGGCGGCGATCGACACCTGAGCAAGACGGCGAAGGCGAAGAGCAATCATCTATGTCTCCTTGTCTACTTTGTTGACCGGCTACGCAGCGTGGCCGGCGATGTAACCCGCTCTATGGCGGAATTCGATCATGCGGCCGCGCGTTCCGGTTCGAACGTGCTACGCCGCAGCGCGAGTCCCTGTTCGTCGAACAGATGACAGGCGGCCGGCGGCACGTGAACGCGAATGCGCTCGCCCGCGCCGAGCGGCGTGTCGCCGGGCGCCTTCGCGATCAGCGTGCCGCCCGCGTGGTCCGCGTGAATATAGCTGTGTTCGCCGAGCCGTTCCGACAGCACGGTTGCGCATTGAATGAACTGCTCGTCGCCATCGAGCCGCAGATGCTCGGGCCGGACGCCGAGCGTGACGCGCTGGCCGCGTTGCAGACGTTCGCCGTCGACGTGCGCGACCAGCTTTTGCGCGCCCGGCACGAGCGCAACCGTCACGCGCCCCGGCTCGATCGACTCGACAGTCGCGTCGATAAAGTTCATGCGCGGCGAGCCGATAAAGCCCGCGACGAAGCGCGACTTCGGGTGGTGATAGAGCTCGAGCGGCGCCCCGCTCTGCGCGATACTGCCGAAGCGCTCGGCATCCGCGCCCGCATGCAGCAGCACGATGCGATCGGCGAGCGTCATCGCTTCGACCTGATCGTGCGTCACGTAGACGACGCTCGCGTTCGCAAAGCGCTGATGCAGTCGCGCGATCTCGACGCGTGTCTGGCCGCGCAGCGCGGCATCGAGATTCGAGAGCGGCTCGTCGAACAGAAACACGCCGGGCTCGCGCACGATCGCGCGGCCGATCGCGACGCGCTGCCGCTGCCCGCCCGACAGCGCCTTCGGATGACGCTCCAGCAGGCTCTCCAGTTGCAGAATCCGCGCGGCTTCGCGCACCTTGCGTTCGATCACGTCCTTCGGCTGCTTCGCGAGCTTGAGCCCGAACGCCATGTTGTCGAACACGGTCATGTGCGGGAACAGCGCGTAGCTCTGGAACACCATCGCAACGCCTCGCTCGGCGGCCGGCACGTCGTTGACGAGTCGCCCGCCGATATGTAGTTCGCCTTCGCTGAGGTCTTCGAGACCGGCGATCATCCGCAGCAACGTCGACTTGCCGCAACCCGACGGGCCGAGAAACACGCAGAATTCATGCTGCGCGATGTCCAGATTCACGCGCCGGATCACCGGTGGATGATCGCCGTAGGCTTTTTGCACATCCCTCAAACGAATCGTCGCCATGCTGTCTCCGTCTTGATTTAACCGCTTAAATTTTCGCCGAAATAAAGCGCCCGGGTCTTGTGCCGAGGGCATTTAATCGCTTAAATTCGAGTTCGATGGGAAAAGTCATGGTGGGTGTCTCCGCTACGTTTTTGAGAAAGTTAGCAACGTCGCGAGCCGTTTGCAACATTTGAATTGACCTCCCTAAATATGGGAAAAACCGAACATGGTTACGTTGTCCGAAGTCGCGAAACGCGCGCAGGTTACCGCCGCCACCGTCTCGAACGTGCTGCGCAACCGCGAGAAAGTCCGTCCAGCAACGGCCGAGCGCGTGCTGCAGGCCATCGCCGAGCTCGGCTACCGGCCGAACCTGAATGCGCGCGCGCTCGCCGAAGGCCGTTCCTCGACGCTCGCGTTGATGCTGTCGAATATCTCGAACCCGTTCTACCCGGAGTTCGTGCTCGCCGCCGAGCGCGCGGCGCGCAAGACGGGTCACTTCCTGATGGTTTGCAATACTGACGATGACGCCGAGATCGGCCGCGCGTATCTGAACCAGATTGCCGGCACGCTCGCCGACGGCGTGCTCGTCATGAACACGGACATCACGATCAATGACCTGTGCGCGTCGGCGATGCAAAGCGCGCCGATTCTGCTCGCCATGTGGGAACACCCCGAGTCGCCGCCCGCGCTACCGTGCATCGCGGTCGATTTCGCGCGCGCGGGCGAGCTGGCCGCGCAGCATCTGCTCGGACTTGGCCATCGCGAGATCGGATTGCTGATCGGCGATGGCTGCGGTGGTTTGCAGGACGCGCGCTCGAACGGCTTTCGCGCGGCGATGCGCACTGCCGGCATCGAAACCGACGCGGCCGCGGTGCTGCAGATTCGCGACTCGATCGACGCGGGCTTTGCCGCCTGCATGGAGCTGATGGCGAACCGCCCGCAGCTGAGTGCGATCTTCGCGACCAACGACCTGCTCGCGATCGGCGCGATTCAGGCGCTAATCACGCTCGGCCGCTCGGTGCCCGACGATGTGTCGGTAATCGGCATCACCGACATTCAGCTCGCGCATCAGGTGCATCCCGCGTTGACGACGGTCGCGATTCAAACCGCGGCTATCGCGGAGCTGTCCATCCAGAGTCTGATCCGTTTGATCCAGACGCCGCAGCAGCAGCCGTCGATGGTGCTCGCGCCGCCGCCCGAGCTCGTGGTGCGCGCATCGACCGGACCGCGCAAGAAACGATAACGCGTCAGTGGCCCGTGCATTCGCCGAGCGGGCGGTTGCGATGAGAGACCGGATTTGCGGCGGAGGCGGACGTGAAGCGGAACGATCAAACGTTTCGCGAGTCGCGCGTCGCGCCGCCGGTGAGCGCGGTCGAGACGTCGTCGATTCTGCCCACGCTGTCGCTACTTCGCGATTCGGACATGCTCGCCGTGCTGCCCAGTTCGGTCGCGCACTACTACGTCGCGCTCGATGCGATCGCCACGATCCCGACGCCGCTGCGCGGTCGGCTCGCACCATATGGGCTGATTCTGCGCAGGAACCGGCGCATTACGCCGGCGATGCAGCTGGTCATCGATTCGATTCGCGCGGCGTGAGGTTTTCCGCGAAGCTCAGTTCGCCGCTCGCGTTGATGTCCGTTTGAGCGGGCGCCGCGTCGAGCGGAATATCCGGCCGCATGAAGAACGTTGCGACGATGCCGAGCGCGAGCAGTCCGAGCGAGCCCGCGAACGGCAGCGTCCAGCTACCCGTGCGGTCCACGATGAGCCCGAACACGATCGGCGTGAAAATTCCCGCAACGGCGGAGCCCGCGTTCACGAGCCCGCTCGCGACCCCGACGTGTTGCGGCGTGATGTCCATCGGCACGGCCCAGATCGGTCCGATCGTCATTTCGAGGAAGAAGAACGACAGGCTCATGCAGGCGGCCATGACCGGCAGCGACTTCACGACCATCACCGGCGCAAGGAACACCAAAGCACCGAGAAACGCGCAGATGATCACGTTACGACGCGCCGCGACGACGTTGCGTGTGCGTTTCAGCACGCGGTCACTCAGCATGCCGCCCGCGGTATTGCCGACCACGCCGGATAGAAACACGCCCGCGGAGAACATGGCCGAGCTTTTCAGATCGAGGCCGCGGCCGTGCATGAAGAATGTCGGCAGCCATGTGAAGAACAGCCAGCCGGTCCAGCCGTAGCAGAAGTAGACGAGCATCGTCGGTGCGATGCGTTTCAGCAGACGCCGCCACGGCGTCGGCTCGCGCGTTGCGTCGACCGCTGATTGACGGACCGGCGGCAATTGCGTTTCCTGCTCCGCGGTCATATGGCGATGCTTGCGCGGATCGTCGGTGAAATACCATGCGTAGACCACGACCCACACGAAGGTCAGCGCGCCGACCGCGAGAAACGACGCACGCCACGATGAATACGCGACCAGCAGTGCGACCAGCGGCGGCGTGACCGCGTTGCCGAGCCGCGAGAATGAATGCGTGAGGCCTTGCACGAAGCCGCGCCTGTTTGACGGGAACCAGTTGGTCAGCGCCCGGGCCTGGGCGGGCAGCGCCGCACCTTCGCCGATGCCCAGCAGCAACCGCGCGCCGAACAGCGACACGAGCCCGCCTGCGAGACCGGTCGCAACCGTCGCGACGATCCAGATGCTCGCGCAGGTCACGAGCGTTAGCTTCGCGCCGAAGCGGTCGCTGACCCAACCGCCGATCACCTGGCACAGCGCATACGTGTACGCGAACGCGGCGAACACGAGGCCGACGTTGGTATTGCTCAGGTGCAGATCGTCGCGGATCAGCCCGGCCGCAGCCGACAGGTTGACGCGATCGAGATACATGATGAACGACATCGCGCACATGAGCGCGAGAACCGCCCGGCTGACCTTGGGTCGCAGCATCGTCTCCTCCGGATTGTCGCGAGAGCCCCCGCCGATGCTTAGCCGTTGGCGTCCGCTATGACTTGTTTTGTGGGCACATTATCAGAAGCCAGGTGATAGTCGACTAATGAATTGTTTGGATATATCGATTACTGGTGGTTATCGATTTCGTCCTCGGCCCATAGCCAGGAGTTACCTATCTCGCGAAGGTGTTTATTGGGATGGCGCTCTGTTGCACAATCTGGCCTCCTAAATTGACTGTGAGGCACGA
>ABYL01000080.1 GCA_000173575.1 Burkholderia sp. H160 | reverse complement strand
GCGCGATGCTGGCGCCGCGCAACGCCGGCGCCGGGCCGCTGACCGGCGCGTCGGCCACGCTCACGCCGTCCAACTCGATCCAGGGAGCGCCGAACCAGTGAGCACCGTCAGCAGCACAATCACGCCCCTCCCCCATCGCAAGCCGGCCGGCACCAGCAGCTCGCTGGTCGTGCGCAATCTGAAGAAGCGCTACGGCTCGCGCACGGTCGTCAAGGACGTGTCACTCGACGTGAAGAGCGGCGAAGTGGTCGGTCTGCTCGGCCCGAACGGTGCCGGCAAGACCACGTCGTTCTATATGATCGTCGGCCTCGTGCCGCTCGACGCCGGCGAAATCGATCTGGACGGCAAGCCGATCAGCCTGTTGCCCATTCACAAACGCGCGTCGCTCGGACTGTCGTATCTGCCTCAGGAAGCGTCGGTGTTCCGCAAGCTGAGTGTCGAGGAGAATATTCGCGCGGTGCTGGAATTGCAGGTCGACGAAAACGGCAAGCGCCTCAGCAAGGACGTGATCACGTCGCGCACCGAAGCGCTGCTCGACGAGCTGCAGATCGCGCATCTGCGTGAAAATCCGGCGCTGTCGCTGTCGGGCGGTGAGCGCCGTCGCGTTGAAATCGCGCGCGCTCTGGCAACCAACCCCAGCTTCATTCTGCTCGACGAACCGTTCGCGGGCGTCGATCCGATCGCGGTGCTGGAAATCCAGAAGATCGTCAAGTTTCTGAAGCAGCGCAATATCGGCGTCCTGATTACCGACCACAACGTGCGCGAGACGCTCGGGATCTGCGACCACGCGTACATCATCAGCGACGGCAGCGTACTGGCCGCCGGCGCGCCCAGCGACATCATCGAAAACGAAAGCGTGCGGCGCGTCTATCTGGGCGAGCACTTCCGCATGTAAGCACACACGGCGTCCCCGGCCCCGCAAGCCCGCGGGCCGGGGACGCCGTTTTTGCGGCACCCGCACATCCGTTTTCAGGCGGCGCAGGCTGGCGCCGCGCGGCTCTCGGCACGCCAATTGGGCGTATCCGTAAATTGCGAGTGCCGCAAGGTATCGCGGTCGTGGCAAACTCTCTACAATGAATCTCAACTTGCCATGAAAGCCAGCCTCCAACTCCGCCTATCGCAGCATCTTGCGCTGACGCCGCAACTGCAACAGTCCATCCGGCTGCTGCAGTTGTCGACGCTCGAATTGCAGCAGGAAGTCGCCATGGCGATCTCGCAGAATCCCCTCCTCGAAAACGAAGACGAGTGGATAGCGAGCCCGTTGCGGGTGGCGGCCGATGGTTCCGTGATCGCCCAGACACCGGGCTCCTCCGCGCCTGCCGATCCGATGGCTGGCAACGGCTCGACATCGTCCGAGGGCACCGGCGAGCGCGCCGAAAGCGGCGAGCCGCAGGGTGTCGACGAATACAACGGCCTCGCGGGCGACGGCGGCGGCGACTCGTCGCAGTGGAACCTCGACGACTACGGCCGCTCCGGCAACGCGTCAGACGACGACGACCTGCCTCCGCTGCAAATCCACGAATCGAGCACGTCGCTGCGCGACCATCTGATGGCGCAACTGCGCGTCACCCAGGCGAGCCCGCGCGACCGCGCACTCATCACGTTCCTGATCGAATCGCTCGACGACGACGGCTATCTCGCCGCTACGCTCGAAGAAGTGCTGGCCGACCTGCCCGAAGAACTCGAAGTCGATCTCGACGAACTGAATGCCGCGCTCGCGCTGCTGCATAGCTTCGACCCGTCGGGAGTCGGCGCGCGCTCCGCGTCCGAATGTCTGAAGCTGCAATTGCTGCGGCTCGATCCATCGCCCACGCGCACGCTCGCGCTAGACATTGTCGGCCATTACCTGGAGCTGCTCGCCGCGCGCGATTTCACGCGCCTGCGCAAGCACCTGAAGGCCAGCGACGACGAACTGCGCGACGCGCACATGCTGATCCGCTCGCTCGAACCATTTCCAGGCGCCGCCTACGGCAAGGCCGAAGCGGACTACGTGGTGCCCGACATCATGGTGCGCAAAACGGCACAGGGCTGGCAGGCGGAACTGAATCCCGAGGTGGTGCCGAAGCTGCGCATCAACCATCTATACGCGAATATTCTGCGCAATAACCGCGGCGATCCCGGCAGTGGATCGTTGCGTCAGCAACTCCAGGAAGCACGCTGGCTGATCAAAAACATCCAGCAGCGTTTCGAGACGATCCTGCGGGTTGCGCAGGCAATTGTCGAGCGTCAAAAGAGCTTTTTTGTGCACGGCGAAATTGCCATGCGCCCCTTGGTTTTGCGGGAAATAGCTGATACGCTGGGCCTACACGAGTCGACTGTCTCGCGTGTGACAACCGGCAAATACATGCTGACCCCATTCGGGACGCTGGAATTCAAGTACTTTTTCGGTTCACACGTTTCGACGGACACCGGCGGCGCGGCCTCCTCCACGGCCATTCGCGCGCTGATCAAACAACTGATAGGAGCGGAAAACCCGAAATCGCCACTTTCAGACAGTCGCATAGCCGAACTGCTGGCGGAACAGGGCTTCGTGGTCGCACGACGTACCGTTGCGAAATACCGTGAGGCGCTCAAAATCCCGGCAGTCAACCTGCGCAAGTCTCTGTAGCCCGCCGCGTTTTGCAGCGGGCATTTACCGGCCGCTCCGCACCTGGCGGACAGGCCGGCCGCTGCGACCTGCCAGATGTCCGTCACCGGGGGGCGGCACGGGCAAGCCGTCAGATCGACCGGACCTTTGTCATTGTGCGGACCAAGCGGCCATTAGCTTGGAGAAGCACTATGAATCTCAAGATCAGTGGACACCACCTCGAAGTAACGCCTGCGTTGCGCGAATACGTGATCACCAAACTGGACAGGGTGCTAAGACATTTTGATCAGGTCATCGACGGCAGTGTGGTCCTCTCGGTCGACAACCATAAGGAAAAGGAAAAGCGTCAAAAGGTGGAAATCAACCTCCACCTGAAGGGTAAGGATATTTTCGTCGAGAGTTGTGACAGTGATTTGTACGCTGCGATCGATCTGATGATCGACAAGCTCGACAGGCAGGTGATACGCCACAAGGATCGTCTGCAGGGCCATCAGCACGAAGCGATCAAGTATCAGCCGGCGCCGCAACTAGACGTGCCGCCGCAATAGGAGAAATTAGAGGGAATTCCTCATTTCCCCTGAGCTCGTCAAACCGCCCGCGACCGGGCGGTTTTTCGTTTTGGCGCGCGGTTTCCGCTCGCCGCCGCCGCGCCTCGTCGAGGCCGCGTTCAACCGTTCCCGCCGACGTTTGCGCAGCGCGGCATGCGCCGCTCCGCAAGCGGTGAAAAACCTGATATGCATAGATGGCGCGCCGCACCATCGGCTGTCACCCTGATCTATAATGTTCCGGTTACCATCGGGGTCAAGCCAGTTCTGATGAAGTAGGCCGGCCAAAGTCTCACATTTTTGCGATCGACTCTCCCCGCCCGTCTTCGCCAGCATCAAACGAATGGAACGCCACTCAACCGCCCCGGTGGGGAGAACTCAGGCCACGTTTTCGCCTGTCAAAATGAATCGTTTAGCCAAATTTCTTCCCCTCGATAACGTCGTCATCGGACTATCGGTCACCAGCAAGAAACGCGTGTTCGAGCAAGCGGGCCTGATCTTCGAGAACCAGAACGGCATCGCCCGCAGTACCGTCACAGACAATCTTTTTGCGCGAGAACGACTCGGCTCGACCGGGCTCGGCGAAGGCGTCGCGATTCCGCATGGGCGGATCAAGGGCCTCAAGCAGCCGCAGGCCGCATTCGTCAGACTCGCCGAACCCATCCCCTTCGAAGCGCCGGACGGCCAGCCGGTCTCACTGCTGATCTTCCTGCTCGTCCCGGAGCAGGCCACTCAACAGCACCTCGAAATTCTGTCCGAGATCGCGCAGTTGCTGTCCGATCGCGACGCCCGCGAGCGGTTGCACACTGAAGAAGACCGCGAATCGTTGCATCGCCTGCTCACTCAGTGGCAACCTTGATGCAACGGCGGCGGTAGTTCGTACGCGCGCACGCACGCAGGTAAGGCCCGGCAAGCGGCTCAAACTGGAGTCACTGACTCATGGATACGTCCAGCATCAACGCCCAAAGCATTTTCGACGACAACGCCGCCATGCTGAAGCTCAGCTGGCTCACGGGGCATGAAGGCTGGGAGCGCGGCTTTTCTTCGGAATCGGTCGCCAATGCCACCTCGAGCGCCGACCTCGTCGGCCACCTGAACCTGATCCACCCGAACCGGATCCAGGTGCTTGGCGACGCGGAAATCGACTATTACAAACGGCAGACCGACGAAGACCGCTCGCGCCACATGGCCGAGCTGATCGCGCTCGAGCCGCCGTTTCTCGTCGTCGCGGGCGGAGTCGCCGCGCCGCCGGAGCTGGTGCTGCGCTGCACGCGCTCGTCGACGCCGCTGTTCACGACGCCGACCTCGGCGGCCGCGGTGATCGATAGCCTGCGTCTTTACATGTCGCGCATTCTCGCGCCGCGCGCGACGCTGCACGGCGTGTTTCTGGACATCCTCGGCATGGGCGTGCTGCTGACCGGCGACTCGGGTCTAGGCAAAAGCGAACTCGGCCTCGAGCTGATCAGCCGCGGCCACGGTCTCGTCGCCGATGACGCGGTCGACTTCGTGCGCCTCGGCCCGGACTTCGTCGAAGGACGCTGTCCGCCGCTGCTGCAGAACCTGCTCGAAGTGCGCGGCCTGGGTCTGCTCGACATCAAGACGATCTTCGGCGAAACGGCGGTGCGCCGCAAAATGAAGCTGAAGCTGATCGTGCAACTGGTGCGCCGTCCGGACGGCGAATTCCAGCGACTGCCGCTGGAAAGCCAGACCGTTGACGTGCTCGGCCTGCCGATCAGCAAGGTGACAATCCAGGTGGCCGCGGGCCGCAACCTCGCGGTGCTGGTCGAAGCGGCCGTGCGCAATACGATCCTGCAGCTGCGCGGCATCGACACGCTGCGCGATTTCATGGATCGGCAACGTCTCGCCATGCAAGATCCCGATAGCCAGTTTCCCGGCAAATTGATCTAAGCCCGCCGCAGCGCCATGAAGCACTCGCAGAAGGCAGACCGCGGGCACGCGCATGGAGGCCAGATGCTATGATGAAATCTACGCTTTCGACGACTCCATGCGCATAATTCTGATCACCGGTATATCCGGCTCCGGCAAGTCGGTTGCCCTGAACGCGCTCGAAGACGCAGGCTATTACTGCGTCGACAATCTGCCGCCGCGTTTTCTGCAGCAACTCGCCACCTACCTCGCCGCGGACGGCCAGGATCGTCTCGCGGTCGCGATCGACGCGCGCTCCGGTTCGTCGCTCGACGAAATGCCCGCGATGATCCGCGACCTCAAGCGCTCGCACGACGTGCGCGTGCTGTTCCTCAGCGCGAGCACCCAGTCGCTGATTCAACGCTTTTCCGAAACCCGTCGCCGCCATCCACTGTCCGGCTCGCCCGCGCACGATGCGGACGTGGGCCTGCTCACGTCGCTCGCCGAAGCGATCGAGCGCGAGCGTGAACTGGTCGCGGGCCTGGCTGAATTCGGCCATCAGATCGACACCAGCAATCTGCGCGCGAACGTGCTGCGCGCATGGGTCAAGCGCTTCATCGAGCAGGAGGACTCAGGGCTCGTGCTGATGTTCGAGTCGTTCGGCTTCAAGCGCGGCATCCCCCTCGACGCGGATTTTGTATTCGACGTACGCACGCTGCCGAACCCATACTACGATCATGAATTGAGGCCGCTCACCGGCCTCGACAAACCGGTGATGGATTTTCTCGATGCGCAGCCGGTCGTCCACGAGATGATCGACGACATCGAGAAATATCTGTCCAAGTGGCTGCCGCATTTCCGCGACGACAATCGCAGCTACCTGACCGTCGCAATCGGTTGCACGGGCGGCCAGCACCGCTCGGTGTTCATCGCGGAGACGCTTGCCGCGCGTCTCGCAACTTCGGCGAATGTGATTGTGCGGCACCGCGATGCGCCGGTCGACATCGGCGAATCATCGAAGCTGGTGGCTTAACCGGCCGCATCGCGCGGCCTTAACCCGAAGCGTTGCGCCATGTCCTCTACGCCTACTGTGTATGCCGATTTGCCGCTGTTTCCGCTGCATACGGTGTTGTTTCCCGATGGCTTGCTGCCGCTGAAAATCTTCGAAGCGCGCTACCTCGACATGGCGCGTGACTGTCTGCGCGAAAAAACGGCGTTCGGCGTGTGCATGCTGAAAAGCGGCGCGGAAGTCGCGCGCGAAGAAGAACCTTCGGTACCCGAAACGATCGGCTGTCTCGCCGAAATCGACGAATGCGACGTCGAGGCATTCGGCATGCTGCTGATTCGCGCGCGCGGTACGAAGCGCTTTCGGTTGCTGTCGCATCGCGTCGAAGCGAGCGGTCTGCTGGTCGGCATGGCCGAGCCGCTCGCCGACGACCTGCCGCTCGAAGGCAACGTGCTATTAGCCAAATTCGGTGCATGCGCGGAAGTGCTCGAGCGGATCATCGCAACGATCCGCGAACGCGATCCGGACAGCCTGCCGTTCGCGGAGCCGTTTCGACTCGACGATCCGTCGTGGGTGTCGAACCGTCTCGCCGAGGTACTGCCGATCGCGTTGCGCGCGCGGCAAAAGCTGATGGAATTGACCGATGCCGGCGCGCGCATCGACGTCGTGCATCACTACATGCAACAGCATCAGTTGCTGTGAAGTCGTCATGGCGGCCGCGCACGATGAACGGCGTGCACGCAGGGCCGCCCATCCCTTGCGCTAGATCAACGAACCCTGCAGGCTCGCTAGCAGCTTGCGCACCGGCGCCGGCACGCCGAACGAATCCAGATCGCTGAGTGCGACCCATGCGGTATCCGAATCGTTGAGCGCGGCCAGTGCGCCGACGCCGCGACCGAACTCGGCGAGCCGCGGTTCGATATCGAGCTTGAAATGCGTGAATACGTGCGAAAACGACGCGAGCGGTGACACTTGGCCGTCGCTGCCGAACGACCGCGCGCGCTCAGCGAGCGACGCTTCGTCGGCGGCCTCGGGCAAACTCCACAGACCGCCCCAGATCCCCGAAGGCGGACGCCGCTCGAGCATCACCGCGTTGCCGTCGCGCAGCACCAGCATCCATGTGCGGCGCGTCGGCACTGCTTTCTTCGGTCGCGCAGCCGGCAATACGCGCTGACGTCCGGTGACGTTGGCGACGCAGTCGGGCGCGAACGGACAGCGCGCGCAGTCGGGTTTGCCGCGCACACACAACGTCGCGCCGAGATCCATCAAGCCCTGCGTGTACGCGCTGACCTCCGCGTTCGACGCATTCGGCGGCAGCAGCGATTCCGCCAGCGTCCACATCGCGTTCTCGACTTTCTTCTCGCCCGGAAAACCTTCGACGCCAAACACGCGCGCAAGCACGCGCTTCACGTTGCCATCGAGGATCGTCGCGCGCGCGCCGAACGCGAACGAAGCGATCGCCGCGGCCGTCGAGCGGCCAATGCCGGGCAGCTCGGCGAGCGCCTCGACCGACGCCGGAAACGCGCCGCCATGCTGCTCGACGACAACCTGCGCGCAGCGATGCAGATTGCGCGCACGCGTGTAGTAGCCGAGGCCGGCCCACAGCGCCATCACGTCATCGGACGGCGCGGCGGCGAGCGCGGCGACATCCGGGAAACGCGCGAGAAATTTCGCGTAGTACGGAATCACCGTCGACACCTGGGTCTGCTGCAGCATGATTTCGGACAGCCAGATGCGATACGGATCACGCGTGTTCTGCCACGGCAGATCGTGGCGGCCATGCTCGCGCTGCCACGCGATCAGGCGCGCGGAAAAATCGGGCATCGGCGGAAATGCGGGTGTAGCGTCGGACGCGCTGGAGCGTGCGCTGGTCGGTGGAGTCAGGCGGGAAGGCATCGAGAATCTAGCGCTGGCAGGTGGGACAGAAGTACGTGGAGCGCTGTCCTTGCACGATCTGTTTGATTGGCGTTCCACACACGCGGCATGGCAGGCCCGCGCGATCATAGACGAAGTAGTCGAGCTGGAAATAGCCGCTTTCGCCGTCGCTGCCGACGAAATCGCGCAACGTGCTGCCGCCCTTGTCGATCGCGGCGGCGAGCGTGACGCGCACGGCATCGGCCAGCAGTTCATATCGCACGAGCGACACGCGGCCCGCCGCAGTGGTCGGCCGGATGCCCGCGCGAAAGAGACTCTCCGACGCGTAGATATTGCCCACGCCGACGACAATGTCCCCCGCCAGCAGCGCCTGCTTCACCGACACCTTGCGCCCGCGCGTCAACCGATACATCAGCGCGCCGGTGAACGCCGGCGAGAAAGGCTCGGCGCCGAGGCTTGCGAGCAGCGGATGTTCGAGAATGTCGCCTTCTTCGCGCGGATGCCACAGCACCGCGCCGAACCGGCGCGGATCGCGATAGCGCAGGATGAAGTCGTCGAAGATCCAGTCGACGTGATCGTGCTTCGCCGCGGCCGGCGGATGCGGCACATGGCGCAGCACGCGCAGCGTGCCCGTCATGCCGAGGTGCACGATGAACCAGCCCGCGTCGATTTCGAACAGCAGATACTTGCCGCGCCGCTCGACCTTGCGGACCACATGCCCGCGCAAGATTTTCGCAAGATCGGCCGGAATCGGCCAGCGCAGCGCGGCCGTCCGCACGTCGACACGCTCAACCTTGCGCCCGGACACATACGGTTCGATCCCTCGTCGGGTGACCTCGACTTCTGGCAACTCTGGCATGTCTGATTGGTCTGCTACTTGCGTGAGTGGTTGTGCGCGTATTGTAGCGAGCGCGTTACAATCGACTGAAACATTGAACGGATTTCCATGAACGTGTCCTTCGTGAAGCTGCTTTCAAAGCGCCGCGCGCGCGTGTCCAACGTGCCGCTCGCGGTGTCCGCTCGCCAGATGCTCGGTGCGGCCGCGCTCGCATTGTGGGCGCTGGCCGCGGTGCCCGCGCATGCGCAGGACCCGTCGCCCGATTCCGACGACACGTCGGTCACGATGCCGGACCCGCTGGGTCCGTCGACGCCGGAAGACGAAAAGTCGCTGCCCCACGTGCCGCTGTCGAGCCAGATCGTCTTCCAGGTGCTGGCCGCCGAAATCGCGCTGCAACGCGACCAGCCGGCGCCCGCCTACCAGACCTATCTAGCGCTCGCACGCGACACGCACGACCCGCGCATGGCACAACGTGCCACCGAAATCGCGCTGGCCGCGCAAAGCCCGTCGGACGCACTGGCCGCCGCGCAACTATGGCAACAGTACGCACCGAGCTCCGAACGCGCCGCGCAGCTCGACGCGTCGCTGCTGGTGCTGTCGGGCAAGCCCGACGATGCCTCGCCGATCCTGTCGCAAGAACTCGCGAAAATACCTGACGAGAATCGCGGAAGCGCGGTTCTCGCGCTGCAACTGCTGCTGTCGCACGGCCCGAACCGCGTCGGTGGCCTGCACGTGTTGCAGGATCTGCTGAAGAACGACATGAACCGGCCGGAAGCGCAACTGGCCATCGCGCGCCAGCAGCTGCTGGCCGACGACGCGCCGGGTGCGCGTAAGTCGCTCGAGCAGGCGCTGACGATCAAGCCCGACTATCTGCCGGCCGCGTTGATGCTGTCGCAGATGGGCCCGGAAGAGCGCAAGGAAGCCATCGCGACGCTCGAAAAGTATGTGCAGCAGAATCCGAAATCGCATGACGCGCGGCTCGCGCTTGCGCAGATGTATCTCGCGAGCGACCGTCTCGACGACGCGCAGAAGCAGTTCGAGATCATGCGCAAGGCCAACTCCAACGACCTGACGCCGCTGATGGCGCTCGCGCTGATCAAGATCCAGCAGAAGAATTTCGCCGAGGCGCAGACGTATCTGACGCAGTACGCGCAGCAGGCCGAGAAGACGCCGGGCGCCGATGCGGGCCAGGCCTACATCTATCTTGCCCAGCTGTCGCTCGAACAGAAGAATGAAGCGGCCGCGAGCGACTGGCTGAACAAGATCTCGCCGGCGAGCCAGCAATACATGGCCGCGCAGATCACGCGCGCGCAACTGCTGGCGAAGCGGGGCAAGACCGACGAGGCCCGCCAGTTGCTGGCCAATCTGCAGACCTCCGATCCGCGCGACGTGGCGCTGGTCACGCGCACCGACGCCGCGATCCTGTTCGACGCGAAACGCTATTCGGAGGCCGAAGAGCGCCTGCAGCAAGCCACAGCGAACTTCCCTGACGACCCCGACCTCACGTACGACTATGCGATGGCCGCCGAGAAAACCGGCCATTACGACGTCATGGAAGCGCAGTTGCGCAAGCTGATCCAGACGCAGCCGGACAACCCGCAGGCGTATAACGCGCTCGGCTACTCGCTGGCCGATCGCAACCAGCGCCTGCCTGAGGCGGACCAGCTGGTCGAGAAGGCATCGTCGCTTGCACCGAACGATGCGTTCATCATGGACAGCGTGGGCTGGGTCAAGTACCGCATGGGCGACACGGCCGATGCGATCAAGCTGCTGCGCAAGGCGTACAGCCTCCAGCCGAACGCCGAAATCGGCGCACACCTTGGCGAAGTGCTGTGGAAGGCCGGCGAGCAGGAACAGGCGCGCGCCGCGTTCCGCGAGGCACGCAAGCTCGAACCCGACAACGAGACTCTCGTCAAAACGTTGCAACGTCTCCAGGTAAACGATCTTTGATGCGTCTTTCCCGTTTGATTTCTTTTTCAAGGGCGCCGCGCGGCGTGGCACTCGGCTTTGCGGCGGCAGCGCTTGTTGCGCTGGCGGGCTGTGCGTCGGTGAAACCTCAGGGGCCGTCCACGTCGAACGCCGCGACCGAACTCACCGCGCAGACGAGCCGCTCGTATCAGGGCCGCTTCGCAGTCCAGTACAACGATCAGAACGGCCAGCAGCGCAATGCTTATGGCAATTTCTCGTGGCAAGAAACGGGCGACACCGTCACGCTCCAATTGCGCAGTCCGCTCGGCCAGACGATGGCCATCGTGACCTCGTCACCAGCTTCGGCCACGCTCGAGTTGCCGAACCGCCCGCCGCTCACCGCCGATAACGTGTCGACGCTGATGCAGAACGCGCTCGGCTTCACGCTGCCGGTCGAAGGGCTGCGCTACTGGCTGCAGCCGTCGCCGGCGCCAACGTCGCGCGCGCAGACCGAGAAGGATCCGGAGCAACCGTCGCGCCTGAAGCAGATCACCCAGGACGGCTGGACGATCGACTATCTCGCGTATGCCGATGCCCCCGCCACCGGCGTGAAGCGCCTCAATCTGAGCCGCTCGGAGCCGCCTCTCGACATCAAGCTCGTGCTGGATCAGTGAGTCATCCTTGCTATCCGTTTGGCGCCACCGTGGCGCATGTAGCCTTCACTCATGATCGAAACAACTGATTCGCTGCGCGACTGCCTCGCGCCAGCGAAACTCAATCTCTTCCTGCACATCACCGGCCGTCGGCCGGATGGTTATCACACGCTGCAAACGGTCTTCCAGTTGCTCGACTGGGGCGATACGCTGCACTTCACGCGACGCGACGACGGTCTCGTCACGCGCCGCACCGAAATCACGGGCGTGCCGCCCGAGCACGATCTGACCGTGCGTGCCGCGACGCTGCTGAAGACACATACGGGTAGCCGCGAAGGCGTCGATATCGAAATCGACAAGTGCCTGCCGATGGGCGCGGGCCTCGGTGGCGGCAGCTCCGACGCAGCGACGACGCTGCTCGCGCTCAATCGCCTGTGGAAGCTCGATCTGCCGCGTCAGGAGTTGCAGGATCTTGCGCTGAAGCTCGGCGCCGACGTGCCTTTCTTCGTATTTGGAAAAAATGCGTTCGCAGAGGGTGTTGGAGAATCGTTAGACGTTGTACAATTGCCGCCGCGTTACTTCCTGGTAGTGACGCCGAGGGTGCAGGTTCCGACTGCAGCGATTTTTTCCGAAAAAGCGTTGACAAGAGATACAAAGCCCCTCATAATTACGGACTTTCCTGCAGAACACAGCTGCAACACTGAATGGCCAGAAAGCTTCGGCCGGAATGACATGCAGCAGGTTGTCGTAGGAAAGTACGCGGAAGTAGCGCAAGTGTTGCGGTGGTTTGAAAACATCGCGCCAGCGCGGATGTCCGGATCAGGTGCCAGTGTTTTTGCGGCGTTCCGTAGTAAAGCTGAAGCAGATGCGGCGCAAGCCAAGCTGCCGGGCGAATGGAACAGTGCAGTAGCAGCGGGCCTGGATCAGCATCCACTCTTTGCTTTCGCGTCATAAGTTTTGCGTCGTCGAACGAAACTCCACGTTCGGCGGAGCTCAAAGTTAGTGTAGGGGAGTCGCCAAGCTGGTTAAGGCACCGGATTTTGATTCCGGCATGCAAAGGTTCGAATCCTTTCTCCCCTGCCAAAAATTCTCGTAGTTCGCATTTCTCCCGCCCCCAGCCTGAAGTAGGTGCACGATGAGCAGCCATGACGGCCTGATGGTTTTTACTGGCAACGCGAATCCCGCGCTTGCACAGGAAGTCGTCAAAAACCTCGGTATTCCCCTCGGCAAAGCAATGGTTAGCCGTTTCTCGGACGGTGAAATCCAGGTCGAGATTCAGGAAAACGTTCGCGGCAAGGATGTCTTCGTCCTGCAATCCACGTGTGCACCGACGAACGACAATCTGATGGAATTGATGATCATGGTCGATGCGCTCAAGCGCGCATCCGCAGGCCGGATCACCGCAGCCATCCCCTACTTCGGTTATGCCCGTCAGGATCGTCGCCCGCGTTCGGCGCGCGTCGCCATCTCGGCGAAGGTCGTGGCGAACATGCTGGAAATCGCGGGCGTCGAGCGGATCATCACGATGGATCTGCACGCCGACCAGATTCAAGGCTTCTTCGACATCCCGGTCGACAACATCTACGCAACGCCCGTACTGCTCGGCGATCTGCGCAAGCAGAACTATGACAACCTGATGGTTGTTTCGCCGGACGTCGGCGGCGTGGTGCGCGCCCGTGCATTGGCGAAGCAACTCAATTGCGATCTCGCGATCATCGACAAACGTCGCCCGAAGGCGAACGTCGCCGAAGTGATGAACATCATCGGTGAAGTCGAAGGCCGCACCTGCGTGATCATGGACGACATGGTCGACACGGCGGGCACGCTGTGCAAGGCCGCGCAGGTCCTGAAGGAACGCGGCGCAAAGCAGGTCTTCGCGTACGCAACCCATCCGGTTCTGTCGGGCGGCGCGGGCGAGCGTATCGCCGCTTCCGCGCTCGACGAACTCGTGGTCACGGATACGATCCCGCTGGGCGAAGAAGCCCGCTCTTGCGCGAAGATCCGCTCGCTGACAAGCGCCGGTCTGCTCGCCGAAACGTTCTCGCGCATTCGCCGCGGCGATTCGGTGATGTCGCTGTTCGCTGAAAGTTAAGCATTTGCCAAAGCGCCGCGTACCGCTCCATGCGACACGCGGCGTTTTGGCACAATCGGCATGAACGAACGAAGGTTCGTGCCGCGATCCCGGGCCTCAGCCATTTCGGCTTCGAGGCCCTGTTTTTACTGCCTGGTCGCGGGCAGTGCATTGGAGATTCAACATGAAAGTAGTCGCTTTCGAGCGTTCCCAGCAAGGTACGGGTGCGAGCCGCCGCCTGCGTAACTCGGGCAAGACCCCGGGTATCGTTTATGGCGCTGGCGCTGACACGCAACTGATCGAACTCGATCACAACGCGCTGTGGCACGCGCTGAAGAAAGAAGTTTTCCACTCGTCGATCCTCGATCTCGAAGTGGCAGGCAAGTCGCAACAGGTTCTGCTGCGCGACGTGCAATACCACCCGTTCCGTCAGCTCGTGCTGCACGTGGACTTCCAACGCGTCGACGCGTCGAAGAAGCTGCACACCAAGGTGCCGCTGCACTTCATGAACCAGGAATCCAACCCGGCAGTGAAGCTGTCGAGCGCGGTGATCTCGCACGTCCTCAACGAAATCGAAATCGAGTGCCTGCCCTCGGCACTGCCGGAATTCATCGAAGTCGACCTCGCGAAGATCGAAGCTGGTCAATCGGTTCACGCCAAGGACATCCCGCTGCCGGCAGGTGTTGCGCTCGTCGCTCACGTCGACGCGGAAAACCCGGTGGTCGCTGCCGCAACGATCCCGGCTGGCGCAGTCGCTGAAGACGCTGCTGCTGCAGCAGAAGGCGGCGAAACGCCGGCTGCCTAAGAGCCTCCCGGTTCGAAGCAAGCAATCCTCTCGATCCGTTTCCGATGAAACGGTCGATGTGACCCGCCGAGGTTCGCCCTGGCGGGTTTTTTTTCGGCTTTTCTAGTCCGGCTACGTTTTACTTCCGGACCTGGTGGACTCACGCAATCATGATCAAGCTGATCGTCGGGCTCGGCAATCCGGGCGCCGAATATACCGCGACGCGTCACAATGCCGGCTTCTGGCTGGTCGATCAACTCACGCGCGAGACAGGCACGACGCTGCGCGACGAGCGGCGCTTCCACGGCTTTTACGCGAAGGCGCGCTTGCATGGCGAGGAAGTGCATCTGCTCGAGCCGCAGACGTATATGAACCGTTCAGGCCAATCGGTCGTCGCACTCGCACAGTTCTTCAAGATCCTTCCCGACGAGATCCTCGTCGCGCACGACGAACTCGACATGCCGCCCGGCAGCGTCAAGCTGAAACTCGGCGGAGGCAGCGGCGGGCATAATGGGCTGAAGGACATCAGCGCGCATCTGTCGTCGCAGCAATACTGGCGGCTGCGGATCGGCATCGGCCATCCGCGCGATCTGATTCCCGAAAGCGCGCGCGCCGGCGCGAAGCCGGACGTCGCGAACTATGTGCTGAAGCCGCCGCGGCGCGAAGAGCAGGAGGTCATCGACGCGTCGATCGAGCGTGCGCTCGCGGTGATGCCACAGGTCATCAAGGGCGAGCTCGAACGCGCGATGATGCAACTGCATCGCAACAACAGCTGACGCGCGCCTGATCCGTCGACACCCGCAACCGACCTCACGAGGAGAATCGCTTGAGCCGCTATTGGAGCGACATCGTTCACCGTCTGACGCCGTATGTGCCGGGCGAGCAGCCCGCGCTCGCGCATCCGGTAAAGCTGAACACCAACGAGAATCCGTATCCGCCGTCGCCGCGCGTGCTCGACGCGATCCGCCGCGAGCTCGGCGACACGGCCGACTCACTGCGCCGCTATCCCGATCCGAGCGCACGCAAGCTGCGCGAAACGGTCGCCGCGTATCACGGCATCCGCGCTGAGCAGGTATTCGCGGGCAATGGCTCGGACGAAGTGCTCGCGCTCACGTTCCAAGCTTTGCTCAAGCACGACAAGCCGCTGCTGTTTCCCGACATCACCTACAGTTTCTATCCGACCTACGCGAAGCTGTTCGAGGTCAACTACCGGACCGTCCCGCTCGACGACAGCTTCGCGATCAACGTCGACGACTACGCGGTGCCCAATGGCGGCATCCTGTTTCCGAATCCGAACGCACCGACCGGCCGGCCGCTACCGCTTGCGGAAATCGAACGCCTCGTCGCAAGCCATCCTGATTCGGTCGTGGTGATCGATGAAGCCTATGTCGACTTCGGTGCGGAGTCGGCGATCCCGCTGATCGACCGCTATCCGAACCTGCTTGTCGTGCAGACCGTGTCGAAGTCGCGCTCGCTCGCCGGCATGCGGGTTGGCTTTGCGTTCGGCAATCCGGCGCTGATCGATGCGCTCAATCGCGTGAAGGACAGCTTCAATTCGTACCCGCTCGACCGCCTCGCGCAAGCCGCGGCAACCGCCGCCTATGAAGACGACGCGTGGTTTCGCGAATGCTGTGCGAAGGTCATCGCGAGCCGCGAACGGCTTGCGGCGGGATTGACCGCGCTCGGCTTCGAAGTGGTGCCGTCGGCCGCGAATCTGCTGTTCGCGCGGCACGGAGGGTACGACGCGGCGGCGCTCGCGTCGCGGCTGCGGGAGAAGGAAATTTTCGTGCGTCACTTCAACGCACCGAGAATTGATCAACATCTGCGGATCTCGGTCGGCACCGACGCCGAATGCGACATCCTGCTCGACGCGCTGCGCGGCATTTTCAGCGCTTACGTCGGATAACGGAAAACGCCGCCGCAAAAAAAAACGGCGAAGGCCCGCAAGCCTTCGCCGTTTTTTTCGCAAATCACCCGCGAACTTCAGTCGCCCTTGGCGGCCTGCAACGCGTGATATTTCGCCATCAACCCTTCGCGCGTTTCCAGATGGTTCGGGTCACGCGGAATGCACTCCACCGGACACACCTGAATGCACTGCGGCTCGTCGAAATGGCCGACGCACTCGGTGCACTTCTTCGGGTCGATCACATAGATTTCCGGGCCCATCGAAATCGCGTCGTTCGGGCACTCGGGCTCGCAGACGTCGCAGTTGATGCACTCGTCGGTAATCATCAGGGCCATGCTCTCACCAACTTCCCGTTTAAAAACAATATATTATAGCCCTTCCCTGTAAGCGCTGTTCACACCTGATGCCGGCCGCGGCTCACGCTTATGTCGCCTGAGCACCGCCCTGCGGATCGAGCGAAGCGACCTTCTCCTTCAGCCATTTTTCGACCGACGGGAACACAAACTTGCTGACGTCGCCGCCCAATTGCGCGATCTCGCGCACGATCGTGCCCGAGATGAACTGATACTGGTCGGACGGCGTCATGAACATCGTCTCGACGTCTGGCAGCAGATAACGGTTCATACCCGCCATCTGAAACTCATATTCGAAGTCCGACACCGCGCGCAGGCCTCTGACGATCACCCGCGCGTTGTTGGTCCGCACGAAGTCCTTGAGCAGCCCCTTGAAGCTCATCACCTGGACGTTCGGGTAGTGGCCGAGCACCTCATGCGCGATGGCGAGGCGCTCCTGGAGCGTGAAAAACGGCTTCTTGGCGCGGCTGTCGGCCACCCCCACCACCAGCGTGTCGAATATGCTCGACGCGCGCCGAACGAGGTCTTCGTGACCGCGCGTCAGCGGGTCGAACGTGCCCGGGTACACGGCGACTACCATGAGACTTCTCCTCTCTTCAGACAAAAGGGCGCGTCAAAGCGTCCACGCGACGTATTTGGCACCGGCCGCGCGTGACGATAAGCCGCCCGGCCTTTTTTGGGAACGCGCATTATTCCTTATTTTCGCGCTGCAGCAAATGAAAGTGGACAGCGCCCGCCTTGCCCTGCCGCACGACCTCCCAGCCCGCGAGCGACTCATGAGCGGCCGGTTCGAGCGCTTCGCCAGCTTCTACATAAAGATAGCCGCCGGCGCGCACGAGCGGCATGGCGACCGCGAGCGCCTTGCCGAGCAGGTCGGCATCGAACGGCGGATCGAGAAATACGACGTCGAATGAGCCCGGCGCGAGACTCGCCGCGAGTCGCAAGCCGTCCGCCTCGGCGATCTCGATCATGCGTGCGTCCAGCCGCTGCTGGTTCGCACGCAACTGGCCGGCGGCACGCGCATTGCGCTCCACCATCAGCACGCGTGCGGCGCGGCGCGACGCGGCCTCGAAGCCGAGCGCGCCGCTCCCGGCGAACAGGTCGAGGCAGTGCTGGCCGTCCAGACGCTGGCCGAGCCAGTTGAACAGGGTTTCGCGGACACGGTCGGGCGTCGGGCGCAAACCGTCCAGATCGAGCACGGGCAGCGGCGTGCGTTTCCAGTCGCCACCGATGATGCGGATGGCATGCGGCTTGCCGCTTTTGGACGAAGCGCCGGCGGCGCGTGAGGGTGCTAAACGAGGCATGCAGTATCGTGCAGTTTCAGCTAGGTGATGACACGCCCGCGGCGCCGATGCGCGCGGGCCGGAGCGCCCACGTTACCACAGGGGCGACGCGCGTCCAGCCCGTCCGAACGGCCGATACGACGCGCCCCGGCACGCCTGATAAAATGTGCGGCTGCCAGCGCCCCGCGTTTTCGCATCCCGGCGCTGCCCACCGCTTCGCCGGTCCCGTGCCGGCTGCGCGCATTGGCGCGCTCTCCCATACGCCAGATCATGTTCAGCTTTTTCAAACGATTCAAGGGTTCGAAAGAGTCCGAAACCGCCGCAGACGAGTCGCAGGCAGCGCAAGACGCTGCGGCGCCTGAGGCCGCGCCCGTCGCGCCTACCACGGCGGCCATTCCGCCTGTGGCCTCGACCATCATCGAACCGCAGCCCGAGCCGCAAGACGCCGCGCTCGACACCGTCGAAATCGTCCCGCCGCCCGTGCTGGATGCGGGCGCGAAGCGCTCCTGGCTCACGCGCCTGAAGAGCGGCCTGTCGAAAACCAGTTCGAGCCTGACCGGTATTTTCGTCGGCACGAAGATCGACGAGGACCTGTACGAGGAACTCGAAACCGCGCTGCTGATGTCGGACGCCGGCGTCGAGGCGACCGAATTCCTGCTCGAATCGTTGCGTGAGAAAGTGCGCAGCGACCGCCTGACGGACCCGCAGCAGGTCAAGACCGCGCTGCGCACGCTGCTCGTCGAGCTGCTGAAGCCGCTCGAAAAATCGCTGATGCTCGGTCGCGCTCAGCCGCTCGTGATGATGATCGCCGGCGTCAACGGCGCGGGCAAAACCACCAGCATCGGCAAGCTCGCGAAGCATCTGCAGAGCTTCGACCAGTCGGTGCTGCTCGCCGCCGGCGACACGTTCCGCGCCGCCGCGCGCGAGCAGCTCGCCGTCTGGGGCCAGCGCAACAACGTGACCGTGGTCGCGCAGGAGAGCGGAGATCCGGCTGCGGTGATCTTCGACGCGGTCGGCGCCGCGCGTGCGCGCAAAATCGACGTGATGATGGCCGACACGGCCGGCCGTCTGCCCACCCAGCTGCATCTGATGGAAGAGCTGCGCAAGGTGAAGCGCGTGATCGGCAAGGCGCAGGACGGCGCGCCGCACGAAGTGCTGCTCGTGATCGACGCGAATACCGGTCAGAACGCGCTCACGCAGGTCAAGGCGTTCGACGACGCGCTCGGCCTCACCGGCCTGATCGTCACCAAGCTTGACGGCACCGCGAAGGGCGGCATTCTCGCGGCGATCGCGCGGCAACGGCCGATTCCGGTGTATTTCATCGGCGTCGGCGAAAAGGTCGAGGATCTGCAGCCGTTCAGCGCCGAGGAGTTTTCGGACGCGCTGCTGGGCGGCTGATCGCACGATTGCCGCGGCACTCGCGGCGAACCAAAGGAAAAGGGCACTCCGCGGAGTGCCCTTTTTTCGTTTCAAGCCACCGTCAACGGGTCACGCCATCACGCGCTCACTCCGCATCCGGCTGCACGCCCGGCGCCGCGCGTGCGAACGCATCGAGTTGCATCGCGTGATCGTAGATGCGCTGGATCGTCGGAAACCTGGCCGTATCGACCTTGAAGCGCTGCGCGTTGAACACTTGCGGGATCAGGCACGCGTCGGCGAGCGTCGGTGTGTCGCCGAAACACAGCTTGCCGGTGCGCGCGTCGCCCTTCAAGTGCGCCTCCAGCGTCGCGAAGCCGGCGTCGATCCAATGCCGGTACCACGCGTCCTTCGCGTCGTCATCGACACACAGCGTGTGCTTCAGATACCGCAGCACGCGCAGATTGTTCAGCGGATGAATCTCGCACGCGACCTGCAACGCCACCGAGCGCACATAAGCGCGATCGAGCGGCGCCTTCGGCAGCAGCGGCGGCTCGGGATGCGTCTCCTCCAGATACTCGATGATCGCGAGCGACTGCGGCAGCAGGTGACTGCCGTCGGCGAGCGTCGGCACGATGCAGTCCGCGTTGATCTTGCGATACTCGGGTTTGAGCTGCTCACCGCCCTCGCGCACGAGGTGCACGGGCACGTAGTCGTACGTCAGGCCCTTCACATTCAGCGCGATGCGCACGCGATACGACGCCGAGCTACGGAAATAGCTGTAGAGCTTCATGTTGTCTGTCTCCTCTTGCCGCAAGCGCGTCTCAGACGACGCGCACACTGAACTCACCGAGCCCGTCCACGCCGCCCTTCATCAGGTCACCCTTCACGACCGCACCGACGCCCTCCGGCGTGCCGGTGAAAATCAGGTCACCGGACCGCAGTTCGAACAGCGTCGAGAGATACGCGATCGTCTCGGCCGCCGACCAGATCAGCTGCGACACATCCGCGCGCTGCTTGTCCTCACCGTTTACCGACAGCCAGATCGCGCCCTTGCCGATGTGACCAACCGTGGCGGCCGGATGGATCGGGCCGAGCGGCGCCGAGTGATCGAAGCCCTTGGCGGTATCCCACGGACGACCCATCTTTTTCGCTTCACCCTGCAGGTCGCGGCGCGTCATGTCGAGACCGAGCGCGTAGCCGTAGACGTGGTCGAGCGCGCTGTCGACGGGGATGTCCTTGCCGCCCTTGCCGATCGCCGCGACCATTTCCATTTCGAAGTGGACGTTCTTCGTCTGCGACGGATACGGGAATTCGCCGGTCGTGCCCGGCGCGACGTAGACGACCGCATCGGCCGGCTTCGTGAAGAAGAACGGCGGTTCGCGATCCGGGTCGTGGCCCATTTCGCGCGCGTGCGCCTCGTAGTTGCGCCCCACGCAGTAGATGCGCCGCACCGCGAACTGCTCGGCCGACCCGACGACCGGCACCGCGACCTGCGGTGCGGGTGCAAACACGTAACTCATCCCGTTCTCCGTTTTCTGATGGGCGCCGCCGGGGCGGCGAGAAATATCGAGTGTAACGCGCGGCACGGCGCGGGTGCGCGTCAGGCGGGCTGTCGCGCGCCCCTGCGTGCCCGCTTCGTGGCTGTCCGCCCGCTCGCCATAGATGCGATACTCACACCGAATAGCTCCCCGAATGGCGTAGCCAACACCCAAGCGCGGCACGCCACCCGCCTCTTGCGCCCGATGACCGACTTCACCGATACCACTGCCCCCTTCCCCTGCGCCCGATTCATCAAGGAAATCGGCCGCGGCCCGAACGGCGCTCGCGCGCTGACCGCCGACGATACCCGCGCGCTCTACACCGCGATGCTCGACGGCCGCGTCGACGATCTCGAGCTCGGTGCGGTGCTGCTCGCGTATCGCGTGAAGGGCGAAACCGCCGACGAACTCGCCGCGATGCTGGCCGCCGCGCATACCTCGTTCGAGCCGGTGCGGTTGCCGCACGGCGCGTTTCGGCCGGTGTCGATTCCGTCGTACAACGGCGCGCGCAAGCAACCGAACCTCGTGCCGCTGCTCGCACTGTTGCTCGCGCGCGAAGGCGTGCCGGTGCTCGTGCACGGCGTCACCGAGGATCCGGGTCGCGTGACGAGCGCGGAAATCTTCACGCATCTGCGCATCGCCCATGCGCAGTCGCACGCGCAGATCGAAGCAGGTCTCGCCGAGCGGCGCGTCGCGTTCGCCTCGATCGACGTACTCGCGCCCAAGCTCGCGCGCCTGCTCGCGCTGCGCCGGCGCATGGGCGTGCGAAATTCGACGCATACGCTCGTGAAGCTGCTGCAGCCGTTCGCGCCCGCGGGGCTGCGTCTCGTGAATTACACGCATC
The DNA here is from genome assembly GCA_000173575.1 of Burkholderia sp. H160. Classification (GTDB taxonomy): domain Bacteria; phylum Pseudomonadota; class Gammaproteobacteria; order Burkholderiales; family Burkholderiaceae; genus Paraburkholderia. The sequence goes on along the minus strand of ABYL01000080.1, from coordinate 11,571 downwards.
CGCCGTATCGCGACAGTCTCAAGCAGTTGTTCGTCACGCATCCCGATGCGGCGGTCGGCGGTGCGCTGCTCGCGCGCGGCACCGAAGGCGAGGCGGTCGCCGATACGCGCCGCCAGGTCCAGGTCGACTGGCTGCATGACGGCATCTGCGAAACGCGGCTGCCGCACGAACGCTCGTCGCCCGATGCGCCTGAAGTCGAACTGCCCGAGGCGCGCGACGCGGCGACCACGGCGGACTGGACCCACGCCGTGCTGCGCGGCGAAGCGCCGGTGCCTGGCGCGATCGAGCGGCAGGTCGAACTGATCGTCGATATCGCGAAGACGGCGGCCTGACAGCCGCGGGTTGACAGACCCGCGCGCGCCGTCATACATTCGGCCCCATGCGTTCCATTCCGAACACCCTCCGAATTATCTCCGGCCGCCTAGCGCGGCCCCTATCGCTACGCCTGGCGTAAGTCACGCGTAGCGCCGCGTGCTGGCAGCTTCGGTTGCCGTCGGCGGTCCTCCCCGTAGTTTCTGCAGTTTCGCGTCACCCCCGTCGTAGTTCTCCACAACCAGTCGTCGTTTGCATTCGTCCGTTTACCGCGCGGACGAAGCGAGAGGATCAGGTGCACGTTGCATGGGCAGCATCCGCAGCGTGCATGCGTGACAGTCGGCCAACCGCTCGACGCCCCTTCCTCCGCCAACGACACCACGAATGAGGCATCTCACCATGTTGCGCAATCCCGCTGAAAAGTACCCTCCCTTTCCCGCCGTGCGGCTGACCGGTCGCAAATGGCCGAGCCGCACGATCGACAACGCGCCGGTCTGGATGAGCACCGACCTGCGCGATGGAAACCAGGCGCTGATCGAGCCGATGACCGCCGCGCAGAAGCTCGAATACTTCGAGATGCTGGTCGCGATCGGCTTCAAGGAAATCGAAGTCGGCTTTCCGTCGGCGTCGCAGACGGATTTCGATTTCGTGCGCAAGCTGATCGACGAGCGGCGCATTCCCGACGACGTCACGATCGAAGTCTTCGTTCCGTCGCGCGCCGAGCTGATCGCACGCACGTTCGATGCCCTCGAAGGTGCGCCGCGCGCGATCGTGCACCTGTATAACGCGATCTGCCCGTCGTTCCGGCGCATCGTGTTCAACCAGTCGAAGGACGAGATCAAGGCGCTCGCCGTCGAAGGCACCTGCCTGATCAAGGCACACACGCAGGCGCGGCCCGGCACGCGCTGGACCTTCCAGTATTCGCCCGAGACCTTCAACACGACCGAGTTGCCGTTCGCGCGCGAGGTGTGCGACGCCGTCGCGCAGACGTGGCGGCCGACGCGCGATCACAAGATGATCGTCAACCTTCCGGCGAGCGTCGAAGCGGCCACGCCGAACGTGTTCGCCGACCAGATCGAATGGATGCATCGCAACCTTGGCTATCGCGACAGCATCGTGCTGTCGGTGCATCCGCACAACGATCGGGGCACCGCCGTGGCCGCGGCGCAACTCGCGCTGCTCGCGGGTGCGGATCGCATCGAAGGCTGCCTGTTCGGCAACGGCGAGCGCACCGGCAACGTCGATCTCGTCACGCTCGCGATGAACCTCGACGCGATGGGTATCGACAGCGGTCTGGACTTTTCGGATCTCGCAACGATCAGGCGCCTGGCGGAGGGCTGCACACGGATTCCGGTGGCGACGCGGCATCCATATGGGGGAGATGTAGCGATGCACGGTGTGCGCGAGGTGCGCGACCCGGATGAGCACGGCACGAACAGGCGCGATAAAGCGGACGAATGCGTGACCGCGTAAATCTGAACTGAGGAATGAGACTTCTGTAGCGGACTGCGCACCCCGCATTCCGCTTGCGACGCGGACGCGCTCACGAGGCGCGCCCGCGCGAGGAAAATCTCACTCCAGCGCGCAACGCGTCGCTTGCCATGCGATCAGCCGCCACTGACCGTCTTCGTGCGTATGAATCGCGGTATAGGCAATCGGAAACAGCAGCGCGCCGTTATTCGCCTCCATCTCGATCAGTGCACGACCCGTGACCACGTAGGTCTCGCGCCCGGCCGGCAACACGTCCTGCGACTGCACCTCGATCTGCCGATAACGGCGGCGCCCCGCGGTGATCCCGTCGATGAACTGCCGTTTCGTCTCGCGTTTGCCGTTCGTATGAACGTAGCTGACGTTGTCCGCGAGCAGCGTGTCGAGCGACTGGCCGTCGCCGTCAACCATCGCGCGAAAACGCTCCCGCTCGAGCCCGCGAATCGCTTCGATCATCTTTGCCGCCATTGCAGAGCCTCTCGTACACCGCGAGCCGCATGCGGCCACGGTCAGAAGTGATATTGCAAATATAGCTGGCTGAAATTTATACCAGGATTCGGCTCTTTGATACCGCCGTTGGAAACATGCTGAAAGCGGTAGCCCGCCACGTACTGCTGATGAGCGCCGAACTGCAGCCCCACGCCCGCCATGTCGGCAAACTGGAACGCGGTGCCCAACGTGATGTCGGAAGAAATGCGCGGGCTTGTCAGCAACCGGACACCGGCCCCCACCTCGATGAAAGGCCGCACCGAGCCCGACGACTTGATGAAGCGGATCAACGGCGTCACGCCGATCTCGCCGATGTCGTCGTGAACGTTTCCTTCATTGGTGTGCCACCACGCGACGTGCGCCTCGCCGATCAGCGCGAAATGCCAGTCGCCGATCTGCCACCAGGTCAGGTTCGGGTCCCAGACCACGCCGAAATCGAGCCTCTTGACGTGATGATCGCCGACTCCGGCACCCACCTGCACGCCGAACTGATCGGCGTGGCACGCACCCGCCGCTTCGAGCAGCAGAATGGCAAGCGTGCTTTTTAGAGTAAGTCCACGCAAAACAAGGTTCTTGTCGTTCATCTGGCCCTCGTACGAGCGAGTATTAAGCGGCGGTCTCCTTTGTTTTAGGGACAAACTTAAGCGCGCGCATCGTACGGATAATGCGCTCCGTGAGCAATTATTTGCTCACAAATTTGAATATGTCAGTCAATAATTATGACAAGACTAGCCAGCGCGGTAACTTCTACAGGTCCAACCAGCCGGTCAAATAGAGCGTATGATGGCTATTAGAAAAGGAAATTCAATAGGATTTTCGGGAACTTGGATACCCCTGCGACCTCTAAGCATTAGCACTCAGTAGATCAGAGTGCTAACATCCATCGCTGGAGTCGTTTACTGAGTACGCTATTGTCTGATTCCAAAGGAGCTTCACACGTGAGCCATGCAATGACCCTTCCGAGTACTTTGAGCCCGTCGTCGGCTAAGGCCGCTTCGGCAGGTGCACTGGCGCTCTCGCATTCCTCGCTGCTGTCCGGTCAACTGGGCAACATCGACGCCTACATCCAGGCGGTCAACCGGATTCCAATGCTGACGCCGGCGGAAGAACGCCAGTTCGCCACCGAATTGCGCGAACACGACAATCTGGAGGCCGCACGCCGCCTCGTACTGTCGCACCTGCGACTCGTCGTGTCTATCGCGCGCAACTACCTCGGTTACGGGTTGCCGCACGCCGACCTGATCCAGGAAGGCAACATCGGCCTGATGAAAGCGGTCAAGCGCTTCGACCCCGAGCAGAACGTACGCCTCGTGTCGTACGCGATGCACTGGATCAAGGCGGAGATCCACGAATACATCCTGCGTAACTGGCGCATGGTGAAGGTCGCCACCACCAAGGCGCAGCGCAAGCTGTTCTTCAACCTGCGCAGCCATAAGCAGGGGCTCGGCGCGTTCACGCCTGACGAGATCGACGGTCTCGCCAGGGAACTGAACGTGAAGCGCGAAGAGGTCGCGGAGATGGAAACGCGTCTGTCGGGCGGCGATATCGCGCTCGAAGGTCAGGTCGAAGACGGCGAAGAGTCGTATGCACCGATCGCGTATCTGGCCGACTCGCACAGCGAGCCCACCGCCGTGCTGGCTTCGCGTCAGCGCGACCGGCTGCATAGCGACGGCATCGCGAGTGCGCTCGATGCGCTCGATCCGCGCAGCCGCCGCATCATCGAGGCGCGCTGGCTGAAGGTGGCCGACGACGGCTCGGGCGGCTCGACGCTGCACGAGCTGGCCGACGAGTTCGGCGTGTCGGCCGAACGGATCCGCCAGATCGAAGCCAGCGCCATGAAGAAGATGCGCGGCGCGCTGACGGAATACGCGTAAAGCGTCGAGGCCATGCGCGCGTATATGGTGTCCCGCTGCCCATTACGTGGGTAAAAACGACACACGTTAGACGATCGCGTCTCAACTGGCGCCCATCGCGCTCAAGCCCCGCCCTCGCAAGACGGCGGGGCTTTTTCATTCGTTTCGACCTTTCTTTCGTCCGCGCGGCCGTGCGTTCGCTCCGGCCCGTCCACGTCCCGGCCAGGCGGTGCCGGTAACCTTTCTTGACGTATCGCAAGTCGCGTAGCAATACTGCACAAACGCGGCAAGTTTCGCGGCTTGGTGCCGCATGGCTAATCCTGAGCGCGCGAGGTTCGACTCCTACAATCGGCATGCATTCGCCAGACTGCCTGATGGCCAGGGCGTCTGGATCCAGCCGGATTCTCCGGCGTGAAGTCGTCTTCGACCGATCATGACCATAGCCCTCAATCGCAGCAGCACACTCCGATCGCGCTGGCGCGGCCGGTTCACCAGGTGGGTACGCGGTCCAACGCTGGCGCGCGATATTGGCATCATCCTCGCCATCAAGTTCGCACTACTGATAGCGCTCAAGTACACGTTCTTCAATCATCCACAGGCGGAGCACATGAGGCTGCCGCCTGAGCAGGTCGCGCAGGCGCTGTTATCGGTGCCTGCCCCGCATCCTTCTCGAGGTGATCAACATGCCCGTTAGCGAAGTCGTAGCACTGTCGCGCCTCCAGTTCGCCATCACGGCGCTTTATCACTTTCTGTTCGTGCCGCTCACGCTCGGCCTCGCCTGGCTGCTCGTGATCATGGAGTCGGTCTACGTGATGACCGGCAAGCAGATCTACAAGGACATGACCCAGTTCTGGGGCAAGCTGTTCGGCATCAACTTTGCAATGGGCGTCGCGACCGGCCTCACGCTCGAGTTTCAGTTCGGCACCAACTGGGCCTATTACTCGCATTACGTCGGCGACATTTTTGGCGTGCCGCTCGCCGTCGAAGGGCTGATGGCGTTCTTCCTCGAATCGACCTTCGTCGGCCTGTTCTTTTTCGGCTGGAACCGCTTGTCAAAAGTCCAGCATCTGATTGTCACGTTCTGTGTTGCGCTCGGCTCGAACCTGTCGGCGCTGTGGATTCTGGTCGCCAACGGCTGGATGAATAATCCGGTCGGCGCACAGTTCAACTACCAGACGATGCGCATGGAGCTCGACAGCATCGGCTCGGTGATCTTCAACCCGGTCGCACAGGTGAAGTTCGTGCACACGGTGTCGGCCGGTTATGTGACTGCGGCGATGTTCGTGCTCGGTGTGTCGTCGTGGTATCTGCTCAAGCGCCGCGACACCGAGTTCGCGCTGCGCTCGTTCGCGATCGCCGCCGGCTTCGGCCTCGCGTCGGCGCTGTGCGTGATCGTGCTCGGCGACGAATCGGGCTACCGCACTGGTGAAGTCCAGCAAGTCAAGCTCGCCGCGATTGAATCCGAATGGGAAACTGCACCCGCGCCGGCACCGTTCACGGTATTTGGCATTCCCAATCAGAAGGAGCAGCGCACCGACTACGCGATCCGCGTGCCGTACGCGCTCGGCATTATCGCGACCCGCTCGCTCGACGAACCCGTGGTCGGCCTGCGCGACCTGATCGCCGAAAACGAAGGGCGCATCAAGAACGGCATGCTCGCTTTTTCGGCGCTGCAGAGATTGAAGGCAGGCGACTCGAGCGACGAAGCGCATGCCGAGTTCGACAAGTACAAGGAAGATCTCGGCTACGGCCTGCTGCTCAAGCAGTTCACGCCGAACGTGACCGACGCGACGCCTGACCAGATCGCCGAAGCGGCGAAGAGCACGATTCCGCCAGTGCTGCCGCTGTTCTTCTCATTCCGCATGATGGTCGGCCTTGGCCTGCTGTTCCTCGCGACCTTCGTGCTCGCGTTCTGGTTCTGCGCGCAACGCACGCTGCTGCTCGAAAAGCGTCGCTGGTTCCTACGCTGGGCGGTCGCGGCGATTCCGTTGCCGTGGCTTGCCGCCGAGTTCGGCTGGATCGTCGCGGAAATGGGCCGCCAGCCGTGGAGCATCGCGGGCATTCTGCCGACCAACCTGGCCGCATCGACGCTGACACCGCGCGATCTGTATCTGAGCATCGGCGGCTTCGTGCTGTTCTACACGGGACTGTTCATCATCGAGATCATGCTGATGTTCAAGTACGCGCGGCTCGGTCCTTCGTCGCTGCATACGGGCCGTTATCACCACGAGAACGACCAGCCGGTGACGCCGCCGCTGTCGAACCCGGCCGCGTGACGCGCCGCCGCACCGCCTCAGAGGAATAACCGATATGGACTACGCAGCCCTCAAACTGATCTGGTGGGTATTGATAGGTGTGCTGCTGATCGGCTTCGCGCTGACCGACGGCTTCGACATGGGCGCGGCGATCCTGCTGCCGTTCATCGCCAAAACCGACTCGGAGCGCCGCATCGTCGTGAACACGGTCGGCGCGACGTGGGAAGGCAACCAGGTCTGGTTCGTGACCGCGGGCGGCGCGATGTTCGCCGCGTGGCCGCTCGCCTACGCGGCATCGTTCTCGGGCTTCTACTTCGCGATGCTGCTTGTGCTGTTCGCGCTGTTCTTCCGCCCGGTCGGCTTCGACTATCGCGGCAAACGCGAGGATCCGCGCTGGCGCAACGCGTGGGACTGGGGCCTTTTCATCGGCGGTTTCGTGCCGGCGCTGGTGTTCGGCATCGCGTTCGGCAATCTGCTGCAGGGCGTGCCGTTCTCGTTCGATACCGATCTGCGCGTCACCTATCACGGCAGCTTCTTCGGCCTGCTCAATCCGTTCGCGCTGCTGACGGGTCTCGTCAGCGTGTCGATGCTGGCCGCGCATGGCGCCGCGTTCGTCAAGTGGAAGACCGATGACGTGGTCCACGAGCGTGCATCGAAGGCGCTGCGGCTCGCGGCGCTGTGCACGGTGGTGCTGTTCCTCGTCGCGGGCGCGCTCGTCGCGACGATGATCGGCGGCTATCAGATCGTCGACATGCCACCGCTCGACGCGGTCTCCAATCCGTTGATGAAGACCGTGATCGGCGCACCGGGTTTGTGGCTGGTCAACTACGCGCTTTACCCGTGGACGGTGATTGCGCCGCTCGCGGGTGTCGTTGGCGGTGTGCTCGCGGTGGCGCTCGCGCGTTCGCGCTTCGAGACGACGGCCTTTCTGTCGACCTCGCTGATGATCGTCGGCGTGATTCTGACGGCGGGTTTCTCGATGTTCCCGTTCATCATGCCTTCGTCGCTCGACGGCCGCAGCAGCCTGACCATGTGGGATGCGACGTCGAGCCAAATGACGCTCGAGATCATGCTGTTCGCGGTGATCGTGTTCCTGCCGACCATTCTGCTCTATACGGGCTGGGTCTATCGCGTGATGCGCGGCAAAGTGACCGCCGCGGCGATCGAGGAAAACCATCATTCGATGTATTGACGGGCAGCACGCCTCAAAGCGGGCGATACGCTAGGCGCCACGCCTTGCTGGTAAACGCGAAAGCGGCACCTTGGGACAAGGTGCCGCTTTTTTTATCGCCGCACCGTGACGGCTAGGCGATTCAACAGCGCTCGATAGCCATCAATCGATCACGCCGGCATCGGCGCCACGCCCGCGCCACCGCCTTGCGACGACAGGCGCTCGGCCAGCTTGCGCGCATAGCGCTGCGCGGCCTCGCCGACGACGATATGGAACGTGTTGGTTGACACCCAGGCGGTATCGAGCGAGTCGAGGTGCTGACGATCGACTGCGGACGGATCGCGCACGACCACTCGCAAACGCGTCGCCGCGACCGCATCGAGCGACACCACGTTGCCCGCGCCGCCGAACACGGCGAGCCAATGCAGCGGATCGGGATCGAGCGGACCGCCTTGCGCGTCGTGAGCGTGCTGAGCGTGCTGCGCCACCGACGTGGCAGTCGTCGCCGCCCCAGCGGCAGCCACCTTCACCGCATCGCCATGACCTTGCGCGATCGCCGTGCGCATCTCATCGGCGATGATGTCCGCCTCCGGTCCGATGATCACCTGCACGTCGTTCGTGCCGCGCTTGAGCACGCCGCGCGCGCCGATCGACTTCAGCTCGCTCTCGGAGACCTTGCCCGCATCGACGACCGACAGACGCAGACGCGTCGTGCACGCATCCACGACCGACAGATTCGCCGCACCACCAAGCGCCGCGATATAACGCTGCGCACGCGGCACGGCAGCACCGGCCGCCGGCGCGACGAAACCGCCCGCCGCGAACGACTCGGCCTGCTCGTCGGCAGCGGCAGGCTCACGGCCCGGCGTCGCCATCTTGAACTTGCGGATGAAGAAGCGGAACAGACCGTAGTACACGACCGAGTACACGATGCCGAGCGGAATCGCCCACCAGCCCTTCGTCGACAGTCCGAAGTTCAGCACGTAGTCGATGAATCCCGCCGAGAACGTGAAACCGAGGTGAATGCCGAGCGCCGAGCAGATCGCGAGCGACAGCCCCGTCAGCAGCGCGTGGATCGCATACAGCACCGGTGCGAGGAACATGAAGCTGAATTCGATCGGCTCGGTCACGCCGGTCAGGAACGACGTGAGCGCCATCGAGAACAGCAGGCCGAACACCATCGCACGACGCTCCTTCGGCGCCTCGTGATACATCGCGAGACACGCGGCCGGCAGGCCGAACATCATCACCGGGAAGAAGCCGGTCATGAAGGTGCCCGCGGTCGGATCACCGGCGAAGAAGCGGTGCAGGTCACCCGTGACCGGCGCGCCGCCCGCCGGCGTGAACGTGCCGAACACGAACCACGTCAGCGAGTTGAGGATGTGATGCAGGCCCGTGACGAGCAGCAACCGGTTCAGCACACCGAACACGAAAGCGCCGAGCGCGCCGGCCGTCGTGAGCCAGTGGCCGGCCACGTCGATGGCGTTTTGCACGGGCTCCCACACGTGGCCGAATATGATGCCTAGCACCACGCAGACCACACCTGTCACGATCGGCACGAAGCGTTTGCCGCCGAAGAACGCAAGGTAGTCCGGCAGCTTGATGTCCTTGTAGCGGTTGTACAGCAGCCCCGCCACGATCCCCGCGATGATCCCCGACAGCACGCCCATGTTGAGCTTGTCGTTGATGTCCTTCATCACCGCCATCTGCACCAGATAGCCGATCGCGCCGGCGAGACCCGCGACGCCGTTATTGTCTTTCGCGAAGCCGACCGCCACGCCGATCGCGAACAGCAGCGGCAGGTTGTCGAAGATCGCGCCGCCCGCATCGGCGATCATCTTGATGTTGAACACGTCGGGCTGGCCGAGCCGCAACAGCAAGCCGGCGACCGGTAGCACCGCAATCGGCAGCATCAGCGCGCGTCCCAGGCGCTGAAATTTCAGAAACGGATTTCCATCCATGGATATCTCCAAGATTGTCTTGTAGGGGTACGTCCTGATTGAGGGATACAGCTAGTGGGGTGCGTGCCGTTCGCGCGCGGTCAGGTGTACTGCCGGGCGCGCGGCCTGCGGGTTCTTCACTTCGTTTTTTTTCAATCGAGCGGCCAGGTCGCGCGGCTTGCGGCCCTGACCGCCTGCGCCGAGTCGAGCGCGAGCGCATCGCGGGCGCGCTGGCGGCACAACTGATAATCGAGCGTGCGCACGCGTGCCTTGATGCCCGGCACTGACACCGGATCCACCGACAACTCGGTCACGCCAAGGCCGACGAGCAGCGGCATCGCGAGCGGGTCGCCGGCGAGCGCGCCGCACACGCCGACCCATTTGCCATGCTTCGCCGCACCTTCGACGGTCGCCGCGATCAGGCGCAGCACCGCCGGATGGAGGCCGTCCGCTTGCGCCGCGAGATCGGGCTGGCAGCGGTCCATCGCGAGCGTGTATTGCGTCAGGTCGTTGGTGCCGATCGACAGGAAATCCGCGTACTGCGCGAGCTGATCGGCGAGCAAGGCAGCCGATGGCACTTCGATCATCACGCCCACTTCGATCGGCTCCGTGCTGCCCGCTTCGCGAGCAAGCTCGTCGATACGCTTGCGGATGCGGACGAGTTCGCCCGCATCGGTGACCATCGGCAGCAGGATGCGCACCGCGCCGAGCGGACGCACCGCGAGCAGGCCGCGCAACTGATCGTCGAGCAGATCGGGGCGCACCTGCGCGAGGCGCACGCCGCGCAGGCCGAGCGCGGGGTTCGGCTCGGGCGGCAGCGTCAGATAATCGACTTCCTTGTCGGCGCCGACGTCGAGCGTGCGGATGATCGCGGTGCGGCCGCGCAAGGCATCGACGATCGCCTGATAGCTCTGCCGATGCTCGTCGGCGCTCGGTGCGGCCGGGCGATGGATGAACAGCAGCTCGGTGCGCAGCAGGCCGACCGCGTCGGCGCCGTTGTCGACGGCGGCCGTCGCGTCGTCGAGCGTGGCGATGTTGGCGGCCACTTCGATCGCGCGGCGGTCGGAAGTCGCCGCAGCCTGTTGCGAGGTGCGGCGATTCGCTTCGCGCACGTCGGCAAGGCGGCTGCGCTCGCGGCGCGCGCGTTCGACGTCGAACTCGGTCGGTGCGAATTCGAGGCGGCCGCTAGTCGCGTTGACGACGACTTGCGTGCCGTCGGGGATCGCGTGCAACGCGTCGCCGATCGCGACGAGCGCCGGAATGCCCGCCTGGCGCGCGAGAATCGCCGCGTGCGAGGTCGCGCCGCCGCGCGCCATCACGAGCGCGGTCACGCGCGTACGATCGAGCGACGACAGATCCGACGGCGTGAATTCGTCGGCCGCGAGCACCGCTTCGTCCGGCAACGATCGCGCCGCGCTGCTCGTGTAGCCGAGCGCGCGCTGCACGCGCTTTTCGATGTCGCGCAGATCGGCGGCACGCTCGGCGAGCAGCACGTCCTCCACGTTACTCAGGATTTCGACTTGCGCGCGGATCGCCTCACGCCACGCGAAACCGGCACTCTTGCCGAGGCTGATCAGATCGCGCGCAGCGTCGAGCAGCGTCGGATCTTCGAGCAGCACGCGATGCACCGCGAAAATCCCCGCCTCGCCGACCGCGCCGCGTTGCGACGCGTCGCGCACGATCGTGTCGAGATCGGCGTCGACGGTCGCGATCGCCTTGTCGAGCAGACGGCTCTCCGCCGCCGACGTGCCGCTCGCCTGCTCAGGCGGATCGAGGTCCGCGTCATCCCAGCGGACCAGCTTGCCGACCGCGACGCCCGGCGCCGCACACACGCCCGCCAGCGTATTCGGCGCGAGCGGTTCGCTGGCCGCGGGCGCCGCAACGACTGTGGCCGGTGCTGTCGCCGGCCGCGCCGGCTTGTGCTCGTGCTTCTGCTCGACCTCGCCGTGCGCTTCGCGCGTCAGCTCGTGAGCGATCGCATCGACCGCCGCCTGCGCCTGCGGACCGACGCCGAGCAGCTCGACGCTCGCGCCTTCGCCTGCGCCCAATCCCAGCAGACCCAC
>ABYL01000081.1 GCA_000173575.1 Burkholderia sp. H160 | reverse complement strand
CCGGCCTTCGGATCCAGTACGAATTGCACGTCCACCGGCGCGTGCCAGAAATCGCGGGCCATGTCCGCGATGCGGCCGGAGAACTGGCTCTTGACCCAGTCGAGCTTGAAGCGGTTCGGCGCGGCGATGCTCAACGTGTTCGCAGCGGCGTCGAAGGCGACCGGGGCCAAGGGTTTGATCCACGTCACGTATTGCTGGGGCGTAAGCTCTCGCTCCAGCAATGCGGAACAGTGTTGCCAGAATTCGTTCATCAAGTTGCTGTCGTTATGGTGTGCACGGCGGTCGCCGCTGCCCCTGTCGCGCGCGCGCAACAAGGCCCTGAGCAGCCAGGCGTAACGGCCCCAGGCGCTTGTGCCACAAGGGTCTGCGGGACAGGCGTGCCGGAGCGACGTGCAACATTTTTGGGAAGTAAGGCGAGATTCTAACGCCAAAACGGACCCGCCAGTGAGTTATCCACAGGGACGGATCGTCTGACCCGGTTAGCACCGCCCGCGCCGGAAGAAGGCTAAACTATTGACGGCCAACGGAAAACCAGTTTAAATAGCGGGTTCCGCGAAAACCAATTTCAGTAAACCACCGGCCATTGCGCTTTCAGCGATGATCGCGCGGTTTTTTTCGATCAAGTGAGAGCAACATGAAACGTACTTACCAACCTTCCGTTACCCGTCGCAAGCGCACCCACGGCTTTCGCGTTCGCATGAAGACCGCTGGCGGCCGCAAGGTCATCAACGCACGTCGCGCGAAGGGCCGCAAGCGCCTCGCGATCTAAGGCGAGCGGATTGCGCGCTGTGACCGAAGCCCGCGGCGAAGCGGGAGCGGCCGGGGCGCAGCAACCGGGCTCGGTTCCGTTGCGAGCGCAAGCCGCCTTCCCCAAAGCCGCAAGGCTGCTAAAAACGGATGAATTTTCATCCGTTTTTCGTTTGCGGCCGTGGCGCCGTACCGCGCACTTCGTCGTGTACGGCCGGCCCACCGGCAACGATGCGCGTCTTGGCCTCGTGATCGGCAAGAAGTATGCGCCGCGCGCGGCCACGCGTAATCTGGTACGTCGGATCGCGCGTGAAGCCTTCCGGCTGCGTCGCGCGGAATTCGGCGGTTGGGATGTGCTGCTGCGTCTACACACGCGTTTCGACAAAAAAGCTTTGCCGAGCGCGTCGTCGCCGCCGTTAAAGACGCTGTGCCGCAGCGAAATCGAAGCGTTGCTCGACAAGGCAGCGCGCGAAATTACCCGTCGTCAGGCGCCGCCCGCGGAGGCGCCCAGGACGGAATGACGCAGTGACCGCCCGCACCACGGTCGCCGCCACGGATGTGCCGCCGGCGGCTTCAGGGCGCGGGCGTCGCCCGGTACTCCACGTTGCGCGGCGCCGTCCGGCCGCACCTGACATGCAAACGGTACTCCTCGCTTTATTGCGTTTTTACAAGCTTGCCGTGAGCCCCATGCTCGGCAACCGGTGCCGTTTTTACCCTTCCTGCTCTGATTACGCGCGCGAGGCAATCCAGTATCATGGCGCCGCGCGCGGGACTTATCTCGCCGTGAGGCGTGTTTGCCGCTGTCACCCGTTTTCCGCGGGCGGCATCGATCTCGTCCCGCCACCCACTTCTGAAAAGCGCTGACGCGCCCGTTCCATCGACACTGAGACAACGCATGGATATCAAACGCACCGTCCTATGGGTCATCTTTTTCATGTCAGCTGTCATGCTGTTCGACAACTGGCAACGCGACCATGGACGCCCGTCGATGTTCTTCCCGAACACGACGCCGACCCAGACCGCAGGCAGCGCCGCGCCGGGCACCACGACGCCGGGCACCCAGCCGGCCGATCTGCCGGCTACCAGCGCGGCCGCTCCCGGCAATGCGCCGGCTGCAGCGCAATCGCAGCTCGTGAAGTTCAGCACCGACGTCTATAGCGGCGAAATCGACACGCGCGGCGGCACGGTGTCGCGCCTGTCGCTCGTCAAGCAGGGCGACGGCAAACAGCCGGACCTCGTGATCACGCTGTTCGACCGCACGAACAACCACACGTATCTGGCGCGCACCGGCTTGCTCGGCGGCGATTTCCCGAATCACAACGACGTCTTCACGCTGATGCCGAATCAGCCGACCCAGCTGGTTGACGGTCAGAACTCGTTCCAGATGAGCTTCGAGTCGCCCGAAAAGGGCGGCCTCAAGGTCATCAAGACGTACACGTTCACGCGCGGCAGCTACGTGATCGGCGTCGAGACGAAGGTCCAGAACGTCGGCACCACGGCGGTGACGCCGCAGGTCTACATGGAACTCGTGCGTGACGACCAGCCGGTCGAAACGCCGCGCTTCTCGCACACGTTCATCGGACCGGCTGTCTACACGAACGAGCATCACTTCCAGAAGATGACGTTCAGCGATCTCGACAAGAACAAGCAGGACTTCGCGACCTCGGCCAACGACGGCTGGGTCGCGATGGTCCAGCATTACTTCGCGTCGGCCTGGATTCCGCAGGAAGGCGTGAAGCGCGAGTTCTACGCCGAGAAGATCGATCCGTCGCTGTATCGCGTCGGCATGAAGCAGGCGCTGCCGACCATCCAGCCGGGCCAGACCGTCAGCGTGTCCGCGCGTCTGTTCGCCGGTCCGGAAGAAGAGAAGATGCTTGCCGGCATCGCGCCGGGCCTCGATCTGGTGAAGGACTACGGCTGGGTCACGATCATCGCGAAGCCGCTATTCTGGCTGCTGTCGAAGATCCACGGCCTGGTTGGCAACTGGGGCTGGTCGATCGTGCTGCTCACGCTACTGATCAAAGCGGTGTTCTTCCCGCTGTCGGCCGCGAGCTACAAATCGATGGCGCGCATGAAGGCGATCACGCCGCGCATGCAGGCGTTGCGCGAGCGCTTCAAGGGCGATCCGCAGAAGATGAACGCGGCGCTGATGGAGCTGTACAAGACCGAGAAGGTCAATCCGTTCGGCGGCTGTCTGCCGGTCGTGATCCAGATCCCGGTGTTCATCTCGCTGTACTGGGTGCTGCTGTCGTCGGTGGAAATGCGCGGTGCGCCGTGGATTCTGTGGATTCAGGATCTGTCGCAGCAGGACCCGTACTTCATTCTGCCGATCCTGATGGCCGTGTCGATGTTCCTGCAGACCCGCTTGAACCCGACGCCGCCGGACCCGGTTCAGGCGAAGATGATGATGTTCATGCCGATCGCGTTCTCGGTGATGTTCTTCTTCTTCCCGGCGGGTCTCGTGCTGTACTACGTCGTGAACAACGTGCTGTCGATCGCGCAGCAGTACTACATCACGCGGATGATGGGCAGCTCGAAGGCGAAACCGGCCTGATGTTCTGTCCCGCGGCGACCGGCATGACCGCCGCCGACGCAAGCTGAAAATGAAAAGCCGCCCGGTGCGAACCGGGCGGCTTTCTTTATGGTGCGGTTGAAGGAAACGCGGCGCGCGGCCGCGTGCTCACTCTTCGTCGGAATCTTCGCCGTAGAAGCGCACGATCATTTCCTCGACCAGATTCCGGTCCTTCGGCGTCAGCGACGCGATCTTCGAAGCCAGTTCGATCGTTTCAGGCGTCGGCGGGTACTTTTCGCCGCGTGCCATCGGTCTTGCGCTCGTGCCGGGCGGCGGTCCGTAGTGGAGCCAGTGCTCCTTGACGTTCAACCATTCGGCGAGCGTGCGCAACTTGTCCGGCTTTGGAATCGTCGTGCCCGTCAGCCACTTGTGCGCGGTCTGCGGTGTCACGGGACGCTCGCCGTGATAGCGAAGATTGAACTGCTCGGCGAGTTTGGTCCCCCCGCGAATTTTCAGCGGCTCGAGCAGATCTTTCAGCCTCCTCGCGAAGGCGGCTTTTTCTTTGTCGGTTGGCATGGGCCAGATTGTGCAATTCAGCGTCCAACCAGTTGACAACCGATCAAGCTTCCATTTCTCCTATTTGAGATAGTTTTAGCTTGCAGCGCGCGTCGGGCAACGCGTTGCGCGAAATCGTCTTTTTTCATCTCTCTATTGCCTGGCTTGCTTTTGCCAGAACTGCAGGTCTTGTTTTGTCCCAAGGGTTCTTAAGAACCGTAGTAATAATCCTAGCTTATTTGAGATAAATCCGAATTACTCAGAAAATAGGCCAAAGGAGCACGCCATCCTCTCAGCCTCCTTGCCGCCGGTCCATCAGTTCGATGGCACGCGCGTTACAATGCCTCGCGGCGTTTCCATCGGCGCGGCCCTGCCCTTCCCCTTGCGTTTTCGCCCGACTTCCCATGCTCACGACTGACTCCGATCCCATCGTTGCCATTGCTACCGCGCCCGGCCGGGGAGGCATCGGCGTAGTGCGGATTTCGTTCGGCCGCGCCGGCGAGGCGGCGGCGCAGCCCTTGATGCAGGCCCTCACCGCCCAGACGCTCGCGCCGCGTCACGCGAGCTACGTGCCGTTTCTCGATGCGAGCGGCAATCCGCTCGACCGCGGCATCGCGCTGTACTTTCCGGCGCCGCATTCCTACACCGGCGAGCACGTGCTCGAACTGCAGGGCCACGGCGGCCCGGTCGTGTTGCAGCTGGTACTGCAGCGCTGCATCGACGCCGGCCGCGCGTTCGGTCTGCGCCTCGCCGAGCCCGGCGAATTCACGCGTCGCGCTTTCCTGAATGACAAACTCGATCTCGCGCAGGCCGAAGCCGTCGCCGATCTGATCGAGGCGAGCACCGAGGCCGCCGCGCGTTCGGCCGGCCGCTCGCTCGACGGCGCGTTCTCGCGCGACATCCACGCGCTGGTCGAAGAGGTGATTACGCTGCGGATGCTGGTCGAAGCGACGCTCGACTTCCCAGAAGAGGAAATCGACTTTCTCGAAGCCGCCGACGCGCGCGGCAAGCTCACGCGCATACGCGAGCGTCTCGCGCACGTGCTGAGCGAGGCGCGCCAGGGTGCGTTGCTGCGCGAGGGTTTGTCGGTCGTGCTGGCGGGGCAGCCGAACGTCGGCAAGTCGTCGCTGCTGAACGCGCTCGCTGGCGCCGAACTGGCGATCGTTACACCGATCGCCGGCACGACGCGCGACAAAGTCGCGCAGACGATCCAGATCGAAGGCATTCCGCTGCACGTGATCGACACGGCCGGTCTGCGTGAGACCGAGGACGAGGTGGAGAAGATCGGCATCGAGCGCACGTGGGGCGAGATCGAGCGCGCGGACGTGGTGCTGCATCTGCTCGACGCACGCGCCGGCATGACAGCCGACGACGAAACGATCGCCGGGCGCTTTCCGCGCGGCGTGCCGGTCGTGCGCGTGCTGAACAAAACCGACCTGACCGGGCTCGCGCCGGCGACGCAGGCGCTCGACGCCGATCTCGAACTCAGCGAGGTGCGGCTGTCGGCGAAGAAGGGGGACGGTGTCGCGTTGCTGCGCGACGAACTGCTGCGAATCGCCGGCTGGCAGGCGGGTGCGGAAAGCGTCTATCTCGCGCGCGAGCGGCACCTGATTGCGTTGCGCGCGGCCGACGAGCATCTGGCGACCGCCGCCGCGCACGCGGAGCAGAATGCACAGGCGCTCGATCTGTTCGCCGAGGAGTTGCGGCTCGCGCAGGATCAGTTGAATTCGATTACCGGTGAGTTCAGCTCGGACGATCTGCTCGGAGTGATTTTCAGTCGATTCTGCATCGGCAAGTAACACCGGAGTTGCAGATTCTCGGGTTCTCGCCGCCACATAACCCGCAGCAGTCAAATTAACACCTCTGCGGCGCGACCGAAATTCACGTTCCGTCGACCAAAAACCAGCTCAATTTTCGGTACACAGCCAAAACAAAGGTTTAAAATCCCCGCTGTCCGAGCCTTAACGCACAGCCTCCAGCATGCCCCGCCTTGCCACCCCGCTCACTGAATCCGAGATCCGCGCGCTCGAACCGCGCGCGACCCGCTACTGCGTCGCCGACGGCAACGGCCTCGTGATCGAGGTGATGACCACCGGCACCAAGGTCTGGCGCTTCCGCTACACGTTGAACGGCAAGCGTCGGCCTCTCGCGACGATCGGCGACTACCGGATGATTTCGCTGCGCGTCGCGCGCGCGAAGGCGCAGAAGTACGCGGCACTCGTCGCGCAGGGCATCTCGCCAGTCGCGACCGCGCGGCGCGATCGCGGCGCCGAGAGCAAGGCCGACGTGCTGCGCGAAGCGGCCGAGCTTTATCTCGCGACGGCGCTGGCCGGCAAGTCGGACGAATATCGCCGCACCACGCGGCGCGCGCTCGACAAGGACGTGCTGCCGGCGATCGGCAACAAGCCGATCGGCGCGGTGAGTGCCGACGATATCGTCACAATCTGCGAACGGATTAAAAGCCGCGGCTCGCCGAAAATGGCGCTGCACACGCGTAACGTCATGAAGCGCTTATACGCGTACCTGATCGCGCGGCAGCTCGCGACCAGCAATCCCGCGCAGGTCGTGCCGGCGCGCTCGATCGCGACCTTCGACAGCCGCACCCGCGTGCTGTCCGGCGCCGAGATCGGCGTCACGCTGCGCACGATCGACACGTCGAACATCCGCCGTCCGCTGAAGCTCGCGCTGCATCTGCTGGTGCTGACGATGGCGCGCAAATCGGATCTCATCGAATCGACATGGGCCGAGTTCGATCTCGACAACGCGCTGTGGACGATCCCTGCCGCGCGCCTGAACGCGCGCAAGGACCGCATTGTGTGTCTGCCGCGTCAGGCGGTTGCGCTGCTGCGCGAACTGCAGCGCGCGCGGACCAGCGAGAGGTTCCTCTTCCCGAGCGTCAGAGGCGACGATCGGCCGATCGCGAAAAGCACATTGAACCAGGCGGTCAAGGCATTGGGCCTCGACGTGGAACATTTCGTGCTGCATGACTTTCGTCGCACCGCGTCGACGCATCTGCGCGACATGGAGCAGCAATCAGGCGCGTGTGGCGATATCACGCAGTGTGAAGCAACCGATGAAGCGGCGCGCCAACGTCACATGCTTCAGAGTTGGGCCGACTTCGTCGATAGCCAGATGGAAGTCGCACGGCAAGCGGCGAACGGGATGGCTTGACGGCATTGTCATGGGTTTTGGCGCCATGCGACGCTTGCCGTCACGCCGCAAACAGGATGGTACACAGGCCAATTCGACCGCACGCCAAACTCATGCGAGCAAAGGGAAAGCCGTAAAGAGATCAGGTTTCCAGGTCGGCCGAAAACGCACCTTTTCCGCTTCTCGCAACCGCTTCACATCGTCGTTCCTTCCCCGCTTCCATCGCCTAAACTGAGAGTTGGATGCAAGCCAATACGGAGGTTCCGATGCCTGAATCAATGCTCGCCTACCTGATGGGCCCCGCCGTCATGCTGCTGGTTGGCGTTGCCATCTGGATGATGTCGCGTCGCCGCGACCCGTCCAGGCCGCCCAAGCTCGAGCGCTGGCTCGATACGCATTACGCGGAGTGGCTGCATCACAAGCATTAGTCCGTGCCTCACATAGAAAAGGCCGTCGCACTGGGCGACGGCCTTTTTGTCTGCGCGCTGCGCGGCTCGTGCGGATCATTCGAGCATCGGAGCCTTCACGCGCTCACCACTGCGGCTGCGGTTCCGGCTGCTCGTACCCGTACTGTCCGGGCGGCGGTGCACCGCACGCGACATAGGCGCGCTGGTACGGGTCGTAGCAATAGCCGGGCGGCGGTGCCTCGTAAACCGGCGCGGGCTGATACGCGGGCTGCGCATAGACCGGCTGCGGATAAGCAACCACCGGCGCCGGCGTCAACGCCGAGGTGACCACGGCGCCCAGCACCGCGCCGCCGATCAGCGCCCCCACCACGTCCCCCCCGTCTCCGTGCGCGGACGCCTGGCCCGCCACCGTCAAACTGCCCGCCATTACCAACGCCACTGCGATCTTTTTCATTTTGAGCTCCCGCCGTTCAAGGCATGGACGAATTGTTGCCGGCGCGCGCGGAAATAGATGCTGCAGTTGGTAACGGGACATTAACTCTGTAACAGCCACATAACGCCGACGTCGACAACTTCAAGGCCTACAACGACACCTATGGGCACGTCGCCGGCGACGAAGTGCTGAAGCGCGTCGCGCAGACGATCGAATCGTGCCTCGGCCGCTCGCCCGATCTCGCGGCGCGCTTCGGCGGCGAGGAGTTCGCCGTGGTCGTGCCGGGCACCTCGGCGGGCGGCTTGCGCCTGCTCGCCGAGAAAATCCGTATCGCCATCGAGGACCTCGCGATCACCCATGCGGGCTCGGCGCACGGCGTCGTCACGATCAGCATCGGCGGGGCGACGGTGGTGCCGTCCCTCGCCGAACCGGTGACGACGCTGATCGAAGCCGCCGACGTCGGCCTGTATCGCGCGAAACACGATGGGAAGAATCAGGTGGCGATGAGCGGCTGAATCGCGCGCGCCCTTCCCCACCTACTCTTTCAGGCCGTCACAGCGCGCGTATAGCGCTCGGCCGGCGCGCTGCGCGACAGATTCGGCTGCAAGTGCAGACGCGCGCTGTTCAGACGCTCCCAGTCGGCGGCATCGGGTAACGACGGGATCGTCACCAGCTCACCCTGATCGAGGCCGGCGAGCGCCGCGTCGACCATGTCTTCGGCGCTCATCACGATCTGCGAAGGCAGGTTCTCGACCGCGAGACCCGCGCGGTCCCAGAACGCGGTGCTCGTCGCGCCCGGCAGCACCGCCTGCAACCGCACCCCCTTGCCGCCCACCTCATGATGCAGCGACTGCGTGAGGTTCAACACGTACGCCTTGGTGCCGCTATAGGTGCCGTTCAGCAATTCCGGCGAGAGCGCGACGATCGACGAGATATTGATCACCGTGCCCGCGCCACGCGAGATGAAGCCCGGCAACACCGCCGCCGTCAGGCGCGTGAGGGCGGTCACGTTCAGGTCGATCATCTTTTCGAGCTGGTCGATGTCGGAGTCCATCAGCGTCGCGGTCGCGCCGACCCCCGCGTTGTTGACCAGCATCGTGATGCGCTGCTCGGCGCCCAGCTGGTTCTCGATGCGGCGCACGTCGGCCTTGTCGGTCAGATCGGCGCTGACGGTGCTCACGCGGCGACCGGTCTCCTTCGTCAGCCGTTCCGCGAGACTGGTCAGGCGCGCGCCGTCGCGCGCGACCAGCAGCAGGTCGTAGCCGCGTCGCGCGAGCCGGTCCGCATAGACCGCGCCGATTCCCGACGAGGCGCCCGTGACGACCGCCGTGCCCTTGCTTTCGATCAAAATGCCTTGTACGCCCTTGTCTGACTGCGTTGCCATTGAAGCTCTCCTTGCGGGCTGCGCGTGATGCGGCCGCCCTGTCCTGTGAATGGGAACATCCGTGAACTCGCCGCCGCTCCGCTGCCGCGTTGCTATGACGGTGTTGACGAGCTGAGTGTAGGCGCGTACCGTTTTGTCTCAAATGTCGTATTTCCCTCGTTTCAGGACATTGCAATGAAACGCATCGGCGTAGTGGTGTTTCCGGGCTTCCAGATCCTCGACATGATCGCGGTGTCGATTTTCGAACTGGCCAATCAGGACACCGACGAACCCGCGTACGACGTCACCGTGATCTCCGAGCACGGCGGCATGGTGCGCAGCTCGTCGGGCGTCGAGGTCGCAACGCAGCCGCTCGGCGATCCAGCCTATGACACGGTGATCGTCACCGGCGCGATGGAGATCGCGCCGTCGTCGCCCGGGCTGCTCGCGTTCCTGAACGACGCCCTCGCCGCCTCGCGCCGCACCGCGAGCATCTGCACCGGCGCGTTCGTGCTCGCCGAAGCGGGCATCCTCGACGGCCGCCACGCGACCACGCACTGGGCTCATGCGCGCGATCTGCAGCGGCGCTTTCCGCGCGCGCGGGTCGACGAGGACCGCATTTTCATCGTCGACGGCTCGGTATGGACGTCGGCCGGCATGACCGCGTGCATCGATCTGTGTCTCGCGCTCGTCGAGAACGACCTCGGCGTCGCGGCGTCGCGCGCGATCGCGAAGAAGCTCGTCGTTTATCACCGGCGCACCGGCGGACAGTCGCAGTACTCGGCAATGCTCGATCTCGAACCAAAATCCGATCGGATCCAGAACGCGCTGTCGTATGCGAAGAGTCATCTGCGCGAGCCGCTGGGCGTTGAGCAGCTAGCCGAAGTCGCGCACCTGAGTCCGCGCCAGTTCAGTCGCGCGTTTCGCGACGAGACGCGCCAGTCGCCGGCCCGCGCGATCGAGGCGCTGCGCGTCGAAGCCGCGCGCACGATGCTCGAAACCGGCCGTCATTCGATCGAAACGGTGGCGACCGACACTGGCTTCATCGACACTGAGCGGATGCGGCGCGCGTTTTTGCGCGCGTTCGGCCAGCCACCACAAGCGATCCGGCGCGCAGCCCGCGTGCCGTAAGCGATCGGGTGGAGAATAGGAAACCTGCGGCAGAAGCTGCGCGGAAAAGCCAGTGCCCCGCTATTGAGCCGTGAATCGAACCCAGCCCAAACGAGTAAAGGAAACGCGATGAGCTACAACGACAGCAACCCGTTCGCCAAAATCTTGCGCGGTGAACTACCGTGCATCAAGGTGGCCGAAAACGACCAGGCTCTGGCTTTCATGGACTTGATGCCGCAAGCCGATGGCCATCTGCTCGTCGTGCCGAAAGAAGCAGTGGCGGAAATTTTCGATCTGTCGGATGCGGCGCTCGTCGCGTCGATGCGCATGGCGCAGAAGCTCGCGATCGCGGTGCGCGCGGCACTGCGCCCGGACGGCGTATTCATCGGCCAGTTCAACGGCGCGGCGGCGGGACAGACCGTGCCGCACGTCCATTTCCACGTGATTCCGCGCTGGGAAGGTCAACCGTTGAAGCTGCATGCGCGAGAGGTCGCCGATGCGGACACGCTCGAAGCGCTCGCGACCCGGATTCGCGCACACTGGCGCGCCCATTGAAGCGCGATGCATCGCGCATCGCGGTCACGCGCGGTAACAACTGTAAAAGCCGTTGAAACCACTGATAGGCGCGTCGCGGCTAGACTGCTATCGCCTTGTGTTCAAGGCATTGAGTGTGGATCTCTTTTTTCAGCCTGCCCCCTGTGGCAGGCTTTTTTCTTTGGGCGACCCGCTTCGCAATCTCAGAGCCGATCGCGCGAACGGCGCAGCGGATGGCGCCAGTCGATCCGTCGGGGCCGCGCTGACAACGGCCGTGCGTCGTGCAGGTCGCGGTGCTCCTGCCACAATTCGTCAGAGAAAAGAAACATGACGATCAGCAGCGGAACGACCAGAAAAATCGCGAGTATTACGTGCTCGTTCACGATAGCCTCCAGTGCAGGAGATTCACTTCAATTGTAGAGCACCGCTTGTGTCCGCATGGCAGCGCAACGCGGATCCGCTCTGCATTGGAAAGCTCGCGACACGCGGCTGGCACTATTTATTTTCTACATCTGCCTCGTTATTGCGCACATTCGCTCTGGCTTAGCGAATGACTTTATGTGCGACGCACAAAGCACCAGATTAATTTGTATTACCTTGCTTAATTGGCGCTACGCGTTTACGCGAGTACGCGCGCAAAGCTTTACCAGTTAAAGGCGGGCGCACGATCGGTTTATTAGTTATCCGTTTCATTGCCGTTCGATCGCGCGTCTGCTCAAGCTTTAATCAGCAGTGACACTGGGTGCGACAATCCGCCGCTGTTGCGATCGCACACAAGATGTGCTTGTCGCTGTCTCCAGTTCTCCTATATTGCAAGCTGTGGGTCCGTCATTAAAGTTAAATACATAGCTAACCCGAGTATTTTTTCGGCCCGCACCGGAGGAAAAAATGAAAACTCGAATTGCCATTGTTTTCGCCATTGCGGGTTTCGCTGCCGCTAGCGTTCAGGCGCAAGACGTCGTGATCAAGCCGCAGCAAACGATCCAGTTCAAGGCCGATGGGTATGGCTGCGTATCGAAAGACAAGCTCGATGCCGCCGACCACCACGCGCAAGCCGGCGAACAGCAGCAAATGCAGGAATTCTTCTCCGGTTATCAATGCGTCTCGACACCGACCGACTCGAGTTTCCGCGTGGTGCGCGTGGTCGGCCACGACGTCGAGTTCGTGAATGCCGGCAATAGCGACACCGAAGGGCTCTGGGCGAACGACCGATTTATCAAGCAATAAGCACAACACCGCTATTCCGGCAAAAGCCGGAATGCGGTCGCACGCGTATCCGCACGGCTTTGAAAAGTCGCAAGCGTGAACGCGTGAGCTGAAAGACGGCTTGGGCATTCAAATGCCAGGCCGTTTTTTTATTGCCTTCCATACTGGCCAGGCTTCGCGTGCAATAAAAAAGCCGATGCGGATTTTATCGATCCGCATCGGCAGTACGCCTTCTCGCAAAGCGCAGGAAATCGGCCAGGAACAACGCTGCGTCAGTGCACGCGCTTGCTGCGGCGGAACTGGTCGAACAGCACCGCAAGCAGCAGAATGCCGCCGCGAATCAGGTACTGGTAGAACGTCGGCACGTTCAGCAGGCTCATGGCGTCCTGCACCGAGCCCATGATCAGCACGCCGACCAGCACGCCGGAAATCGTCGCGACACCGCCCGTCAGCGACACGCCGCCGAGCACGCACGCGGAAATCACACCAAGCTCCAGCCCGACCGACGTCTTCGGATCGCCGAGGCTCATGCGCGACGCGAGCATCACGCCCGCGAAGCCGGTCACGAGACCTTGCAGCACGAACACGGTGATCTTGATGCGGGTGACGGGCAAGCCCGCGAGCACGGCGGCTTCGCTATTGCCGCCGACGGCCAGCACGTTCTTGCCGAACACGGTCTTTTTCAGCAGGAAGCCGAACAGCACGAAGCCGACGATGTTGCTCCAGATCGGAAACGAGATGCCAAGGAACGAGCCGCCGCCGAGATCGAAGAAGCTTTCCTCAGAGATCATCACCGCATCGCCGTTCGAAGTGATGTACGCAAGGCCGCGCACGACCTCCATCATCGCGAGCGTGACGATCAGCGAGTTGATCTTGTAGCGCGCGACCAGCGTGCCGTTGACGAGCCCGACCGCGCCGCCCGCGAGCACACCGGCCGCGACGCCGACGGACACGCTATGCGTCGCGGTGATCAGCACGGAAGCGACCACGCCCGAAAACGCGACGATCGACGCCACCGACAGGTCCACCTCGCCCAGCGCGAGCACGAACATCATCGTGACGGAGATCGAGCCGATCAGCGTGACCGACAGCAAGAGGCCCTGGATATTGCGCGAGCTCAGAAAGCCGGGGACCGTGAACGACAGCGCGGCGAACAGGATGATGAACACCATCACGATGCCGGATTTGTTGATCAGGTCCCAGGTCTGCGCGGCGCGCGCGGTCAAACCGGCGGAGGCGACGGCGGGGGTCGAGGAGTCGGTTGAAGGTGTGTTCATGATGTCTGTTCCATTCAATCAATGCCGCTTTCGTTGCGGGTATTCGGTAAGAGCTCGGGTGGCGCGCCCCAGTTGGTGATCAACGCGGCAACGCCAGCTTGATCAACGCATCCGGCGTGGCCTGCGCCTTCGGCAGATCGCCGACGATGCGGCCTTCCTTCATCACGATCACGCGATCGGTCACGCCGATCACCTCGGCGAGATCGCTCGACACGACGATGACCGTGCGGCCCGCCTCGGCGAGCCCATACAGCAGCCCGTAGATCTCGCTGCGCGCTCCGACGTCGATGCCGCGCGTCGGCTCGTCCATCAGGAACACGTCGATCTCTTCCGCGAGCCAGCGCGACAGGATCACCTTCTGCTGATTGCCGCCGGACAGCGTGCCGATCGGCGTGTCGCCGTTGCGTGTCTTGATCGCGAGCTTGCCGATGAACTCGCGCGTGGTCTGCGCTTCCTTGCGGCTGTTGAGCACGTTGAAGCGGCTGAAGTGCCGGCGGCAGCTGATATTCAGGTTGTCCGAGACCGACGCGATCGACACGATGCCTTCCTGCTTGCGATCCTCGGGACACAGCGCGACGCCGGCGCGCACCGCGTCGCGTGGCGTGGCGAACTGCACGCGCTTGCCCTTCAGCGCGACCTCGCCGGCGCTCGGCCTGACCGCGCCGTAAATCAGCTTCATCAGCTCGGAGCGGCCCGCGCCGACGAGCCCGAAAAAGCCGACGACCTCGCCCTTGCGTGCCGAAAACGTGGCCGGCTCGCGCAGGCCCGGTCCCATCACGCCATCGACCTGAAGCTGCACGTCGCCGATCTCACGCGCACGATAGCCGTACACGTCGGCAATCGAGCGGCCCACCATACAACTGATCAGCCGATCACGATCGAGTCCTTTCCCCGCGTCGAACGTATCGATGCGGCGGCCGTCGCGAAACACGGTGACGCGATCGCACAGTTCGTAGACTTCTTCCATCCGGTGCGTGACGTAGATGATTGCGCGGCCTTCGGCCTTCAGCGCACGGATGATGCGGAACAGTTGCGTCGTTTCTCGCGACGACAGCGAGCTGGTCGGTTCGTCGAACGCGATCACGCGCGCGTCGCGCATCAGCGCCTTGCCGATTTCGATCATCTGCCGCTGACCGATCGACAGATGCTTGACCTGCTGCGACGGATCGAGCTTTTCGCCAAGCCGTTCGAGCTCGCGCATCGCGCGCGCGACCAGCGCCTTTTCGTCGAGTACGCCGAAGCGATTCGGCAGGGCGCCGAGCATCAGGTTCTCGGCGACGGTCAACTCCGGAACCAGATGCAGTTCCTGATAGATGATCGCGATGCCCGCGGCGATCGCCGCTTTCGTCGTCGCGAACTGCTGCTCGACGCCGTCGAGCGACAGCGTGCCCGACTCAGGATGATTGACGCCGGACAGCACCTTCAGCAGCGTCGACTTGCCGGCGCCGTTTTCGCCCATCAGGCCGTGCACCTCGCCGCGGCGCACGCCGAGCGAGACCTGGTCGAGCGCGAGCACGCCCGGAAAGCGCACGGTGATGCCGTCGAGCTGGAGATAGGAGGCGTCGGATGCGGGCGCCGATGAAGGCGAGGGCGCAAGCGCCGCCTCGCTGGCATGAGACCCAGTGGTTAAGGACGTCATCGAAAAACCTCAAACGGGTGGAACCTGGAGGGGGCCGCGCTCGCGTGTGAAACGCAAGGCGCGATGCGGCCCGCCATCTGCTGCGAGAACTTCGCTTAGATACCCAGTTCCTTGCGCACGTCCTGCCAGTTGCTGCGCACCATCAGCTTGCCAACGGTCTGCGTATCGGCGGGCGGCTGCTTGCCGTCCTTGATCCACTCGACGAGGTTTTCCGTGCTCTGCTTGCCGTGGTTAGTCGAGCTGACGGCGATCGTGCCGTAGAAGCCAGTCGGTTCCTTCTTCTGGAACTCGGCGAACGCCTCGCCCGCACCGTTGATGCCGACGCCGATCACGTCCGCGCCCGGAATATGCAGCTGCTCGGTTGCACGCACGCCGCCGAGCACGCTTTCCTCGTTGAGCGCGAAGATCACCCACTTCTTGATGTTCGGATGCTGCGCGAGCACCGGCGACACCGCGTTGAAGCCGCCTTCGTCGTCGGTCGTCTTCTGTGGCGCGTCGAAGATGTTTTCCTTCTTGAAGCCGCCGGCGAGCAGCGACTGCGTCGCGCCGTCGGTGCGCAGCTTCGCGGTCGGCAGTTCGTAGTCGGTGATGCGCAGTGCGCCGACTTCCTCAGGCTTCCAGCCGCGGCGCTTCATTTCCTCGGCGATCGCCGTGCCGACCTGGTTGCCGATCTTGAATGCCGACATGCCGAGGTGCGGCACGTTGGCGAGCGGCTTGCCGGTCGAATCGACGAGCTGATCGTCGACGGTCACGAACTTCATGTTGTAGCGCTTCGCGCGTGCCTGAATCGCCGGTCCGAGGCGCACGTCGGGTGCGCAGATCACGAAGCCCTTCGCGCCTTGCGCGCCGAGGTTGTCGATCGCGGCCAGCACTTTTTCGCCGTCGGGCGTACCGATGTTGACGACCGAGAAGCCGTCCTTCTGAGCGAGCGCGGTCGCGGCCTTCTGTTCGTTGATGAACCACGCCTGTTCCGGCATCTTCACGAGGAAGCCGACTTTGAGCGGCTCGTCCGCGCGCGCGGACAGTTGTGCGGCAAACGGCGCGGCG
Source organism: Burkholderia sp. H160 (assembly GCA_000173575.1). Lineage (GTDB taxonomy): Bacteria > Pseudomonadota > Gammaproteobacteria > Burkholderiales > Burkholderiaceae > Paraburkholderia. The sequence continues at coordinate 15,851 of ABYL01000081.1, read as the reverse complement.
AGGGTGGCGGCGGCGATCGCGGTCAGGGTCAAACGGCGAAGCTTGCTGGTCATCTCTACTGTCTCCTGAGGTCAAAAAGCTGCATTCATGTGATGTAGTTGCAGCGGGGTAACGCGGGCGGCGATAACCGTGGCTCGGCTCATCGCGTCTAACCCGCCACGTACGCCGTTTTCACGGCGGTCCAGAACGCGGCATCGCTCGCACCGTAGGCCGACGCTTTGCGCCCGCCGCCAGGTCCGTGATGCTCGCAAGCCGTGGTCGGCAGATTGATCGTGACGAGACCGCTCTGCACGTGGCGGCGAAAATGCCGCGCGCGTTCGAGCGAGCGCGTGCAGATGCCGGCGCACAGTCCATAGGCGGTGCCGTTCGCGAGATGCAGTGCGTGTTCGTAATCGTCGGCGCGCAGCACGACCGCGAGCGGCCCGAATATCTCTTCGCGCGCGATGCGATGCTCCGGTTCGCCGATGAACAGCGCCGGCTCGAAGAAATAGCCGCGCGTCGCGCGCGCGAGCGCCCGCCCGCCGCGCAGCAACCGCGCGCCTTCCTGCTCGCCGATGCGCACGTAGTCGAGATTGCGTTGGAGCTGCGCGGCGTTCGCGAGCGGGCCGATATCGGTGCCGTGCTTCAGCGCGTGATCGACGGTGAGTTTCGCGAGCTTCGCCTGCAACGCGTCGACGAACGGCGCGAACACCGCGCGCTCGACGATCAGCCGCGCGGCCGCCGTGCTGCGCTGGCCCGTCGCGCTGAAGGCGCCGGTCAGCGCCGCGTCTACCGCGCCGTCGAGATCGGCGTCGGCCAGCACGACGAACGGATTCTTGCCGCCCATCTCCAGCTGCACGCGCGCCTGGCGCGCGGCGGCGGCCTGCAGCACGCGCGTACCGGTGTCGGTCGAACCGGTGAAGCTGATTGCCGCGACGAGCGGATGTGCGACGATGCGCGCGCCGACCTTGCGCCCGCTGCCCATCACGAGGTTGAATACGCCAGCCGGCAAACCCCCGCGACTGATGATCGACGCCAGCGCCGCCGCGCAGGCGGGCGCAGATTCGGCCGGCTTGTAGACGACGCAGTTGCCGTGCGCGAGCGCGGCGCCGATCTTCGCGGCGGCAATCGCGAGCGGTGCGCTCCACGACGCGATGACGCCGACCACCCCGAGCGGCTCGCGCGTCACGTCGATGTCGACACCGGCTCGCGTCGACGCGTGCGGCTCGGCGAACGCGCGCAGCGCCTCGGCCGCGAACAGCTTGAACAGTTGCCCCGCGCGCGTCGCTTCCGCGAGCGCTTCGGGCAGCACCGTGCCGACTTCACGCGCGAGCAGCCTTGCCAGTTCCTCGCGGCGCGCGAGCATTTCGCTGCCGATCGCGTCGAGCGCGTCCGCGCGGCGCTGCGCGGAGGCGAGCGACCACTCGCGAAACGCCGCGTGCGCGGCCTCGATCGCGCTATCGGTCTGCCGCACGTCGGCGCGCACGTATTCGCCGACCGGCTCGTCGAGATCCGACGGGTTCAACGACACGCCCGTGGTCGCGCCGGTCTCCCATCCGCCATTGATGTAGTGGCGAAACGGGCTGGCAATGAGCGGGACGAGCGGATCGCGGTTCATCGGCGGAAAAAGGCGCACCGGAAGTTCACAAAAGTCCACGAATGGTATGAGCCGTCGTAATAACTTTCCAATCCCTTTTTAGGCCTCTCCGATATCAGTTTCGATATGGCATCATGGGAGCTTCAGCGGAAGAACATCCAAACATCGCTCGTAAAACCTGGAGACCACACGATGACGCGTAGCTATTCGAACTGGTTCGTGCGCGCGCGGCTAAAGACGCGCCAGTTGCTGCTGCTTGCCGCGATGGAGGAGGAGGGCAACGTGCGCCGTGCGGCCGACGTGCTCGGCATGACGCAGCCGGCCGCGTCGCGCCTGCTGAAGGAACTCGAGGACATGCTCGGCGTGAGCCTGTTCGACCGCACGCCGCACGGCATGCACGCGACGCTGTACGGCGAGGTGATGATCCGCCACGCGCGCATGGTGTTGTCGAACCTGAGTCAGGCGCACGACGAAATCTCGGCGCTGCGCGCGGGGCTCGCGGGTCAGGTGCGCATCGGCGTGATCGCGGCGGCTGCCGCGACGATGGTGCCGCGCGCGATCGCGAGCGTGAAGGAGCGCTATCCGCAGCTGCAAATCTGGACCGAGGTCGAGACCTCCGACGTGATGTTGCCGCGGCTCGCCGAAGGCGATCTCGACATCATGATCGGCCGCGTGCTCGAACGGCAGAACCAGTTCAAGACCGACGTGCGCTACGAACCGCTGGCCGACGAGCCTTTGTGCGTGGTCGCGCGTCCCGGCCATCCGCTCGAAAACGAAACGGGTTTGACGCTGCGCGGCATCGTCAACGCGAGCTGGGTGCTGCATCCGCCGGGCAGCGTGCTGCGCCATCGCTTCGATCTGATGTTTTCGCAGATCGGCCTGAACCCGCCGCAGAACGTCGTCAATACGAACAATTTCCTCGCGATTTCGAGCCTGCTGCTGCAAAGCGACATGTTGGCGGTGTTGCCGGACGAAGTGGCGCGTCAATACCAACAGTACGGTGTGCTGAAGCGCGTACCGATCGATTTGCCGTGCAGGATGGATACTTTCGGTATCATCACGCGCCAGTCGCATCTGTTGTCGCCGGCCGCCGCCGTCGTGCTCGAGGCGTTGCGCGATGCGGCTCGCGAGGTGTACGGCACGGCGACGGAGCCCGCAGTGGCCCGGTAAATGCTTCCTCCTGTGTCATCGGCACCGGCTGACGGCGCGGGAGGAACATACGATGTACAGCAAACACAAGAAACGGCAACGCGCCGTCGACGATTCACTTTCGCTGCGCTCCGGTGGAGCGAGCGCCTGGTTTAGCAACGGCATGGCTCTCAAATCGACGATATACAAGGCGGAACTGCAGATCGCGGACATGGACCGGCACTATTACGCCGACCATTCGCTGACGATCGCCCGTCACCCCTCCGAAACCGACGAACGGATGATGGTCCGCGTCGCCGCGTTCGCGCTGTTCGCCCAGGAACGGCTGGAGTTTTGCAAAGGTTTGTCGGATGTCGACGAACCCGACCTTTGGGCGAAGGACCTGACCGGCGCGGTCGACACCTGGATCGAGGTCGGCCAGCCCGACGAGCGGCGCATCGCGAAGGCGAGCGGCCGCGCAAATCACGTGATCGTGATCGCGTACGGCGGCCGGACCTCGGAGATCTGGTGGCAAGGGGTGCGCAACAAGGTGGAGCGCCTGCGTAACGTGACTGTGTGGACGCTCGGCGAAGACGTCGCGGCCTCGCTCGGCTCGCTCGCCGAACGCACGATGCGGCTGCAATGCACCGTGCAGGACGGCGAAGCATGGCTCGGCAGCGCCGAAGCCGATGCGGTGAAGATCGACTGGACCGTGCTGAAAGCCCCCGCCGACGCGTGATCGCCCGGATCTGAAACAGTTTCCGCGCTGTTTCGTTTTCGCGGTTTTCGCATTCAGAGCGACGTGACCCGCGCCGCTTCCGGCGGCCCCTTCAGTTCGACCATATTGCCCTCCGGGTCGAACAGATACAGCGACGGCCCGAAACCGTCCGCGCCATAACGCACCCCCTGTTCACCGAGCCGCGCGCCATGCGCGCTCAGATGCGCCTTCAGCGCGTCGGCGTCGAACGACTCGACGCGCAGACACAGGTGATCCATGTTGCGTCCCGCTCCCGCCGCGCCGTTTTCCGCGCGATCGAGCTTCGCGCCGACCTGCAGCAGATCGATCAGCGAACGTCCCGCGCGCAGTTGCGTGAGGCCCAGTTCGCGCTGCTCCTTTTCAATGCTGCAGCCGAGCACGTCGCAGTAAAAGCGCGACAACGTGTCGGCGTGGATCGCGCGGATCACGACGTGGTCGATCTCGCGAATGTGGATTTTCATGTCGAACGCCCTCTGGCTGTTGCGGAGAACCGATTAGCGAAGTGTAGGAGAAAGGGCGAGGCGGTTCGGCGGGAAAGCGCCGGTGGAGCGGAGAAAAACGCGGGCAAAAAAAAAGCCCGCTCAAGTGGAGCGGGCTGAATCCATATCAGGAGGAGACATGGAGGAGACAGGTACTAATATACACATCGGGTTGGTGCGACGCAATAACTTTTTAAGGGAAAACCCGACATCGTGCGAAATTGTCGCAGTTTGAGGCAAAAAGCCCGGCCAGCAGGCGGTTCGAAGCGCTTCGGACTACGATTTGCCGGGATTTGACCCCACAGAATGTAGGGGCAAGCGCGGGCGAATGACAGAGCAAGAACCGGCGCGTACTGTGTAGCGATCGGGCCTACATTGATGAGCATCGACATTGCCTGCCCATCCGGGCCTCAGGACATCATGAACGCCATCACCCGCCAAACCGCCACCGTGCGCACCGCCGCCGACGTCGACGCCACCCAGTGGCGCACCGACGACGAACGCTGGGACGCCGTCACGCACCGCGACCGCGACGCCGACGGCGCGTTCTTCTACGCGGTCAAGACGACCGGTGTGTTCTGCCGGCCGTCGTGCGCGTCGCGCCAGCCGCACCGCGAAAACGTCGCTTTCTTCACCGATGCCGCCGCCGCGCGCGCCGCGGGCTTTCGTGATTGCAAGCGCTGCCAGCCCGGCGGCCTGCCGCGTGAGCTCGAGATCGTCGCCCGGGCGTGCGCCGCGCTCGACGCCGATCCGCAACAGCGCCTCACGCTCGCGCAACTGAGCGACGCCGTGCACGTGAGCCCGTTCCATTTGCAACGCCTGTTCAAGCGTGTGGTCGGCGTGTCGCCGCGCCAGTACCAAGCCGCACAGCGCGGCGCCGCATTGCGCGATGCTCTGCAGGGCGGCGCAGACGTCACGCGCGCGACGCTCGACGCCGGTTTCGGCTCGCCGTCGCGGATGTACGACAGCGCGCCGGCCGAGCTCGGCATGGCGCCGTCCGCCTATCGTCGCAAGGGTGCCGGGCTCACGGTGCGCTACGCGAGCGCGCCGAACTCGCTCGGCTTCGTGCTGGTCGCCGCGACCGACAAGGGCATCTGCAAGATCGGCTTCGGCGATGACCCCGCGCCGCTGATCGATCAATTGCGCGGCGAGTTCGCGAATGCCGAGCTGCGCGAAGACGCCGGGCGGCTCGCGCCGTTCATCGCGCAGATCGACGCGTATCTGCGCGGCACCCGCCAGCACTTCGACCTGCCGCTCGATATCGCATCGACCGCATTCAAGCAGCGCGTGTGGGATGCGCTGCGGCGCATCCCGTACGGCGAGACGCGCAGCTATTCGCAGATCGCCGAAGCGGTCGGCTCGCCGCGCGCGGTGCGCGCAGTGGCCAGCGCGTGTGCGACGAATCCGGTCGCGCTCGTGGTTCCATGCCATCGCGTCGTGCAAAAGGGCGGGGCGCTCGCCGGCTATCGCTGGGGGCTGCCGCGCAAGGCCGCCTTGCTGGAGAATGAGGCGCAGCACGCAGGCGGCGTTTCGGGCGGCGATGCGAACCGTGCCGAAACCGACTCCCGCTCCCACAACTCCCAATTGGATCACGCCGCTTGAGCACGCTTAACGACGTCGCAACGCTCGAATTACCGTTCAAGGCGCCGTTCGACTGGCCTCGGCTGCTGCGCTTTTTCAGCGGCCGCGCGACACCCGGCGTCGAAGCCGTGGAAGACGGCGCGTATCGCCGCGCAATCGACTGGAACGGCGACAGCGGCACGCTCAGCGTGCGGCTGCATCCACGCAAGCGCTGCATCGTCGCGAGCATCGACGGGCCGGCGAGCCGTCATGCCGATGCACTCGCCACGCCGGTCGCGAAGATGTTCGATCTGCGCGCCGATCCGAAGAAGATCGCCACCGGGCTCGCCGCGGACCCGTGGCTCGCGCCGCTCGTGGCCGCGGTCCCCGGCTTGCGCGTGCCGGGCGCGTGGTCGGGCTTCGAGCTCGTGGTGCGCGCGATCGTCGGTCAGCAAGTTAGCGTGAAGGCTGCGACGACGATCATCGGGCGGCTCGTGCAGCGCGCGGGCGAACGCATCGACGGACATCCGCATGAAAACACCGCGTGGCGTTTTCCGACGCCGGCCGCGCTCGCCGAAGTCGATCTCGCGCAGATCGGCATGCCGGGCAAACGCGTCGCCGCGTTGCAGGGCTTCGCGCGCGCGGTCGCGAGCGGCGACGTGCCGCTCGACAGCGATACCATCGACGCCGCAAGTCTGCGCGCCGCGTTGCTCGCGCTCGCGGGCATCGGCCCCTGGACCGTCGAATACGTCGCGATGCGTGCATGGCGCGATCCCGATGCATGGCCCGCGTCGGACCTTGTGCTGATGCAGTCGATCTGCGCGCGCGATCCATCGCTCGTGCGGCCCGCGCAGCAGCGCAGCCGCACCGATGCGTGGCGGCCGTATCGCGCGTATGCCGCAATGCATCTGTGGAACGAAGTCGCGGATCGGGCGGGCGCGGCGCGCGGCGGATAAACGTCAATGTGACGTGGTGATGGTGGTGGCGCACCTCGGCGCAACGCCGAAACCCCCGCCGATGCGGCCGCAAGCAGCCGTTCTGGCGAGATGTTAAAGTGCCCGCTACTGAAAATTCCGCCGAACGTTGTCAGCCGCTGTACCGTCTGCGAATCATCAGGCGATACACGGCGTACCGGCAACGCGCGACTCGCATCAATGCCAAACACCACACCTTCCCGCGCGACCGACGCGTTTTCGCACCGCCTGTCCCTGCTCGACTCGGGCCAGCACCGCAATGCGCTGATACGCGGCCTGCGCGGCATCGAAAGGGAAAGCCTGCGCGTGACGCGCGACGGCCAGCTCGCCATGACGCCGCATCCGCGCGCGCTCGGCTCGGCGCTCACGCATCCATCGCTCACGACCGACTATTCCGAGGCGCTGCTCGAGCTGATCACGCCGGCGGAGCACGACGTCGCCGAAACGCTCGCGCAGCTCGACGTGCTGCATCGCTTCGTCTACGCGGAGCTCGGCGACGAGATCCTGTGGAACAACTCGATGCCGGGCCTGTTGCCCGCCACCGACGACGGCATTCCGATCGCGCACTACGGCACGTCGAACATCGGCAAGCTGAAGTACGTATACCGCATGGGCCTCGCCTTGCGCTATGGCCGCACGATGCAATGCATCGCCGGCATCCACTACAACTATTCGCTGAACGAAGAAGTGTGGCGACTTCTGCACACCGATCAGCAATCCACCGCGAACGCGGTCGACTTCCAGTCCGAGCGCTACCTCGCGCTGATCCGCAATTTCCGCCGCACCAACTGGCTGCTGATGTATCTGTTCGGTGCATCGCCAGCGCTCGATCGTCGATTCCTCCGCGATCGCAAACACACGCTCGAGACGTTCGATGCCGACACGCTGTATCGCCCGTACGCGACGAGCCTGCGCATGAGCGACCTCGGTTACTCGAACACGACCGGGCAAGCCGCGCTGCAAGCCGACTACGACACGCTGCCCGGCTATCTCGACGCGCTCGCGAAAGCCGTAAGCCAGCCTTACCCGGCCTACGAGCAGATCGGCACGCAACGCGACGGCGAGTGGGTGCAGATCAACACCAACGTGCTGCAGATCGAAAACGAGTTCTATTCGACGATTCGTCCGAAGCGCGTCACGTATCCGGGCGAGCGGCCGCTGCATGCGCTTGCCGTGCGCGGCGTGCAATACGTCGAAGTGCGTTGCATGGACATCGATCCATTCGAGCCGACGGGCATTTCGCTCGAGACCTCGCGCTTTCTGGACGCGTACCTGCTCGTGTGCGCGCTCGACGACAGCGCGCCGCTGCTGCCGCCGGCCTACACGGAAGCGAACCAGAACTTCGGCCGCATGACGATGGAAGGCCGCAAGCCCGGCCTGGAACTGATCCGCGACGGCAAGCCGGTCGCCATGACCGACTGGGCCGACGAACTGCTCGTGAAAATCGATGCCGCGGCCGCCGTGCTCGACAGCCTGAAGGGCGGTGACGAACATGCGCGCGCGGTCGCCGCGCAACGCGCGAAGCTCGCGGACGTGTCGCTGACGCCGTCGGCGCGCGTGCTGCAAACGATGCGCGACCAGCAGCAGAGCTTCGTCGCGTTCGGCCTCGCGCAAAGCGAAGCGCACGCCGCGTACTTCCGCGCGCGTCCGCTCGACGCCGCGCAGTCCAAGGCATTTGCAGCCCTCGCGGTGCAATCGCTCGACGAACAGGCGAAGCTCGAACGCGAAGAAGTCGGTTCGTTCGATGCGTTCGTGGCTGCGTATCGGGCCTATACGCTCAATCGCTTTAGCGTCTGAGCGTTCGGACCACCCCATCTCGAGACGCAGAAAAGCGGCCCACGTGGCCGCTTTTTCTTTGCCGCCTGTAATGCGCAGCTAACGCGTAGGTAACGTCTACGGACTGCGCTCGGCAGGCACGCGCGGAATCGGCAAATTCTCCGCGCGTCGTGGCGATTCTCTGATCTGGATGAAACACCGCCTCCGCGTACTGGTCAAAATTGTTATGACACGAACCACACGGGGGAGGTATCGAAGTGAAGAACAAAGGTCTGTTGGCCGCGCTGTGTCTCGTGGCGACGGCGGGATGCTCGACCCAGGGTCAGATCGATCCGGACATCATGCAGATCGCGACCACGCCGCTGACCTGCTCGAACAAGGCCGAATGCGACCTCTGGTGGCAACGGGCGCACACATGGGTCGCGAGTCATTCGAAGTACGAGATCGAGACCGCTAACGACTCGTTGATCCAGACCGCTGGGCCCGACGGCGGCAAGCGCGCGCTCGCGTATCAGATCACGCGCGCCGCGAGTCCCAATGGCACCATTACGATCGGCTTTTCCGCGCATTGCGACAGCTCGCTCGGCTGCAAGCCGAATCCGTGGGAAGCGGGCGCGGATTTCAAGCAGTTTGTGAGAGGCACGGGCGCCGGCGTGGCGCACGGCAGCGCGACACCGTCGCAGAACGCGCCCGATGCGATGCATCCCGAGACGCTACCTGGAAAGACGACTACGCTGCCGAACGGCGAAGCGATGTCGCAATAGCGGTCTGATGCTGTGGATCGGCAGCGGCGCGCGAGGCACCGTTGCCGCACCATTTTCTTCAGTGTCCTAACGAAGGACCGGCACCCTTGCGCGGCTTCGTGATCCACACGAGCAACGCGAGCACGATAAACGCCGCACACGAGATGCGGAAGAAGTCGTTGGTGGCCATCATGTACGCCTGGCTCGTCACCACCTGGTTCAGTTGCGCGGTCAGGCCATCGCCGGACAACCCAGCGCCCGCGAGCGCATTCGTATAGGCATTGGTGTTCGCCGAATAGGCGTTGACCGTATCGGCCAGCATCGCGTGGTGGTAAATCGTGTCGTTTTCCCAGAACGTCGTGCTGATCGCAGTGCCGATCGCGCCCGACAACGTGCGGAAGAAGTTCGACAGACCCGACGCGCTCGCAAGCCGCTCGTCGGACACGCTGGACAGCGTGATCGTCGTCATCGGCACGAAGAAGCACGCAACGCCGATGCCCTGTACGAGCCGCGGCAGGATCACGTGACCGAGCGGCACGTCGAGCGTGAACGTCGAGTTCCAGAACGACACGATCGCGAACACGATAAACGCGAAGCTCGCGACCATGCGCAGATTCAGCCGATGCATGTTCTTGCCGATCATCGGCGACAGAAACAGCGCGAGCAATCCGACCGGCGCCGTGGCGAGACCCGCGAGGCCGGCCGTGTAGCCCATCACCGTTTGCAGCCACAGCGGGAAGATCACCACTGAGCCGAAGAACGCCATAAAGCCGAACGAGATAATGACCACGCCGAGCGCGAAGTTGCGATCCTTGAACAGCGACAGGTCGACGATCGGCTCCTTCTCCGTCAACTCCCACGCGAGCAGGAACGCTATCGACACGAGCGCGATCACGGCGAGCGTGACGATGAACGTCGAGTTGAACCAGTCGCGGTCCTTGCCGAGGTCGAGCATCATCTGCAGACACGACACACCGGTCACCAGCAATACGAGGCCGATCATGTCGATGCGCTGGCGCGACGTCCGCGTCTCGCGGCCCCGCAGCAGCAGGTACGAACAGAACGCCGAGAACAGGCCGATTGGTACGTTGATATAGAAGATCCACGGCCACGTGAAGTTATCGGTGATATAGCCGCCCATCAGCGGGCCGAAGATCGGCGCGCAGATCACGGTCATCGCCCATAAGCCGAGCGCGAGGCCGCGCTTCGCGGGCGGGTAGGAGCGCATCAGGATCGTCTGCGACAGCGGCACCATCGGCCCGGACACGAGCCCTTGCACGAGCCGGAACGCAATCAGCGATTCGAAGTTATGGGCGAAACCGCAGGCCGCCGATGCGATCGTGAACAGCAGCACCGACAGCGTGAAGAGGCGCACCTCGCCGACGCGTCGCGCGAGCCAGCCGGTCAGCGGCACGGCGATCGCCGAGGCAACCGAGTATGACGAGATCACCCAGGTGCCCTGGCTTGTCGCGACGCCGAGGCTGCCGGAAATGGTCGGCACCGCGACGTTCGCGATCGAGGTGTCGAGCACCTCCATGAAGGTACCGAGCGCAAGACCGACGGTCAGCAGCGCAAGCGCGCCGCCTTGCAGCGGGGCGGGTTCGGCGGCGGGCATCGCGGCGTTGGAAGCCGTGGCGTCCATAGGTTGTTCTCCTCAGATGGCGAAAGCTTGTCGCGGCAGCTTTATCACGCGTTTCAAACACGGTGCTTGTATGCCGGTTCACCCTCTGCCCAGACAGATATCTTATGACAATGGCGCCTTCAAAAAGCGCCTCGTAGTTGCCTTGCTAGTACTTCGTGATGAAGCGCCGCCTGTTGACGACGACTGCGCTTCGCTTCAAGTCCGCGGCTCGTCCGGCTGGGGCGCCGGTCCGCAGCCCACGCCGGCTTCTCCCTCGGGGCCGTTCGCGATGAAACGCGCGAGCAGGTGAATCAGCATCGCGTGCTCCTCGGCGGTAAAGCCGCGCAATTGATCGTTCAGCACGGTCGCGCCCAGATTCGGCAATTGCTGCGCGGCGTCATGGCCCTGGGGAGTCAGTTCCAGCTTCACCATGCGCCGGTCGTCGCTGCTGCGCGTGCGCACGACGAAGCCCTTTTTTTCCAGGCGGTCGAGCAGACGGGTCATCGAGCCGCTGTCGTACGACATCGCGCGCGACAGCTCGAATGGCGTGCTCGCGCGTCGCGAGGACAGCATCAGAATCACGCCGATCTGTTGCGCGGTAAGCCCGAGCGGCTTGACCGCACGGTCAGTGCGCTCGACCAGCACGTTACGCGCTTTCGTCAGGTAGTAGCCGAGACTGCTCGTGAGCTCAACCTCGTCCGCTTTGTAGGGGCCATCAGTCATGGGGTATCCGCAACATCCACAAGCAAATCGAAGTTTAGCTGCCTAAGCAGACAAGTCAAATGACATTTTGCGGTGCACGACAGGCCATCACAAAAACAACAGTCGAAACATTCGGGCGGCATAGTATCTTGAAATTTAATTGCACGGTCAATATTATGATGAGCAATGAGTTTCGCGCGACCTGCGCCATTCGAGACCATGTTCTGACCGATCGACCGCACGCCGCCCCTCTCGCGACGCGCGCAACAGGATTTCCCCGATGCCGTACCTCAAAAACACGCTTGGCGGCCTCAGCCGCTCACTGACCGATTCCGCACTTCATACACTTCGAAGCTTCCAGGGCCCGCACCGTTGGTGGAAGCTCGCGTTGTTCGCGGGGCTGCTCGTGCTGCCGGGCGGATCGGTGGGCGTGGCGCTGCTCGCATGGGTCGAGCATCGACGGGGGACGAAGCAGGCGAAGAACGGCAGCGCCGCGGTCGCGGAATCCAGCGAGATCGTGCTGCCCAAAGACAGCTTCGCGATAGAAGCGAAAGAAAGCGCCGCTGCCGGCAGCGCTTGCCTCGCGCCCGGCGGTGCATCGTGCCGGGCTTCGGCGGGCAAGCTCCCGCGCCAGCGTCAGCGCACGCAGACCCAAGCCGCGGAATCGCGCGTCTGACAACGCGCCGGTTCCCAACGCGCTTTCGACACACCCGTTCGCTTACCCTCGCCACCTGAGCCGCCGTGCACCCGCAGCGCGTCGCGCCTGCCGGTAACAACGCGTAACCATGGCGTCACGGCCAGTAACACACCTGCGCACCGCGTCGCATTAACCTTTCAGTTTCCCGCGCTCGCGCGGGCTCATACGCTAACATTCCGGCAGACGACGATCTCGCCCCGCCGGTTGCGTCGCTCCCGGCCGCACCGCGGCGTCCAGAAGGAATTCATTGCATGCAGTCTGATCGAAACGCGCGGGTGCTTGCGCCGCGCGTCCTGACCCTCGCCATCAGCGCGGCCTGCGCGACGCTCGTCGCCGGCTGCGTGGTCGGCCCGAACTATCAGCGACCGGCCACCGAGATCCCCGCGTCATTCAAGGAAGCCGCGCCCGGCTGGAAGGTCGCTGAACCTGCCGATCAACACGACCGCGGCAACTGGTGGGCCATCTACGAAGACCCGAAGCTCAACGAACTCGAAGACCACCTCAACGCCGCGAACCAGAACATCGCGCAATTCGCCGCGAGCTACCGGCAGGCGCGCGCGCTCGTCGGCGAAGCGCGCGCCGCGTACTTCCCGACGGTCAGTGCGTCGGGGGGCGTAACGCGTTCCGGCAACGGCACGCATACCAGCGGCAATGCGACCACGGCGACGAGCCGCGCCGGCATCACCAACAGCTACACCGTCCAGATGCAGGCGAGCTGGGAGCCGGACCTGTGGGGCTCGGTCACGCGCTCGGTCAACGCACAGCAAGCGGGCCAGCAGGGGGCGGCCGCCGACCTCGCGAACGCGCGCCTGTCGGCGCAGGCCACGCTCGCGCAGACCTACTTCCTGTTGCGCGCGCTCGACTCCACGCAAAAGCTGCTCGACGACACCGTCATCGCCTATCAGCACTCGCTGCAGCTCACCCAGAATCAGTACGCGGCTGGCGTCGCCGCGCGCTCGGACGTGATCCAGGCGCAAACGCAGCTGCAATCGGCGCAGGCCGCCGCGATCGACAATGGCATCCAGCGCGCGCAGGACGAGCACGCGATCGCGGTGCTGATCGGCGTGCCCGCATCGACGTTCTCGCTGCCGCCGATGCCGCTCACCGCGACACCGCCCGCCGTGCCCGCGCAGATGCCGTCAGCGCTGCTCGAACGCAGGCCGGATATCGCGTCGGCGGAACGCAAGGCCGCTGCGGCGAACGAGCAGATCGGCGTGGCGATCGCCGCGTTCTTCCCGTCGCTGACGCTGTCGGCGAGCGGCGGCTTCGAAAACTCTGTGTTCTCGCAACTGCTGACCTTGCCGTCGCGCTTCTGGACGCTCGGCCCGCAACTGGCCGGGACGATCTTCGACGCCGGCCTGCGCCACGCGAAAACCGAGGCCGCGCGCGCCACCTACGACGCCGATGTCGCGACCTATCGGCAGACCGTGCTCGCCGCGTTCCAGGACGTCGAGGACAACCTCGCGTCGCTGCGCATCCTCGAGCAGGAAATCGTCGTGCAACGGCAGGCAGTCGCCTCGGCGCGCCAGGCGCTCGCCATCGTGATTAACGAGTACAAGGCGGGTACGGTCGGCTACGTCAACGTGCTGACCGCGCAAACCACGGCATTCACGGCCGAACAGAAGCTCGAGACCATCGGCGGGCAGCGGATGGTGTCGTCGGTGGGTCTCGTGAAGGCACTCGGCGGCGGCTGGGACGTGTCGCAGATGAATCGCGAGACCGGCGATGTCGCCGCGCCCGCACCGCTGCCGGCGTCGGCTCCAGCGGCTGCGGCTGCGGCGCTCGGCGCGACGTCCATCGCGCAAAGCATCACGCAAAGTGCAGATGCGTCGCCAGCGCGGGTGCCGAGCAAATAACGGCCGCCGCGCTCGCCTCGGTCAATGCACGAACGTCAGCGCCACCGTATCCGCTCCGCTCGGCCGGCCAAGCAGATTCAGCAAGCCGGCGAGGTTATCGTGCTGCTCCGGCGCGGCGCTCGCCGTGCCATGAAACGATGTCGATGCGGCCGAGACCGTGCCGTTGCCGTTCAGCATCAACGGCCCCTTCACCGTGCTCAGATCGAGCGCCGACGACATGCCCTGGGCCTGAAACCTGACCCGGTACGACCCGAGCGGCTTGACGGGCGACAAGCGTGAGCTGACGTCGTCGAGCATCACCGTCAGTTGACCGAACGCTTCGCCGTTGAAGCTACGCCAGTCGGACCACGATAGCTGCACGTTGCCCTGCAGATCGAGCGTGTTGAACGGCGCGCCGAGCCCCGCGAGCAGCGACGCCGGCACCACGAGCACGCCCGGCGTGACGGTTGCGCCGCGCGGCGTCGCATCGACTGTGATCGGGTCGGGCATCGCTTCGCTCTGCCGCATGACCATGCGCACGCGTCCGGTGAAAAGCGGCCAGAAAGCGGTGTGCCATTCGATCCGCCCAGGCAGCAGTGTCGCCGCGCTCATATCGGAGCCAGCGGCCAGCATCAGCGTCGCCGAGCCGTGCCACAGCGAGCCCTCGGCGTCGACGAGATTGACACGCCCGTGCGTTTGCCGCGCGAACTGCGGCGCAATCCAGGCGGCCGGCAGCAACGCGAGCGTCACGGCCGCGACCGACACCATGGCGACCGCGAGCCACGGTAGCGCCACACGCAGGCGCCACATCCAGTAATTCATTCGAGATCCTGTAGCGAGCGGCGCGTTGTTATTTCGCGGTCGACGGTTGCAGCGCCACCGTCAGATCCACCTGGCCGTCGTCCTTCAACGCGGTGATGTGCGCCTCTGAGACCTGCACCTTGAACTGCTTGCGCACGTCGTCGACCCACGTGGTCCAGGCGGGGAATGCCACGTTTTTCATCTGCACCTGCACAGCGTTGCCGACGAACTGCACCTGCGTCGCGGCGAGACCGTGCTCGCCGAGCGATGCGGAGAGCGCGTCCTTGAGCGCCGCGCCGGTGGGCGCGACACCTTGCGCGGCCGCCGACAGCGAGCGTGCCTCGTTGGCCTGCGCGGTCATCTGCGCGAGTTGCCGCTGCAGGCTGGGCAGCGATTCACGCAGATGTGCGCGGCCTTCCTGCGCGGGCGCCCACAGCACCGACCAGGCAATCGCCACGGCAAGCGCTGCGCCGCCCCACGTCAGCAGCGCTTTTTCGCGATCGGTGCGCTGGTCCCAGAAGCCAGCCCAGGTTTGAGCGAGTTCAGCTTTCATTGTCCGTTCCTGATGGTCCACTTGCCGGTATTGCTGTCGATCGCTCCGGACAGGCCGTTGCGCGCGAGGCGCTTGGCGAAGTCGGGGTCGACCTTGATCGCGGGTTTGAAGGTCACGTCGAGGCGGTGGTCGTGATAGTCGAGCGCGGCGATACCGTTGACCGGCAGCGGCGACAGCGAGCGCGCCAGGCCGTCGGCGATGGACAGGAAATCCTCCGGCGACAGCTCGCCCGCCGCGACCCGCAGTTGTTGCAGCTGACGCGCCATCTGACCGGGCGCGTCGAGCACGACGGTGGTCTTCGGGAACGTGTTGAGCAGCAGCTCCGTCATCTGGGTGTTGATCGCGTCGCGCTGACGCGTGAGCATCAGCCACTGCACGTTCGCGCCGATGATCGCAACGACGAGCGCGGCGACCGCGAGCGCGATCGGCAGGCGCAGACGCCGCAGCGTGGCGCGGTCGAGGCGCCACGGCTGCGACGCGAACTCGAACTGGCACAGGTCGAAGCGGCATTCGAGCGCGCGCCGCGCGAGCTGTTCGAACGGCAGCGGACTTGCACCGTGGATATGCGCGGCGAGCCGAGCGGGACTCGTCGTGGCATGGTTCGGCTCGTGGCCGGGCACTTCGGTCAGCATGTACAGCGACACCGGCG
>ABYL01000082.1 GCA_000173575.1 Burkholderia sp. H160 | reverse complement strand
CCTGAGAAGCACTCGAGACGCGGCCATCGGCGCCACCTTTGGGGCCACTGCGAGCGATTGCAGAAAGGAAGGGCAGCCAGTTTTGGCCAGTCGCCGATGCGGTCGCGCGGTCATTGGGACGCCACTTCGGTAAGCGCTGACCTAGAATCAGTGAACAACCCCGCATCGAACGGTTGTGCCGCCGAGGAGCGCACCATGACCCTCACGCTAACATCGCAAGCCTTCCAGCAGAACGGCGAGATTCCCGCGCAGCATACCTGCGAGGGCGCCGATGTATCCCCGCCGCTCGCGTGGTCCGGCGTGCCCGCGAACGCGAAAAGCCTGGCGCTGATCGTCGACGACCCTGACGCGCCGGACCCGGCCGCGCCGAGAATGACCTGGGTGCACTGGGTGCTCTACAACATCCCGCCGACGGCAACCGGGTTGCCCGAAGCCGCTACTGCGCAGGCTTTGCCGGGCGGCACACTCGCAGGCACCAATGACTTCAAGCGTGCCGCCTACGGCGGCCCGTGTCCGCCCGTGGGACGCCACCGCTATTTCCACAAACTCTATGCGCTCGACACCGTACTGCCCGATTTGAAAAGCCCCAGCAAGGCCGCCCTCGAAAAGGCCATGAAGGGGCACGTACTAACGCACACCGAACTTATCGGCACCTATCAGAAGCGATGAGCGATCGCTGCGTTTCATGAATCGAGAGTTCACGGTCGTTTATCGACTAGCGATAACCCCGGCGTTTCGCCGACCAGCTTGACGAGCAGATCAGCAACCAGCCGAACACGGGGCGAACGTTTGACGTCCGGATGCATCACGAGCCACAACTGCCGAACAGTCGAGCAAGGGTGATCCGAAAGCAGGCATAGTTCAGGGCCATGCGCGGCAAGAAAACGGGGAAGCGCAGCGATCCCTAACCCTGCTCGGGCGGCATGGAGCAACGCAGCCAGATCATTGCTCCGGAAGACAAAGCGACGGTCTCCAGCAATCTGATCGAGCCAACGCTGCTGAGGCACTTGACTGAGATTTTCGTCATAGCCCAGAAATTCCCATTCCGGCTGCGGTCGATCTGCATACCCGTTGGCAGCATAGAGGCCATAGCCGATCTCGCCTATGCATCGCGCGACCAGGCCTGGAGCGGTTGGCCTTGACATTCGAATTGCGAGATCGGCCTCGCCACGAACCAGATTTGCGTCACGCACTTCCCCTATCACTTCAAGATCGATGTTCGTCCACTGGGATCGCATCCCAGCCAGGCGAGGCACCAGCAGATGGCTGGCCAAGACGGGCGGAGCAGAGATGCGAACGGTACCCTTCAGGGACGATACCCCCACGGCCGCTCGGGAAAAGGCCTGGGCTTCGTCATCGAGGCGCCTTGCTTGCCTCGCCAGGGTTTCACCCTCTGGTGTGAGCGACCAGCCCTTCGGCAAGCGATCGAACAGCCTGACCCCCAGCGACTGCTCCAGCGCTTCCACCCGCCGGGCGACAGTCGAATGCTCGACAGACAGCCTTCGTGCCACGCCCGAGAGGCTTCCGACCCGCGCCAGTTCGAGGAAATACCGGATGTCGTCCCATTGCAGACGCGGGCTTTCGAACGGCGCCTTTCCTGTGTTTTTTTGCACACTCATTGACGATTTATCTGGAATTGTTCATCGAATTTGCACAGTGCAACATGAGCTTGCCAGATCAATCGCCAGGAGAACAGCATGACTTCCGGATCCGCGTCCGACACGTCCTCGCTTCACGCGGTCCAGATCGCAATCGAGCAATACGGCGACGCTTCGACGCTGAGACTGCGCGAGGCTACGCTCCCCGCTCCCGCGGCCGGGGAGGTGCGAATTCGCCACACGGCTCTCGGCGTCAATTTCGTCGACATCTATCACCGTACCGGCCTCTATCGCCTACCAGAACTGCCCGCGGTCCTTGGCGTCGAGGCCGCTGGCGTCATTGATGCGATTGGCGCCGGCGTCGAATCACTGCACCCAGGCCAGCGTGTTGCCTACGCTGGCCCACCCGTCGGCAGCTACGCCAGCGTACGGAATATTCCCGCCGACCGCGTTCTTCCGCTGCCCGACGATATCGGCGACGACACGGCGGCCAGTCTGCTGTTGCGCGGCATCACGGCCCACATGCTGTGCTCTTATGTCTATCCCGTCAAAGCTGGCGACACAGTATTGATCCATGCGGCCGCCGGCGGTCTTGGGCTCGTCGTGGCGCAATGGGCTAAAGCGCTGGGCGCCCGTGTCATCGGCACCGTTGGTTCAGTCGCAAAGGCGGAACTGGCGAAAGAGCATGGCCTGGACGAAGCGATTCTTTATCGCGAACAGGACTTCGTCACCGAGATACAGGCACTGACTCACGGTCGTGGAGTCGACTACGCAATCGACGGTATCGGCGGCAAGACACTCATTGAAACGCTCGGTACCGTGCGTCCCTTCGGCATGGTCGCCAGCATAGGTCAGGTCAGTGGAGATCCCGGGCCGATTGACCTGTCTCTGCTGGGTCCGGCTCGCTCGATTGCCCTGTCTCGCCCAAGCATATTCCGCTTCGTGGCCGATCCAGCACGCTACCGGGAAGGGGGTTTGGCCACGTTCCAGCGCTTGCGAAGCGGCCTGAAGGCGAAGATTGGAGCGGTGCTTCCTCTGACCCAGGCAGCTGAAGCGCAGCGTCGACTGGAAACCGGCGAAACAAGCGGCTCGATACTATTGCGGCCCTGAGCGTGCATCGTCTCGTACAAAAACCGCATATTGCCAGCAACGCCTCCAGTGCGACAACACCGCCTTGCCCGGCGCGCTATTCAGCGCGCGCGTTATACCACTCGACCGCGTCTTCGCCAGCGGGGATGTTGAACGGACTCGATGAATCGGTCGCCGCGAGCCAAACCGCTTCGGCGACATCCGATGCGTGCGTGACGGTCGTCTCTTTCTGCCAGTTCGCGAAAATCTGCTGCACGAGCGCGCTGTACGGCTCGGGGAAGCCGCTTTGCATGCGTGCTTGCGCGTTCTCGCCGAAGCGCGTGGAAGGCGCGCGTCCCGGCAGCACGACACGCACGCGCACATTGAACTGCTCCAGTTCGAGCGCGAGCGATTCGCTGAACGCGTTGATCGCGGACTTGCTCGCCGTATAGACCGACAGCAAATGCAGCGGTCTGCACGTGACGGTCGACGTCACGTTGATGATTACGCCTTCGCGGCGCTCGCGGAACTGCGGCAACACGGCCTGCGCCATCGCGATCGTGCCGAGCGTGTTGGTCTCGAAGATGTCGCGCACGGTGTCCATCGGCGTGCCTTCGAGTGCGTTCAGAAAACCGATCCCCGCGTTGTTGACGAGCACGTCGATCTGACCGGCCGCATCGATGACGGCGCGAATGCTTTGCGAGTCCTTCACATCGAGCGCGAGGATCGAAAGGCGATCGGAGCGCGGCAACACATCTTCGCGTGGCGTGCGCATCGTGGCGATCACGCGCCAGTCGCGATCCAGAAAATAACGCGCGATTTCGAGGCCAAAGCCGGACGAGCAGCCGGTAATCAAGACGGTCTTCATGTCGAATCCTGTGGTGGGTGACAGTCCCAACACGATAAGTCCTGAACGCCCGGACTCGCTACAATCGATCGTCCAGGTTTGATTCGAAATCGTCCGATCATGATCGACCCGCTCGCCGAAATCGTCACATTGCTCCAGCCGACACCCACGTTCTCGAAAGTGCTCAGCGGCGCCGGGCGCTGGCGCGCGAGCCGCGCGGAAATCGGACAGCCGTTCTATTGCGTGGTGCTCGAAGGATCGCTCCGTCTGTCTGTCAACGGTTGCGAGCCGTTCATCCTTCAGGCCGATGACTTCATGCTCGTGCCCGAAGTGTTCAGCTTCACGATGACGAGCATCAATCCGCCCGGCGATGATGACGTCTACCAGAGCGCGCCCGCGGCGCTGCCCGACGGCAGTTTTCGTTTCGGCGATGCATCGGCCGCGCCAGAAGCCCAATGGCTTGCGGGCCTCTGCGCGTTTGGTTCGCCGGATGCGGCCTTGCTTGTCTCGCTCTTGCCCAAGTTCGTGCATGTGCGCGGTGAACGCAGGCTTGCAACGCTCGTCAAGCTCGTTAGGGAAGAATCGCGCGCGCAGCGGCCCGCGCGCGAGGTCGTGCTGGCGCGGCTGCTCGAGGTGCTTTTCATCGAAGCCTTGCGGGCGACGGGAACGGGGGCATCGCCCGGACTCGTCCGCGGTCTCGCCGATGCCCGTCTCGCGCTCGCCATCCGTCAAATGCACGAAAGCCCGGACAAGCCTTGGACGATCGCGCAACTCGCAAAAGCCGCCGCGCTCTCACGGTCTTCTTTCTTCGATCGATTCAGCCGCGCAGTCGGCGTCGCACCGATGGAGTATCTGTTGTCGTGGCGCATGGCCATCGCCAAGAACCTGCTGCGAAGGAACGAAGTCAGCATCGCGACGATCGCCGAGCGTGTCGGCTACGGCTCGGCGAGCGCATTCAGCGTCGCGTTCACGCGTCATGTCGGACTGCCGCCCACGCAGTACGCTCGCGATGCAGCGAACGCTGTCGCTCGATGAAGACGTCCCGGTTCAGGCGTCTTCTCCGGTAGCGAATACGCCGTGTTCCGGTTCTATCTGTTCGACGTCGATGCATTGCACACGGCACGTGCCCCCCGTATCAGGAATAAGATCAGTGTACGGGCAGGGAAGCGGTCCTTATTGACCTCGATCAAGGGGCCCACGGCGCGCGCCGATCGAGCGACACATTGGCACGCCTATGCTGATAAAGGCGACAGCGCGCCTGTCAGCCCGTCATGACGACGGCTTGTCGCCGCCGGCGCCTCTCAAGGAGAACACGATGCGAGCGATGGTGTTCGACGGCACCTCGGCGACGCTGACCGAGCGGGACGTGCCGGATCCGCGACCCGGTGCCGGCGAGATTCTGATCGACGTTCATGCTTGCGGCGTGTGCCGCACGGACCTGCATCTGGTCGACCGCGAGCTCGAACATCCGAAGCGGCCAGTGATTCCTGGCCATGAAATCGTCGGCGTAGTGGCCGAATTGGGCGCGGGCGTGACCGGCTTCGCGGTGGGCGAGCGCGTCGGCGTACCGTGGGTCGGGCGCACGTGCGGCCATTGCCGCTACTGCCTGTCCGCCCGCGAAAATTTGTGCGATGACGCCGGCTTCACCGGCTACACGATCGACGGCGGTTACGCCGAGCGCACGGTCGCAGATAGCCGCTACTGCTTCCATCTGCAGTCGCACTACAGCGACATCGAGGCCGCGCCGCTGCTGTGCGCGGGTCTGATCGGCTATCGCACGCTGAGCATGGCGGGTGACGCCGAACGGATCGGCATCTACGGTTTCGGCGCGGCCGCGCATCTGGTCGCGCAGATCGCGTGTCATCAGCAGCGCTCCGTCTATGCGTTCACGCGTCCCGGCGATCGCGCGGCCCAGCAACTCGCGCTGCGCCTCGGCGCGGCGTGGGCCGGCGGCAGCGACGAGGCGCCGCCCGCCGAACTCGACGCGGCGCTGCTGTTCGCGCCGGTCGGCGCGCTCGTGCCGCGGGCGTTACAGATGGTCGTGAAAGGCGGTGTGGTGGTGTGCGGCGGCATCCATATGAGCGACATTCCCCAGTTTCCGTACGCGTTTCTGTGGGGCGAGCGGCGCGTGGTGTCGGTGGCGAATCTGACCCGCGACGATGGGCTTGCGTTCATGCGCAGCGCCGCCGAGGTCCGGCTGGCGATCGAGACGACCACCTATGCGTTGCGCGACGCGAACCGCGCGCTCGACGATCTGCGCAGCGGTAAACTGACCGGCGCGGCCGTGCTCGCCGTTCATTGACGCTTGATGCAGATCAAGCCGCCCTGCGCGCGCGCGTCCATCATGTAAGCGCGAACCGTTGGGTTCCCGCCGTCGCTGGCCGAGCCGTGGTGCGACGATCCGAGGAAAGCCGATGAACACTCCGACTGAGCGCAATACCTTCCGCCGCGTGATGATCGCATCCGCGGGCGGCGCCGGACTGCCGTCCGGGACGCGGGTGGCTCAGCAGTTCGCCGCCGCGGATGCGCGCTTTCGTCTCGTCAATATCGTCTGCAACCCCGCCGCGCTTTATCCGACGCTGATGCTTAGCTATCCCGACTGGTGCGAGGCGCATCGCGCGATGCTGCACGGCGCGCAGCTCGCACTGCGCGAGGCGGTGACCGCGTTGCACGGCGTCGTCGCCGCGACCGACGCCGAGATTGTCGATCTGACCGTGTTGCATCACGGCGCGGCCGAAGCGCTCGCTCACCCGGCGGCGCAATGGAACGCGGATCTGGTCGTAGTGGCCGCGCATGCGCGCGAACATCGCTGGGATAGCCGCATCGATCCCGAGGAACTGGTCGCGTCGATCGGGCGTCCGGTTCTGTACCTGCCGCCGTCGTCCGGCGGCGCGAGCGATGCCTCGGCGGCGAGCCGCGTGCTGGTCGCGATCGATGGCAGCGACGCCGCGCTCGACGCACTGCGCACCGCGCTCGAGGTCGCGCCGCCAGACGCACGCATCAAGGTCGTCTACGCGGCCGACGACCGCTTCGCGTGGCGCGAATGGCTGCCGTTCGAAGTCGTGTCGCAGCATCGAATCGACGTCTTGAGGCGCGGCGCGGCGATGCTCGAACAAGGCCGGCGCGTGGCCGAAACCGCGTTGCTCGAGTTCGACGATGAGTCCGGCGATGCGTCGACTGCGATTCTTGGCGAAGCGGAACGCTGGCACGCGGATCTGATCGTGATGGGTTCGCACGGCATGCGTGGCGCGCCGCATCCGTTGCCCGGGCACGTGACCTCGCGCACGCTGCGCGACGCGGCCTGTCCCGTGCTCGTGTGTCCGCGCAGCGCGTCGTCGTTGCGGGTGCACGCGCCGCCACGGACCGAGTTGCCGGAGCCGTACCTGGGCAGCGCAGGTGGGCCTTTTTATCTGTAGCGGCGGCGCGCCAGGCGCGTCGAGAAATCCAACCTGAGTGGAGAATCGGCATGTACCAGCATATCCTCGTCGCGCTCGACGGCAGCGACTTCTCGAAACGCGCGCTCAAGGAAGCGGTGAGTCTCGCCGTGTTGACGAAGGGCGTCGTGCATCCGGTTTACGTGGTCGACAAGACGCCGATCTTTTCCTATGCGGGCTACTACGACCCGATCACGCTGATCGACGCGCTGCGCAAGGACGGTCACTCGGTGCTCGACGAGGCCCAACAGACCTGCGTCGACGCCGAAGTGCCATGTCGCGCCGAACTGATCGAATCGGAAAGCCTGTCCGACGACGTCGCCAGTGCCGTGCTGCGCCATGCGGAGCAGATCCACGCCGACCTGCTCGTGATGGGTACGCATGGACGGCGCGGCGTGCGGCGGCTCGTGATCGGCAGTGTGGCGGAGCGGGTGCTGCGCTTCTCGCGCTGTCCAGTCTTGCTATTGCGCGAGCAGGGCGCGCAGGATGAGTAGCGCTGCGGCGGCGAGGCACTGGCGCGAGTGAGCGTTACAGGAGCGCGTCGGCCGGTATCTGGATCGAAATCCTGAAGCCATTGCCCGGCGAGCTGGTGAACGAGACGTTGCCGCGCAACTGCCGCACGCGTTCGCGAATGCCGACCAGACCGAACGAATTCTTCGCCGGCGGCTGATGCAGCGCGACACCGACCCCATCATCGTCGATATCGAGCGAAACGATGGGGCCCGCGCAGGCCATGTCGATGCGCACGCGCCGTGCGTTCGCGTGCCGCGCGACGTTCGTCAACGCCTCCTGAACGATGCGAAACAGCGCCGTCGCCGCGAATTCGCCGCATGCCGGCTCGGCCGGTTCCAGATGAACGCTCGCCCGCACGCGATAGCGTTTCGTGAAGTCTTCGACCAGCCAGTCGAGCGCGGCGGCGAGCCCGAGGTCGTCGAGCAGCGGGGGCCGCAGGTCGGCGGCGATACGCCGCAGCGAAGCGGCCATCCAGTCGATCTGTGTCTGCAATTCATGCGTTTGCGCGGCGAGCGGCGCGGTGTCGGCTTGTTTGTTCAGGTTCGCTTCGAGCAGCGCGACGCTCATTTTCAGCGCGGTCAGCCGTTGACCGAGGTCGTCGTGCAGTTCGCGCGCAATGCGTTTCTGCTCGTTTTCACGGGCAGTCTGCACGTGGATGGATACTTCGTTCGCGCGTTCGAGTTCCGCGAGGCGCATGCGCTCGGTCAGGTCACGCGTGACCTTGGCGAAGCCGAGCAAGGCGCCCGGTGCATCGTGCACGGCGGAAACGACCACGTTGGCCCAGAAACGCGAGCCGTCGCGACGTACGCGCCAGCCTTCGTCCTCGGCACGGCCAACCGACGCGGCGGTTTCCAGTTCGCGAGCGGGCTTGCCGGCCGCAATGTCTTCCGGGGTAAAGAACTTCGAGAAATGCTGGCCGATGATTTCGTCCGGCGTGTAGCCCTTGATGCGCTGTGCGCCGGGATTCCAGCTGGTGACGCGGCCGGACACGTCCAGCATGAAGATCGCGTAGTCCTGAACGGCTTCGACCAACATGAAAGATCGATCTTCGACGGCTACCTCGGACCCGGACGCCGCACCGGTGAAGCAGGAAGACTCGCCACTCGGTACACCCATCGCTCCTCCAGGCGGTCCGGCAAGGTCGCGCACCGCAATTCGGTGAGTTATATCAGTTCGGGAGCGCTTGTTCCATCCGGTATGGCGCGCGAACGGGCGTGAGGCGAGCGTCCGGTGTCAGAGTTAGTGAAAACCCGCCCTCTGATTGCGCGTGGCTTTTTCAGCTGTTCTTTCAGATCCGCGATTCTCGCGTGACGTAGAAAGTGGAAGGGCACGCGCTTCGCGTCATGAAAAAGTGAAAAATTCAGAACGAATGCGCGCGGTCGCTCGAACGTATGGACTGAGTTCGGCCGGAAAGTCGGTCAATCACGCTCGATACCCAAAGCCGTAATCAGGCGCTCCCGCCGTGACAGCGCCTCTAGCGAGCGCGTTCCAAGATGCGTCGCGACGAGGTTGAGCAAGCCTTCACAAAAGATCAGATACGCGCCCATGCTGTTGCTGAAGAAGCTGCTGTCGTGCGGAATCAGAAAGGCGTGACGTGCAGGCGGCACGAGCGGCGAGGCGAGCGTATCCGTGATTGCGATCACGGTCATGCCAGCCTCGGCGGCTGCCACAGCCGCCTCGGCGACGCTGCGCGTATAAGGTGCCACGCTGGTCGCAACAACTACATCACCTGGCTGCAACTGTGCGAGTCCTTCCGCGACGCCGAGCCCTTGCGCATCGAGCAACGCGACATCGGTGCGGATCATGCCGAGGCCGTAGCAGAGGAAACTGGCAAGCGCGCTGAACTGCCGCAAGCCATGCACGCGCACGCGCGGCGCTTCAGCGAGCAAGGTCGCCGCGCCACGCAGATCGACGGGCGACAGCCGCGCGAGGAACGTCTCGACATTGCCGATCGATTCATGCGCGAGTTGCGCGACGACATCGACCTCAGGCGAGCCCTCGGAACCAGCGCCAGCATGCGCGCCGGTCTTCGGCCCGGACACGAGCCGTTCCGCCTGATGCGTGTAGAAATGCCGATGCCGCTGCGCAAGAGAATCACGGAACACGCTCTGAAAATCCGCGAAGCCGGTGTAGCCGAGCTTTGTAGTCAGGCGCGTCAGCGTGGACGCGTTCACGTCGAGCGCCGTCGCGAGATCGGTGATCGTGCGCACGGCCACTTCCTCCGGCCGTTCGAGCAGCCACGCCAGCACCGCATGCGCCTTGCCGCCGAGCGACAAACCCGCCTCGTCGCGGCCGATGCGCACCACCAGCTCGCGCAGTCCATCGACACTGCGCGGCGCACTCGCGGACGCTTCAGGCGCGCTCGCCTTGTCCTTGTTCGCCGACTTGCGGCGCTTCGTGCCTAGATTTGTGTCCATTGATCAATCGATATCGGGGCGGCGTCCCTGGCTGTTCATAAACGTCCCATTTTATGTGAGACGCCGCGATCACGATATCGGCGGTTGCGAGCGTGTTTTCGTCGTCGGGATCGTTGGGATCGGCGCGGTAGATTGGCAGCGACGCATCGTGGGTGTCGGCAAGGATGGCGAGCGGATCGGGCGCGTGCCCAGCTTCGCTCGCGTCGCGCAATAGCGCATCGCCGCGCGTCTGGCGGTGCTGCGACGAATCCGTCACGATCTGAGCGAAGCCACGCATGGACGGATGAATCGCGTGATTCGTATGCAGCGACGGCTGCGCGATCTCCTGCACGGAACAACCGTGCGCGCTGTACTCGACGCTGAGCAACGCGGCGCTCGCGCAATGCGCCAGCGTCAGATGGAAACCGCCCGCGCGTGGGTTGTCGCGCACCACGGCAATGGCGGCATCAAGATCGTGCGCATCGAGCACCGCGCGCGTGAGCACCATCCGGGGCACGCCCGCTTCTACCCGGCGCACGCGCAGATTGTTCACGGTGACGGCGAGCCCCGCGTCCGTCACGGCGAACGTATGACCCGGCAGCGAGCCCGGATACACGAACGCCGCAAAACCCGGACTACCATCGATACGGCACGCGGCAATCGCGCAATCTTCCGCGAAGCCGGGATCGCCGTCTTCGTTGTGACAGATGCGCCTGCGATCAACGGAAGGCAACTGCACGGTCGTGCATCCATCGGGCGACGCGGCCCAAACATCGCCGCGGCAGTTCCAAAGGAACACATCTTCAAAGGGCAAGCCGAGACCAGCGGCCAGCCCTTGCAATTCCGCCCAGATACGTGGAAAGCCCTGTTGCGTATGCGCGGCGAGCGCGGCGGCGAGCGGCGTGCCGCGCCATTGCATCAAGTCGCGCCAGCTCGCCGACTGCACCAGATGACGATGCACGGCCGAGGCGCCAAACCGCCCGAGCGCCTCGCCCGCGGCGAACGGTGAGCCGGAAATTTCGATGAATCCAATTGCAGACATGAGTACGAGGTTATTCGACGTGTTGAAGAAAATCGCGCAGGCGCTGGTTCGGCGGATTGTCGAGCAACTGCGCGGGCGGTCCGTCAACGGTGATATGGCCGTGCTCCATGAAGATCAGCCGCGTGCCGACCTTGCGCGCGAACGTCATCTCGTGCGTCACGACGACCATCGTCATGCCTTCTTCCGCCAGCGACTGCATCACGCGCAGCACTTCCTGGCGCAGTTCGGGATCGAGGGCGGAAGTCGGCTCGTCGAACAGCATCAGCTTCGGCTTGACGGCCAGCGCACGCGCAATCGCGACGCGTTGCTGCTGGCCGCCCGACAACTCGCTTGCATAATGCCCGACGCGGCCCGCCAGGCCCACTTTCGTGAGCAACTCGTGCGCGAGCGTTTCCGCCTCGGTCTTGCTCATGCCGCGCACCTGACGCGGACCGAACGCGACGTTTTCGAGCGCCGTCAGTTGCGGGAACAGGTTGAACTGCTGGAACACCATGCCCGCTTCGCGGCGAATCTCGCGCACTTTCTTCGAGCCGCTGTGCACGCTGATGCCATCGACGATCAGATCGCCGCCGTCAATATGCTCCAGCGCGTTGATACAACGCAGCAGCGTCGACTTGCCCGAACCCGACGGACCGATCAGCACCACGACTTCGCCCGCGCGAATGTTCAGATCGACGCCATCGAGCACGGTGGTCTGCCCGAAGCGCTTCGTGACCTGCTTGAACTGCACCATATCGAGCGCACTCATAGTATCCGCATCCTCTTTTCCATCGTGCGCAGACCGAACGTCAGCACACCGATCATGCACAGATAGATTGCGGCCACGGCCGTCCAGATTTCAACGGCCCGAAAATTCGCCGCCATGATTTCCTGACCCTGACGCGTGAGTTCACCGACGCCGATCACGATGAACAGCGACGTGTCTTTCAGGCTAACGATGAACTGGTTGCCAAGCGCAGGCGTCATGCGGCGAATCGCAACGGGCCCGACTACGAATCCGAGCACGCGCCACATCGGCATGCCCAGCGCGAGTCCCGCTTCCTTCAACCCGCGCGGCACCGACAGGAACGAGCCGCGCACGATCTCGGCGATATATGCGCCCGAATTGACGATGATCGATACGATCGCGGCCGTCAACGCATCAACGCGCACGTTCAGCAGCACGGGCAACGCGAAGTAGATGAACATCACCTGCACGACGATCGGCGTGCCGCGCACGAACTCGACGTACGCGAACGCGATCTTCTGCAGGAATGCGTTCCCGTACGCGCGCATCAAGCCGAACAGAAAGCCGACCGCCAGGCCTCCCGCAAGGCCCGCGATGGTGATGAGCACCGTCAGCTTCGCGCCCTGCAGTAGTGCCGGTAACGCGTCGACGACGACTGACAGATCGAACTGCATGACTTGCCTCCCGCAGCCGTTGCGTTATCAGGACTTGGTCGGCTCGGCGCCGAACCACTTCTTGTAGATCGCCGCATAGCGACCGTCAGCCTTGATCTTCGCTAGCGCCGCGTTGACCTTCGGCACGAGCGGGCTGCCCTTCGGGAAGCCGATGCCGTATTGCTGCGCCATCATCTGCGGACCGACCGCCTTCACGTGGCCCTTGCCCGCCGTGTTGATGTAGTAGAGAACGTTCGGCGTGTCGTGCATCGCTGCATCGACGCGTCCTGTCTGCAACTCCAGATACGCGTTGTCGATGTTCGGGAACTGGCGCAGATCGGTGCCCGCAAAGTGTGCCTTCGCGTAATCCGCCGCCGACGTCCCCGTCTTGATGGCGAGCGACTTGCCCTTCAGGTCGTCCGGGCCGTTGATCGTGCTGGTGGCCGGCACCATCAGCGTGAAGCCGCTGTCATAGTAGCCATCGGAGAAATCGATCACTTTCTTGCGCTCGTCCTTGATCGTGATGCCGGCGAGCGCGACGTCGACGTTATGTGTTTGCAGCGCCGGAAGAATGCCGCTGAAGTCCATCGGCTGCAGCTTGTAGTCGAGCTTCAGGTCCTTCGCGATGGCTTCCCACAAGTCGATGTCGAAGCCGACGTATTTGTCGCCCTGCTTGAATTCGAACGGCACGAACGCCGTGTCGCAGGCGACCAGCAAGGTCTCGGCCCGTGCCGCATGACCAAGGACCGAAACAGCGACGAGTGCGACCGCGGCAAGCTTTGCTACGAGTTTCATGACGACCTCTTCAGGGTTGGGTTGACGAGCGACAGCAAGTGGATTTGCGTTGAGTATCTTAGTGCAATTTAATTTGCGCAATAGGGGCGTGCGCAATTCGACTTGCGAATCGGGTTTACCCTGGAACACTGAGAGGATTAGACGGTGCGGTTTAGTCACAATCGCGCATCGGGCGCAATTGCCCTCATATGCTCGATGGAATGCCTCGCGCTACGAGACACGACATTGAATGCGTATGGCCATTTCCAGCCGTTGTTATTCGTCCGGGCATGGCCATTCGAGTGGCGGTTGAGCCGTCGAACCGGGACGCTCGCAGCGGGAAGGGTTCGCCGAACGTATCGCTGGTGTTGATAAAATGTCTTGCCATAACCTCAGAACGGGCACTTACTTTGACCCAAATTCTTCTGGTGGTGGACGTGCAATCGACCTTTAGCCCACCAGAGTGGCTCACCACCGGGTGCCAGAACTTGGCGAGGCATGTTCCGTCGGTTGCAACCATCGAGTTGCACGACGAGTCCCGTACCCCGTTTCTCAGGCAGCTCGGATGGAAGCCCGCAGCGACAGATGAGAGCCTGGTGACCGTTGACCGAGTCTTCGTGAAGTACGGCTACGCTCCTTCTGCCGAGACCATTCAATATCTCCGTCAGCAAAAGCCCGAACGCGTGCTTGTCAGCGGGATACAGACGGAGACTTGTGTACTGGCTGCGGGCTTTGCCCTGTTTGACGCAGGGCTGAGTCCGACGCTTGTGACCGACCTCACGGTGGGTTCTAGCTTGGACAGATCAGCGCAGCTAGGTATTTCCCTGTGGAAGCATCATTTTCGCGAAACTACCACGGCGGCTGAGGTGCTCGCGACTCTTTAACCGGCGGTCGTTCACTTACCCGGCACAGTTTTCATTTTCTGTGTCACCCGACAGCGAGCGTCGCGCGTGGCGCTCAAACCCGGGCCAGTCCTTCCGCGTCCTCGATGCGGATCATTTTGCCGTCCGCGTGAACGAGGCGCTCGCGCTGGAACTTGGAGAACATCCGGCTCACCGTTTCGAGCTTCATGCCGAGAAAGCAGCCGATTTCCTCGCGCGTCATGCGCAGATGAAACTCCGCGCCGGAAAAACCGCGCGCCTTGAACCGTTTCGACAGGTTCAGCAGAAACGTTGCGACGCGCTGTTCGGCGGTCATCGTGCCGAGCAGCAGCATCTGGCTCGATTCGCGCACGATCTCGCTGCTCATCATCTGGTAGATGTGATGCTGCATCGGCTTCATCTCGCGGCAGATCGCCTCGAGCTGCGCGAACGGGATGATGCACACGACGCTGTCCTCGAGCGCGATCGCATCGCAATTCTGTTTGCCCGCGCAGATGCCGTCGAGGCCGAGCGTGTCGCCCGCGATCTGAAAACCGGTCACGTGCTCGCGGCCGTCGCGATGCATGACCACGGTCTTGAACGACCCGGCGCGTATCGTGTAAATGCTCTGAAACGTGTCGGCCGCGCGATACAGTGCTTCGCCGCGTTTGATCGAGCGTGTCGAGCAGATGACCGCATCGAGTTGGGCGAGTTCGTGTGGTGTCAGGTCCGGCGGCAGGCAGATCGCACGCATCGCGCAGGTGGAGCAGCGCGGCAGATCGTGCCGTGTCGCGGCGGCGCGCGGCATGACGTGAATCGGTACGGCGCGCGAGGGGCGGGGCCCGTCGTGGCGAGCTTCAGAGGCTGCGGCAACTTGCATGATCGGCTCCTGACGGTCGGACCGATTGCGCACGACGCACGTACGCAACCGCTTCGATGGCATGGCAGGCGAGGTTGAACTCCGAGGTCTTGTCGAAGAAGAAGTCGGCGCCCGCCGCTTCGCACGCGCGGCGAAACGCCGTCGCGCAATGGTTGGTCAGCACGATGCTGACGATGGACGGCCGCACCCGTGACAGCGCCCTGAGCAGCAGGAGATCCGTCTTGCCGGAGAAGCACGGGTCGAGCACCGCAACATCGGCGCGGCTCGCGACGATGTTGTCGAACGCGCGCTTGACTCCCGCGGACTGGCCGGCGATCTCGACGCCGGGAATCAGCGCGATCAGGCACGCGAGCCGGCGCCGGACGTCGATCGCGTCGTCGACGAGGAAAACTCTGGAGACGGTGGCTGACAGGGTGGTGTCCATGTCGACCAGTATTGGTGACCTGATGTCAAAAATGTATCAGCGGCGCTTTAAGTGGCACCAGGAGTTCAGGTAGTCGCTGTAGGAATATTCCTAGACGTCGGTTTCGTCGTCGAACAGGTTGTGGCGGATCGCATAGCGAACGAGGCCGTTCTCGTTCGGCATCTGCATTTTGTCGAGGATGCGCGTCTTGTGCGTGCTGATCGTCTTGACGCTGACGCATAGTTCGTGGGCGATTTCGGTCACGCTCTGGCCCGCGACGATGCGCCGGAACACCTCGAATTCGCGATCGGACAGCCGCTGGTGCGGCAACGCGTCGGCGGGCTCGTGCAGATGCTGCGCGAAGCGCTCGGCCATCGCGAGGCTCACGTAGACCCCGCCGGACGCGATTTTCGTCACCGCGCCGACCAGTTCCGCGCTCGCGCTCTCCTTGGTCAGGTAGCCGGATGCCCCCGCCTTGAACGCGCGCACCGCGTACTGCTGCTCGGCGTGCATCGTCAGCACCAGAATTCGCAGCTCGGGTCTTTCGTCCTTGATCTGCCTGATCAGCTCGATGCCGTTGCGTCCCGGCATCGACAGATCGAGCACGAGCACGTGCGCGTCCGTCGCGCGGATCAGCGCGATCGTCGTTGCGCTGTCGCACGCTTCGCCGGCCACTTCGAAGCCGCTCGCCTGCTGCAGGATATGGCGTAGGCCGTCGCGCACGAGCGTGTGGTCGTCGGCCAGCAGCACCTTGATCATGGGGCGATCTCTTCCTGTTGCATCGATTGCAAGGAAAACGTAACCATTATCGCGGAGCCGCGCGTTGCTGGCCCGCTCGCGGCGGATGCCGCGGCCATTATCCGCCATCCACGGCAGGCGGCGCGTGCCGTTCGCAGGCTATCTCGGTTTGAGCGGCGGTGTCGTCCGCGCGGGGCGCCAGCGTCGGGGTCGAGCGGCGGCTCGTTGACCTGCGTCAAGCCGCGCGCCGCCGCGCGTTCCACACTGTCGTTGGAGACGCGCGACGGCACCACTTCGGGTCATGCCGGCGCTTTCAGAGGGAGTCCAACATGTATCAACGAATCCTGGTTGCGCTCGACGACAGCCCCAGCGCGCAGCGCGCCTTTGCCGAAGCGCTGCAGCTCGCGAAGCTGACAGGCGCCACACTCGAAGCCTGTTGCGTGGTCGGGCACGGCAAGTGGTCGGACACTGCCGATGCGCATTTCGAGCCGGAACCGGCAACCGCGGCGCAAGAATTCGCCAGCCGCGCGCTCGATTCGCCGCGCGAGCAGATGCGCGAAGCGCAGGTGCCGGGCAGCGTGCGCGTGATCGACGCCTACGCCGAAAGCGTGTCGGCGGTGCTCGCGCGTGTCGCCGACGAAATCGACGCGGATCTGGTCGTGATGGGCACGCACGGCCGGCACGGCGTGCAGCGGTTTCTGCTCGGCAGCGTGGCGGAGTCGCTCGTGCGCGCGACTGATAAGCCCGTGCTGATCGTGCGGCATGATGAACCTGCTGGGCACGCCGGGCCCTGAAGCGCGAGCTTCAGTGCGACAACAGCACCGGCACGGTCATCGACTCGAGGATCGTGCGCGTCGCGCCGCCCAGTACGACTTCGTGCAGACGCGAATGCGCGTACGCGCCCATCACGATCATGTCGCAGCCGAGGTCGTCCGCCTGCGACAGCAGCGCGTCGCCGACCGGTGTTTCGGCTTCGACGGTGAGATCGCGCACGTCGATTTTCACGCCGTGACGCGCGACGGTAAGCGCGATGTCGGCGTCCGGAACCGTGTCGCGTGGTGACCGGTCACCGGGCGAATGAACCGTCAGTAGCGAGACTTTGGCCGCGTGCGCGAGGAACGGCAGCGCGTCGTGGATCGCGCGGGTGGCTTCACGGCTGCCGTCCCACGCGATCAGCACGTGCCGGCCCGGCGGCGCGAAGGTGCCTGCCGACGGCACCAGCAACACCGGCCGTCCGGCCGACAGCACGATGTGCTCGACGAACTGTTCGGCGACGAAGGCCGCGGGATCGACCGGGTCCGTCTGCCCGAGCACGATCAGATCGGCCAGACGCGCGTACCGCGGCACGACGTCGTTCGCGTAGCCTTGCGCGGCGACCCACTGACCGTCGACGTTCGCGCGCGCGAGTTCCGCATGAAACAGCCGCTCGAGCGCGCCGGCGCGCTCGAGCCGCAGGCGTTCGTGCTCCGCGTAGTAGTCGGCGGTGCCGGCCATCACGAAGAACCCGTGACGCGGCGGCACGTAGGTTGAAAACAGGCCGGTCAGCGTCGCATGAAAGCGGTGCGCGAGATGTAATGCGAGCTCAAGGCGCGGATGCGCACGAACGCTCGTATCGAGGTGAACGAGAATGCTTTTGTAGCTCATCGCCGGGGCTCCGTGACAGAACGTGGGAACGGGCGCGAGCCCGTCGTTAAATCGAGTCTATGGGCCCGGCGGGCGTGGCCGTTGACGCAGATCAAGCGGGGGCAGTCGCGCGCTCAATACAGTGACAGGGCGCGATCGATGGTTTGCAACCGCTCCTGGCAATCCTATGCTGTGCTCTGGAGGGCAGCGATCATGGTTTCTGAATCCGATGCGCCGCACGGGTGCTCCGCGTCGGCGTGGGCCGCGACGGCTTCCGGGCTGCCCCAAGGCTGGCTTGATGGCGCGGTGGTGTGTCAAGGCGCGCAGAGCGCGGCGGACTGGTTCGACGAAGCAAACCGGGCGTTCGCCGCCTGGTATGCGTGGTGGCAGGCGGCATGCGCCATCGCGCCAGCCGGCGCGCCGCTCGCGGGTGGCCTGAGTGCGTGGTGGTGGAGCTCGCAGAACGCGCTGCCGTTCGCGGGCGTCGTGTAGCGGCGCGAGTCGGCAAAGCTGGGGCGCGCACTGTCAATCGGAGATACGGCAAGGAGGAGTCCACATGGGAACGGATCGCGTGGCATTGGTCACAGGCGGGATGGGCGGGTTGGGCTCGGCGATCAGCCGGGCGCTGCATGACGCGGGGATGACGGTCGCGGTGTCGCATTCGACGCACAACGATCACGTGTCGACGTGGCTGCAGCACGAGCGTGACGAGGGTCGCGAATTTCATGGGTATGAAGTCGACATCGCCGATTTCGATTCATGCGAACGCTGCGCGCAACGCGTACTCGCCGATCTGGGCAAGGTCGACGTGCTGATCAATAACGCCGGCATCACGCAAGACAAGAGCTTCGCGCGGATGACCCGGGAACACTGGGACGCCGTGCTGCGCACTGATCTCGACGGTCTGTTCAACATGAGCAAGCCGCTGTTGCCCGGCATGCTCGAGCGACGCTACGGTCGAATCGTCAACGTGGGGTCGGTCAACGGTTCGCGCGGCGCCTACGGGCAAACCAATTATTCAGCGGCCAAGGCGGGCGTGCATGGCTTCACGAAGGCGCTCGCGCTAGAAACCGCAAAGCATGGCGTCACCGTGAATACGGTGTCGCCCGGGTATCTGGCGACCTCGATGGTCGAAGCGGTGCCGCGCGAGGTTCTCGAAACGAAGATCCTTCCCCAGATTCCGGTTGGGCGGCTGGGGCGTCCGGACGAAGTGGCGGCGTTGATCGCGTTTCTGTGCTCGGAGCAGGCGGCTTTTATCACCGGCGCCGACATCGCGATCAATGGGGGCATGCATATGCATTGAGGAGGAGGGCTCGCCTTCGCCGCGCTTGACGCACGCCAACGAGCGCCTTAAATGTAAGAACAGGATAAGCCCATCGCGAGAGCCTGGACCTACGCGGAACAGGCCCGATCGATATTCGCAACGGGAGGCGAGGATGGGCATCGGCATGCAGATCGTCTATCTCGGCTTCGCGGGCGCCGGGCGGATCGAAGCGGAGGCGGGCGTGCAACTCGTGCGTCTCGCGCGGTTTGGCGTGCTCGTGTCGAATTGCCATCTCGCCATCGAGGCGTTGCGTTCGGGATCGGCCCATCCGCTGTACGACGTGCGGCTCGATCTGGTCACACCGGCGCACGAACTCAGGCCCGTCGCACATTGCGCGGGCGACGACGCTGAAGCGGCCATCCGCCGCGCGTTCGATGCGGCGGAAAAGGCGCTCGAAACGGCGGCCGCTATAGAGCTTGGCCAGTGAGCAAACTTGCGTCGCGACGTTACGCTTTGCGATCACGACATACGGACTGACGACGGTCTCGCTGCCACCTCACGCCGATTTGCGGTTCGCCGAAACCCTGGCCGCGCGGGGCGGCCGGCGAACTTCCAACGCGGCGTGTTCGACATCGCGCCAGAATTCGCAGAGCCACGGATAAACCGCATCGCGCCAACGCGGACCGATAAACAGGTCGTAGTGATTGCACTGCTCAACGGTCAACTGCCTGCTGGGTCGCATTGGCGATGGGTCGCACAGCGCATGCGTGCAATGGGTTTGCCCAGCGCCCGTGATCTCGTCGCTGTCGCCTTCGATCGTGCACAGCGGCGTATCGCGCAGCGCGGCGATTCGCACCGGACGCCCGGCGACCGACCATAGATTGCGCGGTAACAGATGCTCGTGAAACACCACACGAAGCATGTCGAGGAAGTAGCACTCCGCCATATCGAGGACCGCGGCATATTCGTTCGCCGTGCGTAGCGCTCGCTGCGCACCGGCCATATCGCCGGCGAGCCACCTGGACCAGTAATCCGCTTCGAGGCGCAAGTGCCGCTCCGGATGCGCGGTAAAGAGCGCGGCCTGCTGGATGAAGCCCGGATAGACGAGGCGTCCCGCGCCGCGATAGGGTGGTGGAACGAGATCGATCGCATTATCGTGAAACCACTGGAGCGTGTGGGAGCTCGCGAAGCGGTCCGTGACTGTCGGATTCAAGCGGGTATCGATCGGACCGCCGACCAGCGAGACGCTCGCGATCGGCGCGGCCTCGTCCGTGGCGAGTAGCGCCGCGGCGCCGAGGGCGGGCACGCTCGCCTGGCAGATCGCGACCACATGAACGGGGGAGCCGAACGCGCGCGCGGTGGCGACGAAGCTTTTGAGCGCGTGCACGTAGTCGTCGAGCGACAGCGGGCCGGCTTCGCGCGGCACGTCGCGCGCGTCGGCCCAGTCGGTGACGAATACGTCGCGATCTTCGAGCAGCGTTTCGACCGTCTCGCGCAGCATGACCGAATGATGTCCGGCGAGCGGTGCGCACAACAGCACCGGCGGCTTTTCGTCAGCAGAAAATGTAGGCGGGTTGCGCTTGAATCTGAGCAGAGCGCCGAGCGCCGGCGACGCGACGACGCTTTCGTCGACGGCCACGCGGCTACCGTTGCCGACAACGGAGGGGATCGCGAACGGCGGCGTCCGCTCGAAAGCGCAGGTCGACCTGAGCAGCCAGTAGCTGAATGCGTCGGCCGCCTGTTCCACGCTGAGCCAGCCTGCTTGCGCGCATGGGCCCGGTCCGGATTCGGAGAGTACTCCCCCGACCATCGCCCGAGCGAGGCGTTGCTGGGCATCGATGAAGGTGTACCACATGATGAACTCCGGCGTTCGTCGATCATGAGGGCAGTGTTGCCGCACCGGCGCGAATGCGTGAGACGGGTACCGCGGAAAGCTTACCGCGAAACGTCGGCGCGATGGGCGGGAAATCGGTGCACGCGACGGCGTGCATCTGCAACGGAGCCGGAGATATCGCGCGAAGCGGTGACGTCGAGCGTGACTCACGGTCCGCGTTGACGCTTGACGTGGATCAACACAAACGCGTTGCGTGGAACTACGCTGACGGTGGCAGCCGTTCGCGACAACCCGAGGAGCATCCAATGGCCATATCAGCAAACGCGCAGCAAGGAACCTGGTCCGTGAGCGTCGAGACAGTGGCGGTGCCGGAGGGGGGATATCAGGCAACGATTTACGTCAAACATGAGTCGCCCGAGGGTGACTTCGAACGCACTTTTCATCAATCGCGAGTGTTCGCCGTGGAAAGGGAAGCGGTCCTGGAAGGACTGCGCGAAGGCATGACATGGATCACGCTGAAAACGACGCGGACCATCGGCATGTAAAGGCGTGAGGCGGCGCGCGGTTAGGCGTCACGCCCCGCATACGCACAGCATGCGCCGACGACAAAAGCGCCTAGCGCGGGCAGCGGAAGCGCGAGAGTCAGAAATACCGAACCGGTGCCGATAGCCACCCACGCCACGTAGGAGAAGTTCTTTCGATCGGTTAGTGCGCGTCGGATCATCATCATTTCACCCCCTGCTGCGCGGCGGGGGGCCGACAGCCGATTGACGGGGATCGAGCGGGTCCATGACGAAACTCCTGATTTCTATGGCATATCTGGCCATCGCAAGACGCGTACCTGCCCTATACGTCTGAAGAACGTGTTCCTCTTGAAACCGCGATTTCATGATGCTGTGAGCTCGCCCCGGAATCGGGCCGAAAAGCGGCGATGCAAGATTCGAAGACTAGAATCAAATCACCTCGTGTCGTGACGGGCGCGCTGCACCCGAACAGGGGAGCGATTATGCGCTCTGGAATCATTGGTCTAAGCATTGGCGTGGCGGGTACTCTCGCGCTGTCCGGCTGTGTCTACTACGACGGCCCGTATTCCTACTATCCGGGAGCGGGCGGCTATTACAGCTGCACGAGCGCCACTGCAGAATCAACCGCTGGCAACGGGCCAATGCCGGCGAGCGGTACCGCCGGCACTTACGCGACGCCAAACGCCCTGCCGTTGTCGGGACAGAATTGCACGTATGTCGCGGTACCTTCGCCCGCTTATTACGGCTACCCCGGCTACTACGGCTATCCTGGGTATTACGGTTATTCGGGCTATTACGGTTATCCCTACGGCTATCCATGGCCGGGCTATTACGGGTGGTGGGGACCTTCAGTCGTGATTGGCGGCTACTGGGGCGGTGGCTACGGACATGGTGGCCACTGGCACGGACATGGTGGGCACTGGCATTGAGAAGCCGTCAAACGCCTTAAAAGTTTCGCGAAGCGAGCATCTCTGCCGAGCGTAACAAGATGAAAAACATAAATACTGAATCGATATAAACATATCGAAATAGAATGATTCTCAGCGCGGTTGTTCGTCGCTACGCTGTCCTGCATATCGACAGCGAGGACCTATGACCGCATTCGCTCCAACGTCCATTTCGACGCGGCGGCGCACGCTGCTGCGTGCGCTTGCCGCGACACCGTTCGCCTCAGCTTTCGAGTTCGCGAGTGGAAGCGCCGCGCACGCAACCGAAGGCGTGACCCTTGTGCTCGGCGATCAGGCCGGCGGGACACGCGCACTCGTCGAAGCGGCGAAAGTACTCGACGGCACGCCGTACGCGTGGCGCTGGGCCAACTTCCAGGGCGCTGCACCACTGTTCGAAGCGCAGCGCGCCGGTTCAGTCGATCTCGCGCCAGCAGGTGACTTGCCGGTACTCGCGGCAGCAGTCGGCGACCCGTCGCTGAAGATCGTCGCGACCCGGGTAGGATCGGGCGCGCAACTTGGCATTCTGGTCGCGCCGCATTCCACCATTAATTCGGTATCCGATTTAAAGGGAAGGACGGTGTTCGTATCGTCCGCGCGCGGCAGCATTTCGCAGTTCCAGCTGTACGGCGCGCTGGCCGAGGCGGGGTTGTCGAAAGACGACGTATCGGTGCGCTTCATTCTGCCCGTCGATGCGTTCGCCGCGTTCGCATCGGGCTCGATCGAAGTATGGGCAACGTTCGATCCTTACTACGGCATCGCCGTGCAGCGCGGCGGGCGTGTGCTGCGCGACGGCACCGGCATCAACAGCGGGCTCGGCTTCATCACGGCATCGGGCGGCGCGCTCGCGGACCCGCGCAAACGCGCCGCGATCGCGGACTTGCTGCTGCGTTATCAACGCGCGGGAGAGTGGGCGATTGCGAACCCCGAGGCCTACGCGCAAATCTATGCGACGCTCACGCGCTCGCCACTCGATGCGGCGCGGCAGATCACGAAACGCGCGTCGCTGAAGCAGCATTTCGTCAACGACAGCGACATCGACGCGCTGCAAAAAGTCGCCGATCGCGCGCAGCGCGACGCGATCCTGCCAGGCCGCATCGACGTGCGCGCGATTTCGGAGACCCATCTTGCCAACGCATGAGCTTGCTTTGATGGAGCGTGCCGCCGTTTCCACTCAATCCCAGGCGCTAGAACTCGCGGGCTTTCCCGACGCCGCCGAACCTGCCACGCACGAACAAGGCAAGCGTGTCGTCGCGGTGCTGGCCGCGCTTGGCTGGCTCGCGGGCGCCGCGGTCACGCAGTGGTGGCCCGCGCTCGACGATTGGCCGTACACGCGCGAACTGCTGATTCTGAAGCTGCTGCTCGCGGCAGTGTCGCTGGCGATCGGGGTGGCCGGCTGGCGCGCCGGCACGGCGTCGAAAGTCCGCCCAGCCGCCGCCGCAAGTACGCGCCTCGACGCCTGGCTCTATGCGACGCCGTGGCTGCTCGCGCTCTCGCTCGGCATCACCGGGTGGGAAATCGCCACCGCGCAACTCGAATGGCTGCCGCGTCCGTTCTTCGCGCCGCCGCAAGCCCTGATCGCCGTCTACGCCGACGATCTGCCGCGGCTTGCCGCGAGCGTGGCGCATTCGTTCGTACTGCTTTCGTATGGCTATGTCGCCGGTGCGTTGACTGGCTTCGTAATAGGCGTCGCGATCGGCTGGTCGAAGGCGGTCGGCTACTGGGTGCATCCCGTGCTGCGGCTGATCGGGCCGCTGCCGGCCACCGCGTGGCTGCCGCTGGCGTTCTTTTTCTTTCCGTCGAGCTTCAGCGCGAGTGTGTTCCTGATCGCGCTGGCGACTGCGTTTCCGGTTGCCGTGCTGACGTGGTCCGGCGTCGCGAGCGTCAACTCCGCTTACTACGATGTCGCCCGCACGCTTGGCGCGCGACCCTCGTTCCTGATCCTGCGCGTCGCGATTCCCGCCGCGTTGCCGTCCGTTTTCGTGGGCCTCTTCATGGGCCTCGGCGCGTCGTTCGCCGTGCTGTTCGTGGCGGAGATGATGGGCGTGAAAGCGGGACTCGGCTGGTACCTGCAATGGGCGCAGGGCTGGGCCGCCTATCCGAACATGTATGCCGCGCTGCTCGTGATGGCACTGATGTGCTCCGCCCTCATCACGCTGCTGTTCCGCGTGCGTGATCGTCTGCTTGCCTGGCAAAAGGGAATGCTGAAATGGTAGCCGCTTCTGCAGCGCAATTGGCCGCCGACGCGCGGCAAGGCGCGCGCATCGACGTGCGCAACGTCAGTCATCGCTTCGTGCTGCGCGGCGCCGCGTTGCCGGTGCTCGACGACCTCAGCCTCTCGATCGAACCCGGCGAATTCGTCGCGCTGCTGGGGCCGAGCGGCTGCGGCAAATCGACGTTGCTGCGTCTCGTGGCCGGCCTCGAAGCGCCAGCACAGGGTGAGATCCACGCCGACGGCGAGCGCATTGGCGGACCTGACCCGTCGCGGGTGGTCGTATTTCAGGACCCGACGCTATTCCCGTGGCGCACCGTGCGCGACAACGTCGGGCTTGGCCCCGAAGCGCGTCGCACGAAGCGCGCCGCCGCCGCGCGCATCGATGCCGCGCTCGAACTGGTCGGCTTGTCCGCATTCGCTAACGCGTTTCCGCATCAACTGTCGGGCGGCATGGCGCAGCGTGCGGCGCTCGCACGCGCGCTCGTCAACGATCCGCAATTGCTGGTGCTCGACGAACCGTTCGGCAAGCTCGATTCGCTGACACGCATGCGCATGCAGGGCGAGCTCGTGCAGCTGTGGCAGGCGCAGGGGTTTTCGGTGCTGCTCGTCACGCACGATGTCGAGGAAGCGCTGTATGTCGCGAATCGCGTGATTGTGCTCAGCGAGCGGCCCGCGCGCATCGTCGCGGAGGTACGCAACGACGCACCGTATCCGCGGCATCGCGACGACCCCGCGCTCGTCGCGCTGCGCCGCAAGGTACTCGCGCAACTGGGCCTCGACGCCTGAGACGCGCCGACAACTGCAATCCGCGCATTCATCACTAGACCACACCTCAGGGGAAGCACAGCAATGAACCATTTCGACGACGACCGCGCGCCGGCCAACCTGGCGCGCCGCGCATGGCTCGGCCGTACGGCACGGGTCGCAGGCGCGGCCGCGTTGGGCGGCGCCGCGTTCGGGCTGCCGGGCATACGCGCATCGGCCGATGAAGCGGTCAAGCCGCTCAAACTGTCCTGGAACGCGGGCGCGATCTGCACGGCACCGGTGCCGGTCGCCGCGCAGCAGGGCATTTTCCGCAAGCATGGGCTGCAGGTCGAGCTGGTCAACTTCGCGGGCTCGACCGACCAATTGCTCGAGGCGATCGCGACGGGCAAGTCCGATGCCGGCGTCGGTATGGCGCTACGCTGGATCAAACCGCTCGAACAGGGCTTCGACGTGAAGCTGACGGCGGGCATTCACGGCGGCTGCATGCGGCTGCTCGCGACGCGCTCCTCGGGAATCGTCGATCTGCAGGGGCTCAAGGGACGCACGGTGGGTGTCAGCGACATGGCGAGCCCGGCGAAGAATTTCTTCGCGATCACGCTGAAGAAGATCGGCATCGATCCCGACAACGACGTGCGCTGGCGCCAGTACCCGGCGCCGCTGCTCGGCGAGGCGCTCAAGAAGGGCGAGGTGCAGGCGATCGCCGATGGCGATCCGACCATCTGGACGCTGCGCGAGACCGATCATCTGCAGGAGGTGTCGAACAACCTGTGCGGCGAGTACGCGAACCGCGTCTGCTGCGTGCTGGGGGTGCGCGGGTCGCTGATCCGCAAGGACCGCGCGACCGCCCAGGCGCTCACGCAGGCATTGCTCGAAGCGACCGAATGGACCGCGAATCATCCGGCCGAGGCGGCGGCGATCTTCGCGCCGAATGCGCCGGGCGCGAACGTCGCGCAATTGACCGAGATGTTGAAGAGCCACACCGATCGTCACCATCCGGTCGGCGATGCGTTCAGGAAGGAAATCGCGCTTTACGCGGACGACCTTAAATCGGTCGGCGTGCTTAATGCTGGTACGAGTTCGGATCGCTTTGCGACGCGGGTGTTTTCTGACGTGCTGGCTTGAGAGAGTTGGTGCAAATGAGATTGCGCGGCGTGTGAGGTTTGCACGTGGCGCTTCTCTATTGCAGCATCGCGAATCAGGCTGCGCTTACGCAGGATATGGCCCGACCGTAGCCCGGTAGAACTGATCTAGCGCAACGGTTAATTTGGAGAGTTCCGATGGCCGCG
Organism: Burkholderia sp. H160; assembly: GCA_000173575.1. Classification (GTDB taxonomy): domain Bacteria; phylum Pseudomonadota; class Gammaproteobacteria; order Burkholderiales; family Burkholderiaceae; genus Paraburkholderia. Next base: position 5,398 of record ABYL01000082.1, on the reverse strand, counting down.
CCGGAACCGGTGTTGTCAGAGAACCGGAACAGGTAGGGGTTGGCTGTGGATTGCACGAGCAGGATGCTCGTTCGCCAACCACGCAATGTTACTTTCCCGCGCAGCCAGGAATCAGCGTTGCTTCCGTTCTCGTCCCTGTGGGCTTGTATTTGCTGTTCGGCAGCATCGGCCTGTAGACGTGCGCTCTCACCTACGTTTTCGCGGATCGTGTTCCAAGCGTGTTGCCTCCATGCATTCGTTATTTCCACTCCGCCATATCAAGCAAGCCCTTTAAGAATTCGTTTTGTGCCTTGCGTAGATTGTAAATGCACTCCGCTTGCAAGGCCGGAAACATGGAGCCAGCGTGCTCGGTTTCCCACTCCGCCCCCGCATTGCGCGGCAATTCGCAATACTTCACAGATGCATTTTGCGTTGCCATGTATTCGTCCAGCAATTTCGCATGCATATTACCTTTTGGTATGGTTGCATGCAGTTTTTTATATAAGATTTTGCTATCGGTCATCAGGTTTTTCTGTAATCCTGAGTAGCATTCAACATCGCCATAGCCGCCTCCCAAATGTTGTAGACAATCAGAATTTGAATGTGCTACCGAAAAATCATAATTTGATTTTGCTGTCGCAAAAATAGGAAATAACATTCCTGTGACTAAACAGAAAAACCGAATCTTAGTGCGACGCATCGTAAACCTCCGACGAAAATAAGCGAGCCTCGGTAACTCGGCGATTCCTAACGCTGCGGTTGTCTCCAATTCGATATGTAAGAATAAAATTGTGCATATCACCATAACTATCCGTGACGGAGAATTCTTAAGTTATGAATCGTTCAAATTCAGCACGCGCCTTAAGCATCGGAACAATGTTGTCGTGAAAACTGACCGATCCATCTGCATACGCACTCGGGATTAACAGCGCTCCAATGAGAGCAGACACATATCTTTGATGAAAAATCCTTTTATTCATGATTCAGTTTCCTGAAGCTCTTGGAGAGCATTCCTTTGAATCTATGCCGTGCTTTAGTCCCCCCGGAACAGATTCCGGCTGTCCTTGTTCCGCGGGTCCTATGATCACACTGTCGATATGTTCTTTTAGGCGGACTGCCTTTAGCAAGCTTCCATTGACCTTCCTGCCACGCGAGTCAACAAAATCCGCATGCGTGTTTATCGTAAGAATTACGGGCTTTGGACCCGAGATCCCCCTCCAATTTGACCACATCGAATAAGGTCCAATTCGGGAACCCCCTAAAGCTTTCGATTGAGCGTCTCCAATTCGCGTCCCAATTGGATCGCTGACAATATCGAAGTTCAGAGGACCAGTTCCTTTAAGACCGCGTTCTGACTCAATAACGGTACGATAGACGAATCGAAATCGACCGAGCCCGTACCGTCTAGGGCGAAAGCGGTAAGCGGGAGACACAATGAAAGCGGAAGTAATTTTTTCATCTAATAACCCAAAAATTTGACCCGCGCATTTTGTAAATCACCGCCGGATGTTTGCCAGGCGCGCGTAGCGGCGCTAGCCCCGCCGAAACGGGGCCCTGTTCGCGTGCTTATGGGTTAATAACTCTGCTATGTGGAGTGACTCGCGGATCGTCGCACATCCACGCGCAGCTACCTTTACAGATCGGCGTCAACTCGATTTCGATCTGGCGGACAGTCCGGCTACCGTCGGGGCGCTTCACAACATATCCCTCAGTAAGAGTTGTGGGATCGATCATGATGTACTCGCTCCTGATGCCAAGCTTCCTCAAATACGCTTTCACAACCTCACCACGACGGTCTTGCAACTCTTCCAGATTGCGCTCACCAATATACGCGCCAGCCATGACAATCGCCTGAATCTGCACGTTGGGCCACCTTTTTGCCGCACCTACAGCTTCCGCAATCGCGCGCCGATCCGCCGTCGAAAGCACTGTAGCGTTGAAGGGCAACTCGAGCGCCACGTTCTCCCCTATGGTGCATGCACGAACTGATCCGTAAAAACAGAACGATATTGCAAACACTGCAGCCAGAACGCTAGGCCTGTAACTCAGCTTTCGACTCATGTGACGTTTACTCCATCAAATGTTGCGATATAGCCGGTTATGTTGTCTGCGTTTTGGATAACTTGGTCCGGGTGATTCTCTGCGAATATCCGTGCGCCCGATGCCTTATCGGTATAAACCCAGTCTTCCGAATTAAAAGTGTCGGTAAAGTGAGTGCATTCGTGGATTATTGTTTTTATCTTGCATGTGCCCCACAACTGGCCAAATGGACTGCTGCAAAACTGGGAATAGATAGCGATGACCCGCTTTTCCGAATCGGGTTTGCAGACTACGGCATGATTTGCTCCCGTATCCGGCTTGACTGCGCATGTGAGTTTCCTGTTTGTCTCGCTGTCAAATCGCACAATCTTTTCTGGTACTAATTCCTGCATTGCTACAAGCAATCGCGGCAGACCATCACTGAGTAATCTCTTTGTAGATTCGTCCGCGCGCGCGAAGAAGAATTTAACGCGGTCCTGTTCTTTCACGTCCCAACGTGCCGGACCCTCAATGCGTCGCTTGATCAATTCAACGCCGATATCGCGTGCCCGCATGACCTCCTTTCTAAATTCGTAATTACTCATATTCGGGCAGATACGGGTCGTATTGATTATGACATCGACCATTGACCCGGGAGTTGTATTGGTAACGGCTCCCGTGTGCACCTCGAACCACTCTTCATCTTCGCTCGACTTGAACCCATATTTATTGTTTTCGCCAAAATCATTCATTCCCGATTGCTCCTGAAGTGTAAATTTTCAGACCCGATGCGACGCGGCTCCGTAGACGCAGCGTCCTTCCTGCCGCGTCCGTTGTGCCGTTAATGAACTTGCCTTCGCCTGTCTCAATCCGGTAACGGACATTTGCGAGCGCGCGCCCGTTGTCGTCTCGAAGCGTGAACTGCTCATCGAGCCGTTTTGTCTGTCAGGAATTGACGCCGGTTAGTGCTTCGTCAAGGACGCGCTAAAGCCCGCAAGTTTGTCTTTTGAGATTCGCACGGCGTCATCGGGAAGGTCTGCGGCATCTCGGGGCGTCAGTCGCCGGTTCGGAACGCCCTTGGCGTCGAGCCCAAAAGGCGGTGAGCAGTTCGTGATCGCAGCGATTGATCCGGTGGTAGTCGTCCCCAACCTCGATCATGATTTCCATCGCTGGGTGTGTACCCATAAAATGACTTTGTGCTGACCCGCATCGAGTTCATCGGCGGCCCAGTTCCACGCAAGAATGAAAACCCCGCCAAAAGCTGGGTTCCGCCCGTGGTCGAATGTTCCGCCTCAATGAATTTGGATTAGTTGCCGCATAGGTTTTGGAAGTTTATTCACTGGCGTACTAGCATCGGATTGCCCTTTCCCGGAGACATATTCATAAACAAGATATCTCTTGTCGGTCTCGTATCCGATATTAGGAACGATGACGAGCATTCTCTTTTCGTCTTCGAAAAGCCATCGTGGCAACGCCTTTTCTGAAAAATAGAGTCGTTCGATTGCGTGGCTCTTTGGGTTGCCCCGTATTGCAACGCCTTTGAGATACGGGGGGCCGTAATTGATTGCAAAAATCAGGGTGTTGTGGATGCACGAGGCCAAGACGATGCGACCGCGAAAGTCAGTATCAGGCATATCAAGAAACGCACGTTCCGTTTTGCCGCCTGTTTCCACGAAAAGATCGTCGCCTTCTGCGCCTTTGAGCCCGTGCGCAATGGCTTTAAGCGTTGCATTGTCACCGCCTGCGAGCGGGCAAGAGAGAACCGTTCGTAACGGCGCACCTTCTTCTCCGAACACGGGTAAGGCTAGGGCTCCGCTCACTGCGGCAACCAAGGCAGCAAGAAAAAGTCGTTTCACTTTGGCACCTTCACCATATCCCGCAACAGTTCCATATTGTGAGGATCATTCTTTAACCTGTCGGCACAGGCTTTGATTTTGTTGTAGTAAATTCCGTTACTCTTTCCCCGATAACGTTTATACGCTGCGTCTACCGATGGAGTTTGTTCTATCCAATACTGCATATATTCAGTCCCTAACTGGATGTTTGTTGCCTGGTCGAAAATCTGTGGCGAGTTGTGCATCGCAAGCCCGGCCGCGAACGCGCCATCTGTTTGTGTATTGCTCGGCATGTGAGTGATTTGCTTTTGGATTCGATATTTATAAACCTGCTTTACTCCATCTGGCTGCATCTGCATCAAACCCTTTGCTCCGCCGCCGACCTGAGCATTGGCATCAAACCGCGATTCCATATAGATTTGGCAAATGACCAGATTCTCATCGAGAGTCGATTTGTTGTTCGCCCGTACTAACTGCCGAATCTCCCGCAGACGTGCCGAATCGTCAACCTGCACCGTTACCGGTGTTGTATCCGATTTCGGAGTAAGTTTCGCCTTGTGCGTCTTGATTACCTTGGGCGTCGTGGTCATAGATATTCGTCCCACTCTGGATTAGTCGGAGCGTGTTCTTCGAGAACGTGGAGCGTTACAGATTCGAATTGTGCGCCTGATACTTTGACGGTTCGGCCCTGTGCGTCCGTTCTGTGTTCGGTACTACTTCCATCTTCGCTGACGATTCGATACGGAATACCCTGCAAAGGCTTTCCGGTGTGTTGGTCAGTCAACCGGAAATGCTGGTCGAAACGCTTCTGTGAGCGTCCGCGACAACTACACGCCCATGCATAACCCAGGGCTTCGGCCATGTCGTACCCGGTTGATAGCGAACGCAGCCGTTCAAATGGAAAGAACTCACCGGTTTCGACGTTCAGGGCCTGTGCGTGCGGCATCGGCGGGAAGTTGGCATATATCGAATAGGTAATGCGACAAAGGTCACAGAGCTCCTCGTCAGGCGTCCCGCTCCCGGTGCTTCTCTGTATCTGTTGCTCCATTGGACTCCTCATGAATGTTCCGATGATTCCCGGAGAATTGACTATCGAACGGACCACGTCAACAGCTTTAATTCGAGATAAGCCCGCTTTGACAACTTTTTACGATTAGCGTTATCCAACGGTAGATGAGCCTGAACGAAGGTTTTAAGGCAAATCCCGGACGCATTTCCAGCGGAAGATGAGCCTGAAGCCCGCAGGGTTCGTATTGACGGTTCGCCGATGGGCGGTGAACCTGTCGTGGGAGGTGATCATCGTCGGATGATCATCGATTTGAACGAAACCACGATCCGCACTCTGGAGCAGGTGCGCGCCGTTCTTGACGGCACAGAGAAGCTCGAATTTGCCCCCGCAACGGACACGCAGGCCCGTTACGCATGGGTGGAATCGGTCCTCAGGCGTTTCGGCTACGGGTATCTGAAGCGCCCGGAGCGCGGGCTGATCCTGCGCTATCTGCGCCGCTTCAGCGGCTTTAGCCGCGCCCAGCTCACGCGGCTGGTACAGCGGTGGCTGGACGGCG
>ABYL01000083.1 GCA_000173575.1 Burkholderia sp. H160 | reverse complement strand
GATGCCCGCTGAGCTGCACGATCGGTTTGCCCGTCGCCGCGTCCCAAACCCGCGCGGTCCTATCCCAGGACGCGGTCACCACCCGCTTACCGTCGGGGCTGAAGACAGCGGAATCAACCGCATCCTGATGTCCGCTGAGCAACACAATCTGCATTGATGCGTTCGCGCCACGCATAAGCTGCAGTTCTGCGTCTACCGATCCTGGCGAGAGCCAACCCTTCCCCATCGCCAGTATCGCGAAGCGCATTGCGCGATCATAAATTCCCGCGTCGTTCGCCGTCGTCGCGGCCGACGCCAACACAAGGGAAGTCTGACGTGTGACCGTCCGCGTCTGGTGAATGATCCACCCCCCTGTCGCAATCAGAATGAACGCGATTATGCTCATCAGTACCTGGGTGCGTCGCAGCGTGGACCTTGTCCGTGCCTGCTCTTCCTTGATATGGGCTTGCTCCTCAGCGATTCGTTGCAACTGCGACTCGCGCTCCGCGCGTGCGACCTCATCGCGCCCGCGGCAAGCCCGCAAATTGGAGAGGCCATCCGCATCGAGCCAGGCGGTAAGGGTAGGCCACTGTCGTAACAACGCCTCATGCGCGATTTCAACGGTTGTGACTTCCTCATTGCCAGCTTCGGCCTTGCGCCGGTCTCGCAATAGCAGGCGATGCCGGATGAGACGCTTCAGGACAGCATGGGCGGGCTCGGGAAGCTCATCCCAGCGCGCCACACGGCGCTTGCGCTGTTGCGTCAGCGGTTCGACGTACGCGAGCCACGGGATCAAGCCCTCGCGCAGTAGATGCTCTCGCTCAGACTTATCTGCTGGAACGGCGGGCTCCCGTCCGGGATCGGCAAATGCCGATTCGACTGCCGACTCAATGGAGCCGCGCACTCCCCCGATCGCCTCATAGTCGTCTACGCTGAAGTTTCCGGCGACGCCATAGTCGGCAAGTTGCCGCTCGAGCGTAAAGGCCAGCAAGGGCAGTGCGTCTGCCCCTTCAGTATCCTGAAGAAGCCGCTCGGTCAGCGCTGGCTGGATCGTCAACTTACGCCCAGCGGCGGTCGCCCGCGCGGCAGGCCCCTCGATCACGGCCTTCAATCCGGCACGCTCGATAGGAGGGAGGCTGAAAACACGCGGTGTTATGCCGCGCAGCGTTGGCGCGGTCTGCAACTGCTCGTAAGCGTCAGTGTGGATCGCCACAACCGCAAGCGCACGCTGCCGTTTCCGGATCGCCTGAAGCCCCCCGTTTTCTGCGGTGGCGAGCGTCCGGGCAAGCAGGGACAGGAAGTGCGAAGACTCCTCTTCGCCGTCTGCGCTGAACAACTCCTCGCCCTGGTCGATGCAGACCAGAACGGTCGGCGCGACGGCATCCGACCCGAGTCGCGAGCAATGCAGCGTTTGAAGCTGGCCAAGCAATTTCTCAAATCCACCCGGCGTCTGAATTGCCTGTCGGATCTCGGCGCGCGTCCTGGGCACAGCGTGTTCCTGAAAGGCCAGTTCAATACTGACGACGAGTCCCGTGGCGCCGCTAAGAACAGCCCGCCCTGGCCGGATCACTGGAAGCGGCAAAAAGTTTCGGTCATCGCGCTTCAAGCGCGGCCACAGGCCCGCCCGCAGGAAGGACGACTTGCCCGCTCCGGATGCGCCGAGGATAACCAACATCCGCTCGATCCCCTGCTCGCGGACGCTGCGCAGCGTATCGAGCCCGCGCAGGATCGCCGTGTCCCGACCAAAGAACACGGCCGCATCCTCGGCCTCCAACGCTCTCAGGCCCGGATAAGGGGGCCGCTCGACATCGTTAGCCGGCGGCCAGGGAAAGCCCGACGGGTCGAGCCCGGCTCGTCGCAGCCCAAGCTCGAGCCGGGAAAGCCCAGCCGTCGAGAAAGAGACTTCAGTCTGCGGGACGAGCGGGTCATGCCAGACCCGGAAGCTCTGGCGTTCAGTCTCGGCGGCGAGGTCATAGAGTGGCCATTGCGCCGTCATCTCTTTCGGCAAGGCGTCGAGTGGTGTCGCCTCGATGAGCACGCCGAAGATCCTCTTGCCCAGAAATCTGGCAAGGTCAAACTGGGCCAGGCACGAGCGAGAGTTGCACCACGCGGGCGACATCAGAAACAGCACGGCCTCGCAGCGGTCAGCCGCAGCCTTGAGCGCTTCCTGCCAGCGTTCCCCAGGGGCCAACCCATTGACTGGCTCAAGGTCCAGGAAGTAGTCATCCCAGCCGCTATCGGCAAGCCAGTGTCCGATAGCGAGCGCGAGAGCGTGATTTGCGCTGGAGTGGCTGATGAAGATCCTGGACATCGCGCCGCCTCCTATTGCTTTTTCTGCAATGGCCGCGCCCGGTCCGATCACCCAACTAAGAGTCCGCCGTTGGCTGGGACCGACCCGCTACTGATTTATTCAGCAATGCGTTTGAAACTGGCGTAGTAATCGTCGGTGTAGTAGCAGTCGCCGATCTGCTTGCGCGGTCCCCCACATACGATCCGGCGCTGCCCGCGATCAGCCGCGCCCGGCGTGCGAACTGTGAATGTGTGGTAATAGCCGCGCGGATGCTGCGGCAGCAAGGCCGCGCTGTTGCGGAACAGCACACCGTCCTCGCTAAAAGGAAAAGGGCCGCCCGCTTTGATCAGACGCAGTGTTTCGGCTGCTTCCCCCGGTAACTGCGCCTTGGTGACGGTGGTTAGCGCACCCCGTTCCTGCGCGCCCGATGCGGCGGATGCTCCGCTCGCGGTCTGCCCCGGCTGAACCTGCGCCTGACTCGCGGATGCGCCCGGTTCCTGGGCAGCGTTTTGCGATCCGCCCTTGCCGCATCCGCCGAGCATCGCGCTCAAGACGAGGATGCAGGAGAAAGTCCACGCTCGTTTCACGAAACGGTTGCCTCCAGGTTGAGCAGCATTGGACGACCATGAGCGATTTAAGGGTATCGCTAAAGGCAGAGTGGATCAATCAATGCTTGTCCCACGGTGGCACGCCCGAAAACGCGTTGACCAGAAAATCGACTGCCGCACGAACCTTTGCGCTCACGTGGCGACGGCTCGGATACAAGGCGAGCACATCGATATCCGGCAAGCGGTATTCAGGCAATAGCTGAACCAGCCTGCCCGCGCGAAGGTCCTCGCCAATCAGAAACGTGGGCTGCCAGATCACGCCGTGCCCCGCGAGCGCCGCCCCGCGTGCTGTGTCGCCGTTATTGGTATGCATGTGACAGTTGACCTCGACAGCATGACTTTTGCCGTTGTGGTCCATCAGTTGCCACTCGTCCGCCGTGGCAGCATACGTATAGCCGATGCATCGGTGTCCGAGCAGGTCCGCCGGCGTCTCGGGATGTCCCCAGCGCTTCACATAATCGGGAGAAGCGCACAGGATGTTTCTCGATGTCGCCAGTTTGCGGGCCGCATGATCAACCGTGCCGGCGCGCGAGATACGAATGGCGAGATCGAAGCCCTCCTCGACGATATCAACGACGCGGTCGATGAGCGTGATGTCGAGTTCGACGTCGGGATAGTGCTGCATGAACTGTGGCCACAGCGGCGCGAGATACCGGATACCGAAGCTGACAGGTGCATTGATACGCAGCCGTCCGCGCGGTTCGATCGACGTCGTCGACACGAGTCCTTCCGTTTCAGCCACGTCTTCGAGAATTGCCTTGCATCGCGAATAGAGCGTTTCGCCGCTTTCAGTCAGAGACAACCTGCGTGAGGTGCGATTGAGAAGTCGTGCACCGAGATGCGCCTCCAGTTCGTTCACATAGCGGGTCACGTTCGCGGGGGAGGTTTCGAGCGCATCGGCCGCGCGTGCAAAGCTGCCCCGGTTGACTACGGTCACGAAGACCTCAAACGCGCGCAGCCGGTCCATATTGCGCTCCGGTCATTCAGCAAAACTGAATGGTACCGCGATATTTTTGGTCTTTCTCTCGCAAGAACGGAATCCTATAGTTGGTTTGAACGAGCCGACGCATGGGGCATCGGCTCACGATGAAACCGGAGAGTGAATATGCATCGCTTGACAGGAAAGGTCGCTATCGTCACTGGCGCCAGCGCAGGCATTGGCCGTGCTGCCGCAAAGCTGTTCGCCGCGGAAGGCGCAAAGGTCGTCGTGGCGGCTCGCCGCGAAGCCGAACTCGAGGCGCTCGTGGCGGAGATCGTCCGCGACGGCGGTACGGCTGTCTCGATGGCAGGCGATGTGCAATCCGAAGAATTCGCGAAAGCGCTGGTCGCACTCGCCGTCAGCCGCTTCGGCCGTCTCGACATCGCCTACAACAATGCGGGGATGATCGGTGAAACGGGACCGTCCACAGGCGTCTCGGAAGCAGGCTGGTCAGCCACGCTGGCCACCAACCTGACCAGCGCGTTTCTCGGCGCCAAGCATCAGATTCCCGAAATGATCAAGCAAGGCGGCGGGTCGATCATCTTCACCTCGACGTTCGTCGGCTACTCGTTCGCCTTCCCGGGGACGGCCGCCTATGCGGCGAGCAAAGCCGGGCTGATCGGACTGACGCAAGCGCTCGCGGCGGAATACGGCCCGCAAGGCGTGCGCGTCAACGCGATCCTGCCGGGCGCGGTGGACACGGAGATGTATCGCGGTATGAACGATACGGCCGAATCGCAGGCGTTCGTGACAGGCCTGCACGCGCTCAAGCGGGTTGCCAGGCCGGAAGAGATTGCACGGTCGGCCTTATACCTCGCCTCCGACGATTCGTCCTCGTGACGGGTACGGCTTCGCTCGTCGACGGTGGGGTTTCGATTACGCGAACATGAGCTTGTTGAAGACGGCATCCGCAGCGATGCGGATGTTCGACGACAACGCGCGAACGCGTGGTTGGCCCGTGCCTTGATGACGCCGATGGTTTTGGCCGAGAACGTCTGAGGCAATTCCGGCTCAGCTTTGGACGCGGCGAGCCGACATGGCCAGCGTTCGAACTTGCCCGTGGCTGGAAATTTATGAAGCGGGCACGCATGAGCGGCAAGTTCGGACGGATGCGCCGGTGTACCGTGCCGCTCGTCGCGCGCGACGAACAACGCGCCCAGTGTCGAGACTTCGATCTCCAACCGCCATGAGATCAAGCACAACATGGACGACTAAAGCAGAAAGCGCAACCTAGCGACCGTGCGCGTACCGAACACACACATCGCCTTTATGCCTGGTGATGGCGGCACTCGTCGCGGCATAGTCTTCAGAGAAGGCTCGCTTCGCAAAACAGGGCGCCGAGGTATCGAGGAGTGCATCGACCTCCGCGTACTGCTTGTCGAACACCCAGGGCCGGCGTGCGAGCGTGCGGTCGTTGAGCCAGTAGGGACTCCAGTCCCGGGTCGTCTCGATGACCTCACGCGCGAATTCCGGCCCATACTCGAGCGCGCCCTCGATCACGACATCGACATACGACTGGACGAGCGGAAACCTCGCGTCAGGCACGGGAAGCCCTTCGCCCGGCGCCTTGCCTTCGGCCTTCGGCACGTAGACCCAGACCGTTCCCTTCGCCGGCAGCGGCTGCCATGACACGGCCTCGATGAGCGCGAGCGGCACCTCGACGCGCACGTACCCCTTCTCGCGCTCGTCGAACGCGGACATGTCGGTGCCGGCAACGGGATAGATCACTCCGTTGATCGTCATCGGCGCCTCGCCCTCGAACGGCCGCCGCAGGCCGAGCGCCGTGAACCCTGTGCGCGCGCGGTCGTTCCAGCTGCGCACATAGCCGAACGCCGCCGCGACGCGCACCGGAATCGCCGCAACCGGCTTGCCGGCCGTCGCGTTGCGTGATGGCGTGTTGATGAGCGAGCCATAACCGAAGATGAACTGCGTCGGTTGATCGGGAAGACGCGTTCCCCAGAAGTCGGTGGTCTGCGCGTGCACCGCCGAGCCAACGAGCGCCAGTGCCACAACGAAACCTCGAATCCTTGCCATCGCTGACATCGTCTGATCTCCGTTCAATGCATTGCGGCAGATGATCGCCTTTACCGGACCGCCCGACAACTGCCCGCGCCAGGACGCGCGACCCAAACGGGGCTGCGGTATCGCTGGTCTTTCGCATGCAGCGGATAGTCTGTCGGCGATCAGATATGCGAAGGTGAAGCCGGTGCGCGACGAGCGCGGCTTCATCGTCGACTTCGACATCGAGGGCGATTTTCCGTGCTACGGCAACAACGACGATCGCGTCGATGACATCGCCAAGCTGCTGGTATCGAAGATGATGAGCAAGATCCGCATGTACCCGAGCTATCGCAACTCGGTGCACACGCAGTCGGTCCTCACGATCACGTCGAACGTCGCCTACGGAAAGGGGACCTGCAGCACGCCGGATGGCCGCAAGAAAGGGGAACCGTTCGCACCGGGCGCGAATCCGTCGAATGGACGGGACACGCACGGCGCGTTGGCCGCGTTGATGTCGGTGGCGAAGATCCCGTACGACGATGCGGAGGACGGCATTTCGCTGACGCTCTCCGTGGTGCCGTCCGCCCTCGGCACGGAAGAGGAGCGGCTCACGCGCGGCGTCGGCGCGCTCGATGCGTATTTCGCCAGCGGCGGGTTCCACGTCAATGTCAACGTGCTGAACCGCGAGACCTTGCAGGACGCGATGGCCCATCCGGAGAAGTACCCGCAACTGACGATCCGTGTCTCCGGTTACGCGGTCAATTTCATCAAGTTGACAAAGGAGCAGCAGCTCGACGTCATCAACCGGACGTTCCATGGTTCCATGTGAGGTGCGCGATGAGCCAGTCGCTAAGCGGTAGCCGCTTTGAGCTGCGCGTGACGCACGAGGGGTCGGCCGAGAACAAGGCGGCCGACTACTTCGCGATTTATTCCGGCGATAGCCTGCAGGCCGAACAGGGCGATGATCTCATTGGCTACGTGCATTCATGGGAAGTCGGCAGCACGGTCGATGGGCCCGGTATCCGCTTCGTTGCTTTCCTGACGGGGTGCTGGCTACGCTGCCAGTTCTGCCACAACCCGGACACATGGCACAAGCACAACGGTCACCCGGTGACGGTCGCCCGCGCGATGCGGGAGATCGGCAAGTACGCTCAGGTGCTGAAGATCAGCCGCGGCGGGCTCACGCTGTCGGGCGGCGAGCCGATGGTGCAGCGCGAGTTTACGATGGAAATTTTCCGGCGCTGCAAGCAACTCGGGCTGCATACCTGCATCGATACCTCGGGGCGCCTCGGCGAGAAAATGACCGACGAGGACCTCAGCTATATCGACCTGAATCTGCTCGATATCAAGTCGGGCGATCCGGATGTCTACAAGACCATCACGCGCAATCCCCTCCAGCCGACGCTCGACTACGCGCTCCGTCTGTCGAACCTCGGTCGTCCGATGTGGATTCGCTACGTGCTCGTGCCTGGCCTGTCAGACGGTTACGACAATGTGGAAAAGGTGGCCGAATTCGTGGCCGGGTTGAAAGCCGTCGAGAGAGTCGAGATCCTGCGCTTCCATCAAATGGGACGCGAAAAATGGCACAAGCTCGGGCTCGACTACACGCTGGAAAATGTCGAGCCTCCCGACGCGGAGCTGACAGAGCGTGTACGAGGACAGTTCCGCAGCCGTGGCTTGACGGTCTACTGACCGTGTCAGGGAGATTTGCGGGGATCTCGTCAAGCCGCTGCAATGGCTATGGCGATTTGCACGAAAAGCACCTTGACGATGGTCATCGACGGAAAAATCATCGCGTACATGATGTCGGGTTGATCCGTCGGTGCGATGCGGTTGGCGAAGGCGAGAATCGCCGGGTTGCCGGTCGCGCCGCAGATCACGCCGACCGATGTGTCGAACGACAGCCTGAACACCCATAGGCAGCACATAGCCGTGACGCCGACGAGCACCAGCAGCGTGACGACGCCATAAAAGAGCAGCAGCGGCCCGGCGGTTCCCACGGTCGCGACGAACTTCAGTCCGCAAGAGATGCCCACCTGCGCCAGGAAAATCGTGAGCCCGAGGTTGCGAAGAACGAGATTTGCCGAAAGCGGCATCACCCAGACGAATGGTCCGCTGCGGCGCACCTTGCCGAGGCACAGAGCGACCAGCAGCAACGCCGCGAGTCCCAGGCTGAACGCGCTGAGACCGGGTACGGGCAGCGGGATCGCGCCGACGAGCAACCCCGCAGCCGCGCCGATGCCCAGACAGATGAAACTGAGGTCGGCCGTGCCCTTGATCGAATCGCCGAAGAAGGCGCGAACCTTCGCCTGATGCGCGCTATTGACGAGCAATCCGACGCGGTCGCCCGCTTCGAGAATGAGGTCTGGAGTCGAGAGCAGATCGGCGTCGCCGCGCCGCACGTGTGCGACCGCGCAGTTCACGCCATCCGGAAAGCGGAGATCGCCGAGCGCCTTGCCGACGACTGACGGACTCGATGCGAACACGCGCATATAGTCCAGGTCTTCCCGATGACTCGAGATTCGCCCGGGCTGCAACTCGCCGCATAACGCCGTTGCTTCGTCGAGCAGGCGCCGGTCGATGGCGGTGGCAAGGAGAACATCATCGGCGCGCAGCGTGAAGTCGTCGGTCGGCAGCTGGTTGTGATGCGCGCGCCGCACGGCCGCTATCGACACGCCGGCAGGCAGTCGGGTCGAGAGTTCCGACAGCCTGAGACCGAAGACACCGGGGTTGCGCAGCGCGATTTCCGCAGTCTCCAGCAACCTGGCAGGCGGCTTCGGTATTTTCACTTTCAGGGCTGCGTTCAGCAGATAGAGGAATAGAATCGGCCCGGCCACGCCGAACGGATAGGTAACGCTATAGGCCACGGCGGCATTGGTGCTCTTCATCGACGCAATGGCAACCTGCAGGCTCGCCGTGCTCGTGCCGCTGCCCGCGAACATTCCGAGCGCATCGGCGAGCGTGATGCCGAAATGGATGAACGCGCACGCCACGAGACCCGAAGCGATCACGCCGAGACATGCGGCGACATTGGCCTTCGCGCCCTCCCGGCTGGTGAGCCCACGGAAGAACTGCGCGCCGTACTGAATGCCGACGCCATAAAGAAACAGCAGCAGACCGAGCGTGCCCAGCAACGCTGGCGGCGCGGACTTCGGAGCGAACGCGCCGATCGCCAGTCCAACGAACAGCACGGCCCCGGAGCCCAGAGCCACACCCTTGATATTGATTTCGCCGACCAGGTAGCCGAGCGCAATGGTCAGAAAAAGCGCGAGTAGCGGCTGATTTTCGAGGAAAGTTCTGACTGCATCCATGCCGCCCCCTATAGATGGATATAGCGACGCAGCAGCAAACAAATATTAAAGTCGCCGCGTCGCGTGCAGTCCAGCTTGCTCCTAGCGCATCGCGCCTGCGAGGTTTCCTGCGCCGAGACCCACGATCAGATCGATTGCGCCGTTCTTCAACGCTTGTGTCGCGACGACCCCCGCCGCTTTCAGTCCGGCCGCGTCGATGCGCGACGCGTCTGATAACTCGACCCGCAGCCGCGTGGCGGCCAGCGCGTCGAGCTTACTGATGTTCGCCGCGCCGCCCAGCGCCGCACGAATCTTTTCCGCGCGCTCCGTCTCTTGCGGCGAGTATTGCGCTGTGGCGACTGAAGCTGCTGGAACCGTGGCAGTCGCCGCTGCCGCGCCTTCCACGCCCGGCGCACCGGCCAGCGGCAGATCCGCTTCCGCGCCCGCTGTCTTCAGATACTCCTGCATGTCGGTTTTCATGTTCTCCGATAACGGTCCGAAAATCGCCTGCACGCCGTTGCCCACGCGCACACGCCCGCGGCGCCGAGTGCCTTGAGCTTGGGTTCGTCGACGCGCGCCGGGTCTTTCACGGAGATGCGCAGCCGCGTGATGCACGCGTCGAGACTCGTGATATTGGAGCGCCCGCCAAAGGCCAGCACGAGTTCGCGCGAGCGTCCGCCCGTGCCGCTCGCGGCAACCGCCGTCGTGTCCGCCGTGTCGTCCTCGCGGCCCGGCGTCTTGAGGTTGAAGCGCGTGATCACGAATCGGAACACCCCGTAATAGATCACGGCGTAGATCGGACCCAGAATGAACACGTACCACGCGTTCGTGGCCTTCCCGCCGATCAGGTTGAACATCAGAAAGTCGATGCCGCCTTGCGAGAACGTGAAGCCCATGCGCATGCCCAATGTGTTGGCCACGAACTGCGCCGACGCCGCGAGGCACGCATGAATCAGGTAAAGGACCGGCGCGACGAACAGGAATGCGAATTCGATCGGCTCGGTGATGCCGGTGAGGAAGGAAGTCAGCGCGGCTGAAACCATCATGCCGCCGACGGCCACCTTCTTCTCCGGCTTCGCGCAATGCCAGATCGCAATCGCCGCGGCCGGCAGGCCGAACATCTTGAACAGGAACGCGCCTGCCAGAATGCCCGCGGTTCGGTCACCCGCGAAAAAACGGGTGATGTCCCCATGAACCTCCTTGCCGGTCGTCGGGTCGATAAAGCTGCCCATTTCGAAGAAGAACGGCACGTTCCAGATGTGATGCAGGCCGAACGGAATCAGCAGACGCTCGACGAAACCGTAGATCGTCGCGGCGGTGCGCGGATCCGAAACCGCCGCCCAGTGCGAGAAGGCCTTGATCGCGCTGCCGATCGGCGGCCACACGAAGGACAGGATCGCGCCGAGCACGATCGCGCCGATCGCGGTCACGATGGGCACGAAGCGCTTGCCGGCGAAGAAGCCGAGATACGGCGGCAACGTGATGCGGAAGTAGCGGTTGAACATCCAGGCCGCAAGACCACCTGCCAGGATGCCGCCGAACACGCCGGTCTGGATCGACGGAATGCCCATGATCGTGTCGGGTTCGAGGCCTTGTATCTTGGCGATCACACCCAACGTCGCCGTCATCACGAGATACCCGATCGTGGCGGCGATGCCCGAGACGCCGTCGTTCTCGGTGAAGCCGAGCGCGACGCCGATCGCGAAGATCAGCGGCAGGTTGGCGAAGATCACGTCGCCCGAGTTCTTCATCAGCTCGAGCACGAGGGCCGGCACGTAACCGTGAAAGTCGGTGGAGCCGAGACCGAGCAGCAGGCCGGCCACAGGGAGCACGGCAACCGGCAACATCAGCGATTTGCCGATCTTCTGCAAGACTCCGAAGGCATGCGAGAACATGGCTGGTCTCCTGTTGATCCGCTCACTCGGCAAAGCGTGACAAATGGGCACGCACTTCGGCGGCGGTGCCCAGACGCAGCACCTCGGCGGCGAGTTTCTTTGCTTCGTCGACCGTCACCCGTGCAAGCTGGGCCTTGATCGAACCGACTGCGGGAATGCTCACCGAAAGCTCGTCGATGCCAAGGCCCACGAGCACCGGCACCGCCATCGCATCCGAGGCGATGCCGCCGCATATGCCGACCCATTTGCCGTGCTGGTGCGCACCGTCGACCGTCATGCCGATCAGACGTAGCACCGCCGGGTGGAGCGCGTCGGCCTGCTTCGCGAGTTGCGGATGGCCACGGTCCATCGCGAGCGTGTATTGCGTCAGGTCATTCGTGCCGATCGAGAAGAAGTCGACTTCGCGGGCGAGCGGCTCGGCGATCAGCGCGGCCGCTGGCACTTCGATCATGACGCCCACCTTCACGCTCGCCGCGCGATCACCGGCTTCCTCGAGCAGGATTTTGCGCGCCGCGCGCACTTCCTCGACCGTGGCGATCATCGGGAACATCACATGCAGATTGCCAAGCGGCGCCGCGCGAAGGATCGCGCGCAGTTGTGTGCGGAAGATGTCGGGACGCTCCAGACTCACGCGCACACCGCGCAGACCGAGAAACGGGTTGTCTTCCTTCGGCAACGGCAGATACGAGAGCGGTTTGTCGCCGCCGACGTCGAGCGTGCGGACCACGAGCGTACGCTCGCGGCCCAGCGCTTCTGCGACGGCGCAATATTCGGCGGCCTGTTCGTCTTCGGTGGGGGCCGTGTCTCGCGCGTCGAACAGGAACTCGGAGCGCAACAGACCCACGCCTTCGGCGCCGGCCGCGACCGCGTCGCGCGCTTCCTGCGCATTGCGGATGTTCGCGACGACTTCGACGCGGTGGCCGTCGGCCGTCATCGCCACCTTGCTCGCCGCGAGCTTTTCATCTTCGCGTTTGGTGGCCTGACGCCTGATGCGTTCGCGCGCCTTCTCGAGTTCGTCGGCGCTCGGGTTGCGCCGCAAGCTGCCGCGCGAACCGTCGAGCACGACCGGCGTGCCGTCGGCGAGTTGCAGCGCGCGTGCGTCGATACCGCAAATTGCCGGAATCCCTAGCGAGCGCGCCAAGATCGCGACGTGGCTCGTCGCGCCGCCGGTCGTCGTGCAAAAGCCGAGCACCTTGCTGCGATCGAGCGATGTCGTGTCGGACGGCGAGAGTTCCTCGGCGATCAGAATCGACTCGTCCGGCACGTCGATCGGCGCCTGCGTCGCGCCGGCGAGCAGCGCGAGCACACGACGGCCGACATCGCGTATATCGCCAGCGCGTTCGCGCAGCAGCGGATTGTCGACCTTTTCGAGCGAGCTGGCCTGCTTCTGGAACACATCGCGCCACGCGAACCCCGCGCCCTTGCCTGCGCTGATGCTAGCGATCGCGGCGTCGTTCAGGTCAGGATCGTCCAGCAGTTCGAGATGCGCGTCGAGAATCTGCGCCTTCGACGGATCGGTGAGCGTCGCCTTGAGCGCTTCAATCTGCTGGCGCGCCTGATGTCGCGCCGCTTCGAGTTGCGCGCGTTCGCGTTGCGGCGACTCGCCCGCTTCCTTCACCTCGATGACCTGCTGGCGGAACTGCGCGATCTTGCCGACGGAAAGTCCTGGCGAAGCGGATACGCCGATGAATTCGTCGGCGTCGGCGGGAGCCGCCTGGCTTGGCGCTGCCACCGGCGCCGCTGGTGCAGTCGCCGCAGCCGGCGCGGGCACAGGCGCGTCGCCGGGCTTTTCCCCCGAGCCCTCGGCCAAGAGACGCGCGACGCTGTTCGCCGCCTCTGCCGCGTCGGGACCGCGGGCCTCGACGCGCAGCTTGTCGCCAAACTTCGTTGCGAGCGCCATGATCGCGACGACGGACTTCGCATTGGCGCTATCGTCGCCGCGCAGGAGCCGAATCTCCGACTTGTATTTCTTTGCTTCGACCGCGACGAGCGCAGCAGGTCGCGCATGCAGTCCCGCCGGATTCGGCAGCGTGATCTCGTCGGAGAGGACCTTGCCGGTGGCGCCGGCCATCTCCTTGTCCTCCATTCCGCCGACCAGTTCGACGTATAGCGCGACGTCGGCGCCAGCGACGACGAGGCCATGCGCTGGAACGTAGCGCGTGACGAGCTCGCCATTGGCGATCACCATTTGTGTGAGCAGGCTGGCTGCCTTGGCGCCGACCAGGATCGGGTCGAAGCGGATCAGCGGCGTGCCCGCCGCGACGGCATCGCCTTCCTTGACCAGCGGCATGAAGCCCTCACCGCGCAGCAACACGGTGTCGAGCCCGATGTGCAGCAGCACTTGCAGACCGTTATCGCCGGTGATCGTGGTCGCGTGGCCGGAGCTATGGAGTTGCGTGACCTTGCCGGCAAGCGGCGACAGCAGTTCATCCGAAGTTGGATCGATCGACACGCCATCGCCGACCATCTTCTGGGCGAAGACTGGATCGGGCACGCTGTCGAGGGGCACCAGTACGCCCGAGAGTGGCGCCATCAACTCGACCCGCAAAGAACGCTGAGGAGCTTGCATCGCCAGAACTCCTTATGTATTGATGCTCGCGCCGCTCACCCACATGCGAGCGGCGCACATCGCAAACGCGTCGCAACGTTCAAATCAATACAGCCACACCCACTTCGAAATTTCCGCGCAATCGGTGCCATGCTCGTGCGCGTAAATCTCATGATTGCAGAAGCGAGAAGCCAGCTTGTGAATCAATCACGAGTAAACATGAAAATCGAATCGGGCTTTTTGACCATAAACAAACTGTCGAAAGCCGAGGTCACCGATCTGAGCCATGGCGCATGACTTTTGCGCACGTCTAGCCACTTCGCATGCTGATTGAACATCGAGTCCACCACTTGCGCGAACGCCTCACGGGTGAACGGAGAAACGTCAGGCGCGCTGCGACGGCGCTGTTCGGCTTTGCCGGAACGCCTCGCGCCCGTGGGCGATCCTTTGCACCGTGGTGCCGGAAAAAGGACCTTAAACGCGCTCTGAAAAAGAGCATATGTTACTGAGCGCAGATTGCAAGACGAGACGATCTCGTCCATAAGTTCCTGAATTTTCCGATTTCTCGGCGGGAGGTGGGCATGATCTTTTACTGATTGGTCTGAATCGCGTCCTTTATTTGCTGTTTTATCCGTTTAGCGAAAGGCGACGCCAGCTTTTTCAATGAACGCAAAGTCTGGACGCAGTCAGCCCCGCTCGACGGCGAGCCCACGCGCCCTCAGGCTACGGTGGCCTTCTGTCAGCATCTTCAATAGTCGATCGCGGCTAGCGTGGATATGCCTCGTGACGAGGGCCGCCGCCTGCGGTCCATCGCCGTTGCGCAATGCCGCAAGAACAGCACGATGCTCGTCCCAGCCCTCGTGCTCGGGGGACATGTCGAGCCACCTGGCACGGGAAAGACGCGTCATCGAATCGGCAACACCACGAGCGATGAAATCATTTGCAGACAACGTCGCGAGTTGAACGTGAAAGTCGGTGCCGAGCTGGTGCGCCTCGCGTGTCGGCGCCTGCGGCGCCCCATCGCCAAGGGCGGCTTCCAGCGCAACCAGCGCTTCGGGTCGCGCAGCATGCGGAAGTCGCGCTCGCGCAACGAGTGATCGACGCGTTGTCTGCGTGAGACAAGGGCGCCAGGCCGCGCTTGTTCGGACACCCGCCTAGTTGTGCAGCCTGTTAGTGTCATGCACCGCGTCCTTGACGCGCTGCATCCATCCAGTCGGCGCAGACGGCAGATGCACCGGCGTCGGAAGTCCGTCGACACGCAGAACACGCAGCACGTGATCCGCATCGCCAGGCACAAGGTGGAGTTGTGTGGAAAATCGCACGTGCAAAACCGCGGCAAACGCGCGCTCGAAGGCGTCTGGGTTGTCGCCGGCAGGCATCATCGCCACGAGCGCCTTGGCGAAGCCCACTGCACCATCAATGTCCGCACGGCTGAAAACGCCGCTCCCCGGAGAAAAGACACGCTGCACATCTTCCTTCAGCTTCTGAAGGGCCACTGCTACCTTTTCGTACATCTGAGCAGGCACTGCAACATGGTCCTGAACGCTGATCGTGTGGATCGTCGGCATACACGCGAGCGCATTCCTGTTGTGATCTAGGTGCGCGGCAAGGGCCTTGATGTAGGCAACTTCAACTGGGGGATTGGCGTCGCGCCGGCAACAGCACGCGTGCGCGCGCGCAGCGCCCTGCATCGCCCATGCAAAACACGGGAAGTCCTGGAAGCGCAAATGCCTGGCGGCACAGTCAAGAACAGCGTCAGGCGGCAATTGCAGCTCGTGGGCCACCGGCAGGCTCGTCTTCATCACGATCAGGACAAGCTCACTCCACTCGTCCTGATCACAATGACTGATCGAGCTCTTATACATCGTAGGCCCCTGTGTGCACGTCGCATGAAACCATACTACGCCGCGCAGGCTTTCAGCAGCATGCCTCGACCTTTAGAACGTTCATCGATGCGATTACGCCAGGCCGAACAATCGCCCATCGCTCATGGGATCACGAGCGCTTTGTGCGCCGACTTTTCGTCCGCACTGACGGGCCATTGTGAGCGGATCTTCGTCACGACCGGGTCCGGGAGCGGGATGTAGTCCAGCGCGTTGATCGCCGGTCCGTCATGACTCATCGCCCAGTCGAAAAACTTCAATGTGGCTTCGTCGTGGCGCGGCTTGACCGGCGTTGCGGGAAGCAGCACGTAGGTCGCGCCCATGACCGGCCAGGCATCCTTGCCCGGCTGGTTGGTCAGCAATTGAGAGAGCGAGCCCGACCAGTCGGCGTTCGCCGCCGCTGCCTTGAACGTTGTAGCGCTGGGCTGAACGACATAACCCGCCGCATTGGTCAGGGCAAGGTACGTCAGGCGGTTCTGTTTCGTGAAATCCCATGCGACATAGCCTAATGCGCCGGGCAGATAGCCGACGTAGGTGGCCACGCCCTCGTTGCCCTTGCCGCCGATGCCGAGCGGCCATCGCACACTGGTGCCTTCGCCGACCCTGCGCTTCCATTCCGGACTGACCTGCGCAAGGTAGTGAGTCCAGATCAGCGTCGTGCCCGAGCCATCCTGGCGACGCACCACCGCAATCGGATAGTTCGGCATCTTGATCTTTGGGTTCAGCCGCACGATCGCGGGGTCGTCCCAGAACTGGATCTTGCCAAGAAAGATGTCGGCGATGACCGGCCCCGTCAGCATCACCTCGCCGGCTTTGAGCCCCGGAAGATTGATGACTGGCACCACGCCACCGATCACGGTTGGAAATTGCCGCAAGCCGTTTCTGGTCAGTTGATCGTCGGTCAGCGGCGCGTCCGATCCTGCAAAGTCGACTGCCCGGGCGATGACCTGCCTGAGTCCGTCGGAGGAACCCGTGCCCTGATAGATCACTTTGCTTCCGCCCGACCGCTGATAGTCGGTGGCCCACCGGGTGTAGAGAGGGGCGGCGAACGTACTGCCGGCGCCCCTAATGTCGGCGGCGCAAGCCGCGGCTACGCATGAACAGCCAATCAGAACAGCCATGATGGCGGCCAACGTTTTCACGAATGTCTCCCGCGTTGCGCGGCATATGGCCCATTACAGAACCATGAGAGGTCGAATTCCAATTGAATCGTGCTATCGAACACGTCGGGTTCGGGTCGCGGTCGGCGTCGAGCCCAGCTAGCGCGGTGGTGACAGGCGTCTGAAGCGCTTCCATAGTTTCTTCAAGGTCCGATGATCCGCAGCGACACGAGAAGCCAGAAAGCCTCTTACAAAGGCTGCCCCCGATGCCGCCTCGGGGGAAGTTCGTGGCAGCGCGGTCAGCAGCTGATCGGCGACAACGGCATCGTTGCGCCAGCCCAGATCATCCTGAAGCGCCGTCAGTGCGTCGACATAATGGCAAACGGCCCGCCTCGGGCACAGCGACGCGAAGAACTCGGTGGCATAGCGAACTTTCTTTGCTGCGATGCGGGCGCGATGACGAAGATGATCATCGAGATCCGCCAGGCCCTTGCCACGTTTGATCAGTGTCCTGTGCCGGCGACGCAGAACATCCGCCGCGAACTGCTTCACTGGGCTGCTGATCGCCTCGCGCTGCTGGTCGGACATACCATCGCGCCAACCCTTCCGGTTCAACCAGAGCGCGAGCTGGAGCGCGAGCCGCGTGTAGCGAACCGACTCGACCGCGGTAGCGGCGCGCTGCCGGTTGTTGACGGCAACCTTTTCGCACGCCTGCCTGACGGGCAGGATCTCGTCCGCATTGCCATTGATGCCGGCATGATCAAGCGTCGATCCCGCAAGCACTTCCCAATCGCGCGCGGCGCCAAGTTCCGAAGCAATCCAGCGCAATTCCTCGTCAAGGCCGGGAGAGGCGGGAATGACCTTCGCGAACAGGTCGAAGGCCGAACGCAAACGACGAAGCCCCACGCGCATCTGATGAACACTCGCCGAATCGTGGCCGGACACGACGCCGCATTCGTTCGCCTGAACCTGATCCAGACAGTTGCGCGCGATAGTGGAGAATGCGTCCTCGACGGAAGCGCGTTTGTCCAGTTGCACGGGTTGCGCCTTGACCGCCTTGCTGTGCGCGGTTCCAAGCAGTGCATATCCGAGATCAGCCTTGCTGAGATGATCGATGCGCAGCGGCACGGCTTCGAGCAACTCGAGCGCGATGTTGTAGAGGCTTTCCGGCTCTCCCTGCTTCAGTTCCAGTTCCACCGCCGTGATGGGCACCGAGCCCGACTTCGCGTCGACGGTCCCCTCGTCGAGCGCGATTTCGATCTCGTCACCGGACGGTGTGCGCAGAGGAAAGACCGATCGATTGATTCGCGTGACAAACACCGGTTCCAGCTGCGCGGCAATGATTTCGTCGCGAATCAGCTTGCCGCAGTCGGTGTCATCAGGAACCTGATCGTGCAGTCGCGTGAGATCGGGGACGTCGCTCTCGACTGGCACCTCGAACTCGTCCCTGCTGAAAAGTCCCGCCTGCACCGACCCTTCCAGCTTCAACGTCTGCACTCTTTTGTTGCCAACGGTACGCACTCGCAGCGAAGCCTTGTTCCCATGAAACGCGAGCGCGGGAGTGTCGAAATACGTGCTCGTCAACAGTTGAGGAGCCTCGGCCTGGCTATTCAGTTTCGCGAGCAGCGGAGCGTGACGCAATGCGTCAAGAGCTTCTTTCGGGACCCGCAGCTTTAGCTCCCGCTCCATAAGGACCCCCGTGTGCGCTGAGAGCTGTCAGACTACAACAGATCCGCGCGACTGCCGACGCTATACATTTGTTTGAATGTCCGGGTGAGCGGCCATTGGCGGCAACGGCTAGACGGCGGCCACGGTCTCCACGGCGAGACCGGCTGCCTTCCATTCGGGGAATCCATCCTCGAGACGCACCGCATTGAAGCCTTTTGCCCGCAGCGTGGCGACCGCCTCGAAGGCCAGCACGCAGTAGGGCCCGCGACAGTATGCGACGATCTCCATGCCTGACGGTAGTTCGTTCAGGCGCCGCTCCAGCTCCGCCAATGGGATATTTCGGGCACCGGGCAAATGCCCCTGCGCATACTCATCCCGTGGCCGCACATCGAGCACGGTGACCAGATCGTCAGCGAGACGCCGGGCCAACTCCTCTCGTGACACAGATTCCATCGAATCGCGCAAATAGAAGTAGTCGTTCAGGATCTGGTTGACTTCCGCGTCGTTTCGCTCGCCGATCAGGCCAAGGTATTTCATCAGACCGACAACCTCGCTATCGCCAGCAAGGCGATACACGATGTTCTTGCCGCGTCGCTCAGTGTCCACCAGCCGCACTCGCCGAAGGATTTGCAGATGGCGCGAGGTGTTGGCGAAGCTCATGCCTGACAGCGCCGTCAGATCCTCGACGGATCGCTCGCGCTGCGCGAGGTGCTCCAGTAATTCGAGCCGG
Source organism: Burkholderia sp. H160 (assembly GCA_000173575.1). Classification (GTDB taxonomy): domain Bacteria; phylum Pseudomonadota; class Gammaproteobacteria; order Burkholderiales; family Burkholderiaceae; genus Paraburkholderia. Next base: position 12,322 of record ABYL01000083.1, on the reverse strand, counting down.
CCTGGATGGCCGAACGCCTGCGCTATCTCTGCGAGGCGCTCAAAGATTGCCTGCTTCGGTCCCACGCTTGACACTCCACGCTCATAGGTCAATCATTCACGATAATTGTTGAATGTTATCACCCTCACCCGCGAGGAGCGATCCGATGATCGTACGGCAATTCCTCCATTCCGATCCGGTTGGGATTTCGTACCTCCTCGGTTGCGGCGGCAAGGCGACGGGCGCTGTGATCGATCCCGTCGCGGAACCCGCCGTCTATCTGCAGGCGGCTGACGCCACGGGAATGAAAATCACCCACGTGATCGACACGCACGTGCATGCTGACCATGTGTCTACCGGCCGGGAGCTCGCCGACGCGGCAGGCGCCGCATACGTGCTGTCGGCGAAGGCCGATATAGCACTGTCCTTCAAAGGTGTAGAGGACGGCGAGGAGATCCAGCTCGGCAATGTCGTCCTCAAGGTGCTGCACACACCGGGTCATACACCTGAACATATCTGTCTGCTGGTGACAGACCGCACCCGCGCTGATGAGCCCTGGCTGGTTGTGACCGGCCACACGCTCATGATCGGCGATCTCGGCCGAACCGAACTGGCCGTTAGCGCCGAACAGGGCGCGAGAGACCTGTTCCGCAGCGTGCAGAAACTCAGGGCGCTTCCCGACTATCTGGAAGTCTTGCCCGGCGCCTACGCCGGCTCGGCCTGCGGGCGCAGTCTTAGCGCGAACCCGACCTCGACGCTTGGTTTCGAGAAGCGGTACAACCGTGCGTTCGGTATCGGCCGCGAGGAAGAATTCGTCCGCTTCATGCTCCTCGATGTGCCACCCGCACCGCCCGAAGCAGCCCGGCTGCGTGCGGTCAATTCCGGCCTCGGCGACGTTCGGGCGTAGCATGGCAGGGCACACGGCCGTTTCATCTTCCGGGCACCCGGTCCGCCTGGGGCTCAAGGAAAACTGGCGACAGTTCTCGTTGCTCGTGCTGATCAATGCCTTTGTGGGAGGCATGGTCGGTATCGAGCGGACGGTCGTACCGCTGATCGGCGCGCAAGAATTCCATATCCAATCCACGACGGTCATTACCTCGTTCATCGTCAGCTTTGGGGTCGTCAAGGCTCTCGCCAATCTCGTTTCTGGACAGTTGGCCGACACGTGGGGCCGCAAGCGTGTGTTAGTCGCCGGATGGATGCTTGCGCTGCCCGTTCCTTTCATGATCATCGCCGCTCCGCACTGGGAGTGGGTGGTTGCGGCCAACGTTCTGCTTGGTGCCAGCCAGGGCTTTGCATGGTCCATGACCGTGATCATGAAGGTGGACCTGGTCGGGCCGAAAGGGCGCGGTCTGGCGGTGGGTCTCAACGAGTTTGCTGGCTATCTGGCGGTCGGTGTGACTGCGTTTCTAACAGGCTATCTGGCGAGCAGGCACGGTCTTCGGCCAACCCCGATGTACCTGGGAATCTTCTACGCGGCAGCTGGCCTGATCCTGTCGATCCTCGTCGTGCGCGATACACGCGATCACGTTCGGCTGGAGGCGGCCGGCAAGCCCACGGCCGCATCATCACTGTCATTTCGCGACGTGTTCCTGCTGACCTCGATCAAGGACCGCAACCTGTTCGCAGCGTCGCAGGCCGGGCTGATCAATAACCTCAACGACGGCATGAGCTGGGGCATTTTCCCGCTGTTTTTCACGGGACTTGGGCTCGGGGTCGAACGAATCGGGATACTCAAGGCCGTTTATCCGATCGTGTGGGGAGTCTGTCAGGTTGTCACCGGCCCATTGAGCGACAGGTGGGGCCGCAAGGGACTTATCGTCGCCGGCATGTGGATCCAGGCGGCCGGTCTCTTGATGACTGGGCTCACCGGGCAGTTTGGGTGGTGGCTGATTGCAAGCGTGCTGCTCGGACTCGGAACTGCAATGGTCTACCCTACCCTGATCGCATCTGTGTCGGACGCTTCGGAGCCTCGTTGGCGGGCTCGATCACTGAGCGTGTATCGATTCTGGCGAGACCTCGGTTATGCGATCGGCGCGCTTTCGGCGGGGCTCATCGCCGATCGCTTCGGCTTTGCCGACGCCATTCTGGCAATCGCTGCGGTCACGTTCATGTCGGGCGTTGTTGTCGCCTTTGCCATGCGAGAGCGTCGTTGAAGAATTACGAGTGGAGGACGAAATGGACGATCCCTATGACCTTCAGCGCTTTGTCGATGCTCAGGATCCCGTGTACGCCCAGGTATGCGATGAATTGAGGCATGGACGCAAGCGAAGCCACTGGATGTGGTTCGTGTTTCCTCAACTACAGGGGCTCGGAGCCAGCGCCATGGCGCAGCGATTCGCGCTTGCGTCGCTAGCCGAAGCCCAAGCCTATCTGCGCCACCCGATACTGGGTCCGCGGCTGCGCGAAACGATGCAGCTGGTTAACCTTGTCAGCGATCGTTCCATCGAGGAAATTTTCGGGTATCCGGATGACCTCAAGTTTCGCTCGTCGGTCAGCCTGTTCGCGCGCGCCACGAACGACAACGAGGTATTCGTCGAAGCTTTGCGCAAGTATTTCGGCGGGGAAGCCGATCCGCGAACCCTTCAGCTGCTCTAGTCATTGCCCTCTCACATCGGCCGCATGGGACCTGTAGAGCAACAGATGATCGGTACCCGACTCGGACAGCCAGACCTCGCCCGGACGGCCCATCATCTCGCGCACGTTCGCGTGGTCACGCGGCAGCGGCAACACGTCGAATCGCTCGGCACGCGGGTCAAAGCGCACTAGCGCGTTGGCGCTCCATTCACTGAGCCAGACGATATCCTGGTCGTCGACAAATATCGCGTATGCGTGTGGATTGTTGCCGGGCAGTCGCCATTCGCGCCATTGATGCGTGGCCGGATCGAATACACCGACCTTTCCGGCGTTCCACTCGCTGACCCAGACGCGTCCGCTGGAATCGGACCAGACGCGGCGCGCGCCCTGATTCGACGTTGGCGGGTCGATGACCTGCGCCGCACCGGTCGCGGGGTCGATGCGACCAAGATAATTCCCGGCCAGTGACGCGAAATACACGTCCCCGGAACGGGTCACGCAGATACCGTAGGCCCCGGGGCCGCGTGGTGCATCGAAGACGCGCATACGGGCATGCTGCGGATCGAGCTCGCCGTAGATGCCACTCTGCCCGGTAAACCACAGATGCCCCTGCTTGTCGAACACGGCCGTGTTCAGATTGGCATCCGGCCGGTCCTTGGGCAGCGGAAAACGCGTGACGGCGAGCGTCTTCGGATCGACGCGCACGATCGCGTTCAGGCCGCCGTCAGTGATCCACGCCGCGCTATCGGGACCGACGATCACACCATGCGGCGCCGATCCGGCGCCGAGCGCAATTTTGTCGATTTTGCCGCTGCGCGGGTCCAGTCGCCCGACTGCTCCCTGCGCCTGCGCGGTGTACCACACGGTGCCGTCATGCGCCGGTGCGACGTCATGCGGCGCACTGCCGCTCGGAACGGCGAAGCTCTCGAACGACGGCGGCTGTGCCTGTGCCTGCGCCAGGCCGATGCTGCCAGTGCTCATCGCGTAACCCACGGCGTAGATAGCCAGGGCAATCAGAAACCCGACAGTCGATCGCCGCATGGTCGTAGGTATCAAGCAAGAAGACTAAGTGCCGCGTTCTAGCGCTCGCGGGCCGGTTGCTTCGCCTCTTTAGTCTAAACCTGCGCCGGTGGAAGCGCCTCGGTCGTGTCGATGACGGCTTTCAGACGGGTGTGTAGATCGCGAGTTTCAACGACGGGTCGTCGTTGGCCTGAAACGTGGCGTATTCGTACCGTTGCGCGCCGCGCTGAGGATGCACGAGTACCTTCTGCCCGGATGCGCCTCCACGGACGTCGTGCGCAATCCACCACCTGGCAAACTCAGGACTGCACGAACGCAGGCGCTCCACCAGCTCAACGAACGATGGGTCGTCGGCAAAGAGATCATGCGTTGTGCGAAACAACGCGATCATGCGGCGCGCTTCGTCCTCCCAGGTGGTTCCGAACAGGCGCCTCGTTTCCGGTTCGATGAACATGAAAACGAGGATGTTGCGGTCCGCCTGCGTCAGGCGATCGAATCCGAGCAGATCGGCTGCCGCCCGGTTCCACGCGAGGATGTCCCATCGCCGGCCGGTCACGTATGCCGGCAGGGAGAGGTCCGAAACGATGCGCGCAATGGCCGGCGGGACACTCTCAGGAGCGAACGCCCGGGGATCGCTGCTGCGTGCGAGCGCCCGCAGATGCGCGGCTTCCGCTTTGCCAAGCCGCAGGGCGCGAGCCAGCGCGTCGAGGGTGGCATCTGACGGACTGACCGTTCGCCCCTGCTCGAGCCGCACATACCAGTCCACGCCGATGCCCGCCAGTTCGGCAACCTCTTCCCGCCGCAGACCGGGCGTACGACGACGCCGGCCGCCTCTGTGCTGCCCCGCTCCCGGGATCAGTTTCTCCCGGCGCGAACGCAGGAAATCACCAAATTCAGTCCGTCTCGATGCCGGCATGGTCGTCCTTGCAAGGAGGTATCGATGAATCCTGGGATAGTGCCAGGCCTTGTTGCTAATTCTAGGCTCGCCAGAATGACCTCATCAGACCCATCATTGAAGGAGAACGACGATGAAAGCTGCAGTCCTGAATTCGCTAGGCCGACCACTCGCGATTACGCAGATTCCAAGTCCGGAAATCGGCACTGGCGAGGTGATCGTGGATGTCGCTGCCGCGCCGGTATTGTCATACGCCAATGAAGTGTTCAGTGGTCAGCGCAGCTATCCAATCGAGCTGCCGATCGTGCCTGGCTGTGGTGCGATCGGCCGGGTGAGCGCGAGCGGCCCCGATGCGACCCATCTGAAGCTGGGCGACTGGGTGTTCTGCGACCCGACCGTGCGCTCGCGCGACGACGCTTTGATGCCCGATATCGCGCTGCAGGGCTGGAGCTCACGTGGAGAGGGCGGCTTGCGTCTGCAACGGCACTTTCACGACGGTCCGTTCGCCGAACAGGTGCGTGTGCCGACCGAGAACGCGGTTCGTATCGGAGAGATGGAGCCTGGCGAGGCGGCGCGGTGGTGTGCGCTCAACGTCATGCTGGTGCCCTATGGTGGGCTGCTTTCGGCCGCGCTGCGGGCCGGCGAAACGCTGCTCGTCAGCGGTGCGACCGGCAACTTCGGCAGCGCCTGCGTCGCTGTTGCCCTTGCGATGGGAGCGCGCTGTGTGGTGGCTCCGGGACGCAATACGGACGCACTCGACGATCTGCAACAGCGCTTCGGCGAACGTGTGCGGCCGGTCAAACTGACAGGCGACGAACAGGCGGACCGCGAACGGATGCAACGGGCGGCCCCTTGTCCGATCGATTGCGTCATCGATCTGTTGCCGCCCTCGGCGCCTGCCACGGCCGTGCGCGCCGCGGTCATGGCCGTGCGCCCGTACGGCCGCGTCATTTTGATGGGTGGCGTGGGGACGCTGGGCGGCGCGGGGCTCGACCTGCCCTATCCGTGGATCATGCGCAACGACATCACGATACGCGGCAAATGGATGTATCCGACGGAAGCCGTGACGCTGATGACAGGTCTGATCCGCTCGGGATTGCTCGATCCCGGACATTTCGACATCACGACATTCCCGCTCGACGAGGCCAACGAAGCGGTATCACACGCGGCTGCGAACGGCGGTCCATTCAGAATGACCGTGATCCAGCCTTAGCCAGAACTAGTGCTGGTGACGATGGTGAATATCCGGGAAATGCGCGTGCGAATGCGTGATGGGCAGATGGACGTGGGGATGGGTGTGGGGTTCGTCACCGTCATACGGAAAATCATGGTCGTGCTGATGATGTTCGTCATGCCGGTGCCGGTGCGAGTGCTCCATCAGTTCGTGCCCATGCTCATGCTCGTGCCGCTCGCGTACATGAAGCCAGATGCCAAGCGCCATCAGCGCCGCGGCAATCCAGAAGACGAGGGACGGCCGCTCCGGCCAGATCAGCAGCGAAATGGCGACACCAAACAACGGCGCAACCGAGAAGTAGGCGCCGGTCCGTGCCGTTCCAAGCTGACGAAGCGCGACGACGAATAGAACAAGGCTCACGCCGTAGCCGGCAAGCCCTGTGAGCATGGCAGCGCCCACTGTGATGGCCGGCGGCAGTGATGCTCCAGTCGCGATCGCAATCGCAAGATTCACGGGACCGGCGATCAGACCTTTCAGGCAGGCGATCACCATCGCGTCATTCGCCGACACCTTGCGCGTGAGATTGTTGTCGACCGCCCAGCACAGACATGCTCCGACGATGAGCAGCGCACCGGCCGGCACACCCGTTTCTCCGGGTGTCCAGGACAACATCACGCCGCCGGCGACGATCGCGACCATGCCGAGAAACACTTGCAGGTCGACGTTCTCCCGGAAGACCACCCACGCAATGATGGCGGTCAGCACGCCTTCGAGATTCAGCAGCAGCGAACTCGTTGCGGCCGGCGTGCTCGATAGACCCAGCATCAGCAGTGCCGGTCCGGCGACACCGCCGGCGACGATCGCGCCGGCAAGCCACGGCAACTCATTTTTATGAATGCGGTGCTCGATCGCGGCTTGCGCCGACGGCCGTCGCATCCGGCGGATCATGATGCCGACGCCGAGACCTACGCCGCTTCCCAGGTAGAACAGGCCCGCGACCATGAACGGCGACATCGAGCCGAGCAGGGCTTTGGCTAGAGGCGTCGCGGCGCCGAACAGCGCCGCGGCGGTGAGGGCGGTCAATACCGCGCTAAGTCTTGAATTCATGGGATCTACCCGCCCCCTCACTCATCCGCCAAAAAATCCGGATGACTGGCCCTGATCTGATCGATCTGACTCAGCGTCCCCGACAAATGCTTGCGCAGCGCTGCCTGCGCGGCCTCGACATCACCTTTGTCGATTGCATCGACGATCTCGGTGTGATCTCGCACTACCGCCATCGTCTTGCCCTCCACCGGCAGATTCAGGCGCCGCAGCCGGTCGATATGTCCGCTCAGCCTGCGCACCAGATCCCACAGCTGCGGCACACCCGCCGCCTCGTACATCTGCCGATGAAACGCCTGATCGAGCAGCGAGAACTGCTCGTAGTTCTTCAGGTCGAGCAGTTCCGTTTGCCGCGCGATCGTGGCGCGCAGCTGAGCGATCAGCGCCGCGTCGCGCTGCTCCGCGAGCGTGCGTACCACTTCCAGTTCGATCGAGCGGCGCAGGAAGTGCGCCTGCAGCGCGGACGTCACGTTGATCTGGCTGACGACCGTCGCGTGCTGCGGATAGATGTCGACGAGACCTTCCTCGCCGAGCTTCATCAGCGCGTCGCGCACCGGCGTCTGGCTCAAGCCGTACTGGTTCGCCAGCTCGGTGCGCGAGAGCACGGTGCCCGGCGTCAGTTCGAGGGAAAGGATCATTTCGCGCAGTCGTTCGAATACTTGCGGCGCGGCGTGGCGGGAGCGGTCGAGCCGCTTCACCACCGACGAGGTAGCGTGGTTTTTCATGGCGGAAGCTGAAGCATGGAAGCAGGCGGACCGACGTGGCGGTCCGCTGAGGCACTAGTACTATAGCCGACGCCCGCCGCTTCCAGCGGGCTTGCGAGCGGAATTCGCCACGAAGTGGACATGAGTAATTACCCCACTAACGCACTAATACATTAGTGCTTTACCATCCGTCCCATCAAACTCCTCTCATGCCGATTGCCATCATGACTCGCGACATCACCATCACCCAGGTGCGCATCACCCCGATCGCCTTCCGCGACGGCCCGCTGCTCAACGCCGCCGGAATCCACGAACCTTGGGCGCTGCGCGCCATCGTCGAGCTGGAGACGAGCGACGGCCGCGTCGGCATCTCGGAGACCTATGGCGACGAACCGATGCTGCGCGTGCTCGAGCAGGCGAAATCGCTGGTCATCGGCCTGTCGCCGTTCGACCTCAATCGCATGGAAGAGCGCGTGCGGGCCACGGTCAAGGCGAGCCCAGGCGCGGTTGAATTCGAACTCGCGCCCGGCTCGCATTCGGCGAAAAACGCGCCGAAAGTCATCAGCACGCTCGAAGTCGCGATGCTCGACCTGCAAGGGCAGATCGTCGGCGCGCCGATCGTCGACCTGCTCGGCGGCAAGGTGCGCGACGCGGTGCCCTATAGCGCCTACCTGTTCTTCAAATACGCCGAGCACATCGACAAGCCCTATGCGCCCGACGCGTGGGGCGAAGGCCTGAGCCCCGAGCAGATCGTCGCGCAAGCGCGTCGGATGATCGATCTGTACGGCTTCCAGAGCATCAAGCTGAAGGGCGGCGTGTTCGAACCCGCGCACGAAATCGCGTGCATGCGTGCACTGCATCAGGCGTTTCCCGGCGTGCCTCTACGGCTCGACCCGAACGCGAACTGGACGCTTGAAACGAGCATCGCGGCCGCCCCGGAACTCGACGAGCTGCTCGAGTACTACGAAGACCCGTGTCCGGGTCTCGAAGGGATGGCCGAACTGGCGAAGCACACGCGTCTGCCGCTCGCCACCAACATGGTGATCACGACGATGGAAGACTTCCGGCGCGGCGCCGAGATCGGTTCGGTCAAGGTTCTGCTGTCGGACCATCACTATTGGGGTGGCCTGCGCGCGACGCAAACGCTCGCGCGCATGTGCAAGCTATGGGATCTCGGCATGTCGATGCACTCGAACTCGCACCTCGGCATCAGCCTGATGGCGATGACGCACGTCGCCGCGAGCATCCCCAACCTGACCTACGCGTGCGACACGCACTACCCGTGGCAGGAAGAAGAAGTGATCAAGGGCGGCCGCGTGAAGTTCGACAACGGCGCGGTCCGCGTGCCCACCGCGCCGGGCCTCGGCGTCGAACTCGACCGCGAGCGGCTCGCCGAACTGCATGCGCAGTATCTGTCGTGCGGCGTGCGCAACCGTGATGACCTTTCGCAGATGCGCAAGTACGAGCCGGGCTTCACCGGCAAAAACCCGCGTTTCTAATCCGCGGCTGCGAGCCGCGCGAAACCACAACAGGCGGTACTTGACCTGCGACGCGCAACGCGCGTCGTCATCGAAGGAGACAACTGCATGACTAGTCCGATGGCCGATACGGCGCGGCCCGAGCGCGCCGACGTGCTGGCGAGTGCAGTGCGCAAGATCAAGTGGCGCGTGCTGCCGCTGTTCGTCGTGATGTCGGTGGTGGCCGCCGGGGTCGTGTTCTTCTCCCGCATGAGCCCACGCGAAGGATTACCCGCCTCCGCGCATTAGCCGCATCGAACCATGTAGGCACCATTTCTATAAACCTTTGGAGACACTGTGAAAACATTAGAAGCCACGACGACCGCCGCAAGTACGGCCGTCGGCCGATACCGATGGACCATCTGCGCGATGATCTTCGCCGCGACGACGATCAACTACATGGATCGTCAGATGCTCGGGCTGCTCGCGCCGTTGCTGCAAAAGGATATCGGCTGGAATCAGGTGCAGTACGCGCAGACCGTGATGGTGTTTACGGTCGCCTATGCGGTGGGTCTCGCAATCTTCGGCCGGATCGCGGATCGCTTCAGCACGAAGAAGGTCTACGGCAGCGCGATGGCGATGTGGAGTCTCGCGGCGATGCTGCACGCGGTGGCGTCGACCGTGCCGGGCTTCGCGGCTGTGCGCGGTCTGCTCGGTTTTGGCGAAGCGGCCAATTTTCCGGTCGCGATCCGCACTACCGCCACGTGGTTTCCGAAGAAGGAACGCGCGCTGGCGACGGGCTTCTGGAACATGGGCGCGACGATCGGCGGCATCGTCGCGCCGGCCTTCGTGCCGATCGCCGCGGTCATGTGGGGCTGGCGCGCGACGTTCATCGTGGGCGGCGCGACCGGCTTCATCTGGCTGGCGGTGTGGCTGCTGGTTTATCGGCCGCCTTCGCAGCATCCGTCGGTGTCGAAGGAAGAGCTCGACTACATCAATGCGGATCGCGAAGAAATCGTCGAACAGAAAGTCAGCTGGTTGTCGGTGCTCAAATACCGTGAGACGTGGGCGTTTGTGTTCGGCAAGCTGCTGACCGATCCCGTGTGGTGGTTCTATCTGTTCTGGCTGCCCAAGTGGCTCAATGAGTCGCGCCATATCGACATCGCGAAGATGGGGCTGCCGCTGATCGCCATCTATACGATGGCATCGGTCGGCAGCGTGGCGGGCGGTTGGCTATCGTCGCGCTTGATGGCGCGCACCAACAGGCCGAACTTCGCGCGCAAGCTCACGATGCTCGTTTGTGCGTTGTGCGTCGTGCCGATCGCCACGTTGTCGTATTTCCAGAGCCTGTGGTACGCGGTGTTCGCCGTTGGTCTCGCGGCTGCGGCGCATCAGGGATGGTCGGCGAATCTTGTGACGACCGTGGGCGATGTGTTTCCGAAGCGGCTGGTCGGCACGGTGGTCGGTATCGGCGGCGTGGCGGGGATGGTCGGCTCGTTCTTCTACTCCGGCGTGATCGGCGAGACGTTGCAGCGCACCGGGCAGTACTGGGCGCTCTTTACGGTCGGCGCATCGGCATATCTGGTTGCGTTGGGCATCATTCATTCGCTGATGCCGCGGATGACGGCGGTGAAGTTGCGGGATTGAGGTGCCGCTTGTGGACGAAAAAACGTGGGGGCGCGGTACGAACCGATGCCTCACGTTGAAAGGACGGCGAATTGTCGAGGGAAACTTTCCGCGCCTTACAGATAGCCGAGATGGGAGGGAAATATCCTCCTCACCAGGCATTTGGAAATGTTGTCATCACTTACTCTGACTGCTCCACTTGTAAGGAGATAAAACTTCATGAGCATACAAAGTGTAAGTGGTTCACAATCAATCACGAACCTGTCGTCTATCGGCACCACTCGCCGCTCGACCGGCGGCTGTGAAGGGGCGACGTCTTCCTCGACCAGTTCGACGGAGTCGAACCCGCTGTTGTCGGCACTCGAGGCGGCATTGTCGGCGCTTGGGATTAGTAGCACGTCGTCGACCACGGCTACGTCGAGCACGTCGAACACCACAGCTTCTTCGACCTCTTCCAGCACCAAAAACTCGTCCAGCACATCCACGAGCGGTTCGTCGTCAACCAGTTCGGTTTCCGAAGCGATGCAGGCTTTTCTCGGTGCGCTGTTTCAGGCACTAGGATCGGTTTCGAAACCGGGTAGTGGTGAAAGCTCCGCGTCCGATACCACGAGCGGCTCGACCAGCTCGACCGCAACTTCTTCCTATGGGGATATTGGCGGGGCGCTCAATGCACTCGCACAGGAACTCGGGTCTACCAGCACGACGAGTTCGAATGCAACGTCCAGTACTTCGGATGCAAGCAGCAATTCTTCTTCGTCCTCTTCGCAGTTGTCGACGCTGCAGACGGATTTTCAGTCTCTGTTGAGCTCACTCGGCGATAGCAGCTCGGGTACGTCGTTGCAGTCGTTCGTGCAGACGCTTGCGAATAACCTCAAGGGAAACTCGCATATGCAAACAGTTGGGAGCCTGGTGTCGACTACGGCTTAAGGTAGCGAAAAGTACAGGCGGTTACCCGTCCTTCCCGATGATTCCATCGGGGGTAATCGTCCGAATCGCGCTTCCCCAGCACCCTACACAACGAGGATGGCCACTAGCTGGCCTACGGTCGCGATGACGACGGCCAGATCAACTGGATTGGCCAGAAGAAAGCCGAAAAAATCCGAATCACCGGTGCGCGTGCGCCACATGCCGAGAAACCCGACCGACAGAATCAGGCCGAATAAGAAACTGAATCCGAATCCCGCGCCGACCCATCTGTTATGCCTGACGACAGGTTCGGCGAATGCGAACATTGCCAAGAACGCGATTTGAAATATAAGAACAACCAGTACCGCAAGATGCTGCCGATTATTCTTTTTCATTGGCTGGCGGAAATTCGGTTGCTCGAACCCGGCACGACCTCCTCGCTCCTCTGGCCGAACCTCGGCATGACGGACGCGTACCGGGCAAACATCCCCATGCCCTCAAGTTCGAACGGTGCTCCGACCTCTGTCGTGGCGTGACCGCTGCAAGCGCAAGGTCCGCCACCCAAGGCACGCGGACGCCCTGCCTCGCCCGGCACAGAAGCCTGCAGGTACGGGCCAGCCCAAAAGACCGGCTGTGACCGTCGTACCTGCTCTATCCGCAGCGCAGCCGTTATTCGACCGCCTCGCCATGCAGGACCAGGTCCAGTCCTTCGCGCTCTTCTTCCTCGGCAACACGCAACCCCATCACTGCGTCGATTACCTTCAGCAGGACAAACGAAACCACCCCGCTGTAGATCAGCGTCGTCGCGACGCCCTTGAGTTGCAGCATCACGTCACCATCCGCACCGCCGATGTCCTTGACCGCGAACACGCCGGTCAAC
>ABYL01000084.1 GCA_000173575.1 Burkholderia sp. H160 | reverse complement strand
GCTCGCGGGCGGCGCGGCCGCGACGCAGATCGTGGCGGGAATGCAGGCGGCGACGGCTATTTCGGTGGGACTGCTGGTGCTGGGACTCGTGCTCGCGTGTTTCGTGCATCCGGAGTCGCATGCGGTGGCATCGGGCGTGCGCCGGGCAAGCGCCGCGAGCAAGTAAGCGGTGTGGGTAAGGGAATCGCCTACAGCGACGCCTCCTGAATCGCGCCGGTATCGATTGCGCGCTCGATCAGGCCCTCGTTGCGCACCTTGGCGATCGCATCGGCGATCAGTTTCTCCGGATCTTCAATCTCGGCCTTCAGGGTGCCGAGGAATCCCGACGCATCCAGAACCACCAGCGTCTTCGCCGAATCGGCGAAGCTGATGATCACGCGATGCGGCGTCGGCCCTTCGCCGAGACTCGCGCACAGTTGCGTGACTTTGCCGCCGATCATTTGCTCGAAGTTCTGGATCATGATCTGCTCCCTCGATTGCCGCGGATTGGACAGCATGTTGCGTAGCAGGAAGCGGGCCGCATCGACTACACGCGATGGTGCCTCACAGGCTGCCGAGACCGCCGCGTGGCGCGCGCGCGCCGTCGATGCTCAGACGCCCCGCGCCGGTGACGAACAGCAGCAGGAAACCACCCGCGATACCGATGTTCTTCCAGAAGTGGATCACCATGTCGTGCTGCATGGCCGGGTCGGTGATATTCCAGAAGTCATGGCCGAGCACCGCCGTCGCAACCGTATACACCGCCATGACGAGCGCGAGTGGTCGCACCTTGAAGCCGACCACGAGCAGCAGGCCGCCGAGCACCTCGACCGCGGTTGCGATCGGCGCGGCGATCTGCACGAATGGTACGCCCTTCGAATTCAGGTAGCCGACGAAGCCTGCATAGCCCACCAGTTTCATCACGCCGCTCCACAGAAACAACACTGACAGCGCGAGACGGGCGATGAAGATAATGCCGAAATCGACGGGACGCGACATGGCGGGCTCCTGTAATTGAATAAGCAGCAGACCCGAATATGCGGGCGCAGTTCCCCGCCTCGCCCCTGAGCATATGTGCAACTGCGGCGATTTCCAAGCCCGCTCAGGCTGGCGGATACGTGGCGACCTCGATCAGGTTGCCGTCCGGATCGCGGCAATACACCGACGTCATCTTGCCGCGCGCGCCGTCGCGCTCCACGGGCCCCGCCTCGATCGCGACGCCTTGCGCGAGCCAGTGCGCCTTGACATCGTCCGGGCTCGCGGCGGTCACGAAGCACAGGTCTGCCGTACCCGGCACCACCTCGCGCGACGTGAACCATGCAACGGTATCGGCCGATGCGGGACGCAGATTGATCTTCTGATTGCCATAAGTCATCGCCACCCGCGTGCCCGTGCGCGACGCGAACTCGGTGCGTCGCATGCCGAGCATCCGCGCGTACCACGCCGCGCTGACTTCGACATCGGCAACGTTCAGAACGAGATGATCGAGACTGTCTAGCTGGAAGCTCATGGTTTTGTCGTGATGAATCCGAGGAAGGCGAAGGCGACTATGCGTGCGGCGCGTCCGGCGCAAGCAGTACGCCCTTCGTGAACACGAAGCAACCGTAGCCGCGCTCCTCGCCAGTCGCGATCACGCAATACGCACGGCGCGCACGCTCGTAAAACGCGAATCGCTCGATCGACACGAACGGCACTTCCCGCCCCTCTGCTGCATTCACCTCGACTTGCGCCTCGCGCTGCACCGCGGGAATCGTGTGCGGCTCGCCGACCACTTCCATGCGCGACGCGGGATGCTCGATGAAGGTGTCGAGCGGCAGCACCGATAGTACTGCGCGGATCGCGCGCGGCGAAGTGACGCCGTCGAGACGCAGCGGCTTGCCAAGCACGGTATCGCGCGCGACCGCGTCGGCCGGAAAGTTCGCGTCGCAGATCACGAGCTCGTCGCCGTGGCCCATCGAGCGCAGCGCGTGCAGGATATCGGCGTTCAGTAGCGGGTCCAGATTTTTTAGCACGGAGTCTCCTGGTCGTTGGGCTGGGAACTTGCCGCATGGGTGGGGTCGTGTGCGTTCTGCAAGGTGATCGCGTCACGCGTCGGCCTCGCTTCATCCGCACGACGATCGATTGTAGCAAGCCGCTGCACTAGCACCGCATTGCCAGCGCAGCCATCCAACCACCGCGAGCATCACGAGCCCCGCGCCGCCGAGCACCGGTTCGCGCCAGCCGAGCAGTGCGATGAACATAAACGCCCGCGCGCCGGCGAGCAGCGCAAAACCGGCGATCGCGCTCGATAACGCGTCGGCGGCGGCAGCAACGCGCACGAATGCGAGATGGATTGGTGCGGCTGTGGCAGCGGCGGGCTCGTGCATGATCGTCTCCGTGAAAAACGCGTCAGGCGGCGCCGGGCGCTTCGTCGAGAAAACCAGTGACCGCTTGCAAGCGCCCATGCGCGTCCACCACGCCGAAGTCCGAGCCCTTGACGATCGCCTCGCCCGCGGGCGTCGTCAGTGCCCACGAGAACCGCAGGCGATTCGCGAAGCCATCGACGTCGCTCGTTCGGCGAAACGTGTGATGCGGAAACCGCTCATGCACCGCGCGGATCATCGCGTCGATGCCATCGTGGCCGGCACCTGCCAGCAGCGGGTCGCGATAGTCGGCATCGGCGCTCCACGTTGCGGCGATCAACTCGCGACGGCGCGCGACATCGGTCTCGTTCCACGTATCGAAATAACGGTCGATCAAATCGGTATGCGCATTCATCTCGAACTCCTTGATTGGCAGGACTGAGCACTTCGCGCGGCATACGCATCGCATGCGGCGGGCTCGGGTTGAAGATTGATCGCTCGCGTGCATTGCGTCGATTACTCGGGAGGTAATCAAGCGGATGCAGCGTCCCTGTCACGCATCGCTTTTCACGGTTTTTCTCGCCAAATAGGCCATTTGGCCGAGTCGTCAAGAAACGTTGGCACCGCTAACCTCTTGTGACCAATCGAAGCCTCTCGACGACATCGCGAGGCAGGCAGTGCGACGAACAGGAGGATGGCTTGGACCACTTTAAAGAGATGTTTTTAACGCTTGCACGACCGTATCCTGAGGGATACACTTGGCACCAGATCGAAACACCGCGCGTGAACACGATCAACTGCACCGAAGAGTTCGACCGTTGGCTTCACGGCCTCACCGACCTCAAGGCAAAGGCGCAAATTCTCGTGCGAATCCGGCGCGCGGAACGTGAGCTTTTCGGCGACGTGAGGTTGCTGGAAAACGGCGTGTTCGAGATGCGCATCGATTGCGGCCCGGGTTACCGGGTCTACTACGCGCGCGAGGGGCGCATGGTGTATCTGCTGCTTTGCGGGGGCAACAAGTCCACGCAGCAGGCGGATATCAGGCATGCCGGAACAATGTGGACAACCATCAGAAAGGAACGGTCATGAGCAAGATCAAAACCGCACGCTTCGATGCATCGAAGTACCTCGACAACGACGAAATGGTCGCGGCCTATCTGAACGCCGCGCTCGACACAGGCGACTCGGATCTGCTGCTCGCCGCCATCGCGGATATCGCCAAGGCCCGCGGCATCACGAAGATCGCCATGGCAGCGGGCCTGGGCCGCGAAAGCCTCTACAAGACTCTCGCGCCCGGTTCCAAACCACGTATGGACACGGTCCTCAAACTGGCGGGGGCGATCGGCGTCAAATTCACTGCCGTGCCGCTGCGTCTGGCCGCCGCCTGAGCCGGGTGCCGCGTTGGCCGCGGGATTGCGCGAGGGCGCACACGGGGCGCAAGGCCGGCGCGATCATCGGTGTGAATCGCCGGTATCGACCGAGGGTCTCGTTGATTGAAACTGGCAGAGCATTACCTCTCAAGTAATCGATTGCTCGCGCGCTTTGACTATGATCGATGGCATGAACACACTCTCTATTGCACAAGCGACTCCGTCATCCGCGCAGATAGACACTCGCACGGTCGGCGATCTTCTGCGCGAATGGCGGCAGCGGCGGCGTATGAGTCAGTTGCTGCTCGCCACCGAGGCCGACATTTCGACGCGCCATCTGAGCTTTGTGGAATCGGGCCGCGCGCTGCCAAGTCGCGAAATGGTCATGCATCTCGCTGAGCGACTCGACGTGCCATTGCGCGCGCGCAATGCGCTGCTCGTCGCGGCCGGTTATGCGCCGCTGTTTCGCGAACGTCCGCTCTCCGACCCGCAGCTTGCCGCCGCGCGCGAAGCCGTCGAACTGGTGCTCAAGGGACACGAGCCCTACCCCGCCCTGGCGATCGACCGGCACTGGACCATCGTCGCGACCAATAATGCCCTCGCGCCTTTATTGAGCGGCGCGAGTCCCGAACTGCTGAAGCCGCCGGTCAACGCGCTGCGCCTGAGTTTGCATCCGCAGGGCATTGCGTCGTCGATCATCAACTGGCATGCGTGGCGCGAGCATGTGCTGGCCCGGCTGCAAAGGCAGATCGACGTCAGCGGCGACGACACGCTGAGCGCACTGCGCGACGAACTGGCCGCCTATCCCGCGCCGCCCGATGCAGACGCTACAACGGCGGACGATGCAAGCCTCAGCCAGATCGCCGTGCCATTGAGGCTGCGCACGCCGCTTGGGGTGCTGTCGTTTTTCAGCACCACCACGGTGTTCGGCACGCCGGTGGACGTTACGCTGTCGGAACTCGCCATCGAAGCGTTCTTTCCCGCCGATCAGCAAACCGCGGTGGCGCTGCGCGAGTTCGCCGAACACCAGCGCGGCTAGCCGCCCGCGTGCCCCGTCCAACTGATGCACCACGAACAAACGCTATGTCCGTCAACGCCGACACCCTACTCATCCGCCAACTCCGTCCCGCCGACCGGGACGCCTATTTCCAGCTCCGTCTGCGCGGGCTGAAGGCGCATCCCGCTTCGTTCGGACAAAGCCACGACGAAGCGCTGGCGAAAGGCGCCGAGCAGCATGACGCGACGTTGCAGGGTTCGGAGGCGGAAGGCACGTTCTTGCTTGGTGCGTTCGCGGCGGTTGATGCTCCGCTGATCGGCGTCGTGGGACTACTACGCAACAAAGCCGACAAGGAGCGGCACAAAGCCAACGTGGTCGGCATGTATGTCGCGCACGAAGCGGCTGGTCGTGGGATCGGGCGTGCGCTGCTCGGCGAGCTGTTGACGCGTGCGGCGCGCATCGACGGTTTGCGACAGGTACAGTTGACCGTGGGTAGCCGCAACGACGCGGCGCGCAAGCTGTATGAGTCGCTCGGCTTTCGCAAATACGGGTGCGAAGTCGGCGCGTTGAACGTCGACGGTGTTTTCCACGACGAGGATCTGATGGCGCGATTCCTGTAATCGCGCGCCCCAGGCCGCGATTGCAGCGCCTCCCACGTTGACGGCAATTTCAATGCAACTTTGCAATATCGGTATTACAACGAGTCATTAAGCGGCCGGCATTGACCGGCTTCGATTCCCGCAAAGCCCCGCACAGCGGGCTTCGCAGGCTGATAGCGCGGCGCGCCGCGGCCTTGCCATCGAGGAGCGCCAACCTTGGCAGGCAGCGGCCGCAACGCGACATTTCGATATACTTACGGGCTTTCCCAAAACGATTCTTCGCGGCCTTTCGCCCGCGCACCGACCGCCAGTTTCACAGGCGTGCCGCCCTCGCGCGACAGGCGCGTCCGCCCCCGTTCATCATGTCCGATCTGTCCACGTCGTTCGACGGCACGCCCCGCCGCGTCGTCAACATCAATCCGAAGCCGCTCGCCATTGCACTCGCGCTCGTCGTACTCGGTGCGATCTATCTTGCGCAGACCGTCAGCGCGAAGCAGGCCGCGCTGTACGTCCTCGGTGCGCTGCTCGGCGTCACGCTCTATCACGCCGCGTTCGGCTTCACGTCCGCATGGCGCGTGTTCATCGCCGACGGCCGCGGCGCCGGCCTGCGCGCGCAAATGCTGATGCTCGCGATCGGCGTGCTGCTGTTCTTCCCGGCGCTTTCCGCCGGCACGCTGTTCGGTCATCCGGTCGTCGGCGAAGTGTCGCCCGTCAGCACGTCGGTCGTGATCGGCGCGTTCATGTTCGGCATCGGCATGCAGCTCGGCGGCGGCTGCGCCTCCGGCACGCTGTACACGGTCGGCGGCGGCAGCACGCGGATGGTCGTCACGCTGATTGCGTTCATCGTCGGCTCGGTGGTCGGCACGGCGCACATGCCGTTCTGGTCCGCGCTGCCGCATCTCCCGCCGATCTCGCTCGTGCAGACGCTCGGTGCAGGCCCCGCAATCGCGCTGAACCTCGTGGTGTTCGCGGCGATCGCCGCGCTGACCGTGCTGATCGAAAAGCGCCGTCACGGTCGTCTCGTGAGCGACGTGGATCGTGCACCGAACGCCTCGCCGTGGCTGCATGGCCCGTGGCCGCTCCTCGCCGGCGGCGTCGTGCTCGCGATCCTCAACTTCGTGACGCTCGCGCTGTCGGGCCATCCGTGGGGCATCACGTCGGCGTTCGCGCTGTGGGGCGCCAAGGCGTTCTCCGCGATGGGCATCGATGTCGCGAGCTGGCATGTGTGGAGCACCGGCCCGAACGCAGCCGCTCTCGCCGCACCGATCAGCCACGACGTGAAGTCGGTGATGGACATCGGCATCGTGATCGGCGCGATGGTTGCCGCTTCGCTCGCCGGCCGCTTCGCGCCGGTGTGGCGTCTGCCGCTGCGCTCGCTGATCGCCGCAATCGTCGGCGGCCTGATTCTTGGCTACGGCGCGCGCCTCGCGTACGGCTGCAATATTGGCGCGTACTTCAGCGGCATCGTGTCGGGCAGCCTGCACGGCTGGCTATGGCTCGTCTCGGCATTTTTCGGCAACGTGGTCGGCACGAAGCTGCGTCCGGTGTTCGGGCTCGCAGTCGAGCGCGTCAAGCAGACAGGCTGCTGATCCGACCGGCATCGGCCGATGCCACAAGAAAGGCAACGCGTGGCGCGTTGCCTTTTTTTATTGTTCGGCCTCGAGGTCGAACGCATCCGCGAGACCGGGTGCCAGTCCTTACCTGGTCGTTACAAATCCGCCCCCAGCTTGCCTCGTTTGTAACGGGGGGCGCATCTCTCCGTTACACCCTCGATCCGCCCCCTGCGCTCTTCCAAGGACGAGTATTTATTACCGTCAATTCGACCGCTTTCCATTCCCTTTCTGATTCTTTGCAAATTTGCCGATCATCGATCGGTGTCGATCCGGTGCCCGGGTGATCGATCCAAATGCCCGTACGACAAGGGTTTCAACCGATTAGAGTGAACTCTCGAAACGCTAATAATCCACTTGGCATCATTCATTACAACGGCGTGAAATACTTACCGAAAATTGTTGTTTTTTGTCGAGATATTTTTTCGATAAGGGATTGCTTTCTGGTTTTGCCCTTCATACAATTCGTCCCAAGCTGTTACGAAATGTAACTCCTTGTATCAAATGTACGCTGTCTGTATCAGGTCGCAACATGTAGCCGGAGGTCACGTTTCCGGCGAGGCAGAAAAGACATAACGGCGAAAAGCCGACATAGTAATTCGGGGCTTCGGAAACAGAAAAAATGGACCGTAGCAGCGAGACGCTGGATTCAATCCGCGAGATTAACTTGTCTTACATCATGCTCGCGCAACGCATGTTGCGCGAGGACAAACCGGTCGGGATGTTCCGGCTGGGACTGTCGTCGGAACTGGCTGATTTGCTTGCCGGGCTGTCGCTTGCGCAGATCGTCAAGCTGGCCGCTTCCGACCAGCTTTTGTGCTTTTTCCGCTTCAACGACCACTCGATGCTGTCGGCGTTGACGCAAACGACGAAGCACGCCGCAGTTGCACCGACCCATACGGCGATCCTGCTTGCAGGCCAGCCCGCCGAGCAATTTGCCTGATCGAGGTGACTGCGATGCTCAAGCGAAGCCTGACCGAAGATGCACAGGAAGTATTCCGCGCGATAGCACTCATCGAGCTCGGCGCCCGCATGCAGGTGCTCGAGAGCGAGCTGACGCTGTCGCGCGACCGTATGATCCGTCTGTATCGCGAAGTCAAAGGCGTATCGCCGCCCAAGGGCATGCTGCCGTTCTCGGCGGACTGGTACATGACGTGGCTCGCGAACATTCACGCGTCGCTGTTCTACAACACGTACCTGTTCCTGAAGAACGAGGCGCGCTGCTCGCATCTGGATGCGCTGACCAAGGGATATCGGCTCTATCTCGAACATTGTCAGCACAGCGAAACTGAACCGGTACTCGATCTGACGCGCGCGTGGACGCTCGTGCGTTTCTTCGACGCCGACATCCTGCAGCTCACCAAATGCTGCCGCTGTACCGGCAAGTTCGTCGCGCACAAGCACGACCTGCAGCACAACGTCGTCTGCGGTGCATGCCAGCCGCCGTCGCGTGCCGGCAAGACGAAGAAAGCGGCTGCCGCGCGCCAGCAAGCGCTCGGAGCAGCACAGGTCGCAGAGGCCGCCTGACCGATCGATTCACCCGACGCAAGACGGGGCCAGCCCCAATGGGCCAGCCCGATTCAATCCGAAGCTCCTATCAATCCGCGCAGTCACCAGGCGCGGATTTTTTTCGCCTTCACGATTTGCATGAAAAACGCCGGGCGGCGCTTGCGCGCGGCCCGGCGTGGGTGATGCGCTTGATGAAGCGCTTGCCAATAGAGTCAGGAATTCAGCGCTTCGCCACCTGCTGTTGCGCTGAATCGGATACGGCCGCAGCCATTGAGCCGGATGATGCATCAACCGGCACCGACGCCGCTCCCACCGCCGTCTGTCCCGCCGTCACGTCGCCCCAACCGCCACCGAGCGCACGAATCAGATTCACGGTCGCGACGGCCTGCGTACCCGCCAGATGGCTCGCCTGCAATTGCGACAGCAGCACCTGCCGCTCGCCATCGATCACATCGAGATAGCTGACCGCGCCCTCCGTGTACTGCGTGCGCGACAGATGCGCGGCGCGCTGCGAGGCATCGACCGCGTCGTTCTGCTCGCGCATCTGATCGTCGAGCAAGCGCAGATCGGCGAGATTGTCCTCGACTTCACGGAACGCCACGAGCACCTGTTGACGATATTGCGCGACGTCCTCGTCGTACTTCGAACGCGCCTGCGCGAGATTGGCCTTGCGACGGCCGCCGTCGAAAATCGGCATCGTCAGCGCAGTGCCCACGGCCGGACCGAGGATGAACGCGCGACTCGACCACATGAACAGATCGCCGAGCGTCGCCGATTCAAAGCCGAACGCGCCGGTGATGTCGAGCTTCGGGAAGAACGCCGACTTCGCGAGCCCGACGCGCGCATTGGCTGCCTGCATCGCGCGTTCAGCCGCCGCAATGTCCGGCCTGCGTTCGAGCAGCGCCGACGGCAGACCCGGCGGCACGCGCGCCGTCACCGGCGCGAGCGGCGCTTCCGCGAACGAGAAATCCGCGGGCGGCTTGCCGAGCAGAATCGCGAGACTATGCTCCGAGGCCGCCCGTTGACGCGCGACGCCGACCGCATCGGCCCGCGCGCTCGCGAGCTCGTTACGCGAGCGCGACAGATCCAGTTCGCTGATATCGCCTTCCCTGAAGCGCCTTTCGACGAGCTTCAGCGTGTCCTCGCGCAACGCGACGGTGCGACGATACAGATCCTGGTCCGTGTCGAGCTCGAGCAACTCGAAGTAGTTCTGCGCGACGTCGGCCTGCAACGACAGCTGCACCGAGCGGAACAGCGCTTCGCTCTGCTGCTCGTCCGAACGCGCCGCATTCACATTCGAGCTGACGCGCCCGAACAGATCCGCTTCATACGACGCGCCGACCTGCGCGCGCCAGATCGTACCGGTCGTGCCGCCCGCGCTGTCCGGCAGGAATTGCGATGCCGCCGAGGCACGCTCGCGCGTCGGGCCGAAGCCCGCATCGAACTTCGGGAACCAGTCGGACTTCGCGGCCTGCGTGACCGCGCGTGCCTGCTGCACCCGTGCGGCCGCGGCCTTCAGGTCCTGGTTCGCGGCGGCGGCCTGCTCTTCGAGCGCGTCGAGCTGCGGGTCGCCGAACACCTTCCACCATTCGCCGCGCAAGGCGTCGTCAGCGGGCTGGGCCGGTTTCCACGTGCCGGTGTTTTCTGCCGATGCAGCCGAACCCGTCGCCACGCCCGACGCCGCTGAAGCCGATGTCTTCGCCGCAGGCGCTTCCTTGAACGCCGCCGGCGCGTCGACATCGGGCCGCTTATAGGTCGGCTCCACCGAGCAAGCGGCCAGCAGCGCGAGCAGCAAACCGCTCGCGGCCGCGCGGCCCCATCCGCGCAAAGATCCAAAACGAGATTCAAACCGTTTCATTGTTGTTTTCTCCTCAGGCGTCCGTAACAGGTGCGCCATAGCGCGGCGCATCTTTCTGCGCGACGTGAATCGTCCCACCTGCGAGCGAACGCAGCACCACATAGAACACCGGCGTCAGCATCAGGCCGAACAGCGTGACGCCGAGCATGCCGAAGAACACCGCGATGCCCATCGCGTGACGCATCTCCGAGCCCGCGCCGCTCGACAACACCAGCGGCACCACGCCCATGATGAACGCGATCGACGTCATCAGAATCGGCCGCAGACGCATACGGCTCGCCTCGATTGCCGCCTGCAGCGGTGAGCGTCCGTCGTGTTCGAGCTCACGCGCGAATTCGACGATCAGGATCGCGTTCTTCGCCGACAGCCCCACCAGCACCATCAAGCCGATCTGCGTGAAGATGTTGTTGTCGCCGCCAGTGAGCCACACGCCGGTCAGTGCGGACAGCACGCTCATCGGCACGATCAGGATCACCGCGAGCGGCAGCGTCAGGCTTTCGTACAACGCGGCGAGCACGAGGAACACGAGCAGCACGCTGATCGGGAACACCCACAGGCCCGCGTTGCCGGCGAGGATCTGCTGATATGTGAGGTCGGTCCATTCGAGCTTCACACCGCGCGGCAGCACTTGGGCCGCCACACGTTCGGCCGCGGCCTGCGCCTGTCCCGACGAAAAGCCCGGGGCGGGACCGCCGTTGATGTCGGCCGCCGTGTAGCCGTTGTAGCGGACCACCATCTCCGGTCCGTACGTCGGCGTCACCGTGACGAGCGACGACAACGGCACCATCTCGCCCGCCGCATTGCGCGTCTTCAGTTGCAGGATGTCGTCGGCGCGTTGCCGGAACGGCGCATCCGCCTGCACGCGCACCTGATACACGCGGCCGAAGCGGTTGAAGTCGTTCACATACAGCGAGCCCAGATAGATCTGCATCGTGTCGAACACGTCGGTGACCGGCACGCCGAGCTGCTTGGCCTTCACGCGATCGAGATCGACGTTCAGTTGAGGCACGTTGATCTGATAGCTGGAGAAGGTTGGCCCAAGTTCGGGGGTTTGCGCCGCGCGCTTCACGAATGCTTCGGCTGCCTTGTTGAGTTCGGCGTAACCGAGCGCGCCGTGATCTTCGAGCTGCAGCTTGAAGCCGCCGAGCGTGCCGAGGCCAAGCACCGGCGGCGGCGGGAACACCGCGACGAACGAGTCCTTGAGCGCGCCGTACTGCTGATTCAACGCTCCGGCGATCGCGCCCGCCGAGAGCTTCCTGTCGCCACGCTCCTTGAACGGCTTGAGCGTGACGAACACGATGCCCGCACTCGAACTGTTCGTGAAGCCATTCACCGACAAACCTGGGAACGCCACCGCGCTTTCGACGCCTGGCTGCTTCAGCGCGATCGCGCTCATATCGCGGATCACCTTCTCCGTACGATCGAGCGACGCACCGTTCGGCAACTGCGCGAACGCGATCAGATACTCCTTGTCCTGCGCGGGCACGAAGCCGCCCGGCACGACACGCGCAACGAGCACCGTCGCGCCGACGAGGATCGCGTACACCGCGAGCATCGCGCCCTTGCGACGCAGCACGCCGGTCACGCCGCGGCTGTAGGCTTCCGAACCGCGATGAAACACCTTGTTGAAACGCCTGAAGAAGCCGCCGAGCACGAGGTTCATCACGCGCGTCAGCCAGTCCTCCTTCTCGCCATGACTGCGCAACAGCATGGCGGACAACGCCGGCGACAGGGTCAGCGAATTGAACGCGGAGATCACCGTCGAGATCGCGATGGTCATCGCGAACTGCTTGTAGAACTGACCCGTGAGACCCGTCATGAACGCGAGCGGCACGAACACGGCGACCAGCGTGAGCGCAATCGCGATGATCGGCCCGCTCACTTCGCGCATCGCCTTGTAGGTCGCATCGCGCGCACTGAGCCCGCTTGCGATGTTGCGCTCGACGTTCTCCACCACGACGATCGCATCATCGACGACGATACCGATCGCGAGCACCATGCCGAACAGCGACAACGCGTTGATCGAAAAACCGAACGCCAGCAGCAGCGAGAACGTACCGACGATCGACACCGGCACCGCGATCAACGGAATGATCGACGCGCGCCACGTTTGCAGGAACACGATCACGACGATCACGACGAGCGCGATCGCTTCGAGCAGCGTATGGATGACCGCCTCGATACTCGCACGCACGAACTGCGTCGGATCGTAGACGATCCGGTATTCGACGCCGGCCGGCATGTCTTCGGCGAGTTCCTTCATCGCCGCGCGCACCTGGTCGGAAATCGCGAGCGAGTTCGCACCAGGCGCCTGATTGATCGCGAGCGCAACCGCGGGCTTGTTATCGAGCAGAGAACGCAGGCCGTATTCCGACGCCGCGAGCTCGACACGCGCGATGTCACGCAGATAGGTCACGCCGCCATCCGGCGTGGTCTTCACGATGATGTCGCCGAATTCGCCCTCGGTCTTCAGACGGCCGCGCGCATTCACCGACAGCTGCAACTGCGTGCCCGGCACCGACGGCGACGCACCGATCACACCGGCCGCGACCTGGATGTTCTGCTCGCGAATCGCGTTCACGACTTCAGTGGCAGTGAGACCGCGTTGCGCGACTTTCTGCGGATCGAGCCAGACACGCATCGCGTAGTCGCCCGAGCCCCACAGGTGCACCTCGCCGACGCCCTGAATCCGCGCGAGCCGATCCTTCACGTTGAGCAGCGCGTAATTGCGCAGATACGTCATGTCGTAGCGATCATTCGGCGAGATCAGGTGCACGACCATCGTCAGCGTCGGCGAACTCTTGATCGTCGTCACGCCGAGCCGCTGCACGTCTTCCGGCAGACGCGGCAGCGCCTGATTGACGCGGTTTTGCACGAGTTGCGTCGCGAGATCGGGATTGGTGCCGAGCTTGAACGTGACCGTCAACGTCAGATTGCCGTCGCTATTCGCCTGCGACTGCATGTACAGCATGTTCTCGACGCCATTGATCTGTTCTTCGAGCGGCGCGGCAACCGCCTCGGCGATCACCTTCGGATTCGCGCCCGGATACTGCGCGTGCACCACCACCGAAGGCGGCACCACTTCCGGGTACTCGGAGATAGGCAGCTTGAACAGCGAGATGATGCCCCCGAGCAGGATCAATACCGATAGCACGCCTGCAAAGATCGGGCGATCGATGAAGAATTTGGATATGTTCATTGGAAGCTCTTAACGTTGGAACATGCGCGTTGGAGCGTGCGGCTCACGAATTGCCCTTCGCGCCGGCGTCCGCCTTGCCATGCGACTGCGCGAGCGGCGCGCTGTTGGGGTCGTCGTCGGTCGTCATCGGCACCATGTGTGCGCGCACCGCATCGCCGGGACGCACACGCTGGATGCCGTTGACGACGATGCGCTCGCCCGGCTTCAAACCATCCTTGACGACGCGCAGATTGCCTTGCATCGCACCCGTCGAGATCTCGCGATAGACGGCGTGGTTGCCCTGATCGACGACCAGTACGAAGTTCTTGTCCTGGTCGGTGCCGATCGCGGCATCGTCGATCAAGAGCGCCGGATGCGGAGCGCTGCCACCCACCTTGACGCGCGCGTAGAGGCCCGGAATCAGCGAGCCGTCCGCGTTGTCGAACCTCGCGCGCACGCGGATGGTGCCCGACGACGTATCGAGCCGGTTGTCGACCGACTCGATCGTGCCGCTGCGCGAGTAGCCGGTCTCATCGGCGAGGCCCAGTTCGACCGGCACCTTGCGGCCGTCCTTCGCGCGGCTCAGGTATTGCAGGTAGGTCTGCTCGTCCGCGTCGAACGACGCGTAGATCGGCGACACCGACACGAGCGTCGTCAGCGGCGCCGAGCTCGCGCCCGCCGACACGACGTTGCCGACCGTGATCTCCGCGCGCGACACGCGGCCCGACACCGGCGCGACGATCTTCGTGTAGCCGAGATTGATGCGCGCGGTTTCAAGCGCGGCCTCGGCGGCCTTCAGGTTCGCGCTCGCCTCGCGCGCGGCGTTCTGCTTCTCGTCGTAGTCGCGCTTGGCGATCGCGTTGTCGACGATCAGCCGCTGCGCGCGCTCCCAGTCGCTTTGCGTGTAACCGGTGCGCGCCTGCGCGGCCGCCAGCTGCGCTTGCGCGCGATCGACTTCGGCCGCATACGGGCGCGGATCGATCACGAACAGCGTGTCGCCCTGCTTCACGAGCGCGCCGTCCTTGAAGTTGACCGACACAATCGTGCCCGGCACCTGCGAACGCACATCCACTTTTTCGACGGCTTCGAGACGGCCGGAATAGGACTGCCAGTCGGTAATCGTCTTCTGCACCACAGTGGCCACGTCGACTTCCGGCACGGTGATCGGCGCGGCCGGTGAACTCGCGTTTACCCGAATCGCGCTGAACGTCCCAAGCCCGGCGAGAGCGACGACGACTAGCGCGGCAAGCGCCACGCGGCGGCGGGAAAGAGGAAGGATAGTCATGTGTAGCTCCAGGTATCGTTGATTGAATTTCTGTTTATCGATGAGCGCGCGCGTCGAAGCGCCACTGGAAAAAGCGCACCGCCTCCTGCAATGCGGGCGGATGATCGGCGAGCGCCGCGTGCGACACGCTCGGATAGCGCACCACCTGCGTATGCACACCCGCGTCGATCAAATTGCTTGCATACTTCTCGGCCTCGACATGCAGCACGTCGTTCTGCGCGGTCGCGATCAGCGTGGCCGGCAAGCCAGCGAGCCGCGACGATTCGAGCGGCGCCGCATACGGATGCATGCGCTGCGACGCTTGCGGCAGGTACGCGCGATAACACGCGGCGCATTCGCGCGCCGTGATGTCCGAGCCGAGCCGCTGCTCGTCGCCAAGTCGCGTGAGGCTCGGATCGAGCATCGGCCCGAACAACGCCTGCGCGCTGATCTGCACGTCGCCACGATCGCGAGCGATAAAGGCAAGGCAGTTGGCGAGCTGGCCGCCCGCGTCATGGCCCGCCACGCCGATCTTTCTGCTATTGCCACCAAACGCGCGCGCCCGCGTCTGGACCCACAGCGCCGCGCGATGCGCGTCTTCGGGCGCGGCTGGAAACGGAAACCGCGGCGCGAGCGAATAGCCGACCGACACGACGAGCGCCGGTAAGTGTTCTGCGAAATACCGTGCGGCGAAGTCGGCGCATTCGATCGAACCTTTCGTGAAGCCGCCTCCGTGAAAATAAAGCAGCACTGGCAATGCGGTTTTTTTCGTCAGCCGATACAGGCGCAACGTGATCGGCTGAGCGTGCCCTTCGATTTGTACGTCGGTGACTTCGAGTGTTGCGTCATAGGCCTGAGCGCCAGTGTCTTCGGCGCAGACGCCGGTGGAAACAGGCGGGAACGGCGATTTGAATGCATCCATGTCTAGCCGCGCAAATGCGCATAGAACCTCAATGATGCGAATTGTGGGTTCGGCAGACTCGCAAATAAATGCCTATAATCCGGCAACACAATTCGGTGCCTCAGAACAATCAGCTTGAGATTGTTTTCGCGGATTTCATTCCCGCCTGGGCACCCGCCCCTTCTGGAGGTTTGCAATGGACCGGCTTCAGGCCATGCAAGTGTTCACGCGCGTCGTCGACACCAACAGCTTTACCCGTGCGGCCGAAACGCTCGATCTGCCGCGCGCATCGGTTACTACGATTATTCAGAACCTCGAAGCGTTTCTCGGCACCCGGCTCATGCACCGGACCACCCGGCGTCTGTCGCTGACACCCGATGGCGCCGCTTACTACGAGCGCTGCGTGCGGATCCTCGCGGACGTCGAAGAGACCGAGGCGAGTTTCCAGAGCGGCAACAAGAAACCGCACGGCAAGCTGCGCATCGACATGCCGGGCTCGATTGGCCGTCTGCTCGTGATTCCCGCGCTGTGCGAATTCCACACGCGCTATCCGGACATCGATCTGCAACTGGGCCTGACCGACCGGCCCGTCGATCTGCTGCAGGAAGGCGTCGATTGCGTGGTGCGCGTCGGCGCGCTGCAGGATTCGTCACTGGTCGCGCGCCGCATCGGTCTGTTCGAGGGCGTGACCTGCGCGTCTCCCGACTACATCAAGCGCGCGGGCACGCCCGCTTCGCTCGAAGATCTCGACAATCACAAAGCCGTCAATTACTTCTCGAGCCGCACGGGACGTACGATCGATTGGGCGTTCCTGGTGAACGGCAACGAGGTGGAAGTGAAGATGAAGAGCATCGTGTCGGTGAACGACGCCGATGCCTACGTGACCTGCGGACTCGAAGGCTTCGGCCTGATTCAGCCGGCACTCTTCATGGTGTTGCCGCATCTGCGTTCGGGTCAACTCATCGAAGTGCTGCCGAAGTTGAAACCATTGCCGATGCCGATTTCGGCAGTCTATCCGCACAGTCGTCACCTGTCGCCGAAAGTCCGCGTTTTCGTAGACTGGATTGCCGAGCTGTTTGATCGTTGCCCGTTGCTGAGCGGACGCGGCAGTCTCGATGCGACCTGCACGAAGCGCACCTTCGAGGAGCGCGAGTCGGCGCCGACACTCGACACGCCGGTGATGACCGAATGGGTCGCATGAAGTACGGTAAGTGAAACAGTGAATTCCAGCCGCGGCACCAATGCCGCGGCAGCCGTGCAATCACACCGATTCTTTGAGCCATTCCGCGATTGTTCCTGAATCGCGACTATTCATTTCGCGAAACCGCGATTTATCCGCACCGAGTCGACGTCTACATTTCACCCTGTCGCAGCGCCATCGCGCTGCCCATGAATTGACAGGAGTGGATCATGAAACGCAATCTGTTGGCAGGCCTCGCTCTTTCGCTGCTCGTCAGCGTTCCGGCATTTGCACAAGGTGGTGGCGGAATCGGCCGCGCGGGAACGTATGACACGCAACCGGCACCGACCGCAAGCACGAAGACGCGCGCCGAGGTCAAGGCCGAAGTGGTCGCCGCGTATCGCGACGGCTCGCTGCCCTCACTGAATCGCACCTCGTATCCGGACAAAGGCCTGATCGGCCAGACACAAGCCGCGCGCATTGCGCTGCAGGAAGGGACGAACGGCGAAGTCACGCGCGTCGCGAAGGGCCAGTAACGAGTTGGAAATCAATTCAGTATCCAGCGCGATCGCATCGATGATCAGGTTTCCATAAGAACTGCCGATCGTCGCGCAAAGCTGGGCACCTCTTTATCAAGGAGAACATCATGACACCATCGGAGCTCGATCACTGGGACACCGATACGCCCGTGTGGACGCCGTATCGTCCGGCGCATCATTGAGCGTTAGCTGTTGTTCACGGCACTCGCCGTCATGCGCCCGCGGAGTGGCTTCGCGGGCGCATTGCTCTGGAAGCTCAGTGGCGAAGAGATTGGTCGGCTCGAAGAACTGTATGTGCAGCATGCGGTGACCGGGTTCAAATAAACGTCTCTTGTCGCAACATCTCTCACGGTCCCAATTCATGCGCGCGCTGCCGTTCGGCCTGGGTCGGGAATAGCTCCACTCTCAACGCCTCGAGCTGCGAATTGCGCTGCGAGGCGTCGAGACCCGGAGCGCGCATGATCTTTTGAGCGTCGGTCTGATAACTCGAATAGCGCTCGGCCCAATTCTGTCCTTCGTGGCTCTGTTCGCTGAAACTCGTCACCGCTTTTTGAAGCAGGCCGACCAGGTACTGTATGTGCTGTTCTTCTTCGCGGCTGTTTTGCCAATGAGGAACCGGATATCGCGGTTGCTGCGCGGACGCGGCTACCCCCTCCTGATCGGCCGCGCGTTGCCGCCATTCGTCGATTGCCTGCCCCAATTGCGAGTCGTCGTTCTGATACCAGGCCTGCACGACCTGGTCGCCTAGCATCCGTTGCCGCAATGCGTCGCGCTGCTGACGCCACGTCACGATACGGTTGATGTCAACGTTCGATGCATTCAGGCTCTGTGCATTGAGGTTCTGTGCGGCGAGCAGATCGTCATGCGCTCTCATATAGACAACATAATGCTCGACGATCTGCACCGCTTCCTCCGATGCGGGAGGACGAAGTCGGGTTCTCAGATACAACTTCAATTGATCCGCACGGTCGTCGTCCGTCTGTTCCAGAAGAAAGAAATCGATCAGATCGCGCAATCCGTCGTTGACGATCAGATGATGACTGTCCGTCATCGCGAGCCCGTTGGCGAGACTCGAATCGCCCGGCCAGATGCGCAACGAGGTATCGGCGTCGGCTGTGGGTGCGTGGACTGAAGCCGCCGTTGCCGCGTTGCTTTCGCTATCCGCGACCGCGCTCGTTGCTGCCGCCGTTGCCGGCGCCGCGTGCCGGAAATACAGCACGCCGGTCGACAACCCCAGCGCGGCCGCGCAGATCACGCAAAGAGGTCCCAGCCATTTTTCCGGCATTCTGATCCTTGACGACGATCGCATGAAAAAACGATGCGCAAAAGGCCGATGACGCGCCCCTGCGCATCGCTAGCCGCCAGACTACGCCAGCGTCAGAACGAGCAACTCGGCACGCTGCCGCTCAGCGTGAAGCTCGACGTGGTCACGCCAGTGCCGGACGGCGTGACGTTCGAGTTATACAGACCGACGGTTGCGTACTGGTCGCCGCTTTGCGCCGTCGCATCGAGACTGACGTTGGCCAGATACGCTTTCACCGGATAGCTCGAACTGCGCCCATCGATCTTCGTATAGGCACCCGACAGCGACGCCGTCGAATACGCGCCATTCACGATGATGTTGGACAACGTCGGGCTGCCGCCGCCACTACAAGTGCTGTAGTTCGTGTCCATCACGATCAGATGCTTTGCGTTGGTGATGCAGGTATTGACATAGCTCACCTGCTGCACCGTCAGCGAACACGGATCGGCCTTCACGTTGATCGCGTTCGCGTCGGTCGAGGCCGTGCCGCTCAGGTCGTTGCCGTACACGTAGTTGTTCTTGAACAGGATGTTCGACACCGTGTTCTTCGCGATGCCGCCGACCGACAAGCCATGCGTGCCATGCAGCTTGGTGTTCGAAACGGTGACGTTCGAGATGTTGCCCGAGTTGGTCTTGACCGCGACACCATCGTCGCCGGCTTCGATATCCGAGTTGGTCACGGTCGCATTGGTCAGGCTGTCGATGTCGATACCGTCCGCGTTCTTACGCGTGGCCGGCGTGCGAATCGACACGTTCCATGCGGTAAAGCCGCTGCCGCCTTCGACGTACAGGTTCGGATGGGCTGCCTGGGCGAGCGTCACGTTATAGACGATGAAGTTCGTGATATTGCTCGCCTGCACGAGCCGCGGTGTGCCGCTGATGATGTCGCCGCGACCGTCGACGGTGCCCGGTCCCATCAGCGATGCATTCGTGCCCGAGAACGACAGCAGGTTGGCATTGCTCGAGTAGCTATCGTTGCCATACAACGTGACGCCCGAGTTGACTACGATGCCGGCACCGCTGATGGTCAGGCTGTCGGTGTAGAACGCGTCGTTCGATCCCGAGGCGGCTAGCACCACGCCGCCGCCGGTGCCTGCGCAACTGGTCAATGCTGCTTGCAGGCGGCTCGTGTCATCGGTGCTGGGCGGCGACGCGCGTTACGAACTCGTGAACTGCGCGGTGAGCGTGGTACAGACGGTGGGATAGCCTGGTTGCGTCACGGTTCGGCTATCACCGGTCGCCAGTGTTTGCGCGTGAGCGGTAATGGCAAGCAGACAGGAATAAGTAAGGATTACGGAAGATAAGGCGCGACTGATTTTTTTCATCGAAATCTCCGATGTGACGCACGTTATTTGGGAAACGGGATATGCGATCCGGGTAAGTGGTCTGACTAATATATAGTCGTAAGACCAATTCCCTGTCGAATACTAGGGTCAAGGTTCGGCAGTGTCAAGCAATGACGTGTCGCCGTTATGAATGGAAGACCTTTTTAATTGCGCGGCACTTCCGGCTCGAAAAATACCCAGCGCACCTGCGGAAACGTGGCCTGCAGATCGGCCTCGACGATGTTGATCGCATCGACCATCGCGCGGCCGCTCGGGTAGTCGATCATTTCCGCCTGCACCGCCACGACCACGTGACGCCCCCACTGCAGCGTGATCATGTTGATGATGTCGCGAATCTCGGGACGCGCGCGCAGATGCGCGTCGATCGCGCTGCGCATTTCCGGGCTCGCCGATTCACCGACGATCATCGACTTCACTTCACGCGCGACGAGCCACGCGATGGTCATCAGCAGCAGACCGACCCCTACCGAGCCGAGGGCGTCATACACGGGGTTGCCGGTCAGCATCGTCGATAGCACCGCGACGAATGCGATCGCGAGACCGAACAGCGCGGCGATATCCTCGCCGGCTACGACCAGCAGATCCGATTCACGCGTCTCGCGAAACCAGCGCCACAAATTTTTATCCGGATGCGTCTTGCGAATCTCCTTGACCGCCCCCCACAACGACAGCGATTCGAGCACCACCGAGACACCGAGCACCGCCAACGCGACGAACGCATACTGCAACGGCTCACGCGCAATCAGTCGATGCACGCCCTCATACACCGAAAACGCGCCGCCGACGAAAAACAGCAGCAACGCAACCAGCAGCGAATAGAAGTTGATTTCGCGGCCGCTGCCCATCGGATGCAAAGGGCTCACTGGCTTGCGCGCTTCGCGCAGCCCGAATAGCAGCAGCAGTTGATTGCCGCAGTCGGCAGTGGAGTGAATCGCTTCGGCGAACATCGAGCCGGAGCCGGTGAACGCTGCCGCGGCGAACTTGCAGACGGCGATGCCGAGGTTGGCGGCGAGTGCGTAGAAAATGGCTTTCGGCGATTCTTCTTTCATCTGCTGACGGGCGTCCGTGAATATGCTGGGTATTGCACGATCGAAACGATCGGCAAATGCTCGATATTATGGATGACAACGACACACCAGATCGCGGGAGCCGGACTTGATGTGCCGCCGTATCGCCAGTTCGCCAAGCGCCTTTTACGCTACTCACGCCCTCTCGAGCGCCGCCATCTCCCGCACGACCACCAGCAGCACCGATAGACTTGCCCCGCCCGTCGCGCGCAGATCGGTCAGCACACGCGTATACCGCTCGAGCGGCGCCGCGCGTTTGTCGCGCCACGTTTGCACGAGCGTCTCGGGCGTCGACGCATCGGTCGCACCGGCCAATGCGCTGGTGGTCAGCGCGCGCTTGAGCCGCGCAAGTTCGGCGAGCGCCGATGCACGCGCGAGCATGTCCCAATGCGTCGGCGCCGGCAATGAGGCGGCGCGCTGGCTGATCCAGCTGTAGTTCAGCAGCGTGCCGAGCGCGAGGTACACGCCCGCGACCTGTTCGAGATTGCGCCCGCACGTCGACGCGACTTCGGCGATATCGAGCAAAGCGGCCGACACCTCGCCGCTCGCGATACGCACCGCGAGATCGCTATCGACACCGGCATCGACGAAGACGCGTTGCCGCTCCGACAATGCTTCGAGATCGGCGCGTGGCAACAGCGCCGGCCATTGCGGCGCAAGACGCTGCGCGGCATCGCGACAGCGCGCGAGCAGGCCGCTCACGTCCTCGCCAGCCGAGCCCGAATGCAGATGCCGCAGGAACCACAGCGCCGAGCGTTCGACGAGCCGCGCGACCTCGGCGAACATGCGCGCCTGCACGTCGTCGGCGACGCGGTTATCGAGCGCGTCGATGCTGCGCCAGATCTGATCGAGATCGAACACGTCGCGCGCCATGATGCACGCACGCACGATGTCGCCGGGCTGCGCATCGGTCTCCTCCATCAGCCTATGCACGAACTCGCAGCCAACCCGATTCACGAGCGCATTGGTCAGATACGTCGCGAGGATTTCGCGGCGCAGCGGATGGCGCTGCATCGGTTCGCGGAAACGCTGTCGCAACGGCTTCGGAAAGTACTCGATCAACATGTCGCTGACGAGCGGGTCTTCCGGCATCGACGATTCGAGCAGAGCGTCATACAGCCACATCTTGCTGTACGCGAGCAGTACCGCGCGCTCGGGCGTTGTCAGGCCCTGCTTCGCCGCGACGCGTTCGGCTATATCTTCGTCGGTGGGCAGAAACTCGATCACGCGATTGAGCCGCCCCGCCTTCTCCAGATAGTGCATCAACCGCGCTTCGGCATCGAGCAGTTCCACACCAAAGCGGCCCGCGATCGACAAAGCCTGGGTCTGATAGTAGTTGTCCGTCAGCACGAGCAGACCGACTTCATCGGTCATTTCGGCAAGCAACGCATTGCGCTGCTTCTGCGTCATCTCGCCATCGGAAACGACGAGGCCCAGCAGAATTTTGATGTTGACTTCGTGATCCGAACAATCGACACCCGCCGAGTTATCGATCGCGTCGGTATTGATGCGGCCGCCGTGCTGCGCGAATTCGATGCGCCCGAGTTGCGTCAAGCCGAGATTGCCGCCCTCGGCCACGACCTTGCAGCGCAGATCGGCGCCGTTCACGCGGATCGCGTCGTTCGCGCGATCGCCCGCCTGCTGATTCGTTTCGCGGCTCGCCTTCACATAGGTGCCGATGCCGCCGTTATAAAGCAGATCGACGGGCGCCTGCAGAATCGCGCGCATCAGCTCGGCCGGCGAGAGCGCCGTGGCGCTGATGCCGAGCACCGACTGCACCGCCGCCGACAGCGGAATCGTCTTCGCGCTGCGCGGGAATACGCCACCGCCTGCCGAGATCAGCCCTGGATCGTAATCGGCCCAACTCGAACGGTCGAGCATGAAGAGCCGCGCGCGTTCCGCCATGCTCGCGGCGGGATCCGGATTCGGATCGAGAAAGATATGCCGATGATCGAACGCGGCGAGCAGCTTGATATGCGGCGACAGCAGCATGCCATTGCCGAACACGTCGCCCGACATATCGCCGATGCCGACCACCGTGAAGTCTTCGCTCTGCGTATCGACGCCCATTTCGCGGAAGTGCCGCTTGACCGATTCCCAGGCGCCGCGCGCGGTGATACCCATCTTCTTGTGGTCGTAGCCGACCGAGCCGCCCGACGCGAACGCGTCGTCGAGCCAGAAACCGTATTCCTGCGAGATCGCATTCGCGTAGTCGGAAAACGTCGCCGTGCCCTTGTCGGCGGCGACGACCAGATACGGGTCATCGGGATCGTGACGCACCACGTCGGGCGGTGGCACGACGTCAGTGCCCGCGAGATTGTCGGTTACATCGAGCAATCCGCACAGGAAGGTCTGATAGCACGCGACACCTTCGCGCATCCACGCATCGCGCTCGCTCGGCGGCGGCGGATTCTTCACGACGAAGCCACCCTTCGAGCCGACCGGCACGATCACGACATTCTTGACCATCTGCGCCTTCATCAACCCGAGTACTTCGGTGCGGAAATCCTCGCGCCGATCCGACCAACGCAAGCCGCCGCGCGCGACACGCCCCCCACGCAAATGCACGCCTTCGACGCGCGGCGAATAGACCCAGATCTCGAACATCGGTTTCGGCTCGGGCAAGCCAGGCACCTGCGCCGGATCGAACTTGAACGACATGTACGGTTTCGGTTGTCCCTGAGCGTCATAGCGGTAGTAGTTGGTCCGCTTGGTCGCCTTGATCACGCCGAGAAACTGCCGCAGGATGCGGTCTTCGTCGAGATTCGGCACCTGGTCGAGCGCGCTGTCGATCGACTGGAGGCAACTGTCGACGCGGGCCTCGCGCATGTCGCCGAGCGCCGGATCGAAGCGAGCGATGAACAGGGCGACGAGCATGCGAGCAATCGCCGGGTTGCCGGTCACCGCGCGTTCGATATACGCGTCGCTGAACGTCGAACCGACCTGGCGCAAGTACTTCGCGTACGCCCGCAGAATCGTCACCTCGCGCGCATTCAACTGGGCGCGCAACACGAGACGATTGAAGTCGTCGCTTTCGATCGTGCCGGTCCACACCTGCTCGAACGCCTGCTCGAACAGATCTTTCACCCGCTCGATGTCGAACTCGGCATCGTCCGCCAGTTCGAGCCCGAAGTCGTGAATCCACGCGGGCGTCGCGCCCAATGCCTCGATCAGATAAGGCCGCTCTTCATCGACGCGCACGCCCAGGTGTTCGAGCATCGGCAGGCTGCGCGACAGCGCGATCGGCAGGCCCGCGCGATACACCTTGAAGCGGAACGCGCGCGGCCCCGATTCGATCGGCCTGTACAGGTTCATGGCGAGCCGTTCGCTGCCCTGCACGCGCTCGATCAGTTCGATATCACGCACCGCTGTGCGCGCCGGATAGTCGTCGCGATAGCCAGCTGGAAACGAAACGCCGTAATGTTGCAGCAAACGGTTGCCGTGCTCTTCGCCGTACGCGTCGAGCAACGCGTCGGCCAGATCGTCCTGCCAGCGACGCGTAACCTGCACGAGACGCGCTTCGAGCTCGCGCGTGTCGACGGTCGGCATGCCACCCGGTTTGGCATGGACAACGAAATGAATTCGCGCGAGCGTCGACTCCGACAGCAGCGGTGTGAATTCGACGTTCGCGCCATTGAATGCGTCAGCGAGCAGGTTTGCGGTACGTTGCCGCATATCGGTGTTGTACTTGTCACGCGACACGAACACGAGGCACGACACGAAGCGATCGAAGCGGTCGCGCCGAACGAACAGCCGCGTGCGCTGATGCTCCTGCAAACGCAGCACGCCAAGCGTGGTGTCGTACAACTGGTCCTCGTCGGCCTGGAACAGTTCGTCGCGCGGATAGGTTTCGAGCACGGTCACGAGCGATTTCGCCAGATGACCTTTTGGCAGGAATGCGGCCCGTCTCACGATGTTCGCGCACTTGCGCCGCACGATCGGAATCTCGGCAGCCGACACGAAATAAGCGGTCGACGTATACAGACCGATAAAGCGCCTTTCGCCCGTCACCTTGCCATCCGCGCCGCTCAGCTTGACGCCGACGTAGTCGAGATAACCGGGCCGGTGCACCGTCGCGCGCGAATTGGCCTTGGTCAGGAAGATGGGCGACGACCCGGAGATGATCTCCGCGGCGGCCGCCGGCAACGGCGTGACTTCCGCAGCGCCAACCGGCGGCACCGCATCGCGCAGAATGCCGAGGCCGGAGCCCGCGACCGCCCGCAAACCGTAGCCGCCGTCCAGCTCCACCAGTTCGTAATCACGCTGGCCGAGGAACGTGAAATGATCGGCGACCATCCATTCGACGAACGCGCGCGCTTCGACGCCTTCTGGACTCGTATCGCGCGCCTTCATATCCTGAATCGTCTGCTTCGCGCGTTCGATGATCTTCGGCCAGTCTTCGACCGCCGCACGCACGTCGCCGAGCACGCGCGCGATGTCGTCGCGCAACGCGTCGAGTTTTGCGGCATCGCCACAACGATCGACTTCGAAATGGATGCACGAGGTCAGATGCGAGCGCGTATCGCCCGCCTCTTCGGCGCCCTGACTCACCCTCGCGATGCTGCCGTCCGCCGCGCGCCAGATGCGAAACACAGGATGCACGACCGAATGCAGCGCGAGCCCATGCCGGTTGACCGTCATCGAGACCGAGTCGACGAGGAACGGCATGTCGTCGTTGGCGATCTCGATCACCGTGTGATCGGAATGCCAGCCATGCTGTTCGAGGATCGGGTTATAGACGCGCAGCCGCTGTTGGCCTGGCACGAAGCGCTGCGCGGTCTGCCAGTGAGCGAGCGCCGCGCCGTACAGATCGGCGATCGAGCAGCTTCGCAGATCGCCCGCGTCGACGAAATCGTAGTAGTGCCGCAGGAAGGGTTCGACGATATTGAAGGTTGGCTCCGGCAATCGCCCCCGCGCAAATTCGACGACATCGTTGAGCAGGTGCGTGACAGCTTCTTCATTCTTTGCTTGCATGATCGACTCCCCCGGCTGGCGGCAATGGTGAGTATCGCGTGATTCGCAGGCAACGTCTGAACAGGAATTATGCGCCTGCCGTGTGCGATACGGCGCGATTCGCGCCGTCAGGTGATACCCGCTGAGGGGTCGTCGAAGATGCGCGAAAGCGCCGCTGAGACGCGTCGCTGCGGCGCGGCAATGCGGTCGGTGGTTCAGCGCGCGGGCTTGCCCGCCGCCGATGCCGGCGCGCCCGCATCCCCCGCATCGGCGGGCCGCGTGAGCCACGCGCGGATCTGCGCGGCGGTCCACGCGGGATCGTCGTGGGGCAGATCGTGACCGGCCCACGGATGCTCGCGATGCAGCGCGCCCCACGCCGCCGCCAGCTTCGCCGAGCAAACCGGGTTCACGAGCCCATCGGCCCGCGAAGACAGGATCAGCAGCGCGCAGCCGGGCGCGACAGGCGCGGCGCGAAAACGCGCGGCGGCCCACAATTGCCGCAACGCATTCGCGCGGCTCACCGGCGCGCTGCGGCGGATCGCGGTCCACGCATCGAGATCCGCGCCCAGGGTATCGACGTTGTTGCACGTGAGCCGATGGATGCCGCGCTCGGCATCGGCCGCATCGCTCCAATGCGCGGCCACGCCGAGCAGACCCGGCCAAGCCGACGGCCGCAGCCGTTCGTGCGCGCGGCTGAATGGCCGCATGCTCGTATTGATCAGCACGAGCCGTTCGATTTCACCGGGATGGCGCTGCGCCCAGTCGGTCGCGACCATGCCGCCAAGCGACATCGCGATCACGTTGTAGGGGCCCGGGACGCCGGTTTGGCGCGCCGCCTGCCGCACGAATGCGACCATGCCAGCGACGCTCGCGGGTGCGCGCTGCTGCACGAAGTCGCCGTTGCCGGGCAGATCGAGCAGCAGCAAACGCACGCCCGTCGCGCTCGTTGCCGTTGCCGTTGCTGGTGCTGTTGCTGTTGCTTCGCGCAAACACTCGCCCGGGATTTGACCCAAGGTTTCGTGCAAGGCCGCCGGCAAGCGACCCCAATGCCGCGTTTCGCGCGTGAGGCCGCGCAGCAGGATCCATGTGCTCATACGCTATGCGGCCTGTACCAGTGGTCGAGCGCGCTTTGCAGCAACTGCTCGCGACGGTTGCCTTGCGGCAGCCAGCGCTGCGACGAGAACGCCGCGCGCGCGAGGAAGTCGAACAGGTTCGCATGGCGCCGCAGCACGCGCGCGGTGCGATGCTCCATGACCGGATTGAACATGCCCTGGCGCGAGAACAGCTGGCGCGGATTTTTCTTGATCCACAACCACGAGCCGAGTTCGAGCGTCATCGGCAGGAAGATGTTCGGCACCGGCGTGTGGTCGTACGCGTAGTCCCACAGATCGCCGTGCACCAGATACTGGTGGCTTTGCGGCTCGAACGTGTAGCCATGGTGCGGATGCGCGTGTTCGAACATACTCTTCAACACGTACATTTCGGGCAGATGCGGCATCTGCTTGCGGGTTCGCGCGTACGGAAACCAGATGCTGTCGCTCCAGCCGTAGCCGGAATGGCAATCGAGCGCGATGCTCAGCGGCCGCGCGGCGAGTTGCGTTGCGACCACCTCCAGCAACGCGGCCGCCTCGGGCTCCATCGGTTCCCCCGCGCGGCCGCGATACCAGGGCAACCACGAGCCGACGCGCTGGCCGCCTGCAAGCAGCGGCACGCGCGCGTCGGCGTTTTGAGGCGCGTTGCGCATCAGGTCGACGCCGTGCGGATTCGCGCGCGTCGCTGCCCACATGCCGCCGGGATTGGCGATCGGCAAGAAGATCAGCCGGATGGATTGCAGTTCCCGCACCAGCAGTTCGTCCCATTCGAGCCGCGCGAGCAGCGCGCGCATATAGTCGAGCACGAGTTGCGAGCCGATTCGCTCGAGCCCGTGAATGCCGCCGAAAAAACCAATGGCCGGCGCGAGCGGATCGGATGAACCGATACTCGCGGTGTAGACGGAAAAGTGCCGCCCGCGCACCTCGGTCTCGCAGACGGCGCGGATTTCGAAGCTCGCGCTGCCCTGGTCGAGTATTGACTTGAGATCTTCATATTCGGCAAAGCTGTCCGGAAGGAAGCTCAAAGGAGTCGGCATGACGGCGTGACCGGGGTGTCGGGATTATTAGGGGCGGCCGGAAAAAACGCACTATAGCCTGGCTGTGTGTCAGCAAGTGCCAGCGCCTGGCCGAGGTCCAGCGCCGCTTCGATGAGTGGGCCGAGCCGCGGTTAGAGGCAAGAAATTAACTGGACTTCCCGGAAAGCGCGGAAATCGAAGGACTGAAGCGCGGCACGGTCGGTACAGGGCAACGTACCAACGAGACTTGTCAAGAAGTTCAGTGGCGATCAACGTCGATCATTTTGACCATTGATCTGCGCGGTGGAATCAGCGCGGTAACCGCTAGAATTGCGGTTTTAGCCCGGAATACGCCAATGTCTTTTGCCTCGCTTGGCCTGATCGATCCCTTGCTGCGTAATGTGCAGGACCGCAATTACCAGATACCTACGCCGGTGCAGGTCAAGGCGATTCCTGCTGTGCTCAGTGGCAAGGACGTCATGGCTGCGGCACAGACCGGCACTGGCAAAACGGCGGGCTTTGCGCTGCCGCTGTTGCAACGGCTGGTGCAACACGGCCCGGCGGTGTCCAGCAACCGCGCGCGTGTTCTGGTGCTGGTGCCCACGCGTGAACTGGCTGAACAAGTGCTGCAAAGCTTTATCGATTACGGCAAAGGCCTCGACTTACAATTTCTGGCCGCCTACGGCGGTGTGAGTATCAACCCGCAGATGATGAAATTGCGCAAAGGCGTGGATGTGCTCGTTGCCACGCCGGGCCGTTTGCTGGATCTCAATCGTCAGAACGCAGTGCAGTTTGATCAAGTACAAACGCTGGTGCTGGACGAAGCCGACCGCATGCTGGATCTGGGCTTTGCGCGCGAACTCAACGCCGTCTTTGCTGCCTTGCCCGCTCGGCGCCAGACCCTGCTGTTCTCTGCCACGTTTACCGATGATATCCGCGCCATGGCGGCGAACATTCTGCGCGGCCCGGTCAATATCAGCGTCAGCCCACCCAATGCCACGGCCAGCAAGATCAAGCAGTGGGTGGTGCCGGTGGATAAAAAGAACAAGCCTGACCTCTTCATGCACCTTGTGGCTGAGAACAGTTGGGAGCACGCGCTGGTGTTCGTCAAAACCCGCAATGGCGTGGATTACCTGGCGGCCATGCTGGATGAAGCGGGCTATGCGGTCGACACCATCCACGGAGACAAACCGCAACCCGCGCGCCTGCGTGCGCTAGAGCGTTTCAAGACGCGCGAAGTACATATGCTGGTAGCCACCGATGTGGCTGCGCGTGGGCTGGATATCGACGACCTGCCGCTGGTGATCAACGTTGATCTGCCGATCGTAGCGCAAGACTATGTGCACCGTATTGGCCGTACCGGCCGCGCGGGCGCCAGCGGCGTGGCGGTGTCCCTAGTGTGTGCCGATGAAGCGCCGCAACTGGCCGCGATTGAAGCGCTGATCCGGCAAACGCTGCCGCGTAAAGAAGAGCCAGGTTTTGAAGCCGAACACCGCGTGCCGCAAACCAGCGCGACGGGCCAGATCATCAAGAAACCCAAAAAACCTAAGAAGCCCAAAGTGCCGCAAGCTGCGCCGGGCGCCATGCAGGTGCTTAGCAAAAAGCCGCGCCCGCAAAGTGGCGAAAGCAAACGCAAGCCTGGGGCGCAGCGCGCTGTGGCCGCGGGTAAAGGCACAAGCTTGTCCAGCGGTAGCCCATTCAGCGTGCAAAAGCCACGCACCAAACCCGCTGGTGGCCGCGGCAAACGCCAACCCTGATACGTGGGGTCGCGAGCATAGTATTGAGGTCCGCGAACGCGAGCCTTTGAATCGGTGTCACTCCGCTACGCCATCGGCCAACCCATCGCCCTGGTTCTCGCAAGCCATCCCCGGATTTGCTTATTTCCCCGTCAAGGTTGAGCAGGTTCACAAATAGATCATTCTCTTCCATCTTTTCCCAGTTCGATCCGCCGCCTCGCCTGGCACGGATCCTGTTGGGTCGTGTATGCCCATCTATGTCCACGATCTGACAATTTCATTGGGGTTCGACCTCTCAGGCACAGTGAATGCTGCTCCTGCATCGGGTCGTCGCCATCTGTGGAGGGATCGCGGAGAGGCACGCCGGACGGCGATTCCGGCCACTAGTCCAGATCGGCCATAAAGATGGCGGGCGTTTTCCTAGCTCGAGGGCTTAGGATAGAAAAGCTGGTACACGGCTCCCCATTGCCGTGGCGGAACCGTGGGCGAACAGGCCGAACCGCGGCTCATTTCGATGAGCACTCCGTAAGGGGACGGCACATGAACGTAGTGAGTGGAAGGACCAGGCGAAACGATCCGAAGCGTGTTGGAATGTTCAGGCTGACCGGGCTTCGGCGTTGGGGTGCAGGTAGCCCGGATGCAGACACCAATACCGCACAGCCTTCGCGAGGCAGACACCTTGCGCTTTGGGCTGCGTCGGCAAGCGCGTTGGCTGTCGCGGTCATGGGTATCGTCGCGCATAGCGATCGGTTCGACGATGATCAGGCGCTCGGGATCATCGGAACCACGTCGCCAGCGCAACACACGACTTGGTCCGGGCATGTCGCGCTGCCGCCCTCGCCTACCGCTCGCGCAACCGAGGTTGGCAGTGCTGAACTCGGCCCGCCTGTGTCTTCCGCTCCGTCCGATCACGGCGCTGAAGCCACTCCGGATTCTGCTGCGCCGCCGTCGGTTACACGAGCGCCCGATCAAGCAAGCCATGCCGCCACACAGAATCGCCGCCATTCGGCGCCGTACGTGAGAGCAATCAAGCGGCATGCGAGCGGGATCACCCCGCCCACATCGCTGACGCCACAAGCGTCTTCGTCCGAACATGTCGCGGGATCATCGTCAGTTTCTGCACGGGGACCTGCAATTGGCAATGCTGAGCACGCCCCACCCGTGTCTTCCGCTTCGCTCGATCACCTCGGTGCACCTTCTCCGAATACTCGCGGTGCACCTTCTCGGAATTCTGCTTCACTGCAGCTGGTTCAAGGACAGCCTGGAAGCGCTCGCGGAGGAGGTGGTTTGGGCGCGGGCGGTTCGGGGGTAGGCACAGCCGGTTCGGGTGCGGGCGGTTCGGGTTCAGGCACAGCCGGTTCGGGCGCGGGCGGTTCGGGTGCAGGCAGTTCGGGTGCAGGCGCAGCC
>ABYL01000085.1 GCA_000173575.1 Burkholderia sp. H160 | reverse complement strand
ACCTGGGCGGCGCTCGCCTCGCGCACCGCGTCCTCGCTGACGCCGTCACGCGCGCGCAGCACCAGCAGCGGTGTTTCGCCCGTCGTCGCCAGACCGGCCGGCGCCCGCTCGATCACCTCGAACGCATCCGAATTCGCAATCGCGATCACCGACACGAGGCTCGGCGCATTCAACGCGATCTGGTCCTGATCGAACTCGATCAGCACCTCGCCGGCGCGCACCTGCGCGCCCTGCTCGACCATCGGTGCGAAGCCCTTGCCGTTCATCCCGACCGTGTCGATACCGACGTGCAGCAGAATCTGCGCGCCTTCGGGGCTCTCGAGCGTCACTGCGTGGCCGGTGCGCGCGAGATGCATGACCACGCCGTCGCACGGCGCGACGAGCTTGCCCTCGAGCGGATCGATGCCGATGCCGTCGCCGAACATGCCGCCCGAAAACACCGGGTCCGGCACGTTCGCGAGCGGCACGACCGGACCGGTCAGTGGTGCGAACAAAATGATGTGATCTTCGGAATGGCTCATCAGGTTGGACTTTTCGACTCGTCGCATCGTCGTTCTCGTCAATGAGTTTCGGTGACTTTGTTGAGATGGCGCGGCGCATCGGGATTGCGCCCGCGCGCGGCGGCAAGATCCGCGGCCATCACGTAAAAGGACAGGATGGCGGCGATCGGATCGAGCGCCGCGTGTGCGGTGGCGACGAGCGGCAGCGAGGCTTGCGCGACGTCGTCGGGCGCCGCGAGCAGCACGCGCGCGCCGCGCGCGCGCATGTCGTGCGCGAGTTGCAACAGCCCCTCCTGCTCCGGTCCGCGCGGCGCGAACACGAGCAGCGGATAGTCGCGGTCGATCAGTTCCATCGGACCGTGACGCACTTCCGCACTCGAAAACGCTTCGGCCTGGATGCCGGAGGTTTCCTTCAGCTTAAGCGCGGCCTCCTGCGCGATCGCGAGCCCAAGGCCGCGGCCAATTACGATCATCCGCTCGATGCCGCGCAACTCGTTGACGGCCACCGACCAGTCGAGCCGGCCCGCGCGTTCCAGTGCATCGGGCAGCGCACTCAGCGAACCGAGCAGCTCGGCGTCGTTCTGCCAATGCGCGACCAGCTGCGCGGAGATCGACAGCATCGCGATATAGCTCTTGGTCGCCGCGACGCTGAGCTCGGGACCGGCGAGGAGCGGCAGATGCCACTCGCACGCGTCGGCGAGCGGCGAGCTCGGCGCGTTGACTGCGGCGACCGTCAGCGCACCGGCCGCGCGCAGCGCGTTCATCGTGCCGACCAGGTCGGGGCTCTTGCCCGATTGCGAGAACGCAAGCGCAAGCTGATCGCGCACCTGCAGCGGCGCCTGCT
Organism: Burkholderia sp. H160; assembly: GCA_000173575.1. Taxonomy (GTDB): domain Bacteria; phylum Pseudomonadota; class Gammaproteobacteria; order Burkholderiales; family Burkholderiaceae; genus Paraburkholderia. Next base: position 29,810 of record ABYL01000085.1, on the reverse strand, counting down.
GCAGCGTCGCAACCGACATCGGCAGCGACGCGACGGGCACGCCGAGGCGGCTCATCGTCAGGGATGCGAAGTAGCTGGCGGCATGGTCCGAACTGCCGCGCGCGACGGTCAGCGCGACATGGCGCGGCTGTTGCGCGAGCTTCGCGGCCAGCGCCGCGACGCGCGAGGTGTCCTCGAGCTGCGCGGCGACCGTTGCGGCGGACGCAAGCGCTTCGTTAAGCATATTCGACAATGGCTTCTCCTTCGACGTAAGTCGCGCTCAGCGCCAGCTCGCGATCGAACACGACCAGGTCGGCCCACGCGCCACGCGCGATGCGGCCGCGGTCCTCGATGCCGAGATAGTCGGCGGCGTAGCGCGACAAGCGGTGTGAGACATCGGCGATCGGCAGGCCGATCGAAACCAGATTGCGCAGCGCCTGATCCATCGTCAGCGTGCTGCCCGCGAGCGTGCCGTCGGCGAGACGCACGCCGCCGAGGCACTTGGTCACGTGCTGGCTGCCGAGGCGGTATTCGCCGTCGGGCATGCCGGTGGCCGACGTGCTGTCCGTCACCACGTACAGACGCGGAATCGCGCGCAGCGCGGCGCGGATCGCACCCGGATGCACGTGCAGCAGGTCGGGAATGATTTCGGCGTATTCCGCGTGCGCGAGCGCCGCGCCGACGAGGCCCGGGTTGCGGTGATGCATCGGCGACATCGCGTTGAACAGATGCGTGAAGCCGCACGCGCCGTGCTTGAGCGCGGCGACGGCGTCGTCGTAGGTGCCGAGCGAATGGCCGAGCTGCACGCGCACGCCGCGCGCCGCCATCTCGGAGATGATCTCCATATGGCCGGCGATTTCGGGCGCGAGCGTGACGACGCGGATCGGCGCGATCGACAGATACTTGAGCACCTCGTCCATCACTGCCGATACCGCCGCGTCCGGCTGCGCGCCGAGCTTGCCGGGGTTGATGTACGGCCCTTCCAGATGCACGCCGAGCACGCGCGCGCAGCCCGGCGTACGCACGCGCGTGACATTGCCGAGCCCGGCGACCACGTTCATCAGCTCGTCGCGCGGCGCGGTCATCGTCGTCGCGAGCAGGCTCGTCGTGCCGTAGCGCGCATGCGTGCGCGTGATCGTTTCGATCGCGTCGCCGGCTTCCATCACGTCGGCGCCGCCGCCGCCATGCACGTGCAGATCGATGAAGCCGGGCAGGATGTACGGCGCGTCGTTCGTCGACGGATCGACGCGCTCGCCGGACAGTGCCGTGATGCGGCCGTTTTCAGATTCGAGCGTGCCGTGGATCCATCCGTCGGTGGTGAGTATGTTTCCGGTCAGCATGAGTTTCTCTGGTGCGTGATACGTGTTTGGCGAATGTGCGTCCGCCGGACTTGCAGCCTGCGCGGGCAGCGCAGCTCAGGTGCGCAATTCAGCGACGAAGTCGTAGTAGTCGTCGCGGCAATAGGTGTCAGTCAGTTCGATGGCGCGCTGGTCGGCGCTGTAGCCGATGCGGGTAATGACCAGCAGCGCGGTGCGCGGTTCGATGTCCATCAGTGCGGAGATTTCGCTCGACGCGTTGACCGCGCGAAAGTGCTGCAATGCGCGCACGACCGCCGCGCCTCGTTGCTCGAGATAGCTGTACAGCGAGTCGCCGATCGCGAGCGGATCGGGCACGATCGCGACCGGCAGCGCCGAATGTTCGACCGCCATCACGATGCCGTCCGCGCGCCGCAGCCGCCGCAGGCTCGCGACGGCCGCGCCCGGCGACAGGCCGAGGTGCAACAGCTCGTCGCGATTGGCGGCTCGCACGTCACGTTCGAGCCACACCGAATCCGGCCGGAAACCGCGTTGTTGCATCCTCTTCGTGAAGCCGGTGAGACGCGACAGCGGATCCTCGACGCGCGGCGTGATGAAGCTTCCCGCGCCACGCGAGCGCCGGATCAAACCCTGCTCGACCAGCAACTCGATCGCCTTGCGCGCCGTGATGCGTGACACGCCGATCGCGTCGGACAGCGTGCGTTCGGACGGCAGCGCCTCACCGGCCGACCAGACGCCGCAATGGATTGCCGTCGCCAGGTTGCGCGCGAGCTGCAGGTAGAGCGGCGTGACGTTGCGCACGTCAGGCATCAATGCGGACCAGCGAGTTTCCATGGGACTCCAGGGACGCCGCGAGCAGTACGGCCTCGAAAAGTTAGAGCCCATTATATAACCAACATAATACCAGTCAATCGACTGGTTCCATGCTGGTCTGGATAACCGAAAAGCCTTGCTGCGTATGGCTCGCAGCCGGTTATGACGGCCCCGAAGGAGGCGATTGGCGGACCAGGATATACCCTATCCGGCTTACTTGACGATACCAGCGTGCTGTTAATGTGCGCCCGGTGGTATCTAAAAAACTTCGCCGATCAATACCTGTTTAATACCAATTTGCGTCCTGACATCGCGCCGCTTCGGCCTGGATCTGACGATCGAAAGATCGGAGATTGCGCTATAAAAAAAGCCCGCGCCTGTGCGGCGCGGGCCTTTCGCGATGCCATGCGATCGCGATTGCGACTGCAATCGCGCTGAACGCGTCGTTTAGAACGACGGCACCATCGAACCCTTGAACTGCGTCTTGATGAACTGGCGCACATCTTCCGACTGATACGCCGCGACCAGCTTCTTGACCCACGGCTGATCCTTGTCCTTCGCACGCACGGCGATCAGATTCGCGTACGGGCTGTGGATGTCTTCGAGCGCGATCGCGTCCCTGGTCGGCTGCAGGCCGGCGGCCAGCGCGAAGTTGGTGTTGATGACGGCGGCGTCGACGTCGGCGAGCGAACGCGGCAATTGCGCGGCGTCGAGTTCGACGAACCTGATTTTCTTCGGATTGTCGGCGACGTCGAGCGGGGTTGCGTTGTTGCCGCCCGTGGCCGCGCCGTCCTTCAGCTTGATCAGGCCTTGCGCCTGCAGCAACAGCAGCGCGCGATTCTCGTTCGACGGATCGTTCGGCACAGCGACCTTCGCGCCCTGCGGCAGGTCCTTCAGCGACTTCAGCTTCTTCGAGTACGCGCCGAGCGGCGAGATGTACGTGAGGCCCGCGTTGACGAGCTTGTAGCCGCGCTGCTTGATCTGGCTATCGAGGTACGGCTGGTGCTGGAAGCTGTTTGCATCGAGGTCGCCCGCGTCGAGCGCGGCGTTCGGCTGGATGTAGTCGTTGAACTCGACGACCTTCACGTTCAGGCCTTCACGCTTCGCGACCTTGGTGACGACTTCCCAGATCTGCGCGTCCGGGCCGCCGATCGTGCCGACCTTGATCACCTTGTCGTCGGCGTGGGCGCCGAAGCTGGTCAGGATCGCCGCACCGGCGACGACTGCGGTGAGGGCTTTGAGGATGTTTCTGCGCTGCATGTAATTCTCGCTGTTGCTGTTCGACATTTTGAGTCGATGGCGCCGATCGATGCCGGAGCCGGATGAAAACAGGCGGCGCCCCGGGTTGTGAAGGTGCGCCGCCGGCCAAACCGCAAATTGTTTCATACGGCCGGCAGGTTGGGAAATACCCTGATCGAATATGGTTATGCGGACGGAGTTCAAGACGACGCATCTCGCGCCAGGGCCGAATCTGCCGATTCCGGCCTGAGCGCGGGTTGCGAAGAGGAAATGGGTCAGCGGCCTGCGATGCTGGTCAATCCAGCAGCAGCTTGATGTCATGCACCCACGGCGTCGCGCCCTGGCCATCGCGCGCGAACAGACGCAGCTTGCCGTCCGTGTCGAACACATAGCTCGCGGCCGTGTGGTCCATCGTGTAGCTGTCGGGCGTCTTGCCCGGCACCTTCGCGTAGTAGACGCGGAAGTCTTTCGCGACCTTCGCGAGCTGTTCTTCGCTAGCGGGACGCAGACCGACGAAACTCGGATTGAACGCCGGCACGTATTGCGCAAGCAGTTGCGGCGTATCGCGCTCGGGGTCGACGGTGACGAACAGCACCTGCACGCGCTTCGCGTCTTCCGGCCCAAACTGCTGCAAAGCCTGCGACAGTTCTGCCATCGTCGTTGGGCAGACGTCCGGGCAATGCGTATAGCCGAAGAACAGCACGACGACCTTGCCTTTGTAGTCGGCAAGCGTACGGATCTTGCCGGACGTGTCGGGCAACGAGAAATCGCTGGCAAATTGGGTATTGCCGGTGATGTCGAGATTCGAGAAGGCCGGCGGCTGCTTGCCGCAGCCCGCCATGAGCAGCGAGCCGCCCAGCGCCGCGCCGAACGCGCAAGCCATCACAGCGGCACGCGCGACGCGCGCGAAGCGGTTCTTGTGCATGGTGTTACGCGCCGATCAAGACGCGCGCGTAGTGATCGATCAGCAGCGCGGCGAATAGCAGCGACAGATAGACGATCGAATAACGGAAGGTCTTGCGCGCGAGATCGTCCGAATACTCCCGGTAGATCTTCCACGCATACGCGAGAAACACGGCGCCGAGCAGCACCGCCGACGCGAGGTACACGACGCCGCTCATGCCGGAGATAAACGGCATCAGCGTGACCGCGAACAGGATCACCGTGTAGAGCAGGATATGCAGACGCGTGTACTTCTCGCCGTGCGTGTTCGGCAGCATCGGCAGGCCGGCGTTTTCGTAGTCCTTGCGGCGATACAGCGCGAGCGCCCAGAAATGCGGCGGTGTCCATACGAAGATGATCAGCACCAGAATCCATGCGTCGCCGGGCACGTGGCCGGTAACCGCGGCCCAGCCGAGCGCCGGCGGCATCGCGCCCGAGGCGCCGCCGATCACGATGTTCTGCGGCGTGGCGGGTTTCAGCAGCAGCGTATAGATGACCGCATAGCCGACGAACGTGGCGAGCGTGAGCCACATGGTCAGCGGATTGGCGAATGTGTACAGCGTCCACATGCCGAGGCCGCCGAGCACGGCCGAGAACGTCAGGATCTGCGCGGTGGTGATTTCGCCGCGCGCGGACGGACGCCACGACGTGCGGCGCATTTTCGCGTCGATCTGCTGCTCGACGAGGCAGTTGATTGCGAACGCGGCACCGGCCAGCAGCCAGATGCCGACGGTGCCGCCGATCAGTACGGTCCACGGCACCATGCCCGGCGTCGACAGGAACATGCCGATGACCGCGCAGAACACCGCCAGCTGCGTAACGCGCGGCTTGGTCAGGGCGAGATATTGGGAGACCCGGCTTCCGGGCGTTTGGGAGAGTGTTGTGCTGTCCATGTGAGTCACGCTGGCGCGGCATCGCGCGCAGGGAGCGCGGCGCGGCCGGGACGGCTATAAGCGATCCGAAAGTTTAGCATAACGAGCAGCAGCAGCAGGATCGCGGCCCCGCCGTTATGGGCGACCGCGATCGGCAACGGCCATTGCAGCACGATATTCGACAGCCCGGTGATGAACTGGATCAGCACGACCAGCAGCACGCCGTTCGCGGGTCGCCGCAGCGACTCGAAGCGGCGCATCTTCAACGCGAACCACATCAGATAGGCGATCACCGCGAACGCGAACGTGCGATGCGTCCAGTGAATCGCGACCAGCGCATCCTGCGTGATCACTTCGCCATCGCCGGTCATACCGAGCGCGCGCCACAGATGGAAGCCGTGCGCGAAGTCCATCGGCGGGATCCATTGGCCGTTGCAGGTCGGGAAGTCAGTGCACGCGAGCACCGCGTAGTTCGTGCTGACCCAGCCGCCGAGCGCGATCTGCAGCACCAGCAGCGCGAGACCCGCGAGCGCCGCGGCGCGCCAGCGCGCGGTCTCGGGCTCGTAGGCCGGCAGTGGCGTCAAACGCGCGGCGAGCCAGCCGAGCGTGCCGAGCAGCGCAAGGCCGAGCAACAGATGCGTGGTCACGATGATCGGCTGCAGTTTCATCGTCACGGTCCACGCGCCGAACACGCCCTGCACGACGATCAGTAGCAGCAACGAGGTCGGCCACCACGGCGACACATGCAGCGGCCGACGCTTGACGCGCGCGGTCCACGCGATGATCGTCTGCGCGATGATCAGCACGCCGATCGCCATCGCGAAATAACGGTGGATCATTTCGATCCAGGCCTTCGTCATGCTGACGGGGCCGCTCGGCATCGCCTGATAGGCGGCGGAGATCGCCGCGTGCGCGATGAACGGCGACGACGTGCCGTAGCAGCCGGGCCAGTCCGGACAGCCGAGGCCCGAATCGGTAAGGCGCGTGAAGCCGCCGAACATCACGAGATCGAGCGTCAGGAAGGTGGTGAGCCAGACCAGCTTGCGGAATTTGTTGTCGTCGGCCTTGACCCACACGTAGGACAGCGGCAACAACGCGATACACAAGCCGATCAGGCCCAGTTGCAATACGAACATCTTGTTTACCCAGGTTGCGGCATCAGCCGATGGTCGACCATTTGAGCAGTTTCGTCAGGTCGGTTTTGATCTTGCTCGGGTTCGCATCTTTCGGAAAACGCATCATCAGATTGCCGTTCGGATCGACCAGATAGATGTGCTCGGTGATCCGCGTGTCGGTGTCGGCGGGCAGCCAGGCGGCGACCTGCGCCGGATCGGCGATCAGCATGTCGGTGTTGGGGTAGGCGGTTTGTATCACATCGGCGACCTTGTCTGCATCGGTGCGCAGCCACACTTCCACGACGCGCTCGCGTTCCGGGCCCTGAGCTGCGCGGATTTGTCGCATGAAGTAGAGCTTCGTTGCGCAGGCTTTGTCGCACGCGCTGCTATCGACCGAGATCATCAGCCAGCGGCCGCGCAGCGAGTCGAGCTTCAGCGGCTTGCCGTCCGCGCCGGTGACCACGAGCGAGCCGGGGATCGGCCGCTGCGGCTCGATCAGCGCGCCGTAGTTCGTGCTGCCGCCGGCCGGCTTCACGACGTAGTAGACGAAGTATGAGATCGCGATCGGCGCGGCGCAGATCACCGCGAGCAGCAGCAACACCCAGCGGCCGCGCCGCCACGAGCCCGGGCCGTTCGGCTGGCCGGGCATCGCTTTGGCCGCGGCGGACTTGCCGGTGGGTTTGCCAACGGGTTTGCCAACTTCGGGCGAACGGGGAGTTTGAGTCGACACTACTGAACCTCTCTCAATGTTTGGGCGGCGGCGGGTCGCGCCTTTGCTTCCTCACGCGCCCGGCGCGTGCTCTTTTTTGCCTGCGCGGCGTGCCGCATAGAGACCGAACGCGAGCGCGGCGGCGGCCATGCCCCACCATTGCAGCATGTAGCCGTAGTTGCGCTCGACGCCGGTGGTCGGCGCGGGCCAGTCGCGCACGAGGCCGTCACGGGCGTCGCCGGTTTGCTGGATCACGAACGATTGCAGCGGCAGACCGGTCTCCGCGGCGTATGCGGCGAGATCGAGATTCTGCCGGATCTGCTGATGCGCAGCCGATCCGCCCTCGCCGAGCTCGAACGCGCGCGACGCGTCGGCGCGCGCAATCCCTTCGATCTCGACCTCGCCCGACGGCGTCGTGTACGGCGCGATGGTCTCGCGACTGCTCAGGTTGCGCGGCAGCCAGCCGCGATTGACGAGCACGTACCCGCCGTCGGCGAGTTTGAAAGGCATCACGACGTAAAAGCCCGGCTGATCGTTATACGGACGATTATCGAGGTACACGATCTTGTCCGCGACGAAACTGCCACGCGCTTTCACGCGATGAAACTCGACGTCCTTCAGCGCGAGCGGCGCCGCGCTGACCGGCAGCGCGGGCGCATTCTCGAACTGCGTGATACGCGCCTCGAGCGCTTCTTTCTGATGCGCGCGATCGCGCTGCCAGAATCCCAGCCGCACCGTCACGACGACGACCAGCAGGATCAGCAGCGCGGGGATCAGGCGAAACTTCATTGCAGGTGCTCCGGCATCGCGTTCAGGGCCACCGGGAAGCTGCGGCAGACGCCCGCGCCCGGTGCGATAATAAATGTCTTGCCACGGCGCTTTCCGGTTTCAGTTGGTTCCATGCACATTATCGTTCCCATCGCCTTTGCTCTGATCATCGCCAGCATGGTGTCGGCGCTGTATTTCATGATGCACGACAAAGGCAAGACGAAACGGATGGTCTGGTCACTCGCCACGCGGGTGGGCCTGTCGATCTCGCTGTTCCTGTTCATCCTGTTCGCACACTGGATGGGCTGGATTCAGTCGACCGGGATTCCGTACGGGCGCTGACGCTCGCGGATAAGTCGCCGGCGCATACCATCAGCGGCAAATTTTCCTCACCGCCAAATAAAACGCCGCCCTGACAGGTCGAGGGCGGCGCTGCATTGATCCTTGCATACTGCTCGAGCGCGCCGCCTGAACGGCGTTACGCGCACGCATCTGACTGCGTTACAGCCAGTAGACGACGACGTACAGACCGAGCCACACGACGTCGACGAAGTGCCAGTACCAGGCCGCGCCTTCGAACGCAAAGTGATGTTCCGGCGTGAAATGGCCGCGAATCAGGCGCACCAGCACGACGGCGAGCATCGTGCCGCCGAGGAACACGTGAAAGCCGTGGAAGCCGGTCAGCAGGAAGAACGTCGAACCGTAGATGCCCGAAGCCAGCGTCAGGTTCAGCTCGTTGTACGCGTGGAAATATTCGAAGCCCTGCAGGAACAGGAAGCTCACGCCAAGCACGAGCGTCGCCGCGAGCCACGCGATCGCCTTCCTGCGATGGTTGTCACGCAGCGCATGGTGCGACACCGTCAGCGTCGCGCCCGACGACAGCAGCAGCGCCGTGTTGATGGTCGGCACCGGCCACGGCTGCATCGACTTGTAGGTGCCCACGAGGTCGGCCGGGCCGTTGTTGGGCCACACCGCCGTGAAGTCCGGCCAGATCAGCTTGAAGTCGAGGCTGCCGAGCTGATGCATCGCGATTTCGCGGGCATAGAACAGCGCGCCGAAGAATGCACCGAAGAACATCACTTCGGAGAAGATGAACCAGCTCATGCTCCAGCGGTACGAGCGGTCGACGTTCTTGCCGTACATACCGCCTTCCGACTCGGCGATCGCGTCGCCGAACCAGTGCCACAGCGTAAAGAGCAGCCACAGCAGACCGACGAGCACGCCGAGCGGCGCCCACGTGTGGTCGTTGATCCAGGCCGCAAGCGATCCGAGCATGACCAGCAACCCGGTAGCGGCGCTGATCGGATGCCGCGACGGATGCGGTACGAAATAGTACGGGCTCTCGTTTTGACCGCTCATTCTTGATTCTCCACTTCAGTCCAGTTGTTCCGGAATCTCCGGCTGTGTCTTCGGCGGCGCGTCGATACCGCACCGCTTCTCTCTAATTCGTGGGCTCCGCTGTGCCCCGGCACCGCCTCAACCGACCACGAGGCGCACCACCAGAATCAGCACCCCGATCAAAATCGCCGCGCCGATCAGCGCCGCTACGATCACATGCAGCGGGTTGAGCTGCGTGGCGTCCGCTTCGAGATCGCGGCGCTTGCGCACGCCGAAAAACGACCAGAACACCGCGCGCATCGACTGCCAGAAACTGCTCTTGCGCGGACTGCCGCCGTTATCGTTCATCTCGCCTCGTCTCTCTTCTTTGGTCCGCGGCTCGCGCCGTCGAACCTGCTTCAGGCCGGCTTCGCTGGAGTGGCCGCCGCGTTGGTCGTTGCATTTGCCTTCGGCACCGTGTCATCCGCGCTCGCCGCCGCGGGCGTGTTCAACTCGAAAAACGTGTACGACAGCGTGATCGTCTTCACGTCCTTCGGCAACTTCGGGTCAACCACGAACACCACCGGCATCCGCTTCGTCTCGTTCGCGTTCAACGTCTGCTGCGTGAAGCAGAAACACTCGATCTTCCTGAAGTACTCGGTCGCCTGCTTCGGCGCGTAGCTCGGAATTGCCTGCGCGCGGATCGTGCGCGACTGCTCGTTGCTGACGTCGTACATGACCGTCGTTACTTCGCCCGGATGCACGTCGAGACTGCGCTGCTCCGGCTTGAAACCCAACAGGCCGCGCGCGTTCGCATCGAATTCGATCGAAATCGTGCGGCTCATGTCGACCTGCGTATTCTTCGCCTCGCGCGCCGAAACGTCACGCTGCACGAGGTTGTTCACGCCAGTGATCTGGCAGATCGCGCGATACATCGGCACCAGCGCGAAACCGAAACCGAACATCATCAAAGCGACGACGCACAGCTTGATCAGCATCGAACGGTTGAAAGAGCGGTCAGCCCCGGCCGGCGGTTGCGTCGACATCTGAATCCTCAACAAACCTTCAAACAGACTGCGAAGCCGGCGTTAGCTGAACCAGCACTGCTTCAGAATCGCGCTCGCGAAAAACACCGCGGCGATCGCGAACATCACCAACCCTATCCGCCTGTTGCCCGCGCGAATCTGCTTCGGCGTACGTCTTTCCTGTGGATTGCGCGTCATGCTCGACTTTCTGAATCCTGTTCTTGACTGACGAGGCCGCCTCGCGACAGCCGCCTCGCGAAGCGCCCGGTCCCGGTGGCGGCATGTCGCGCCGCCGGAACCCGGCACCTCGCCGGGAAAGGCTTACTCGACGGTCGGCGGATGCTCGAACGTGTGGAACGGAGCCGGGCTCGGCACGGTCCATTCGAGGCCCGTTGCGCCGTCCCACGGCTTGTCGCCCGCTTCCTCGTGCTCGCCGCCGCCACGATAGGCCGGCAGTGCCACCGCGAACAGGAAGTACACCTGCGCGAGACCAAAGCCGAAAGCGCCGATCGAGATCACCTGATTCCAGTCGGTGAACTGCGCCGGGTAGTCGGCATAACGACGCGGCATACCCGCGAGACCGACGAAGTGCATCGGCAGGAACGCGAGGTTGAAGAAGAACATCGAGGCCCAGAAGTGGATCTTGCCGCGCGTTTCGTTGTACATCCACCCGGTCCACTTCGGTGACCAGTAGTACCACCCGGAGAACAGCGCGAACAGCGACCCCGCCACCAGCACGTAATGGAAGTGCGCGACCACGAAATAAGTACCGTGATACTGGATGTCGAGCGGCGCCATGGCGAGCATCAGACCCGACAGGCCACCGAACGTGAACACGATCAGGAAGCCCACCGCGAACAGCATCGGCGTTTCGAACGACAGCGAACCGCGCCACATCGTCGCGACCCAGTTGAACACCTTCACGCCGGTCGGCACCGCGATCAGCATCGTCGCGTACATGAAGAACAGCTGGCCCGTCACCGGCATGCCGGTCACGAACATGTGGTGCGCCCAGACCATGAACGACAGGATCGCGATCGACGCCGTCGCGTACACCATCGAGCTATAGCCGAACAGCGGCTTGCGCGAGAACGCCGGGATCACCTGCGAAACGATCCCGAACGCCGGCAAGATCATGATGTACACCTCCGGGTGCCCGAAGAACCAGAAGATGTGCTGGTACATGACCGGGTCGCCGCCGCCCGCCGCGTTGAAGAACGACGTGCCGAAGTGACGGTCGAACAGCACCATCGTGATCGCGCCCGCGAGAACCGGCATCACGGCGATCAGCAGGTACGCGGTGATCAGCCACGTCCACACGAACATCGGCATCTTCATCAGCGTGAGGCCCGGTGCGCGCATGTTCAGGATCGTCACGACGATGTTGATACCACCCATGATCGACGACGCACCCATCAGGTGGACCGCGAAAATCGCGAAGTCCATGCCCGGGCCCATCTGCGTGGAGAGCGGCGCGTACAGCGTCCAGCCCGCGGCGGTCGCGCCGCCCGGTGCGAAGAACGAGCCCACCAGCAGCACAGCCGCAACCGGCAGCAGCCAGAAGCTGAAGTTGTTCATCCGCGCGAAAGCCATGTCCGATGCGCCGATCTGCAGCGGCACCATCCAGTTCGCGAAGCCGACGAACGCCGGCATGATCGCGCCGAACACCATGATCAGCCCGTGCATGGTGGTCAACTGGTTGAAGAACTCGGGACGCATGATCTGCAGACCCGGCTCGAACAGCTCGGCACGGATCATCAGCGCCATCACGCCCCCGGACAGGAACATGGTGAACGAGAAGATCAGGTACAGCGTACCGATGTCCTTGTGGTTGGTTGCGAACAGCCAGCGACGCCAGCCATGCGGTGTTGCGTGGGCATGGTCGCCGTGCACGTGCTCGTGGCCCGCGACTACATCGTGTCCAATGCTAGACATGACAATCTCCTAAAGCGAATTCTGCGGTACTGACCATGAACACGTCAGGCTGCCGGGCTGATCTGAACGCGGCGGGCTTCCTTCGCGTCCGTGCCGCCGGTGATCGTTTCCGGCTTCTTCAAAATAATGTGGTCTTCGGCAATGCCGGCTGCTTTCAGCGCGTCGCGAACGGCTTCGGCACGACTCTTCGCGAGCTTCGCGTTGACGTCGGCAGAGCCGGTTGCGTCGGTGAAGCCCGAGAGCGTGAATTTCGCATCCGGATGCGCCTTCGCGTAGGCCGCGGCCGCGTCGACCGCCGCTTTCGCGTCGGCCGGCAGCGTGCTCTTGCCGGTATCGAAGTAGACGCTCGCCGGCAGCGTGGCCGCAGCGTTGTCCGATGCGGCCGGTGCGGAAGCCGCTTCCGCACCCGACGCCGCGGCGGCGCCGCTTGCCGCAGCGCCAGCCTCGGCCAGATGATCGCCACCTTCCGGCAGCTTGCCATTGCGCGCGTCAGCGACCTGCTTCGGCTGGAGGATGTCGCCCGTGTGGTTGCCCCACGAGTTACGTTCGTACGTGATCACCGATGCGATCTCGACATCGTTCAGCGTCGGCGCCCACGATGGCATCGCGTTCTTGCCCTTCAGCACGAGACCGACGTGCTGGCCGATCGGACCATTGGCGATCTTGCTGCCGTCGAGCGCCGGAAATGCGCCCGCGCCTTTGCCGGTCGGCTGGTGGCAGACCGCGCAGTTCGCCGCGTAGACCTTGCCGCCGCGCTCGATCAGCTCGGCAATCGTGTAGGTCTTGTTCGGATCGTCCTGGCCGGCGGCCATCTTCTTCTTCTGCTCGTCGACCCACTTCGCGTAGTCGTCGGCCGAGAGCACCTCGACGACGACCGGCATGAACGCGTGTTCCTTGCCGCACAGTTCGGTACAGAAGCCGCGGAACGTGCCCGTTCGGTTAGCCTTGAACCACGTGTCGCGCACGAAGCCCGGAATCGCATCCTGCTTCACGCCGAAGGCCGGCACGTACCAGGAGTGGACCACGTCGTTCGCGGTGGTGATGATGCGGATTTTCTTGTCGACCGGCACCACGAGCGGGTTGTCGACTTCCTGCAGATAGAGCGTGGAGATCGGCTCGCGGCCTTCGGTTTGCGCGCGCGGCGTGGCGAGCGTGGAGAGGAAGCCGATGCCCTCGCCCGGACCCTTCACGTAGTCGTAGCCCCACTTCCACTGGTAGCCGGTGACTTTGATCGTGAGGTCGGCGTTCGAGGTGTCCTTCATCGCGACGACGGCCTTGGTGGCGGGCAGCGCCATCAGCACGACGATGATGAACGGCACGATCGTCCAGATGATTTCGACGGTGGTGCTTTCGTGGAAATTGGCTGCCTTGTGGCCCTTCGATTTGCGGTGCGCGAAGATCGAATAGAACATCACACCGAACACACCGACGAAGATCACGGTGCAAAGGACCAGCATGAACATGTGGAGGTCGAACAGCTCCTGAGCGATTCTCGATGCAGGCGGCTGGAGATTGATCGCGTTGACGGCAGGGCCGCCCGGAGCATCGCCCACTGCCAGGGCGGCACCGGCGAAAAGCAGTCCGCTCGTCGCCAGCACGCTCATGAGCGCTCGCTTGATTGTTTTCATAGCTTCCTTACCCAAATTTTCCATTCAAACCCCTCGACCGGCTGGCAGCGTGTCGCGCCCCCTTGAACGCCGCGTGTCCGGCACCACCTAACAACGTGCCAGCCACATGCGCAGTTCGCCTGCGAACTGCGCGCGCCGATTCTGCGCGAGATGTTGCCCGATCATGATCGTCTGCCCCCGCGAGACCAGCTTGATCTGATCGCGCGGCGTTGCGCCCGGCTCTATCCGCACCCAGCGCGGATTGAATTCGAACTGTGTAATCTGCTCGGCGCTGACCTGCTCGATCACGAGCCGGTTCGGAAACAACCGGATACGCTCGTAATCGACAGCATGACGCGCATATATTGCAAACGCGATACCGACTGCCAGTAACTCGATTCCGGTGAACGGCAACACCAGCCAGGCGCCGACCAGAACCAGCGTGAAAGCAATTGACAACGAGAACAACGCAAGCGACATGTACAGACAGACGAACTGCCGCGGCGATATCGAACAGTTGCGTTTCATGGTCCAGTCCATGAGGACCGGCTCTGAATCCGCCAGCAGATGATCTGATGCGCCCATCGCTGCCTCCTGCGATTCGTCGCGTCCGGCCTGCCTTCTTTTACTTCCGGATGCATCTCGCGGCCGCCGCCTGTGCCACTGTTTCCAGCACCACTCGCGACCGCGCCAACTCCTACCGCATCACTTCATATTGCAGCCCTGCGCCTCAGGCTTGCCGCCCCGAATGTGGGATCCTCGGGTGACAAACTGACGCATTATAGGCGCGATCCATAGCATCGACAAGCAAGTGCCGATCGGCCCACAAGCCCGGCGCGACAAGCCTTCGCGCCATTTTGCCTGGCGTTTTGCGGCTCTCCCGGAGGGCAAATCCCAGGCATAACGGATGTCCTCTTTACCGCTTTTGCAACACGTCGACCGCTCCCTCGACGAGCAGTTGATGGCGCCGCCGCAATCTGCTACCCACGCTTCGCCGGACCCCGGCCGATGTCCTCGAGCCGCACGATGCCATGCCCTTCGGCCGTGGTGCGCGGCACGGCTTTCCATGCGTGTCCGTAGATCACCTCGAAGGTCAGCGCGATCGTGCCGTCGGCGCGCCGGCGCGCTTCGAGCGCGGCGAGCAGGGCCTTGTGCAACCGACGCGCAAGCACGCCGTCATGCGCGCCGCGCTCGAACGGATACGCGCCCCAGCGGCGCACGTCCGCGAGCAGCGACTCGGGCGACTTGTAGGTGATCGTCAGCGTCTCCTGGTCCATCACTGGAATCTCGAAGCCGGACTCGACGAGCATGTCGCCGAGATCGTGCATGTCGACGAAGTCGATCACATGCTTGCGCGACGCGACGCCGTGCGCGGCCTCGATCTCGGCGTAGGCACCGCGCAATTCCTTCAGAGTGTCGGGGCCGAGCGTGCTGAACATCAACAGGCCGTTGACCTTCAGCACGCGCTGCCATTCAGGAAAGACGAGATCGGGCCGCGAGTGCCAGTGCAGCGCAAGGTTGGACCAGATGAATTCGAATGCGCCGGCCGCGAACGGCAGCGCGGAGAAATCGGCCTGAGCGAAGCGCGGGCCACGCGCGCCGAGCGCCTTGCCGAGCGAGGCAGGAAGAAAGCGCCGCCAACTGGTGTCACCGGCATCGTGATGCAGTGCGCGGACGAGCATGCCGTGCGACAGATCGGCGCCGAACACCGGCGCCTCGGGAAAGCGTGCGCGCAATGCGGGGATGTCTTCGCCGGCGCCGCAACCGGCATCGAGCACGCTCGCGGGCGCGACCTTGATGTAATCGAGACGCTCGCGCATGCGCTGCGCGATCTCGCGCGGCAGGAACGCAACCTCGTCGAAGGTGGCGGCGCGACGGTCGAAAATACGCCTGAGGCGCCGTGAATCGTAGGCCGGACGGCCAGATTGAGCGGATGTTGGGGACATGTGTGTCGTGCTGGCGTGAGCTCGAAGTATACTCGTTCGTTCCCCTCCATTCAGCGTGAACGGCCAACACCCCCGCCCACTCGTGCGATTCCAGTCATTCTCTTCGTCGTGCCGCAATCAGGTCGCGCGCTTTGCGCGAGGTCTGCATCCGGCATGGCAGCGCGCCGTGAACGCCGCGCTGCCGAACCTGTGCGCGTTATGCGGCAATATGTCGCATAAGACGGTGTGCGACGGTTGCGACGCAGCCTACTGGAACGAGGACCGCCTGCGCTGTACCGTCTGCGCGGTGCCGTTGCCGGCGTCAAGGCGGGTCGCTCGTGTGCAGTATTGCTGCGCTGATTGCGTGTCCGAACCGCCGTCGTTCGACGCGAGCTTCGCGCTCGCCGACTATCGCGCGCCGCTCGATACGCTCGCGGTCGGCCTCAAGTTCCGCGCGCGGCTGGTACTCGCGCGGGACTTCGCGCAACGACTCGCACGGCTCGCTGAGGACAACTGGCACGACGCGGCCGAGCGGCCCGACATCATCGCGCCAGTGCCGCTCGCCGGGCGCCGCCTCGTCGGGCGCGGCTACAACCAGGCCTGGCAGATCGCGCGGCCGCTCGCTCGTACGCTCGGCGTGCGCAGCGACGCGACGCTGCTCGAACGAACGCTCGACACCGCGCCGCAATCGCGCCTCGATCTCGATGCGCGCCGGCAGAACGTCGGCCGCGCGTTTCGCGTCGCGCGCACGGTGCGCGGCCTGCACGTCGGCATCGTCGACGATGTGATGACGAGTGGCGCGACGCTCGAAGCGCTCGCGCATACGCTGAAGGCCGCCGGCGCGCGACGGGTCACGAACTTCGTCGCGCTGCGCACTCCGAAAAATTAGCTTTTACGTGGTCTCCTTATGTTCAACGTCGTTCTCGTAGAACCCGAAATTCCGCCGAACACCGGCAACGTGATTCGCCTGTGCGCGAACACCGGCGCGCGGCTGCACCTGATCGAGCCGCTCGGCTTTCCTCTCGACGACACCAAGATGCGGCGCGCCGGCCTCGACTATCACGAGTACGCGGAAATGAATGTGCATGCCGATTGGGACGCGTTCATCGCGAAAGAAACGCCGGACCCGTCGCGCATGTTCGCGTTCACGACGCGCGGCTCGGGCCGTTTTCACGACCACGCGTTTCAACCCGGCGACTGGTTCGTGTTCGGTGCCGAAACGCGTGGCCTGCCCGGCGCAGTGCTCGAGCGCTTTCCAGATGAACAGCGTGTGCGGCTGCCGATGCGCCCCGGCAATCGCAGCCTGAATCTGTCGAACACGGTGGCGGTCGTAGTGTTCGAAGCGTGGCGTCAGGCCGGCTTCGAAGGCGGCGCCTGACGGCGTTCGAGCTCGGCCTCGAAGCGCGCGAACATCGCGTCGTCGAAACACGCGAAGGTCACGTGCTTCATGCCCGGTGTGTGCGGCAGCGTGTCGAGCACGGTCGCTACCGCGATGCGCACCGCATCGTCGGCGGGGAAACGGTAGATGCCGCAACTGATCGCTGGAAACGCAATGCTCGTGCAATGCGCATCACGCGCAACTTCTAGCGAGCGCTGATAGCACGACGCGAGCAGGTCGGCTTCGCCATGCTCGCCGCCGCGCCACACTGGACCGACCGCGTGAATCACATGCCTCGCGGGCAGACGGTAGCCGCGGGTGATTTTGGCGTCGCCGGTCGCGCAGCCCCCGAGCGTTTCACATTCGCGTAGCAACTCCTTGCCGGCCGCGCGATGAATCGCACCATCCACACCGCCGCCGCCGAGCAGCGACGTGTTCGCCGCATTGACGATCGCATCGACGGCGAGCGTCGTGATATCGACCACGCGCGCTTCGAGCGTGCAGGTGCCGTGACTGAGATTGAAAGTTGGCATGAGTACCTCGCTGATCCGAGCCTCGATAACGAGGTGGACAGCCAGGTGAGGCAGCCGTTCAACGCGAATCTGCGCCAAACGGCCGAGGGATAAGGCTTTATTCGGCCTTCGAATCGCGTCGCAGTAGCGCACTGACTGCATCGCGCGGCGCGACACCGTCGAACAGCACTGCGCAGACCGCTTGCGTGATCGGCATTTCGATCGCATGAGCACGTGCGATCGAGAGTACCGCCTGCGCACAGCGCACGCCTTCGGCCACGTGCCCGAGGCCGCCGAGGATGTCGTCGAGCGTGCGGCCCGTGGCGAGTTGCAGACCCACGGTGCGGTTGCGCGACAGATCGCCGGTAGCGGTCAGAATCAGATCGCCGAGGCCGGTCAGCCCGGTGAAGGTTTCCGCGCGTCCACCGAGCGTCACGCCAAGGCGCGACATTTCGGCGAGCCCGCGCGTGACCAGCGCCGCGCGTGCATTGAGGCCGAGGCCGAGGCCATCAGCGATGCCCGTGGCGATGGCCAGCACGTTTTTCACCGCGCCGCCCACTTCGACGCCGACGACGTCGTCGCCGGTATAGATGCGCATCGCGCCATGATGGAACGCCGCGACCGTGCGTTCGCGGCAGGCCGCCGACGCGCTCGCGATCGTCAACGCAACCGGCAGCCCCTGCCCGACTTCGCGCGCGAAGCTCGGCCCGGACAACACGCCGTTGCTCGCATGCCCGGGCAATTCCGCCGCGACGGCCTGATGCGGCAGCAGCTGCGAATCGGCTTCGAACCCCTTGCACAGCCACACGAAATGCGCGGGCACCTTGCCCGCATCGCGCATGGCGCGCAACAGACCGCGCAGCCCGGCCACCGGCGTCGCGATCACGCACAGCGCATCGTCAGCGAGCGCGTGATCGAGGGCCGCATTGAGATCCGCTTCGTAGCGAAGCGCGGGCGGCAACGCGACGCCCGCCAGATAGCGGGCGTTTTCATGCGAAGAGGAAAGCTCGGCGATGAGCGCGGGCTCGCGCGCCCACAACACCGTGTCGTGCCTTAAGGCCAGATGGCCGGCCAGGGCTGTGCCCCATGCGCCGGCGCCGAGAACGGCGACCTTCATAGTCGGCACTGCGTGCGGCGCCTTAATGCGTGACGCCTTTCTGCGTCGCGCCGTCCTGCTGGGCCGCGGTCATTTGCGCGAGACGCTGCTCGTAGAGCGCCTGGAAGTTGATCTCGGCGAGGTGGATCGGCGGGAAGCCGGCGCGGGTGATCGCGTCGGCGATGTTCGAGCGCAGGTACGGGAACAGGATGGTCGGGCAGGCGATGCCGACGAGCGGGTCGATCTGCTCGGCAGGAATGTTGCGAATGTCAAAAATTCCGGCCTGCTTCGCTTCGATCAGGAACGCAACCTTGTCCGACACCTTGGCCGTGACCGTGCCCGTCACGAGGATTTCGAACACGGATTCGGCGAGGCGCTCGGCCTTCACGTCGACTTCGACTTCGACCGACGGCATTTCCTGCTCGAGGAAGATAGCCGGCGAATTCGGCTGCTCGAGCGACATGTCCTTCAGATAGATGCGCTGGATGTTGAAGAACGGCTGGTTATTCTCGTCGGACATGATGGTGATTCCCTGATAGGTGTGCGTGGCGGCGGCCGATGCACGCATGGGCCGCCAGATTATTGCGCCGGCTCGCGCGCTCCACGAGGAGGGCGCACGCGCCGGTTTGTCGAGTGGTCCGCCCGCTCGCGCGGCGCGAAACGCGCGAACTCAGGCTGCTTCGAGCAGCGGCGTCAGACCGCCCGCGCGATCGAGCGCGGAAAGGTCATCATAGCCGCCGACATGCGTCTCGCCGATGAACACCTGCGGCACCGTGCGACGACCGGTCCGGGTCATCATCTCCTCACGACGGGCCGGGTCCTTGTCGATCAGTACTTTCTCAACCTGCTCGACGCCGCGCGACTTTAAAAGACGTTCGGCCATCTGGCAATACGGGCACACCTGGGTGCTGTACATGACCACTTTGTTCACTTCGCTGCTCCTTGTTTCACAACCGGCATACCGGCTTTTTGCCAGGCGTCGAGGCCGCCTTCGAGAACATGGACTTCCGCGTATCCCGCTTCCTGCACGATACGCGCAGCCTTGTTCGACTGCTGGCCGGTCTGGCACACCAGCAGTACCGGGTTGGTCTTGTTCTTCGCGAGTTGCGCGACTTTCGCCTGCAACTCCGCGAGTTCGAAATGCCGTGCCGAGGGCAGGTGCCCCTTGGCGAAATCGGCGGACGGCCGCAGATCGATGACCGCCGCGTTGCGCCGGTTGATCAGTTGGGTGGCTTCAGCGGCCGACAGGCCGCCGCGTCCCCGCCGGCTGATAGTCGGCCACAGCAGCAACCCACCGGAGATGAGGACGATTGCGATCAGTACAAGGTTGGTGTAATCGGTGAAAAACTTCACGGAGGATCCGCCGGAAAGAGAGAAATCGAAAAGGTCAACCTGACCATTATAAAATAACCGTTTGACGCGATGGCAGCGCGCCGTTAGAGGCGCCGCACAGCGCGAGACCGCTTCCTTACTACCGACCGGCAATTCTCATGTACAAACTCGTTCTCATCCGCCACGGCGAATCGACGTGGAACAAGGAAAACCGCTTCACCGGCTGGGTCGACGTCGACCTCACCGAGCAGGGCAGCCTCGAGGCACGGCAGGCGGGCGTGCTGCTCAAGGAATCGGGCTACACGTTCGACATTGCGTACACGTCGGTGCTCAAGCGCGCGATCCGCACGCTGTGGCTCGTGCAGGACAAGATGGATCTGATGTACCTGCCAGTCGTCCATTCGTGGCGTCTGAACGAGCGCCATTACGGCGCGCTGTCGGGTCTGAACAAGGCCGAAACCGCTGCGAAGTTCGGCGACGAGCAGGTGCTGGTCTGGCGCCGCAGCTACGACACGCCGCCGCCCGCGCTCGAGCCGACCGACGAGCGCGCCCCGTACGCCGATCCGCGCTACGCCAAGGTGCCGCGCGAGCAGCTGCCGCTCACCGAGTGCCTGAAGGACACGGTCGCCCGGGTGCTGCCGCTGTGGAACGAATCGATCGCACCGGCCATCAAATCGGGCCGCAGCATCCTGATCGCAGCGCACGGCAACTCGATCCGCGCGCTGGTCAAGTACCTCGACAACATCTCGGATAGCGACATCGTCGGCCTCAATATTCCGAACGGCGTGCCGCTCGTCTATGAGCTCGACGCAGACCTGAAGCCGATCAAGCACTACTATCTCGGCGACGAGGACGCGATCGCGAAGGCGCAAGCCGCTGTCGCGAGCCAGGGCAAGGCGGGCTGATCGCGCGTTTCCGGCCGCGGCCCCGCGGCGCGAAAGCGCGCGGGGCCGCACGGAGCGAACCGCAGCAGCGTGAAATACTGTATTGCGCCCGGCGGCCGGAGTCGGGGCCGCTGCAGGGATCAGCGCGGCGGGCGACCGCATCTGTTGGCCTTACGCGGCAAGTCTCAGTCCCGACCCGCCGCATATCATGTGTGCGGCTCCGTCATCCGCGAGCCGGATCGTGCGAACCAGGACCTTCCCCTACTGTCGAAGCACGATTTCCCCCACCGCGCCCCGAGCGGGCGGGGTGCAGTTATACTTGTCCGTCCAATCTTTATCGACGCTGCCACGCGCTTCCGACCGCAACAGACTCTATGCGAAAGAACCTGAAAAATATCGGCCTGATCGCCGCGGGCCTTGCTACCGGTGTCCTTGCCACCCTGCAATTCTCCGCCTCGGCCCAGCAACCCGCTAGCGCTGCGGTCGCCCCGCTGCCGCTCGACCAGCTCAGGCTCTTCGCCGAAGTGTTCGGGCAGATCAAGCACGAATACGTCGAACCGGTGGACGACAAGAAGCTCCTCACCTCCGCGATCAAGGGCATGGTTTCGAGCCTCGACCCGCATTCGTCGTACCTCGACAAGACCGACTACGAAGAGCTGCAGGAGCAGACCAAGGGCCGCTTTGCAGGCCTCGGCATCGAAATTTCGTCGGAAGACGGCCTGATCAAGGTGATTTCGCCGATCGAAGACACGCCTGCGTTCCGCGCCGGCATCCGTCCGGGCGACCTGATCACGCGTATCAACGACAAGCCCGTGCGCGGCATGACGCTCGACCAGGCGGTCAAGCAGATGCGCGGCGACCCCGGCACCAAGGTCACGCTGACCATTTTCCGCAAGACCGACGACCGCACCTTCCCGCTCACCGTGACGCGCGCGATCATCAAGGTGCAATCGGTCAAGGGCAAGATCGTCGCGCCGGGCTTCGCGTATGTGCGCATCACGAGCTTCCAGGAGCGGACCACGCCTGACCTCGCGGCCAAGCTGCAGGATCTCGCGCGCCAGGAGCCGAACCTGAAGGGCCTCATCCTCGACCTGCGCAACAACGGCGGCGGTCTGCTGCAAAGCGCCGTCGGCGTCGCGGGCGCGTTCCTGCCGCCGAATTCGGTGGTGGTGTCGACCAACGGTCAGATTCCGGATTCGAAGCAGATCTATCGCGACACCTACGATAACTACCGTCTGCAATCGTTCGACAGCGATCCGTTGAAGGACGTCCCGGCGATCTTCAAAACCGTGCCGATGGTCGTGCTGACCAACGCGTATTCGGCGTCGGCGTCGGAAATCGTCGCGGGCGCGCTGCAGGATCAGCACCGCGCGCTGATCCTCGGCAAGACGACGTTCGGCAAGGGCTCGGTGCAAACCGTGCGCCCCATGACGGCCGAAACCGCGCTGCGCCTGACCACCGCGTACTACTACACGCCGAGCGGCCGTTCGATCCAGAACAAGGGCATCCGCCCTGACCTTCCGGTCGATCAATACGCGGAAGGCGATCCGGATGACGCGCTCGTGACCCGCGAAGTCGACTACTCGAATCACCTTGCGAACACGCAGGATCCGAACGAGAAGAAGGAAGCGGAGCAACGCGAGCAGGAGCGCATGGAGCAGCTGCGCCAGCTTGAAGAGCAGAACGACAAGAAGACGCCGGAACAACGCCAGAAGGAACGCGACCGCAAGCCGGTCGAGTTCGGCTCGACCGACGACTTCATGCTGGGACAGGCGGTGGACAAGCTCCAGGGCAAGCCGGTCCAGGAATCGAAGTCGCTGATGGAACGCCGTCTCGCGCAGAACAAGCCGGGCACGTCGGCCTCCGCGCCGGTCGCGGTGAAGCCGACACAACCGGTGCCGGGCGCATCGGCACCGGTGTCGGCTTCGGCCCCCGCCGGCAAATAAGCAGTGCCCCCGCGCGTGTCTTCGCAGCACGACAGTCTGCGAAGACACGCCGCAACAGTTTCAGGAACAGCCGCCGCATAGCCGGTGGCTCGTCCCGGCAAGCCGCAACAAGCCCCCTCCTCGCGCGATTAAAATAAGCAGCACGAATACGCGCCGCAGTCCCCCGGTCTGCCTCTCCTTGCGCGACATAGCGACACAGCGACACACTCACGCGCCCCGCCATGAATGACGATCAACTCCTTCGCTACTCCCGCCATATCCTCGTCGACGAAATCGGCATCGAGGCGCAGCAGCGTTTTATCGACGCCCACGCGATCATCGTCGGAGCGGGCGGGCTCGGTTCGCCGGCCGCGCTGTATCTCGCGGCGGCGGGCGTCGGCCGTCTGACGCTCGTCGATGCCGATACCGTCGATCTCACCAATCTGCAGCGGCAGATCCTGCACGTGAGCGCGTCGGTTGGACGCAGGAAAGTCGATTCCGGCCGCGACATGCTCGCGCAGATCAATCCCGAGGTCGTCGTCAACACTGTGGCCGAGCGCGTCGACGATGCATGGCTCGATCGCGAGGTGCCGCGCGCGAGTGTCGTGCTCGATTGCACTGACAACTTCGCGACGCGTCACGCGATCAACCGCGCGTGCGTCAAGCATCGTGTGCCGCTCGTGTCGGGCGCGGCGTTGCGCTTCGACGGCCAGATCAGCACCTTCGATTTCCGCAACGAAGCGTCGCCGTGCTACGCGTGCGTATTTCCCGAAGACCAGCCATTCGAGGAAGTTGCCTGCTCGACGATGGGTGTGTTCGCGCCGACGGTCGGCATCATCGGTTCGATGCAGGCTGCCGAAGCGCTGAAGGTAATCGGCGCAATTGGCACGCCGCTCGTGGGCCGCCTGACGATGCTCGATTCGCTGAGGATGGAATGGAACACGATGCGCGTCGGACGTCAGCCGGATTGTCCGGTGTGCGGGCAAGCGCATCGGTCGTGATGCGCTTCTACGCCGTCTGTCAGTTTCAAACCAGCGCGACCCGCTTGAGCGCCGCCTGCACCTCTTCGGGCTCGAACGAAGCCAGCACGTCGGCCACCGGCTTTTCCAGCGTCTTCAGATGAGAGCGCAGCACCTCCTGCTTGACCTCGAGCAGTTGGCTCGGATGCATCGAAAACTCGGTCAGGCCCATGCCGAGCAACAGGCGCGTCAACGCCGGATCGCCCGCCATCTCACCGCACACCGACACCGGCACACCCGCGCGCTTCGCCTCGCGCAGCGTGAACGCGATCAGATGCAGCACCGCCGGATGCAGCGGGTCGTACAGATGCGCGACCGAGTTGTCCGCGCGATCGATCGCAAGCGTGTACTGGATCAGATCGTTGGTGCCGATCGACAGGAAATCGAGCCGCTTCAGAAACAGCGGCAACGCGATCGCGGCGGCCGGAATCTCGATCATCGCGCCGACCTGCACGTTCGGATCGTAGGCGATGCCCGCGTCGTCGAGTTGACGCTTGGCTTCACGGATCAGATCGAGCGTCTGGTCGATTTCCTGCGCGTGCGCGAGCATCGGAATCAGGATCTTCACCTTGCCGAACGCCGACGCGCGCAGGATCGCGCGCAGCTGCGTGAGGAACATCTGCGGCTCGGACAGGCTCCAGCGAATCGCCCGAAGCCCAAGCGCCGGATTCGCGGCGGTCTCGTAGCCGTCGCCGCTGGCCATCGAATCGAGCGGCTTGTCGGCGCCGACGTCGATCGTGCGAATCGTGACCGGCAAGCCGTTCATCAGCTCGACGGCGCGCCGATAGGCGCCGAACTGCTCCTCCTCTTCGGGCATCCGGTCCTTGTGATTCATGAACAGGAACTCGGTGCGGAAGAGCCCCACGCCGGTTGCGCCCGATTCGATCGCCGCGCGCGCATCGTCCGGCAGCTCGATGTTCGCGCACAGTTCGATGCGCGTGCCGCACAGCGTTTGCGTCGGCGAGAACTTGAGCCGTTGCAGCTTGCGCTGCTCCAGCTCCTTCTCGCTCTGACGGTACGAGTATTCCTCGAGCACGATCGGCGCGGGATCGACGATCACGATGCCGTGGTCGCCATCGACGATGATCAGATCGTCCTGGCGGATCAGCGCGCTCGCATGCTGGACGCCGACCGCGGCCGGAATGCCGAGGCTGCGCGCGACGATCGCAGTATGTGACGTACGTCCGCCGAGATCGGTGACGAAGCCCTGGAACGTCTGCGTCTTGAACTGCATCATGTCGGCCGGCGCGATGTCGTGCGCGACGACGATCATCTCGTCGCATGCGCCATGCACGTTGTCGACGATGCCCGTCGCGCCCGCGAGCGCCTTCAGCACCCGTTCGACGACCTGCTCGATGTCGGCCTTGCGCTCGCGCAGGTACTCGTCTTCGATATCGTCGAAATGGCGCGACAGTCGCTCGAGCTGTTCGGTCAACGCCCATTCGACGTTGTAGCGTCGCGTGCGGATCAGGTCGATGGTTTCCTGAACCAGCATCACGTCGTTCAGGATCATCGTGTGAACGTCGATGAACGCGCCCATTTCGCTGGGAGCATCCGCGGCGAGATCGGCGCGCAGTGCGTCGAGCTCTTCATGCACGCATTGCTGAGCCGTGCGAAAACGCTCGACCTCCCCGTCGATCTGGGCAGGTTCGATCAGATAGTGGTCTACGTCGAGTGCTGCCGGGGCGATCAGATACGCCCGCCCGATGGCGATACCGCGTGACACGGGAATTCCATGCAGCGTGAATGACACGCGCACCTCCTCTAGTTGTGTAATGCCGCGGCAAACCGCTGCAATGCTCTCAGACTGTACTGGGAATTATAAATTCCGTGCCTTTTTGAAGTGTGTCCGGGGTGTGTGCAGCGCAGCACGAATTATCGTAATCAGGTGTCATCGGTACCCGCGAGGCCTCGTTTTATACACGGCGCTCAATATATGGTTTAAACATTGAAAACGCATGTCACCTTACGTATTCTTCCCAGTGGCTTTCGCACCGCTTCTGCGTCCCTTTAATGCCGATTAACAGGCCGCCTCTTTTGATATTCAAATGTCGGCGGCGAAAAAAAGCCGCGGACTGGGCCGCGGCTTTTTTCCGGTTTGTCGATTGCAAAGCGCGTGGCTTTATTGACCCTCACCGAATTTATCGGCGATCAGTCTCACAAGCGCGTCCATCGCTTCCTTTTCGTCGGCGCCTTCAGTTTCGATCAGCACGGTACTGCCGATGCCCGCGGCCAGCATCATCACGCCCATGATGCTCTTCGCGTTGATACGACGGCCGTTGCGGCTCATCCAGATTTCCGCCTGGTAGTTGCCCGCGAGTTGCGTCAACTTGGCCGACGCGCGCGCGTGCAGCCCCAGCTTGTTCACAATAGTCGTTTCCTGTTGCAGCATGTGATGGTCCGAAGCGCGGGTGAATGAAATGGTGAAAGGTGAAACTGCACAGCCGTTGCAATGCAATTGAAGCCATTGCGCAGCCGCTCGAATCTGTCGAATCCTTGCGCGCGAACCAGCCCGATTTACAGGCCGGCCGCGTCCGTCTTCTGCGTCAGATCGGCGTCGGCCGGCAACGCGGGAACACAGTCGGCGGGTGCCGCGTCGGGCGGCAGCGCCGACAGGCACTCGGTCGCGCAGGCCGGCGACGCGACTGGTTCCGGCGTTGCCGGTCCGATCGCGTGCACGCCCTTGGTCGCGCCGGCGAGCGCCTTGTCGACGAGCGTGTCGAGCGGCGTCGCGCGATAGCAGACCGCGCGCACGAGCATCGGCAGATTGACACCGCACAGCACGCGCACGTCCGGCACGTTGGCGAGCCGGCCCGCGATGTTCGCCGGCGTCGCGCCGAACATGTCGGTGAGCACGAGCGTGCCGTTCTCTTCCCTCAGCCGCTCGACTTCCGAATTCGCGACCGCGACGACCTGCGCGGGATCGCAATCGGGCGACACGTCGATCACGCCGATACGTGCCGGCAACCCGCCATAGATATGGGAAATGCAATCGCGCAACGCGGTGGCGAATGGAGCGTGCGCAATGATCAGAATGCCTGCCATGTCAGCCTTGCTGCAAAAGAACGGCCCCAACCCGTGGACCGGGAGTCCAGCCCGGTTCGTCAGCGCCCCGGACCGGCCGTGGGTCACGAGGGCGGGGATGCATCGTCGGGCGAGCGGGCATTGTAGCAGCCTCATTTTCGCGCCAAACCCGACGGCGCGCCTGATGCGGATTTACTACACAGATTGGGGACGCAGCCGGACAATCAAGGCGGCTGCGGCGGCATGCCTTGCGAGCGCCGCGCGTCAGCCGACCGCGCGCTCCAGCGCGTCGACGAACATCGCGGCAACGTCGAAGCCGGTCTGGTCCATGATCTCGCGGAAACACGTCGGGCTCGTGACGTTCACTTCGGTGAGCCAGTCGCCAATCGCATCTAGCCCGACCAGCAGCAAGCCGCGCGCCGCCAGCACCGGCGCGAGCGTGTCGGCGATCTTGCGATCCTGCTCGCTGAGCGGCCGCGCGACGCCCAGTCCGCCCGCCGCGAGATTGCCGCGCACCTCATTGCCCTGAGGAATGCGCGCGAGCGAGTACGGCACGGCCTCACCGCCGATCAGCAGGATGCGCTTGTCACCCTCCTTGATCTCGGGGATGAACTTCTGCGCCATCACCGAACGCGCGCCGTCGTGGCTCAGCATTTCGATGATCGAGCCCAGGTTCATGCCGTCCGCCTTCACGCGGAACACGCCCATGCCGCCCATGCCGTCGAGCGGCTTCAGGATCACGTCGCCGTGCTGCTCGTGGAACGCGCGCAGGCGCGCCGGGTCGCGCGTGACCAGCGTCGGCGCGACGAACTGCGCGAATTCGCCGATCGCGAGCTTTTCCGAATGATCGCGGATCGCCTGCGGCTTGTTGAAGATGCGTGCGCCGCCGCGCTCGGCCAGCCCGAGCAGCCACGTCGACGTCACATATTCCATGTCGAACGGCGGGTCCTTGCGCATCACGACCGCGCCGAAGCTCGCGAGACCGCGCGGCGCGGCCGGATCCGCGGCGAACCACACGTCACGGTGAAGATCGACCGTATCGCCGACAATCGCGATCCGCTGCACGTTCGCCTCGACGTCGCCGCCCGTCCACGCCAGATGCCTGGGCTCGCAGACGTACACCGTGTGGCCGCGGCGCGCCGCTTCGGCCATCATCGCGTAGGTCGTGTCTTTGTAGATCTTGAAATGGCTGAGCGGATCGGCGATGAAAAGAATGTCCATGAGAGTCCCGGTGCGCCCTGAGTGGCGTGACATTGTTCGTCAATATAGTCTTTGAAGACGGCGATGGCGGCACGCATGCCGCCATCTTGCCGTGCGAGGTGGCTTAGACCTGGATCGCTTCGGGATCGGTCTTTTCAAGTTCGACCGATGCGGCAAGCAGCCCGAGCCGCGCCACGACGCCGTACATATAGAAGCGGTTCGGCGGCGCCGCGCCGGGCTTGGCGTGCGCATCGGGCAGCGCCGTATGTTCGAAGCCGAGCGGCACGAAGTGCATGCCCGGCGCGTTCAGATTCTGATCGCGCTCGCGGCTGCCGTGCACGCGATAGAAGCCGCCCACCACATAGCGGTCGATCATGTAGACGACCGGCTCGGCGACTTCTTCGCCGATGCGCTCGAACGTATATACGCCTTCCTGCACGATCACGTCGTGCACGTCGAGGCCGTCTTTGGTCGCGGCCATGCGTGTGCGTTCGCGCTTCGTGAGCGCGGCGACTTCGGACGCGTCGTGCACGGTCATCACGCCCATGCCGTAAGTGCCCGCATCGGACTTGATCACGACATACGGTTTCTCGGAGATGCCGTACTCGCGATACTTGCGCGCGATTTTCTTCAGCACGCCGTCGATCGCATCGGCGAGTGCTTCCTCACCGGTGTGCTGCTCGAAGTCGACGCCTTCGACGTGCGCGAAGTACGGATTGATCATCCAGGGGTCGATCTCGACCATCTTCGCGAACTTTTTCGCGACGTCGTCATAACACGAGAAATGCATCGACTTGCGACGCACCGCCCAGCCCGCATGGAGCGGAGGCAGAAGATACTGCTCGTGCAGATTTTCGAGCACGGGCGGAACGCCGCCGGACAGATCGTTGTTCAGCAGGATCGAACAAGGGTCGAAGTTCTTCAGACCAAGACGACGCTGCGAGCGCTCGAGCGGTTCGAGCACGAGCTTCTGGCCGTCGGACAGCGCGATCGTGACCGGGCCGTTGATGGTTTCGTCGAGCGTGCCGAAGCGCACGTTCAGACCCGCCTGGCGCATGATCGAGGCGAGCCGGGCGACGTTTTCGAGGTAGAACGCGTTGCGTGTGTGGCGCTCCGGAATCACGAGCAGATTCTTCGCGTCCGGGCAGATCTTTTCGATGGAGGCCATCGCGGCCTGCACCGCGAGCGGCAGCACTTCCTGGGGCAGGTTGTTGAATGCGCCCGGAAACAGATTCGTGTCGACCGGCGCGAGCTTGAAGCCCGCGTTACGCAGATCGACGGAACAGTAGAACGGCGGCGTGTGCTCCTGCCATTCAAGCCGGAACCAGCGTTCGATTGCGGGCGTGGCGTCGAGGATCTTCCGCTCGAGGTCGAGCAGCGGGCCGTTTAACGCCGTAACTAGGTGCGGAACCATTGATCACTCGCAGACTGGAGAAAAAAGATTGTAGAGCAACTGCTCTTTCCATTTGGGGACGGTTTCTCCATTCGCAAGCAGACTCGAATGCATTCTCCCTATCACGATGATAGGCGCGGAAAATTGCCGTTCGCAACCGGCTCCGCAAGAAAAAAGCCCGCCATGAAGGCGGGCCAATTTGCTGCGCTTGCTAACTTCTTTTTCTTGATCCGGTGGGCCCGGGAGCCCGGGCCCGCGAACGTGCAGTGTGCCGTTATTCGACTGCCTCGCCATGCAGGCTCAGGTCGAGGCCTTCGCGTTCCTGCTCTTCGGTCACGCGGATGCCCATCACCATGTCGATGATCTTCAGCAGCACGAAGCTCACCACGCCGCTGTAGACCAGCGTCGTCGCCACGCCTTTCGCCTGCAGGATCACGCTGCCGTCCGAGCCGCCGATGTCCTTGACCGCGAACACGCCGGTCAGG
>ABYL01000086.1 GCA_000173575.1 Burkholderia sp. H160 | reverse complement strand
TGCTACCGAATCCGCCTCCGTTGCAGAGGCCCCGGCACCCAGCGCCAGTGACTTTTTACCTGACGCGTTTGCCGAAGTACCAAGCGCCGTGGCGGATTCTCCTGTCGCATTCGAGTAATAACCAATCGCCGTGGATTGGGCTCCAAGCGCTTTAGCCACACTACCAAGCGCCGTGGCACCGTATCCTGACGACTCAGTGTAAGAACCAGCCGCCGTGGCGTAGTCGCCTGCCGACACCGCTCTCATACCGATCGCCACCGCGTCCTGCCCCGTCGCCGAAGAATCCGTACCCGTCGAGTTCGCGTGGAAATACTTCGTGCCCTTCTCGTACACGTTCGTCACCCGGTCATCCAGGTTGGCGATCGACTGGTTCGTCGCGTACAGCTGCGAGCCATTTATCGCATCCTTACTGGTCGCCGACACTGCGCCTTGGCCGAGATTCCTTATTTTGTTATTGGCCAGATCCAGTTCGTTAAGCACGTGGACGCCGTTGGTCGCATTCAGCACCAAGGTGCCATCGGAGTATCCTTCGACATAGGCGGTCATCGTCTCACCGTTAGCGGCGCCGCTGTTGGTGCCTGTATTGCCGAGTGCGAAAGACACGGTGCCACCACCGAAGGGATTCGTGCCAGAACATTCGACTCCGCCGCTTGTGCCGCCCGGTCCCCAACTATTGCCCGCATTTACCTTTCCAGACTGGTTACACAGGACCAAGCTCGAGCCATGGGTCAACGCCAGCGCCATCTGCGGCGCCATGAATGCGGCCACGCCCACAGCGGACGCGATCGCGGTGGCGACGACGCCCGACGAAGGCTTCTTGCCTTTTGCCCGACTGGTCTCGGCCGCGGCAACGAAAGTGCCGGTCTTCTCGCACCAAATACTCCTGTACGACTTGTTCATCAATACTCTCCAGTTCAAAAAAATAGATTCATGTGTGCGGCTATATGGCGACCGCGTCACCCAAGTTGTTGACCGTCGTGCCGCTCCCGTTTAGCTCGGCGCCAGGACGTCGCCGCCCGCGTTCACCGTCCGCGCCTTGGGCCACCGCGATAAAAAGGTTGATTTCCTTCAGCACTACAATTTGTCACTTATTTACAAATCGGCTTTTGACAAGCGCAGAGCGCTATTCAGACCTGTATCACACGATGGACACGTGCAAATGGGAAATTCGACATACCGAAAGCATCAAAAAATTGTCAATGACGCGCAAAATAAACCGACTTGTTCCACGCCGAAATTCCAGATAATCTTATTTTTCTTGTGACGAAAATATAATCAGCATCGTCCTAAAGTCGCCAAACTGAGCATAGGACAAAGCCGCAATCAGATCTCTCTCGATAAATACTCGCTCACTGATTTCGAGACTTTCCCACAATGAAAAATGAATAAAAAAGCGCACAAAAATAGATCTCCGCCAACAATTCGGACAGATCGATAGATGGAATTCCCCAGCTGTGAACCGCGAGACAACGTCGGCACCAGGACCTGGAAGACGACAAAGAAGGCCCGACGAACGCGCTTGCGGCATTCGGAGCGAAACGGTTAAGGGGGAGCAGACACTGGTCGAACTGGGGTAGCAGCTTGATGTGCGCCAGAACCAGATCGCGAAATGGAAGCGGCAACTGTCAGTGCGTGCGGCGGATATCTTCGTCGCTGCCGGTGAGCTACCGGTTAATCTGAACTTGCTGCGCGCGGGGATCCGCAGCGGACGGTTGAGAACGATTGCCTTGAAGGACCGCGCACCAGGGCAGGATTGCTGAGCGCAACGTGACGCCTAGAAGGAAAAGCTCTTGGGGCGTGTTCGACAGTACATATGCTTTGCCGGTTTCGCAGCGGGCTCGGCCCTTAGCATCGCGAGACCCGGCGTGCGCTAGCCATCGCTGCTGGTGAGTGAGACGAATTGACGATGGCCAACTATGCTGACTTCGCGCCAGTTACCTAAGACTCAGGCTCTTCGATCGGCGGCGTCTGTCCAGACGAGGCAGCAAGAATACCCAAGTGCGCCTTGCTTCTGTGCGCCTTCGCGGTCTTGCGAGATCTGTCTATCGAACGTGTTACGGCAGCAAGATCGCTCCGGCCCAGCGCCAAAGCAACGCCCCCCTCGCGCCGGCACGGCAAGGCTGCAACGTCCTGTTCGCCGTGCTGCGCGCTGGCTCTATTCGGCCCCGGGTCAGCAAATAACGCTTGACGAACCACATAGGCGCACTCACCTTTGGTCCAACCGTATAGAGCACAACCGCCAACAGCGTTTGCTAATCTCCGTTTTTTCCAACCAATCGCGAATCCCGACAGATGGACTGTCTTTCCCATTCAAGAAGCATCTGCTTTCTTGATTTTGGTGACTCGAACATGAAATCGGTCACGGTAGACAGAAAATCACTCTGCTGACGCCGGGAAAGTTTTGCGAACCTGATTAGCAATTCTCTTATGCTTGCGAGTCCCTCTGGTTTCATCACTATTTCTCACTCGTAGTTTTCCCCTATTGCAGATATTGTAGCTTCAGCGAGCGCAACGGAGGTTTGTAACATGCGATCACCTAAAAATTTGATTCTCGGGCCATGTATAAATGAATTTTCCTCAAAATCCGCATTAAAAATTGAGGCCTTCATGCATCGTCCCGATTAGACGCGCCGCAGCAAGACACAGGTGCCGGACAGAATCTCTTTTCCATTCCGTAGCGCACCAAGCCCCCATCCCACGGATACCAAGTTTGTAGATCTCGGTATTTTTTCCGCGATTCGATTGTCTCCGTGCTGAGCTGTAGACGATCGGCGATCTCGCTGAGGCAATATCGCAAGTTCCCGATGTTGCCATTCGCATGTCAGAGGAGGCGCTAGATTGCATCCCAAACGTCCGTTCGCGCTGCGTCGTTGGCGCATCCGAGCGTGAAGCGATGACATCAGGCAGAATTTTACGGATTCAATCCAACTGCAAAAACAGGGCACGTCTTAAAGTATATAAAAACGAAATGGGCCCATTCCTATTAACCGTTTTTCAACCAGGGCAGTGACTTAGTCGAGGCCTCGGACAAGAGCGCGGTGTCACACCATGGACAAGTGAGCCTCGCTGGTTCGGACGGTTCTCGGACATTATTTGATTGGAACGTCAATGCGAGAGGCGCTACGCACCACGTTTTATCTCGCTCGATCTGACAACGCGCTCGCCTCCATTCAGTGGCGGATGACGCCAGCCGGCTCGTCGCCAGTCACAGACAGCACGCCTTCATTGTCGATCGAGTTCAATGCTTCTGCGAGTGCGAAGGCGTCACCTGATTGCGAAACGTTGCCGACTACTTCCGCGGCGACAAGACAGCACTTGTATTCACCTCAACAATGAGCTTGTCATGGAACCGTTCATCTCATGATCTTCTTCACGTTTCCGTTGCCGACATGCTGCGCACGAGGAGCGGCATGTCAACATCATCAACTCAATAACCGACCCTCACCTGGCGAATCGTTCAGGCGCATCGGTGATACGACGATGCTGCATTTTGTCCATCCAGCCAGTGTCGTCCGCGCGCACCGCCAGTGACGAAATCGGCACGCCGTCGCTTGGGAGCAGGCGCACCCCCGTTGTGGCGGATGCATAGTGATCGACCGCCACCCATTTCGTCGAGGACGGTGAAAGATGCTCTGCTGCTGACGTCGCAGCGGGGCGAACTGTCGGGCGAGCACTGGCGCCGTTGCCCCGACGAACGGCGATGGCACTAATACGCGGAGATACCGCTACGCTAGCGGAACTACTATTCTTGCTTGCGGTTTCGTTTCCGTAGTTGCGCGAAAGGGAGTCTGAGCTTCCTTTCGCCGGCACCGACGCCTCCATTTGCGCCGGACTGGGAGCCGACGGTACAGCCACTGGAGCGGTGACATCACCCCTTGCAACGGTCTGCGCGGGAGGAATGGACATGGCCCTCAGCGCCATCCATGCCACGAGCGCTATCCCGCCCGTTGCGACTACGCTCTCTGCGATTACACGTCGCCGTATCAAACCGGGCCGTCTGTGCGGCACTTCGATGCATCCGGATGGCGGTTTCGGTGCACTTGCCGCGGGAGCGACTAAAAGTCCTCTTGAGTCAACATCGGCATGGATGCACGCACTCGATTCAGGGCGCAGCGGCTCCCACCGGCACATCGATCTTATTACTACGGCACTTAGACAGAACGTTCGTGACAACGCGCCATAGAATCCGATGACTTCAGGACGCAAACTAAAGCGAGAAGGCAGTGGCATCCATTCGCGTCCGAAAGAAGCAGGCAAACTCGCAAATGGGCACGAACTTGGCAACGCCATCGTGCCCTCGACTGCGGTAAGGGGAATCGTCAACATCGATTTTCTCGCAACGCCTCACGGCAAAATTTCATGAGCGCATGGCGGTGTGTCGAAACGGTGTTTCGCGAGACCCACCCACTAATGTGGTCTCAAATGCCTCGCAATGCGCGCTATATTTGATGATTCAAAGTGTGTTTTGGAACGAATGTGTTAATACAAGCCGTAGCTGGAGTTTTACGCTTCCATCGAAACCGGATATCACAGCACGACGCCCCTGCCGGGGATATCCTCGATGGATTCACCCTTCCCGTTATCTCGTGCACGCGGGACAATGAACTCCATACACACCACTCGGCAGGAAGAGCCCACACCTCGATCCGCGTGGACGGATCTGGCACTGGTCGGTCGCAAGTACTACCGCGCGCGTAGCGCACGCTTTCCCGCCATTGGCATCGTTGATCTTCACCGTAGATAGATCCTAGACCTATTAATGCTGCAGAAGGATCAGGCATTTCCTTAAAGCATTCAGCAAATTGATAAGAAATGTCCTAAATGCCTCTTGCTCATAGTGTCCGGGCCAGAGAATCACACCGTCCGATGAATTGGTTTGGATAAGAACTTCATCCGGTCAACTGAACCGGGACAACGAAAATATGATTGGGAGATCTGTAAACGGCTGGCAAACCCGCCTTGACGAGCACTGGGTTAGGCGACACAAATGTGAGCGCGCGGCTACGTATGAAGTCGCTGCAAATCAACGGGATCGTCGAACGGTTGCACGAGACCACTCTCAACGAGCTCTGCCACATCGCCCTCCGCAAAAAAAATGATCTCCTAATCGATCGTCGCTTTGCGGATTGACCTTGTGTATTGCTCGACCACTATTCGCAATGAGCAAGAGCATCAAAGATCCGGGTGTCATCGAAAGACACCCATGCGCACCCGCCTAGTTGTTCGAAATCGTAAGGGAGAAAATCTATCTCTCATTGATGGCTCGTTTCTATCTGCTTGACTATGTTTCATATCGAGACCGAGACAATAGAAGTTAAGCCGCCACACAACTTTCGACCTTTCCCACTTCGAGCGCGCTGGCTAACACTCGCCCGATACAGCACACGCATCACATATAGACCCGGAAGTAAGCATGAGAAGGTAGCCAGCGAGCGCGGGCTCGCAAGATTGCTGCTGATCTATTTTGCGCCCGGCAAGCCGGCTTCATTCTGCCTTTGCAGTGTATCGACCTGACGTTGCAGTTCGCGCAATTGCGCCTGCGCCTGCACCTTTTCCGCGCGCAGTGCCGTGGCCTCGGCCTGCATTCGACGCTGACGATCGTCGACCTGCGCCTGCTGCGTGCGGGCAACATCCAGGTCGGCCTGCAGACTTCGCGCGCGGTCCGCTGACTGCGCGAGCCCTCGATTGAGAAGCGCATTTTGCGCTTCCAATTGCGTGCGCCGAATCTCGACCTCTGCCAATTGCGCAGTCTGCTGCACGAAGCCTGCATAGATTGCTTCGGCACGTGCCTCGTCCTGCGACTTGATAACGCGCCAGAAGTGGCGATCCTGAAACAACGCAACGTAGTATGTCATTTCCAGGGGATAGAAGAAGAGCGTCGCGCCGTAACTACCGTTGTATGTCGTCCGCAACTCCGTCAGCTTCGCGTCGTGAATCATCTGGATCAGCTCGGCGACATAGCCTTGCACGTCGCTGTCGGCCGCGGCGCCAGATGACGTTCCAGATGCGGGCGTGGCCGGTTGCGCTGTCAGCGCGCTCATCGCGGGTCGCGTGCCGACGATTGGAGCCTCGCGCTCCTGCGCCAAGGTCAGTCCCACATGCAGAGACGACGCCGCCACTGCAAGCAAAGCAGTCTGCCGAAGAAAAAAAGAGTACCTCATCGCAACTTCTCCTATGTGAGTCGAATTCTCACCGATGAATTTCATGTTGGAAACAACGTCTCGGGCTTCGGTCGGAACGTGTCACCAAACCTGCAGATTTGGCGCGGCTTTTGATGGTCGTGTCGCGATACCGAGCGCGTCATCAGCTCCGAATATTGATTAGGGGTTCGATATGTCACCAACGAACTGTTCCGCGAGGCGGTGGTGGACGATGTCGACTCTCAATTGTCCTCCCCTAATTATATGCATCACATCGATGCCGGACAGGATGAGGCAAGCGCGACGAAATAACCTTGAAAACCATCATTGACCTGGTTCGGTGTTTGATGACCCTGTTCAACGATGTAGTTCAGGTACTCAACCTGACATACCTTGTCGATGCCAAGTCGCCTGATTCGCCGCGACGAGTTGACGGCAGGATTTTCGCACCGGTGCGGTCAATTCCGCACGGGTCCTCGTAATAGCACGGAAGCCGTCGCGATGGCCGGCGCCCTCGACTTTGTCGTCATGCTCGTCGACGTTACGGACCGACGAATTCTGGTTGATTTCGTTACTGCAAAAAAAGTCCGCATTGCCTCTCTCCTCAAACCAGGGTGCCCGTCGGCTTTCCAGATCGATTCAGTGTGCCTTCAGCATTCGACGCCATCCTTTTCGTCGGAATATCGATGGGCAATGCCGCGAGTTTCTCGCGCAGAGCGCCTGTCACACTGTTGAACGCGATTCGCTGAGCGGCCGTGAGCGGCAAACCACCGGTTCGACTCGTCAAAGAAATTGGATCGACCGGATGATTATTCTCGCGCACCTCGAAATGCAGGTGAGCTCCCGTCGCGGTGCCGGTGGTGCCTACCGCGCCGAGCAGTTGCCCTTCAGTCACACGCGCCCCGACGCGCAAATCACGTGCAAAGGCCGACAGGTGCGCATAGTAAGTCGTATAGCCTTGCGGATGACGAAGCACGACGATCTTGCCGTATCCCGGTTGGATGCCAACGAACCGCGCGGTTCCTGAGGCGGCTGTGACAATCATCCTTTCGCGCTACAAACCCCGGTAAGAATAAGCGCTAGTTTATGGACTACGGTTAGCCGAGAATATCGGCCAGATCCGATTATTGAGATACTCGGTGAGAGCGAGGGCGATTGCATCAAAGGCGTTTCGCCCTATCGCAATGCGAAGCGAAACGAGCGCGTTCGACGTTGGCTTCTGCGTCGGAACTGCCGAACTCTCCGAACGTTCTCGCGACCAAGGATGCGCAGCGCTCAAGTCGAGGTTTCTCACCTGGCGAGTGCCGAGTGCACTGAGGGCAGTTTCCCCTGCAACTCGCAGCCTCCCTGATGACGACCACGCGCTCCTCAAGAACTGCGTCGCGCAGATGCTGAAGCCGCTGCACCAATTGAGCAGTGGACAAGGCCGGCCGACCATCGACTCCTGCTTCGAGTCCATCGGGTCGATGGTATAGCCCGTCGTTATTCCCAATGAATCTATCCATCAGAACGCCACACCTGATGCCACTACCAAGGACAAAACCAGAGCTGAGTTCGCCACCTTCCAGTCCGCTACCGCTGAGCGGGAAACGCTTATCCAGGTACGTCAGGTTGAGTACCTGGACAACATCGATGAACACGTCCATCGGGCCGTCAAAACCCGAACCGGTCGCTGATGGGTTTCAACGCATTTTGTTGCGCTCGCGTCGTTCGGTCGGACGTTGAACTCGGCCCGATACGTGCCAAGGTTTGACGCCCCACCTTGATCTCGAGTCTCTAGGGTCGCCGTGCCTCAAACAGTCAATCCGCCGAACAACTTCGCCTTTCGCGAAGTAGCAGTTTTTTTGTCTGTCGAATCCTATCGCCCCATTTCGAGTAGTGCTTTCACACATATCGTCAATTTCCGATATATAATTCGTCCCGTAGCGATGCAATTACGCGCACGCCACCCGGCGTGCCGGTTGCCGAATCACCTGAACCCATCCACATGACGCCCGATTTCGACGCGATCCACAAAGCGCTGGCCAACCCGGTCCGCCGGGAGATTCTCGGCTGGCTGCGCGAGCCGTACGCGCATTTCGCCGATCAGGAGCTACCGCTCGACCACGGCGTGTGCGCGGGCAAGATCGACGCGCGCTGCGGCCTGTCGCAGTCCACCGTGTCGGCACACCTCGCCGCGTTGCAGCGCGCGGGGCTCGTCACGTCGAAACGGGTCGGTCAATGGGTGTTTTTCAAACGCAACGAGCCCGTCATTCAGGCGTTCCTCGAATACATGAACGCGAAGCTCTGAGCGCCGCATTCGCATCGCCGCGCTTCCCTTTTTCACGCAGTTTTTTGAGGCTCGGGCCCTGCCCGCCGCCAAAGGTGAACTCTCATGCCGACTCTTTTCGATCCGCTGCAAATTGGCGATATCACGCTGCCGAACCGCATCATCATGGCGCCGCTCACGCGTCAGCGCGCCGAGGAAATCCGTGTGCCGAACGCGCTGATGGCGCGCTACTACGCCGAGCGCGCGAGCGCCGGCCTGATCCTCAGCGAAGCGACCTCGGTCACGCCGCAAGGCGTCGGCTACGCCGAAACGCCGGGCATCTGGTCGCAGGAGCAGGTCGAAGGCTGGAAGCTCGTCACGCAGGCCGTGCACGATGCGGGCGGCAAGATCTTCCTGCAACTGTGGCACGTCGGCCGTATTTCGGACCCGGTGTTCCTGAACGGTGAGCTGCCGGTCGCGCCGAGCGCGATCGCGGCTGGTGGTCACGTGAGCCTCGTGCGCCCTGAACGTCCATTCGTGACGCCGCGCGCGCTTGAGCTCGATGAAATCGCCGGCGTCGTCGAAGCGTTCCGCAAGGGCGCGGAAAACGCGAAGGCCGCCGGTTTCGACGGCGTCGAAGTGCACGGTGCGAACGGCTATCTGCTCGACCAGTTCCTGCAGGACAGCACCAACAAGCGTACCGACGTCTACGGCGGCCCGATCGAAAACCGCGCGCGTTTGCTGCTCGAAGTCACCGACGCCTGCATCAGCGTGTGGGGCGCGAACCGCGTCGGCGTGCATCTGGCGCCGCGCCGCGACGCACACACGATGGGCGACTCCGATCCGGCCGCGACGTTCGGCTATGTCGCGCGCGAACTCGGCAAGCGCAAGATCGCCTTTATCGCGGCACGCGAAGCGCTCGGCGACGACCGCCTCGGCCCGCAGCTGAAGAAAGCGTTCGGCGGCCCGTACATCGCGAACGAAAAGTTCACGAAGGAATCGGCGCAACAGGTACTCGACGCGGGTGAAGCAGATGCGGTGGCCTGGGGTCAGCTGTACATCGCCAATCCGGATCTGGTGCGCCGCTTCGCTGAAGATGCGCCGCTGAACACGCCGGTTCCGGCGACGTACTACGCGCGCGGCGAAGTCGGCTACACCGATTATCCGGCGCTGGAAGCGGCTTAATCAGCAGTGACAGCGGGGGTGACTGAATTTCAGTCCCCCCGCCGCTTTATGCCCGCTAGACAAGATCGCGCCGCATGAACAGCCGTTTCGACTCATCGAGCCCGCGCGCGATATGTGCCTCGCGCCGCGCGAGCAACGCCGCGTCGAGTTCCGACGTGTCGAGGTCGCGAAACCCAAGCCGCCGGTAGTACGGCGCGTTCCACGGCACGTCGCGATACGTCGACAGCATGAGCTGCGTCAGTTGGCGCACGCGCGCGATTCGCGCGACCTCTTCGATCAATGCCGCGCCGATGCGCCTGCCCGCGTGCGAGGTCAGCACGTCAAGCTCCTGAATGTAGATGCGCGTTGGCTGCGGCTCGAACATCACGAAGCCCGCGCAGGTCGCCTGTTCGTCGAGCGCGACGATGATCTCGTGCGCTTCGATCTTGCGCTCGACGATCTCGCGCGCCATCGGCGGCGCGTCGGCAATGCCGGTCATGCCGACGCTGACGAACCGCAGACCCGCTTCGAATTCGATTGCGCGAATCGCGTCGGCCTCGTGCGGCGCGGCAAAACGGAACGTGATGGCGGAATCGTGCGGCATGGCCTTGCATCCAATGAGGACCGTCCGAGTTTGACATCGGCGCCGCAACCTCGACAAGTAACAACCGCCATAAACTCGCGGATGCTCCCTGCTCGGACGCTCGCAAGACTACACTCATCAGTTCCGAACGCCACTCGAGCCCCACGCCACGATGAACCTGATGAATGTCCTGCAGATCGCGCTGCACCTGGACCAGCATCTGAGCGCGCTGATCGTGCAATTCGGCACGGCGATCTACGCACTGCTGTTTGTCGTCGTGTTCGTCGAATACGGCTTTCTGCCGCTGTTCTTTCTTCCTGGCGATCCGCTGATCTTCATCTGCGGCGCGCTCGCGGCCACCGGCGCGCTGAACGTGTGGTTCGTCGCCCCCTTGCTGTTCATCGCGACGGTGGGCGGCAGCACCGTCGGGTATGCGTTCGGCCGGGCGGTCGGCGACCAGGTCTATACCCGCAACTATTACTGGCTAAACCGCAACGCGCTGCGCCGCGCACACGAGTTCAGCGAGACGCGCGGCCGCCTGACCTTTCTGCTGTCGCCGTTCATCGCCGTGGTGCGGACCTTCGCGCCGTTCGCCGCGGGCGTGTCGCGCATGACGCTCTCACGCTTCGTCGCGTTCGTCACCGCAGGCGCGGCGTTGTGGGTCGTGTCGCTGATCGCGGCCGGCTATCTGTTCGGCAACGTGCCGGTGGTGCGCGAGCATCTGAGTTCGCTCGTGCTGCTGGGCCTCGCGCTCGGCGGTGCGATGCTGGTCGGCGGCGCGGTATGGCGCTTTTTCAACCGGCGGATGCGGGCCCGTTGAGGCCGTCGTGGTGACGCCCCCGCGCACTGTCGCCGGTCATCTCCAAACTTGACCCGAACAAGATACGAAGGTAACCTTAACAGGAAACCTTCACATCATGTCGCCGCACGAGCTCACCGCATGAGCAAATCCCCTCCCCCGGTTACGCCGGACCAGCTTCATACGCTGGCCGAAGATCTGCGCGTGCTGGCGGGCAAGCTGCGCCGGCGTCTGCGCGAAGAGTCGCATGTCGGCGACTTCACGCCATCGCAGGTGCAGGTGCTGAACCTGCTGGAACGCGAAGGCCCGGCCACGGTCACCGCGCTCGCGCGCGCGCACGGCATGCGTCCGCAATCGATGGGGGAAACGCTCGCGGTATTGAAAGCCGCGGGGCTCGTCAGCGGCGCGCCCGATCCCAACGACGGACGGCAGACGGTTCTGTCGCTGACGCCTTCGTTCCGCAAGAAGGTCAAGGCGAGCCGCGCGGCGCGCGAAGACTGGCTGTACCGCACGATTCAAACGCGCTTCACCACGGCCGAACAGCAACAACTCGCGGCGGGCGTCGATCTGCTGAAACGCCTCGTCGATCTGTAACTCGCGATTCGCACGCACGCGTCTCGCCACTGGCAGGAGCACACCATGGCACTCACCACTCTCGACGCGAAAACCGCACTGGTCGTCATCGATCTGCAGCGCGGCATCGTCGCGTTGCCCACCGCCCATCCGGCCGGCGAAATTGTCCAGCGCTCGGTGACGCTGCTCGACGCGTTCCGCCGCCACGGCCTGCCCGTCGTGCTCGTGAACGTCACCGCCGGCGCACCGGGCCGCACCGACCAGGGTCGCCACACCGGCGACTTCCCGGCCGGCTTCGCCGATCTGCTGCCCGAGCTCAAGCAGCAGGCGTCAGACCATCTGGTCACCAAGCGCACGTGGGGCGCCTTCACCAACACCGATCTCGCCGCATATCTGCAACAGCAAGGCGTCACGCAAGTGGTGCTCGTCGGCATCGCGACCAGTATCGGCGTCGAATCGACCGCGCGCTTCGCGAGCGAACTCGGCCTGAACGTCACGCTCGTCATCGACGCGATGACCGATCGGAACGCCGACGCGCACACCAACAGCATCACGCGAATCTTCCCGCGCCTTGGCGAAACCGGCACGACGCAGGAACTGCTCGATCTGCTCGAAAGCTCGCGCGCCTGAGCCAGCGCTGAGGAAACCCCTGCCGTGAGCACCACGTTCCGTTCGCTGCGCATTTTCAACTACCGTCTCTGGGCGAGCGGCGCGATCGTCTCGAACATCGGCACGTGGATGCAGCGAACGGCGCAGGACTGGCTCGTGCTCACCGGGCTCACGCATCACAACGCGACCGCGGTGGGCATCGTGATGTCACTGCAGTTCGGCCCACAGATGCTATTGCTGCCGCTCACCGGCTACGTGGCCGATCACTTCGATCGCCGCAAGCTGCTGTTCGTCACGCAGGCCGCAATGGGCACGCTGGCGCTCGCGCTCGGTCTGCTCACCGTCACCGGGCTCGTGCGGCTCTGGCAGGTCTACGTGTTCGCGGGGCTGCTCGGCTGCGTGACCGCGTTCGATGCCCCCGCGCGCCAGACCTTCGTGTCCGACCTCGTCGGCGAACGCGATCTCGCCAACGCGGTCGCGCTGAACTCCACCTCGTTCAACGCCGCGCGCATGCTCGGGCCAGCGGTCGCGGGTCTGCTGATCGCCTCGGTCGGCAGCGGCTGGGTGTTTCTGATCAACGCGCTGTCTTTCGTCGCGGTGCTCGGCGCGCTGCGCATGCTGCGGCTCGACCAGCTACATATCAAGCCGCGCAACGTGCGCTCGCGCGGCAGCTTCGTCGAAGGCTTCAAATATGTCTGGACGCGCCCCGATCTGAAGGCGGCGCTCCTGATGCTGTTCCTGATCGGCACCTTCGGCCTGAACTTCCCGATCTTCATCTCGACGATGTCCGTCACCGCGTTCCATGCGGGCGCGAGCGAGTACGGCGTGCTGAGTTCGACGATGGCAATCGGCTCGGTCACCGGCGCCCTGCTCGCGGCGCGCCGCGCCCGGCCCACGATGGGCCTGCTGCTCGGCGCCGGTGCGATGTTCGGCGTCGGCTGCACGGCGGCCGCGCTGATGCCGAACTATGTGCTGTTCGGCGTCGTGCTGGTCGTGATCGGCGTGTCGACGCAGACGTTCACCACCTCGACCAATAGCCTCGTGCAACTGACCACCGAGCCCGCGATGCGCGGCCGCGTGATCGCGATTCTGCTGGCGATTGCGCTCGGCGGCACACCGCTCGGCGCGCCGGTGGTCGGCTGGGTCGCCGACCGTTTCGGCCCGCGCTGGGCGCTTGGCGTCGGCGCGGCATCGGGCTTCGGCGCGGCGCTCGTCGGCCTCGTCTATCTGATGCGATACCGGCAACTGCGTTTCTATCGCGAAG
The DNA here is from genome assembly GCA_000173575.1 of Burkholderia sp. H160. Classification (GTDB taxonomy): domain Bacteria; phylum Pseudomonadota; class Gammaproteobacteria; order Burkholderiales; family Burkholderiaceae; genus Paraburkholderia. Next base: position 17,654 of record ABYL01000086.1, on the reverse strand, counting down.
GCTGGCGCCTGCGTTACAGCATCGAGGCCCCCCGGCCGGTCACAGTCACGGTCATTCCGGACCCCGTAGCAACGGTCCAGCGCAGCGAACTGGACGAGGCGGAAGAGGATACGGCTTCGGGCGTGTAAAAGCACAAGCGGGCGAGCGCCCGCCACAGGGCAGGCGCCGCTCAGAATCCGCCCACGCCGCGCGTCACCAGCGCATAGGGTCCGCGCGTCAGCTGCTCCCTGAGAAACTCGATGCACACCTGAATCCTTGCCGACGACGACAAACGCTCGGCCGTCACCGCCCACACATCGGCGGATTGCTGATAGTCGGGCAGCACGCGCACCAGTTCGCCCGCGCGCAGGCTCTCGGCCACGTCCCAGATCGACACCATCACGATGCCGTAGCCGTCCTTCGCCCACTGCACGACGATGTCGCTCAGATTCGACGCGACCGTGCCCGTCACCTTCACGCTCTTTTCCCCGTCCGGCCCGCTCAGTCGCCAGACACCGAAGCGGTCGTCGCGGCCGCGAAACAGCAGGCAATCATGGCTGGTCAGATCGTTGAGTTCGACTGGCGCGCCGTGCTGCTCGAGATACGCCGGCGAGGCGCACAGAATGCGCGCGCTCTCCACCATCCTGTGCGCGATCAGATGCGGCTCCTGCACCTCGCCGACGCGCACGTCGATATCGAAGTTCTCGCCGACGACATCGGCGCGCCGATCCAGCAGTTCGAGCCAGATCTCGAGGTTCGGGTGGCGCTCGCGCAGCATCGCGAGAATCGGCGATACGTGCTTGCGGCCGAGCCGCAAACTCGTGCTGATGCGCAAGAGACCGCTCAGCTCGGTGCGGCGATCGGCGAACGCGTCGGCCATGCCCTGCACGTCGTCGAGAATTTTTTGCGCCCACTGCAGCGCGGCTTCGCCGTCGCTCGTCACGCTGACGCGACGCGTGGTGCGCTGAAACAGCTTTACGCCGAGACCGGCTTCGAGCATTGCGATGCGCTTGCTCACATGCGACGGCGACAGCCCCATCTCCGTCGACGCCGCGACAAAGCTGCCGCGCCGCGCGATGTGACAGAACAGCTGCAGATCGCGCAGGAAGGACTCATTCGTGGCTGTGAGCGCATTCTGATTTTGCATCTGGACGCATTGTGTCGGCGCATAACGCTATTACCCTAGCTCCAACGGATTGGTTGGGCAAGAAGCAATCGTTCGAATGCCATGCCTGGGACACCTTGTGAAGTGGTTAACCCGTAGTGCGCCGCAGCAGCTTGCGCGATGCGTCGATCCATACCGTTATGCTGCACCGCGGCAACGAGACCAGGAAAATCCTGGCTTGCGCAGCGCCCGTTTAAAGGCGCCAATGATTCAGCCGTAGAAGCTGACAAAAACATTTCCCGTTCAGGAGACGACATGGAAACGAACGCAACGACGAGAAGCGGGCATGGCTCGCAGGCCCGCAAGGCAACCGCGAGCGGCTGGATCGGCTCGGCACTCGAGTACTACGATTTCTTCATCTACGCGCAGGCCGCCGCGCTGATCTTTCCTCAGCTGTTCTTTCCTTCCGGCAACCCCAAGATCGCAATCGTCGCATCGCTCGCGACCTACGGCGTCGGCTACGTCGCGCGACCGATCGGCGCGGTCGTGCTCGGGCACTGGGGCGACACCCACGGGCGCAAGAACGTGCTGCTCGTCTGCATGTTCCTGATGGGTCTATCGACGATGGCGGTCGGTCTGCTGCCGACCTATCAGCGGGTCGGCATTCTCGCGCCGGTGCTGCTCGTCGTGCTGCGGCTGATCCAGGGCTTCGCGGTCGCCGGTGAAATCTCGGGCGCCAGCTCGATGATCCTCGAACACGCGCCATTCGGACGACGCGGCTTCTACGCGAGCTTCACACTGCAAGGCGTGCAGGCCGGCCAGATTCTCGCCGCCGCGGTGTTCCTGCCGCTCGCCTATTACATGGACGACAACTCGTTCAACTCGTGGGGCTGGCGCATTCCGTTCCTCCTCAGCGCGCTCGTGCTGATCGCCGGCTACATCATCCGCCGCGAAGTCCACGAAACGCCCGCGTTCGAGAAGGAAGATGCGAGCGGCGGCCTGCCGCGCTCGCCGATCATCGAAGCGTTCAAGTACAACTGGGGCGACATGCTGCGCGTCGTGCTGTGCTCGCTGATGAACGTGATCCCGGTCGTCGCGACGATTTTCGGCGCGGCCTACGCGGTGCAGCCGTCGTACGGCATCGGTTTTTCGAAGAGCCTGTATCTGTGGATTCCGGTGATCGGCAACATCGTCGCCGTGCTCGTCATTCCGTACGTGGGCAATCTGTCGGACCGGATCGGGCGGCGCCTGCCGATCATCGTCGGCGCGCTCGGCGCCGGGCTGCTTTCTTTTGCGTATCTGTACGCCATCAGCATCCACAACGTGCCGCTCGCGATGGTGATGTCGATCCTGATGTGGGGCGTCATCTATCAAGGCTACAACGCGATCTTCCCGAGCTTCTACCCGGAACTGTTCCCGACGCGTTCACGTGTCTCCGCGATGGCGATCGGCCAGAACGTCGGCACGACGATCACCGCGCTGCTGCCGGCTCTGTTTGCGTACGTCGCGCCGCCGGGATCGCAGAACGTGCCGCTGACGATTGGCGCGATCACGTTCGGCATCACGATCGTCTGCGCGATCTCGGCATGGAGCGCGCGTGAGAACTTCCGCGTGCGACTGAGCGACCTCGGCGAGAAGAACGCGACGCCCATCGACAAGCTCAGCTACGACGCCATGCGCGCAAAAAGCATGGCCGAAGCAAAAAAGGCCGTGGCCTGAGCCCGCTTGAGCCCGCTTGCCCCTTAACGCACCTTCATCAGGACCTTCAGGAAACCCGCTCATGAACAGCACCCGGATCGCCGTTGCCGGCGCGGGGTATATCGGCCGCGCCCATATGGCGGTCGCGCGGCAAAGCGGCACGTGCACGCTATCGGCGATCGTCGACCCGTCGCCGGCGGCCGCCGCGCTCGCGGCCGAGGCGGGTGTACCGCTCTACCGCACGCTCGACGAACTGCTCGAACGCGATCGCCCGGACGGCGTGATTCTCGCGACGCCGAACCAGTTGCACGTCGAACACGCGTTGCGATGCCTCGCGGCGCGCGTGCCGACGCTGCTCGAAAAGCCGATCGCGCCGAGCGTCGACGAAGCGGAAACGCTCGCCGCCGAAGCAGAGCGCAGCGGCGTGCCGCTCCTGATCGGCCACCATCGCGCGCACAGTCCGATCATGGCGCGCGCGCGGCAGCTGATCGACGAGGGCCGGCTCGGCAAGCTCGTCGCGGTGATGGGCAGCGCGGTGTTCTTCAAACCCGACGAGTACTTCGCCGATGCGGACTGGCGCCGCCAGCCGGGCGGCGGTCCGATCCTGCTGAACATGATTCACGAGGTGCACAACCTGCGCATGCTGTGCGGCGACATCGTCGCCGTACAGGCTTTTTCATCGCATGCGACGCGCGGCTTTCCGGTCGAGGATACGGTCGCGATCAACCTGCGTTTCGCGAACGGCGCGCTCGGCAGCTTCATGCTGTCCGACACCGCCGCGAGCGCGCGCAGCTGGGAGCAGACCTCTCAGGAAAACAAGGCTTATCCGTCGTATCCGGACGAAGACTGCTACGTGATCGCGGGCACGTTCGGCTCGCTCGCCGTGCCGACGATGCGCCTGAAGACCTACGCGAAAGCCGCGGACCGCTCGTGGTGGAAGCCGTTCGACGTCAGCGTCGCCGACATCACGCGCGACGATCCGCTGAAGCTGCAGCTCGAGCATTTCGTGCGCGTGATTCACGGCGAGGAGCCGCCGCTCGTCAGCGCGAAGGACGGCTTGCAGAATCTACGCATTACCGCGGCGATCGTCGAAGCGGCCCGCACCGGCGCGGTCGTCGATACGACGCGCGCCGTCGCGGCAGCCGTCCACTAGAAGATATCGAAGCCGCCTCGCTATCAGTCAATCAATTCCTAAGGATCGCTATATGAAAACGTTCGTGATGCTGCACGGCATCAACCACAACATGTTCGGCAAACGCGATCCCGCGCAATACGGCACGATCACGCTCGACGAAATCGACGCACGCCTGCGCGCGCTCGGCGACGAACTCGGCGTGCGCGTCGAGAGCTTCCAGACCAATAGCGAAGCGGCAATGTGCGAGCGCATCCACCAGGCGTTCACCGACAACGCCGACGGTGTGCTGATCAACGCCGGCGCATGGACGCACTACAGCTACGGCATTCGCGATGCACTCGCGATCCTGACCGTGCCGGTGGTCGAGATCCACATGTCGAACATTCATGCGCGCGAGGCGTTCCGCCATCAGTCGGTGTTCGCGGAGATCGTCAAAGGGCAGATTTGCGGCTTCGGCGTGGACAGCTATCTGCTCGGGCTGCGTGCGGCGGTGTCGGCGGCGGGCTAGCGCCAACTTTCGGTCAGCTCGTTCGCCAGCACCATCTTCTGGCGAACCACCTCGACGAAGGCCGCGTCGATGCCCGCCTGCGCCTTCAGGAATTTCAGCGCGGCGGAATGCACGGCGCGCAGCGCGCCGCCGTCGATGCCCGTCATACGCGCCGCGCTGCGCCGCGTTTCAACGACCAGATCGCGCGCGCTCGTGAAGTCGGGCGACAAGCCGCATTGCGCGTCGAACGCTGCGCGCAGACCGCTCGCGTAGTCGCGCGACTCGCCCAGCCGTTCCATATCGATGAGCAGATCGACGCCCTCGCCCATGCGCAGCGCGCAGAGGATCCACAGCGCGATGAACGCGCGATAGGCGTTGTCGCTGTCCACTGTGCGCGCGAATTGCTCGCACGCGACGGCATACGCGTCGTCGGGCATCGACGGCAGCGGCGGCAGGCGCACGCCGCACACGCCGATCGCTTCGCGCACCAGCGGGTCCATCTGATTCAGACCGAGCACGCGAAACGGCGCGGCGACAAAAAACGCATTGCTCCATTGCTGCCGCAGCAGCCAACCCGACGCGAACTGCGATGCCGGATTGCGCAGCACGCCCACGTGCAACGCCTCAGCGAACGCGCGCTTCAGCCACGGCAGACGCCCGCCCGTGCGGCAAAACTTGAAGACGGGCACGCGCCCCTGTTCGATCGTGTGCTCGCTCAACGCGCGCAGATAGGCCTGCAATGCGGGAAATGTCGCATCGGGCTCGCGCGTAAAGCGATCGATGCTGAAACGCCTGTCGTAGCCCGCCACCCCACGCGCGTCCTCGCGCAGAAACGGCCGGTATTCGTCGAAGTACGGCGCGGCGAGCGGCGGGTGCCCCGAGGTCAAGGTCGGGCGCGAGGCGGGCACGTCGGCAAGTTTGAGATCGGCGAGCACGTTGCTGAGCGGCTCGTAGAAGCCGTCCGCACGCTCGAGCTCACGCAGCCGCGACCACACCCACGTGCCCGCGCTGCGCCAGCCCGTGTGCAGAAAAACCGCCTGTTTCAGCGGGCTGTCGGGCGCGGCGTCGTTCGCGGACGATTCATGGGGCAACGGCATGGCACTTCTCTTCCAATGATCGAATCAATAAACCGGAAGCGCCACTTTACCCTGTGAGCGCTCCGGACGCATTATGCTGCGAGATTCCGCGCTCCCCGCATTGCTTCCATCTCGCACACATGAACGATTCGGCCGATATCCGCTTCCTGCTCACGCTGCGCGCCAGCGGCAGCCTGATCGCCGCTGCGCGCAAACTCGCGCTGTCGCCGTCGGCGGTCACGCAGCGCTTGCAGCAACTCGAGAAAAAGCTCGGTGCGCAACTCGTGAATCGCAGCGCGCGCCGCCTGCAATTCACCGACGAAGGCCTGCTGCTGTGCGAGCGTGGCGCCGGGCTGATCGAGCAGTTCGACGCGCTGTTCGACGATCTGCAAACGCGCCGCGGCGGCCTCGTCGGCACGCTGAAGATCAATGCGCCGCTCGGTTTCGGGCGACGTCATCTGGCGCCGCTGATCGGCGAGTTCCAGCAGCAGAACCCCGATATCGACGTCGCGCTGACGCTGTCGGACCGGCCCTTGACCGAAACGTTCGATCGCTTCGATCTCGTCGTGCATATCGGCGAGCTGCCGCTGTCGAACCTGGTCGGCTATACGATCGCGCCGAACGCGCGCTTCGTCTGCGCGGCGCCCGCGCTCGTCAGGCGCATCGGCGCACTCGATTCGCCGGATGCATTGAGCCGGCTGCCGTGCATCGTGCTGCGCGAAAACAACGAGGATGTATCGCTGTGGCAGTTCAGCAAAGGCCGCACGCGCCGCAGCGTGCGCGTGTCCGCGCATCTGAGCTGCAACGACGGCGACGTGATTCGCCAATGGGCCTGCGAAGGACGCGGTGTGATTCTGCGCTCCGAATGGGACGTCGCCGACGACCTTGCAAAGGGCAAACTCGTGCGCCTGCTGCCGGGCTGGAAAGCGCCGGATGCGAACGTGATCGCGCTCACGCACCAGCGCGTGGGACTGCCCGTGCGCACGCGCCATTTCTTGCAGTATCTGCAAGGCCGCTTCAGGCCGTTGCCGCCGTGGCGGCGATGATTCAGTCTGTCTGAATCTAACAATCAACCTGTCTGAACGCTGACGTACTAACTGAAACCTATAATCGATTCATCCTCAACAGCCGGCTCACATGCAATCATGGCGACTGCCGCCCACTCCCCCGCCGCTTATCCGGATGCGGTCCTGTTCGACCTGCTGACCGCCCTGCTCGACTCGTGGACCTCATGGAACCGCGCGGCAGGCTCCGACGAAGCGGGTCGCGCCTGGCGTGCCGCGTATCTGCGTCTGACCTACGGCTGTGGCCGCTACGTTCCCTACGAACAACTGGTGCGCGAGGCCGCTGCGCAAGTCGGTCTGCCCGAATCGGCCGCAAGCGCGCTCGAAGCGGACTGGCTGAACCTGACACCATGGCCCGGCGCGCTCGACTCGTTGCACGCGCTGGCGCCGCATTGCAAGCTCGCGGTCGTCACCAACTGCTCGACGCGGCTCGGCTTGCAGGCAACCGCGCTGTTGCCGGTGCGCTGGGACGCGATCGTGACCGCCGAGGAAGCCGGCGTCTACAAGCCGGACCCGCGACCGTACCGCCTCGCGCTCGACAAGCTTGGCGTCGAGCCGCGACGCGCCGCGTTCGTCGCCGGGTCGAGCTACGACATGTTCGGCACCGCGGCCGTCGGCTTGCGGACCTATTGGCACAACCACGTCGGCCTGCCGCTCGTCGCGGGCGCGCAGGCGCCCGAGGTCGAAGCGGCCTCACTCGACCGGCTGGTGCCGTGGCTCGCGAGTTTCGGCGACGATCGTCGGCACTGAATCTCCAACATCACCTCGCTCCTCAAGGTGCAAGCATGAAACTCGAACAGATCGAAACCCCGGCTGCATTGATCGACGTCGCGCGAATGCAGATCAACATCGCGCGGATGCAGGGGCGGATGAATGCGCTAGGCGTCGCGTTTCGTCCGCATGTGAAGACCACCAAGTGCATCGAAGTCGTGCGCGCGCAGATCGCTGCCGGCGCGCGCGGCATTACGGTGTCGACGCTGAAGGAAGCGGAAGCGTTCTTCGCGGCCGGCATCGACGACATCCTGTACGCCGTCAGCATGGTCCCGTCGAAGCTGCCGCGCGCGCTCGCGCTGCGCCGCCGGGGCTGCGATCTGAAGCTCGTGGTCGACAACCCGACCGCCGCCGCCGCGATTGCCGCGTTCGGCGACCAGCACGGCGAAACGTTCGAGGTCTGGATCGAAGTCGATACGGACGGACATCGCTCGGGCATCCAGCCCGAACAGCAGACGCTGCTCGACGTCGGGCGAATTCTGCACGAGAACGGTGTGAAGGTTGGCGGCGTCATGACCCATGCGGGTTCGAGCTACGAGTTGAATACGCCCGAAGCGCTTGCCGCGCTCGCGGAGCAGGAACGCGCAGGCTGCGTGCGCGCCGCCGAGCGCTTGCGCGAAGCGGGCATCGCGTGCCCGGCGGTCAGCGTCGGCTCGACGCCGACCGCGCTCGCCGCGCGGCAGCTCGAAGGCGTCACCGAGGTACGGGCCGGCGTCTACGTGCTGTTCGATCTGGTCATGCACAACGTCGGCGTCTGCACGCTCGACGACATCGCGCTTAGCGTACTCACGACCGTGATCGGTCATCAGGAAGAAAAAGGCTGGGTGATTCTAGACGCGGGTTGGATGGCGCTAAGCCGCGATCGCGGCACGTCGCGGCAGTCGCACGATTTCGGCTATGGGCAGCCGTGTTTGCTCAATGGCACGTTGCTGCCGGGTTATGTCGTGAGCGGTGCCAACCAGGAGCATGGGATTCTTGCGTCGGTTCAGGCGGATGCACACGCCGACGATATCGCCCAACGCTTCCCCATCGGGATGAAACTGCGCATTCTGCCGAACCATGCTTGCGCGACCGGCGCTCAGTTTCCCGAGTATCACGCGGTGGCGCCGGATGGCAGCAGCGTCGAGTGGCAACGGTTTTACGGCTGGTAAGTCAGCGCCTCACTCGTCCTCTTCCGACAACCCCGCCAGCAGATCGTCGACCGCGCGATACACGCGCTCGACGATCTCCGGTCCCACCTTGCGCTCGAGCTCGCGATAGTGCGCCTCGAGATCTTTCGAAATCACGCGCACCAGCTCGACGCTCGTATCCGTCAGCGACACCAGCACGCGCCGCTGATCCTCCGCGAAACGCTCTTTCGTCACAAGCTCCATGCTCTCCATGCGCGCGAGCACGCCGGCCATGCTTGGGCTCGAAATCGTGCAGATGTCGGAGATGTGGCGCGGCTCCATCGGGCCGTGCTCGTTGAGCGCACGAATCACTCGCCATTGCTGCTCGGTGAGTCCGTGCGCGGTGATCAACGGACGGAAGCGCTCCATCATTTTTTCGCGGGCGCGTAACAACAGCATCGGCAGATTGCGGTGCAAGACTCGAGTGGACGCAGCGGACATGTTGGCAAGAAATAAAAAAACAGCTGTCGAAGCTTACGGGAAAACCCGCGATCAACCAATGGCCTATTGACCGTCAATCATATCAAGCGCAATACTACTAACATCTTAGTGTTTTCACTGGACTTTCGCCACGAGGCCGCACGCGCATGTTTGCCCTTGCCGATCATCTGCTGCATCCCGAAGGCGACTTGCTGCCTCGCGACGTGGACGCGCATACAGCGGCCGCGTTGCTGGCGAGCGGCGTCGCGTGTCGCGCGCCGGTCAACGGTGCGGTGTACGGCACCCTGCTGAACGATCGCGCCGCCCTCGATGCGCTCGGCGACGCGCTACATGCGGCACCCTACAAGGCGCCGCCAAAAGCGCCGATTCTGTATCTGAAGCCGCGCAATACGCTGGCCGGACATCGGGCGCGCGTGGTCGTGCCGGATAACACGCTCGGCGTCGAGGTCGGTGCGTCGCTCGGCATCGTGATCGGCCGTACCGCCGCGCGCGTCTGTGTTGAGCGCGCGCCAGACTATATCGCCGGCTATACGCTCGTTGGTGATCTGAGCGTGCCGCATACCAATGTGTATCGCCCGAACGTGCGGCTGCGCGCACGCGACGGCTTCTGTGTCATAGGACCGGCGCTGGTCGCCGCGCGCCACATCGCCGCGCCGGATCAGCTCGACATTGCGGTCTCGCTGAACGGCGCCGAACCGTTCACGGCAAGCACTGCATCGTCGGTACGCAACGTCGCGCAACTGCTCGCCGACGTCACCGACTTCATGACGCTCAACGCGGGCGACGTGCTTACCCTCGGCGTGCGGCACGGTTCGCCGGTCGCGCATGTGGGCGACTCAGCCACGCTGTCGATCGGCACGCTGCCGCCCTTGATCGTATCGTTCGTCGGCGCGAATCAACCCAACGGAGAACAGTCATGATGCGCGGCCGCGTCGCCTATGCGGGCGCGATTCACGAAGCGTATCCACACGAACATGGCGTGCGTCTCGCCGATGGCCGCGTGCGTCGCGAGGACGAAGTGGTCTGGCTCGCGCCGATCGAAGTCGGCACGATCTTCGCGCTCGGCCTGAACTACGCGGAGCACGCAAAGGAATTGCAGTTCGGCAAGCAGGAAGAACCGCTGGTGTTCCTGAAGGGGCCGGGCACCGTGCTCGGCCATCGCGGCATCACGCGCCGCCCCGCCGATGTCGCGTTCATGCACTACGAGTGCGAGCTTGCAGTCGTGATCAGGCAAACCGCGCAAAACGTCAGGCGTGAAGACGCCATGCAGCACGTCGCCGGCTACATGATCGCGAACGACTACGCGATTCGCGATTACCTCGAAAACTACTATCGGCCGAACCTGCGCGTAAAGAATCGCGACGGCGGCACGGTGCTCGGCCCCTGGTTCGTCGACGCCGCCGACATCGCCGATGTCACACAGCTAGAGCTGCGCACCTACGTCAACGGCACGCGTCAGCAATGCGGCAATACGCGCGATCTCGTCACCGACATCCCCGCACTGATCGAATACCTGAGCGGCTTCATGACGCTCGCGCCAGGCGACGTGATCCTGACCGGCACGCCTGAAGGCATCGTCAACGTCAACGCGGGCGACGAAGTCGTCTGCGAAATCGACGGCCTCGGCCGTCTCGTCAACACGATCGCATCGGACGCGGACTTCGGCCGCGCCTGATGGACAGCGAAAGACCAGCGAATAGCGAAAGGACAAGGCAATGCCGATCGACCATCTGATCAACGGCGAGGCGTGCGCCTCGAGTGATTATTTCGAAACCGTCAATCCGGCCACGCAGGAGGTGCTCGCCGAGGTCGCGCGCGGCGGCGCGAAGGAAGTCGATGCGGCCGTGCAAGCGGCCAAAGACGCCTTCGTCGCCTGGGCCGCTAAACCCGCCGCGGAACGCGCCAGGCTGATACGCAAGCTCGGCGAGCTGATCACGAAGCACGTGCCTGAAATTTCGGAAGTCGAAACAAAGGACACAGGCCAGACGATCTCGCAGACACGCAAGCAACTGGTGCCGCGCGCCGCCGACAACTTCAGCTATTTCGCCGAGATGTGCACGCGCGTCGACGGCCACACGTACCCGACCGACTCCCATCTGAACTACACGCTGTTTCATCCGGTCGGCGTGTGCGCGCTGATCTCGCCGTGGAACGTGCCATTTATGACGGCCACGTGGAAGGTCGCGCCCTGCCTCGCGTTCGGCAACACGGCCGTGCTGAAGATGAGCGAGCTGTCGCCGTTGAGCGCATCGATGCTCGGCAAGCTCGCGCTCGAGGCGGGCATTCCGGCCGGCGTGCTGAACGTCGTGCACGGCTACGGCAAGGAAGCGGGCGAGCCGCTCGTCGCGCATCGCGACGTGCACGCCGTGTCGTTCACCGGTTCGACCGCGACCGGCAATCGCATCGTGCAGACCGCGGGCCTGAAGAAATTCTCGATGGAGCTCGGCGGCAAGTCGCCATTCGTAATCTTCGACGATGCCGACTTCGAACGCGCGCTCGACGCCGCGGTGTTCATGATCTTCTCGAACAACGGCGAGCGCTGTACCGCGGGATCGCGCATTCTGGTGCAGCGCTCCATCTACGCAGGCTTTGCCGAACGCTTTGTCGAACGCGCGAAGCGTCTGACGGTCGGCGATCCGCTCGCGGAGAGCACGATCGTCGGCCCGATGATCAGCCAGGGGCATCTCGCGAAAGTGCGCAGCTACATCGAACTCGGCCCGAAGGAAGGTGCGACGCTTGCCTGCGGCGGGCTCGATAAGCCCGATTTGCCCGACGCATGGCGCCACGGCAACTTCGTTACGCCGACCGTGTTCGTCGACGTCGACAACCGGATGCGCATCGCACAAGAAGAGATTTTCGGCCCTGTCGCGTGCCTGATTCCGTTCGACGACGAAGACGAGGCGATCCGTCTGGCCAACGATATTTCGTATGGCCTGTCGAGCTATATCTGGACCGAGAACACCGGCCGCGCGCTGCGCGTGGCAGCCGCCGTCGAAGCTGGCATGTGCTTCGTGAACAGCCAGAATGTGCGCGATCTGCGTCAGCCCTTCGGCGGTACGAAAGCTTCTGGCGTCGGCCGTGAAGGCGGTACGTGGAGCTATGAAGTGTTTCTGGAACCGAAGAACGTCTGCGTGTCGCTCGGCTCGCATCATATTCCGCGCTGGGGCGTTTGAAAAAGCAGCAGGACCGCAAGCCAATAAGGAGACCGCGATGGGCAAACTCGCGTTGGCAGCAAAAATCACTCACGTACCGTCGTTGTATCTGTCCGAGCTCGACGGTCCACACAAAGGTTGCCGTCAGGCCGCGATCGACGGTCATCATGAAATCGGCCGACGCTGTCGCGAACTCGGCGTCGATACGATCGTCGTGTTCGATGTGCACTGGCTCGTGAATAGCGAATACCACATCAATTGCGCGCCGAAGTTCGAAGGCGTGTACACGAGCAACGAGCTGCCGCATTTCATCAAGAACATGCCATACGCGTACCCAGGCAATGTCGGACTCGGTCAGCTGATCGCGGATGTCGCCAACGAAATGGGTGTGAAAAGCCGCGCGCACAGCGAGACCACGCTCGATCTCGAATATGGCACGCTGGTGCCGATGCGCTATATGAACGGCGATCAGCACTTCAAGGCGGTGTCGGTGGCGGGCTGGTGCATGTGGCACGACCTCGCGACCAGCGCGCGCTTCGGCCTCGCGGTGCGCAAGGCCATCGAAGAGCGCTACGACGGCACGGTCGCGATTCTCGCGAGCGGCTCGCTGTCGCATCACTTCGCGAACAACGGCACCGCCGAGCAGTTCATGCACAAGGTCTGGAGCCCGTTCCTCGAACAGATGGATCGCAGCGTCGTGCGCATGTGGGAAGCCGGCGATTGGAAGACCTTCTGCGACATGCTGCCGATCTACAACGAGAAATGCTGGGGCGAAGGCGGCATGCACGATACGGCGATGCTGCTCGGCGCGCTCGGCTGGGATCGTTACGACGGCAAGGTCGAAGTCGTCACGCCGTATTTCGGCAGTTCGGGCACCGGCCAGATCAATGCGATCTTCCCGGTCACACCGCTACCCGCCTGACCTTCCTGAAGGAATCGCCATGCCGCACCTGACACTCGAATACAGCGCCAATCTCGCGGACCCGCAACGCCTCGGCGAACTATGCAAAGACCTCGCGCAATGCCTCGACGCACAGCGCGATAACGGCGAGCGCGTCTATCCGCTCGGCGGCATTCGCGTGCGCGCGCTGCGCTGCGAGCAGTACTGCGTCGCCGACGGTCGGCCCGACGCCGCGTTTCTGCACGCGAACCTGAAAATCGGCGCGGGCCGCCCGGAGGCCGTCAGGAAAGCGACCGGCGACGCGCTGTTCGCCGTGATCAAGGAGGGCTTCGCCGCCGAGTTCGAACGGCAGGGACTCGCGTTGTCGCTCGAAATCAACGAGTTCAGCGAAGCGGGCACCTGGAAGCACAACAATCTGCACGCGCGGCTGAAAGGCTGACGATCATCATGCTAGACGAACAGACTATTCGCGACCTCGCGGCGCAGCTCGATCGCGCGGAAAAGACCCGCACGCAGCTGCGCCATTTTTCCGCGCAGTATCCAGAGATGACCGTTCAGGATGGTTACGCGATTCAACGCGAGTGGGTCAAGCTGAAGCTCGCCGAAGGCAACGTGATCAGGGGTAGGAAGATCGGCCTCACGTCGCGGGCGATGCAGCGCTCGTCGCAGATCGACGAACCCGATTACGCGCCGCTGCTCGACAGCATGTTCATCGAGAGCGGTCAGGACATACGTGCGGATCGCTTCATCGCGCCGCGAGTCGAAGTGGAACTCGCGTTCGTGTTGAGCAAACCGCTGAAGGGCCCCGGCGTCACGCTGTTCGACGTGCTCGACGCAACCGCGTACGTGACGCCGGCCGTCGAGATCATCGACGCGCGCATCGAGCAGTTCGACCGCGAAACGCACGCGCCACGCAAGGTCTACGACACGATCTCCGACTTCGCCGCAAACGCGGGCGTCGTGCTCGGCGGCAGGCCGGTGCGTCCGCTCGACGTCGACCTGCGCTGGGTCGGCGCGCTGTTGTACAAGAACGGTGCAGTCGAGGAAAGCGGGCTCGCGGCGGCGGTGCTCAATCATCCGGCCACCGGCGTTGCGTGGCTCGCCAACAAGATTGCTCCGTACGACGAATCATTGAACGCGCACGACGTGATCCTGAGCGGTTCGTTCACGAGCCCGATCACCGCACGTGCGGGCGACACGTTCCACGTCGACTATGGCCCGCTCGGTGGCATCGGTTTGAATTTCATCTGAGAGCGTCAATATGTCCGTGCCGACCAACCCCTTCAAACGCGCGCTCGCCGAAGGCAAACCTCAGTTCGGCCTGTGGGCCGCGCTCGCCGACGCCTACGTGACCGAGCTGCTCGCCACCGCCGGTTTCGACTGGCTGCTGATCGACAACGAGCACGCGCCGAACGACGTGCGCAGCACGCTGTCGCAATTGCAGGCGGTCGCCGCGTATCCGTCACATCCGGTCGTGCGGCCGGTGAAGAGCGACGCCGCGCTGATCAAGCAGCTGCTCGACATCGGCGCGCAAACGCTGCTGCTGCCGATGATCGACACGGCCACGCAGGCGCTCGACGCGGTCGCGGCCACCCGCTATCCGCCGCAGGGCATTCGCGGCGTGGGCAGCGCGCTCGCGCGCGCGTCGCGCTGGAATCGCGTGCCCGACTATCTGAACACCGCCGCCGACGAACTGTGCGTGATCGTGCAGGCCGAGACCGTGCAGAGCCTCGACAATCTCGCCGGAATCGCGCGCGTGGAGGGTGTCGACGGCGTATTTTTCGGGCCGTCGGATCTGAGCGCGTCAATGGGATTGCTCGGCAAGCCAGGCGACGCGCGCGTGCGCGACGCGATTCGCCGCGGCATCGATACCGTGCGCGGCGCGGGCAAGGCAGCGGGTGTGCTCGCCCCTGATCCCGCGCTAGCCGCCGAGTATCGGGCGGCCGGTGCGACCTTCGTCGCGGTCGGCACCGACACCGGTTTGCTGAGCCGCGCGGCCGCGGACCTCGCCGCGTCGTACAGGAACACGGCGGCACTGGCGGCGCAGGTCAAAGGCGGCTACTGAAACAGAAGCCAAAGGCAAAGCCGCAACTCAACTTCTTCCCTACTCCCCCGCCGGCCACGGCAACCCTCTTGCCGACCAATCCAGCTCGACCCCAATCACACAGCGCCCGCTCGCCAGCTGCACGGCCAGCGTCACCGCGATGCACGGCCGTCCGCTCGCGAGCGACAGATAAGGATTGCTGGTGATCGCCTCGCCAGGCAACAGCACCGCATTGCGGAAGTACGGCCGATGATCCCAGCGCGCATCGCGCGGATTCGCGACCGGCTGCAATGACGCCGAGTCCTCGCACCACGCCGGTCCGCGCACCTCGTGACCGATCTGCCGACCGGTGTGGTCGAGAATGAAGCAGCTGATGCAGCGCTCGAAGGTGGCGAGCAGCGCGAACGCGTCGTCCATCGAGGCGCCGGCGCGCAACCTGTCGGCCGCGCGCAGCGTTTCGCGCCGGTACGGTTCCACCTCGGATTCGAACAGCGCATGCTGATGCGCGCGGCCCTGCGCGATCACGTCGAACGCATCGTCGATCTGACGGTGCACCGACTCGGGCGGCGCGATCTGGGCGGCGGGCCGGCCGAGCAGATAGCCCTGCGCGAAATCGACATTCGACTCGACCGCGAGAATCAGCTCCTCGGCCGTCTCGACGCCTTCGACGACCACCAGCATCCCCGCCTGGTGCAGCAGCGACACGAGCTTCGGCAGAATCGGCTGCTGCGTGCCATGCGTCGTCGCGCGAATCAGCTCGCCGTCGAGCTTCACGAGGTCCGGGCGGATTCGCAGCAGCCGGTCCAGATTCGATTGGCCCGCGCCGAAGTCGTCGACGGCGATCAGGAAACCGTGCTCGCGATAGCGCGCCGCCGCGCGCGACATATCGTCGACGCTGCCGCCATGCGATTCGAGAATCTCCAGAATCACGCGCTCGGGTTCGAGCCCCGCGGCGCGCACGATCTTCGTCAACTGGTCGGCATAGCCGTCGGCGATGAAGGTGGCCGGCAGAATGTTCAGGAACAGCCACGCATCGCCCGGCAGCGCGCGGCGCGCATTGACGAGATGCACGGCGTGGCTCGCGCGATCGAGCGCGCCTTCGTCGCTTGACGGCTTCGGCGCGAACATCACGACCGGCGGCACGAGCGTGCCGTCGTCCTGCTCGCCGCGCAGCAGCGCCTCGAAGCCGACCTGCTTCTGATGCGACAGGCTGTAGAGCGGCTGAAAGTGCGAGATCAGATAGAAGTCTTCCCAGCGATAACGCGCCGCGCCCGCGCGCGAGTCGTCGCCCAGGGCGCGCAGCGCGAACGCGTCGTCGAACGGGGGTTGCAGCGCGTCGAACGGCAGTGCGCGCTCCGCGCAGACACGGTTGCGGCCCGCGTGCTTCGCGCGCAGCAACGCCACGCCCGCCCGATCGAGCAACCCCATGACGCTTTCGCCGCGCCGATGCTCGGCGACGCCGAAGCTCGCGCTCAGATGGCCGTCCGGCCGTTTGATCGCGGCGATGCCGACGCGCATTCGCTCGGCGAGTCGCAGCGCATGGCTGAGGTCGTCGTCGAGCAGCACCGCGAACTCCCCGCCGCCGATGCGGCTCACGCCGTGGTAAAGCGCGACCTCATCCTTGAGCACCTGCGCGACCTCGAACAGCGCATGGTCGCCGACCGCATGACCGAAACGGTCGTTGAGCGACTTGAAGCTGTCGATGTCGAGAAAGATCGCGCTGATCCGCGCGCCCGCTGCGAGCGTGTCAAGGCGCTCCTGCGCGTGCGTGACGAAGGCGCGGCGGGTTTGCAGGCCGGTCAGCGGATCGGTCGCGGCGAGCCGGGCAAGCTGGCTCTCCAGCAGAAAGTGATTGCGCCGGAAACGGTAGAAGCCGAAATGGAACACCGCTGCCGTCGGCGCGCCGATCGCGATGACCCACGTCCACACGGCCGCGTCGACCTCGAGCGCATGTGTTTTGCCGAGCAGCAGCGCGACGGCCGCCGTGTAGAACAGCGCGCTCCCGGTAAAGAAATGCATGGGCGTGAGCCACAGTGGCGCCGCGCAGATCGGGATCACGACGAGCGCGGGCAACAGCCACGCCAACGGATGCGCGACGCCGCTCGCATTCAGCACGACCCCGCCGATCAGCACCAGCTCGTAAGCGACGCCGATCGCGCCGAACAGCCGCGTCGACTTCGCGAGCGGGATCGCCAGCGCCAGCAGCGCGAGCACGAACGCGCACAGCAGCCGGTAGCCGAGCGGTGCGCCCGGAATGCCGACCAGCTCGCGCGCCACCACCATGCACAGGAAGGTAACCACCGTGGCGGCCATCGTCACGGCGGAAATGGGCCGCTGATGCTCGAGCGAGCGCTGGTGAAAGCGCTCGCGCAAGCTCGGCTCGGACAGGTGCTGCATCGGGATAGCAGACATAAAGGGTTGATCTGGCTAGGGTTCCGGTCACCCCGCCATTGGTTATCGGCAAACGTTCAATAGACTTTTATGGCAAACGCGGGGTGACGTAAAAATTCGGCACCTGCTTGCTGGAAAGGCGGGCTCTTGTCCCACTATGCGGCCATCACCCGATCGCGCCCCGCCGCTTTCGCCGCATACAGCGCGCGGTCGGCACGCGCCATCATCTGCGCGAGCGATT
>ABYL01000087.1 GCA_000173575.1 Burkholderia sp. H160 | reverse complement strand
ATCGACAAGACGTCAAGCCCCTTCTGCGAATTTCTTTCGAGGACAGCATTCGAGGATGCGACTCCACATCTATAGGAAGAACACATCGAGCCCCCTTGCAAAAGGAGCGGCGCGCCCCTATGTATGCTAAATCGCGCGCATGCACACGGACCACACACCCGCGCGGCCTCACACTTTCACGCGAGAACAACAGCCATGACGATTTGATGTGCGTCAATGAGCGCGAACCCCCAAGCTCGGATATAATGCGAGCCGCGCAAAATTTCGCATGTCCATCGGCCCGCTTCGAGCGGGCCCATCTTTTTTGCTCCCCAGAGCACAGCCCAACAACCGCGTTGAGTCACATCAGGTGATGCTGAGCCCTGCTCGAAACGCCTGACGGTAGCGTCTTGCGTCTCATAGCGAAGCCTCTAGAGGAAAATACGTGAACCCTTTTGATCGCGAAGATTCGCAACACGAAACCGCCGCCTTCACTGCCAAAGTTCCGTCCGGCCGCTCGGCCAAAGGCAAGAGCGCCGGCAAAGCGATCCCCGTGGCAGCCGATCTGCCCCCGCAACAAGCCGAAGAGCGCCAGCGCCTGATGCGCGCACTGATCCAGCTGGGTAAAGAGCAAGGCTACCTGACCCACGCGCAGATCAACGACCACCTGCCCGACAACTTCACGCAAACCGCCGCGATCGACAGCATCGTCAGCGCGTTCAGCGACATGGGCGTGCAGGTCTACGAGCAGGCGCCGGACGCGGAAACGCTGCTGCTCAACTCGAACGCCCCGGCTGTCGTGTCGGACGACCAGGCGGACGAAGAAACCGAAGTCGCGCTGTCGACTGTTGACTCCGAGTTCGGCCGCACCACTGACCCCGTGCGTATGTACATGCGCGAAATGGGCGCGACAGAACTGCTCACGCGCGCAGGCGAAATCGCGATTGCGAAGCGCATCGAAGACGGCCTGCACGAAATGGTGCAGGCGATCGCCGCGTGCCCGCTCGCGATCTCCGCGATCCTCGCGAGCGCGCAGCAGATTGCCGACGGC
Source organism: Burkholderia sp. H160 (assembly GCA_000173575.1). GTDB lineage: Bacteria > Pseudomonadota > Gammaproteobacteria > Burkholderiales > Burkholderiaceae > Paraburkholderia. Next base: position 29,916 of record ABYL01000087.1, on the reverse strand, counting down.
GAGTTGCGCATCGACGAACTCGTCGACGGTTTGAATGAAGAGACGGCCGCCGCGGAAGAAGTCGCGAGCGCCGACGCGGATGCCGACGAAGACACCGACACCGACGAAGACAGCGAAGACGAAGAAGAAGACGACGTCGGCCCGGCCGATTCGTCGGCGGCGGACGAAGCTCGCCTGAAGCAGCTCACGAGCGACTGCCTCGAAATCTTCGCCCAGGTCGGCATTCTGTACGACCAGATGAACGCGTCGCACACGCGCGGCGACGTCACCTCGAAGGCCTATCTGCGCGCACGCGAAGACATTCAGCAGCACCTCGCGAAGATCCGCTTCACCGCACGCACGATCGACCGTCTGTGCGGCGACGTGCAGCACCAGGTCGCGCAAGTGCGCGCAATCGAGCGCAACATTCTGCAGATCGTCGTCTCGAAGGCCGGCATGCCGCGCGAGAAGTTCATCGAGACGTTCGCGGGTACCGAGACCGACCTCGGCTGGACCGAGCGTGCCGCGCGCACCGGCGCTTCGACCTATGGCGCGGCGCTCGAGCGTCACCTGCCGGCCATCCAGTCCGAGCAGCAGAAGCTGATCGATATCGAAGCGACGGTGTCGCTGCCGCTCAAGCATCTGAAAGAGATCAACCGCCAGATGGTCGCGGCCGAATCGAAGATGCGCAAGGCCAAGAGCGAGATGATCGAGGCGAACCTGCGTCTCGTGATCTCGATCGCGAAGAAGTACGTGAACCGCGGCATGCTGTTCCTCGACCTGATCCAGGAAGGCAACATCGGTCTGATGAAGGCCGTCGACAAGTTCGAATACCGCCGTGGCTGGAAGTTCTCGACGTATGCGACGTGGTGGGTTCGTCAGGCCGTCACGCGTTCGCTCGCGGATCAGGCGCGCACGATCCGCGTGCCGGTGCACATGATCGAAACGATCAACAAGCTGAACCGCATTTCGCGCGAGATCCTTCAGCAGACCGGCCAGGAAGCGCATCCGGCGGTGCTTGCGGAGCGCATGGAACTGTCGGAAGAGAAGGTGCGCGGCATCCTGAAGATCGCGAAGCAGCCGGTGTCGCTGGAAACGCCGGTCGGCGACGACGGCGATGCGACGCTGGGCGACATGATCGAAGACGCGGCCGTGTCGTCGCCGGCGGATGCCGCGATGCAGGCCGACCTGCGTGCCGCGATCGACGACGCGCTCGACTCGCTGTCGCCGCGCGAAGCGAAGGTGCTGCGCATGCGCTACGGCATCAACACGAAGTCGGATCACACGCTCGAAGAAGTGGGCAAGCAGTTCGACGTGACGCGCGAGCGGATCCGTCAGATTGAGAGCAAGGCAATGCGCAAGCTCATGCATCCGAGCCGCGCGGACCGTCTGAAGTCGTTCCTCGACCGTTAAGCGCCTCTCGCGCTTGCCGTGCGCGCTGCACGGCAAGCCGACACACCCTCGTCATACACAAGCAGCGGGATGAACCGGTCGACGGTCAGTCCCGCTGCTTGCTTTGTGCTGTCCATTTCCCGCACGTCTTCACACGCGCAAGTTCTCCGCTTCGCTGCCCCCGTTGTCCACAGATTTTGGGAACAAGCTTGTGGACAACCTGCGCATGATTGAGCTAACTCATTGAGCGTATTGCGTTTCGTGCCGGTGACGCGATGCCAGTCTCAGAAGGCGCCACCGTGATCGAGCAGGTTCAGCATGCCCTCGCCGGTCAGCGGCGCGGCCACGGTGCTTTGACCCAGCATGCGCGGATCGATATAGCCGGAAACCTGAAACGTGTCGGCGGCAAAGCGCATCAGCCGATGCAGCACGATCGGCATGCCGAAGCCGAGCGTGAACACGACGATCGCGAGATTGCCGCACTGCAAGCCGAGCAGACGCGAGACGCTGACGTTACTGCCGAAATGCAATTGCGAGCCGAGCGACGTATTACCCATCACATGGCGTGTCAGCGCCGCGACATAAAAGCCGCGGATCAGCATCGTGCCGATAAAGAACAGCGCGTAAAACAGAAACAGCGATCCGAGCGCAGTCAGCGAAAGCGCCATACCCGCTCCCGCTACGTGGTCGCCGAGATGCATCGATGCGAGGGTGCTCTTCAGAAACACCATGAACAACACGGCGAACAACACGACCACGCCGACAAACGTCACGAAGAACAGACCGTAGACGACCCGCGCGCGCCCCTTGAAGCGAAACGCCAGGCTACCGAAGCTGCTCGCGTAGATGCGGCACTCCGTGAGACGCATCGATGCCCACGGCGTCATCTGGCCAAGCGTCAGAACGCACAACAGCGCATAGAACAATGCGCGCACGCCGTAGCCGAGCGCCGAGCCGGTCATGCCGCCGCGAATTCCGCACCACTGCGTGCGGCTCAACCGATAGCGCTGTGCGCCGAAAAACGCGCCCGCCGCCAGCACGACGATCAGCAGATACAAAACGATCATAGGCAGCGCACCGAGTGCCGCGCTTTTCGTCAGCGTGCGCAAAACCACGCTCAGCGCGCCGGCCGCGAATGTCGCGCTCAACACGGCCACGATCGCTAAGAGAAAGCCCTTGAATAGCTCACCCCCGGTGCCCGTGTACTCGAAGCGCTCGTCCTGAAAGCGCATATGCGACCAGATATAGCGGCGGTTATTCGTGGTCGCCCAGAAGCGGTAAATACCGAGCGTCACAATTTGCAACAGGAGGTTCCTGAAAAAGATCCCGTAGAGGTCGCCGAGCGTGCCGTCGTAGATCAGCAGCGGCCGCTTCTCGTCGAGTGAATTCATTGTGTTGCCCTCTTTTTCTCATTTAACGTTTTCTTGGCCCGCTCACGCATACTCGGGCGGCACTCGTAGCGGCATGCGTGCGCGAACGCAACGGGCGACGGTGCATTCCCGTGCGAAGGCCGGCTCGTGTGGCGCGAGCCCATGCGAAACCTGTCTTTTAGACACTCAGGGGATCAGGCAAAACGGAAGCCGGCCGGCAAGCACGATAATTACACGGTTTCTCATCTTTATAAACGGCATTTCCGCATATAAATCGACCCATTCCATTACGAGATTTCGCGGCGCGCGAAATTACTCAAATTGCATAATCTCGAAATTAAGGCGCGCAATAACGAATTCGGCAGCGATGATCACGTGCAGGTCCACTCGCACGTGCGGATCGTCCGAGGTGACAAGCGCACCCAACGCTATTCGCCATTAATAAGGAATGCGGTGATTTCTGTTAAACCGCCACAATTCTTGGCATTCGGATAAAAAAACCCGGCTGCACTTTAGATGCTCGCCGGGTAATCCGCCACACTCCACTGACTGTGTCAATGCGCTTCAGGTTTTACTGCCCGTCGAAGTACTGCTCGAGCGCGCGCTTCATTCGGCACACGCCCGTTTCCATATCCTCGACACCCGGTGCGGCAAACGACAGACGCAGCGCCGCTCTATCGACCGCGTCCTTATAAAACGCGACGCCCGGCACGAACATCACGTTCTGTTCGATACACACGCGCAGATAGTCGGATGCATCACGCGCAGCGTTCAGACGCGCCCACACGAACATGCCGCCCGCCGGACGATGAAACGCGATGTGCCGCGCGAGATGCATGTCGAGCGCATCGCACAGCGCGCGGCATTTCACGGCATACGCATCAACAATGCGAGGCAGGTGCCGCTCCAGCGCGCCGCTCGCGAGGTACTCGGCGGCAATCGCCTGGGTCCACGGCGCGCTGCACAAGTCGACGGTCTGCTTGGCGACCACGCAGCGCCGCACGATCTCCGCATGCGCGATCATCCAGCCGACGCGCAATCCCGGCGCGACGATCTTCGACAGACTCGAAAAATGCACGACCCAGTCGCGCGAACCGGGCACCTGCTCGCTCAACGCGAAAAGCGAGGGCAAGGCCCCGCCATCGAAACGCAGATCGCCATACGGATCGTCTTCGACGATCACGAACCGATAACGCGCCGCCAGTTTCAACAATGCGATTCGACGTTCGAGCGACAACGTCGCGCCGGTCGGATTCGCGAACGTCGGCACCGTGTACAACAGCTTCGGCGCGCGACGCAGCGTGCCCGTTTCGAGCAATACGGTGAGCTTCGCGACATCGAGGCCGTGCTGATCGACGGGCACTGTCACGACGTCGGCCTGCTGCAGCTTCAGTGCCTGCAACGTAGCCGGATACGCAGGCTGCTCGACGAGCACGACGTCGCCGGGCGCGACCATCACGCGCAGCAGCAGATCGAAGCCTTGTTGCGAGCCGGTTGTCACCAGCAGGTCTTGTGGCGCGCATGGCGCGCCGCGCCGTGTCATCAGTTGCGCGAGCTGTTCCTTCAGGATCGGGAGACCATCGGTCGGGCCGTATTGCAGGCACAGCGTCGGCTGTTGCGATGCGCGCGCGGCCGCGGCATCGAGCCCCTCACGGTCGAACAGATCACTGGCCGGATAGCCGCCGGCGAACGAGATCATGCCGGGCTGCGCGAGATATTTGAACAGCTCGCGGATCGGCGAACCGCTCGGGGCTTCGAATGCGGGATTGAATGAGAACATGGTGACGGCCGCCTGTCTTTCGCGAGATATCGATGGAGATGTCAGAGACGATCGGCGTCGATTGTGGCCATCGGCGGAATCAGCGGCAAACGATATCTACGCACTACGTATTGCGTTTTCCGCATGACCCCGCTTGCCGCCCGAGCAGGCGCTACACCACGTTCTTCTCGACGATCGGCCGGTTTTCAAGCACACGTGCAAAGCTCAGAGAGCTGAGATCGAGCGTCGTATAGCGGCCGTGCAGGATCAATTCGCTGATGCCGCGCCCGGTTGCCGGCCCTTGCTGCAAGCCATGACCGCTGAAGCCGTTCGCGAAGATGCAGTTATCGACATCCGGGTGATGGCCGATGATCGCGTTCTGATCGAGCACGTTGTATTCGTAGTAGCCGGACCAGCAGTTCTGCACGCGCAGCGCCTCGAATTGCGGCACACGGTTTGCGAGGGTCGGCCAGATCACGTCGTCGAACAGCGCGTAATCGACTTCGTCGAGCGGCAGATCGTCGGGGTCGTTATCGGCCGATGGCGACGTGCCGCAAATATACGAATTGCCTTCGGGCCGGAAGTACACGCCGCTCGGATCGATCAGCAGCGGACAGCGTTCGAGCTTTGCCGGCGACGTGACGTTAAAGATACTGCGGCGCCGCGCGTAGACAGGGAGATCAATGCCGATCATCTGCGCGACCTTGCGCGACCACGCGCCGGCCGCGTTGACGACGACGTCGCACGCATAAGTCTCGCCGGCCGCGGTTCGTACCTGCGTGACGCGGTTGCCGTCGCGATGCAGCGCGCTCACGTCAGCGGCGACATAGCGCGCGCCGAGCGCCTGCGCTTTCTTGCGCAGCGCCTGCACGAGACCGTAGCCGTCGAACCAGCCCTCGCCGCTTTCGCCATAAGCGCCGGCAGCGAGATCTTCGGTATTGAGCCAGGGAAAGCGCGTTTGCAGGCCGTGCGTGTCGAGCAGGCTGATATCCGCGCCGAGACTCTTTTGCAGCGCGTGATTTTCGCGCAGTGTCGCTTCACCCGCAGGTGTCGCGAGAAACAGGTAGCCGCCTTCGTGCAGATCGATCGAAGGCCGCGTGCCGTCGACTTCGAGCCGCTCGCCGATCGAGCGCAGAAACTCGATGCCGAACAGCGACATCTGAATGGAAAGCGGCGTCGAGAACTGCTGCCGGATCGACGCCGCCGACAATGCCGACGACGAACGCGCATAAGTCGGATCGCGTTCGATCACCGTGACGGCTACTGTAGGATCCGACAGCCGCAAGAAATACGCAATCGAACTGCCGATCACCCCACCGCCGACGATCACGACTTTCGAACTCACGTCTTACTCCACGAGTAACGTGGCCGCTCCGGAATGCCGGGCGGCGCAAACGGATTGCTTAAGAGCGCGCGTGTCGGCGCGCGTCACGGTTTTGCGCTCGCGCGCTCAGTCGAGATTGAAGTCGATACCCTGCGCTAGCGGCAACGCCGACGAGTAGTTCACGGTATTGGTCGCGCGACGCATATAGGCTTTCCATGCATCCGAACCCGATTCACGGCCGCCGCCCGTCTCCTTCTCGCCGCCAAACGCGCCGCCGATCTCCGCGCCGCTCGGTCCGATGTTGACGTTCGCGATGCCGCAGTCGCTGCCCGACGCGGACAGGAAGCGTTCGGCCTCGCGCAGGTCGCTCGTGAACACGCACGACGACAGACCGTGATGCGCGGCATTGTTCGCCTCGACCGCCTCGGCGAACTCGGCATAGCGCAGCACGTACAGAATCGGCGCGAAGGTTTCCTTCAGCACGACCGGGGTTTGCGACGGCATCTCGACGATGGCCGGACGCACGTAGTAGCCGCCCTCATAACCCTTCACTTCGACGCGCTCGCCGCCGAACACCTTGCCACCCTCGGCCTTCGCCTGCTGCAGCGCTTCCTGCATGCGCTCGAACGCTTGACGGTCGATCAGCGGCCCCATCAGCGTGCCTTTTTCGAGCGGATTGCCGATCGGCACGCGGCTATACAGTTGCTTCAGACGCTCGACGGTCTTCTCGTACACGCTGTCGTGCACGAACAGACGCCGCAGCGACGTGCAGCGCTGACCCGCCGTGCCGACGGCCGAGAACAGGATTCCGCGCATCGCGAGTTCGTGATCGGCGGTTTGCGTGACGATGCCCGCGTTGTTGCCACCGAGTTCGAGCAGCGAGCGGCCGAAGCGCTTCGCCACTTCGACGCCGACCTTGCGACCCATTTCGGTGCTGCCCGTCGCGCTGACGATCGACGCGCGCGGATCGGCAACGAGCTTTTCGCCGACGTCGCGGCCGCCCATCATCAACGCGGTCAGGCCGGCCGGCGCGTCGCCGAATTCCTTCAGCGCGTCTTCGAGAATCTTGTTGACGGCGAGCGCCGAGAGCGGGGTCTTTTCCGACGGCTTCCAGATCACCGCGTTGCCGCACACGAGCGCGAGCGCCGCATTCCATGACCACACCGCCACCGGGAAATTGAACGCCGAAATAACCACGCAGGTGCCGAGCGGATGCCACGACTCCGCCATCCGATGACCCGGGCGCTCGGATGCGATCGTCAAACCGTACAGCTGGCGCGACAGACCGACTGCGAAATCGCAGATGTCGATCATTTCCTGCACTTCGCCCATGCCTTCCTGGAGGATCTTGCCGGTCTCCAGCGAGACGAGGCTGCCGAGCGCGTGCTTCTGTTCGCGCAGCCGATTGCCGAGCAGGCGCACCAGCTCGCCGCGGCGCGGCGCCGGCACGTTGCGCCACACGGCGAATGCGTCCTTGGCCTGGGCGAGCGCCGCGTCGACGTCCGCCGTCGTCTGGCTGGCCACACGGCCAATGAGCTCGCCAGTAATCGGCGAATGAACCGCGAGGTCGCCGGCCTGCGCGGCGTGAGCAATGCCGAGATCGGCGAGGATGGTGGACGCGTTCATGTGAACCCCTTTAATTTCCGATACGAAACAAGAGTAAGTTCGGAAACTATACACGCGCGTTTTTATGGCTGCAAGGACATGCTTGGGGGTGAAATACAGGTTGACAAAGCGCACCCGTGTTTCCAGAAGGAAACTTTGTGAGACTTCGGCTGGGGGGTGTAGGTCACGCCTCGGCCGCGCTGCGCCGCGCCCCTCCACCACCGCCATCAACCGGTCGACCAGAACACGCGCGAACGGCGGCAAGTCCTTCTTATGTTTTTGCATTCGTATAACGACAGCGCCAGATCGCCACTTCTGCCGTCATAGTACGGCCGGGTTTGTATCCTCATTTCCCACGCCCGCGAAACGGGCATCTGTATTTGCTCTTAGCGATCAAACCGCCATGCACAGGTACTTGATGACGAGGTAATCATCGATGCCGTAGTGCGACCCTTCACGGCCCAGACCCGATTGCTTCACGCCGCCAAACGGCGCCACCTCGTTCGAGATCAAGCCGGTATTGATGCCGACCATCCCGTATTCGAGTTGTTCGGCCACTCGCCAGATCCGGCCGATATCGCGGCTGTAGAAATAGGCGGCCAGTCCAAATTCGGTGTCATTGGCGAGCCGCACGACTTCTTCATCGCTCGTGAAACGGAAAAGCGGCGCAAGCGGGCCGAACGTCTCGTCTTTTGAAACCGCCATCTGCGAAGTCACGTTGGTCAGCACCGTGGGCTCGAAAAAGCTGTGGCCGAGCGCGTGGCGCCTTCCGCCGGTCGTGAGCGTCGCCCCTTTGTCGAGCGCATCGGCGATATGCGCTTCAACCTTCCTGAGCGCCGCCTCGTTGATCAGCGGACCCAGCGTGACGCCCTCCTCGGTGCCGTGCCCGATTTTCAGGCTTTTGACGGCGGCGGCCAGCTTTGCAGCGAACGCGTCATAAACCCGCTCATGCACGTAGAAGCGATTCGTGCAGACACACGTTTGGCCGTTGTTGCGGTACTTCGAAGCGATGGCGCCTTCCACCGCGGAGTCAAGATCGGCATCGTCGAACACGATGAACGGCGCATTGCCGCCTAGTTCCAGCGTCACCTTCTTCACCGTGGGCGCGCTTTGCTCCATCAGCAACCTGCCCACCGCAGTCGATCCAGTGAATGACAACTTGCGGACGACAGGACTACTTGTCATCGCGCCGCCGATCGCCTTGGGGTCGCCGGTCACGATGTTGAGCACTCCCTTGGGCACGCCGGCCCGCTCCGCCAGAGCCGCTAGGGCGAGCGCCGAGAACGGTGTGGCTTCAGCGGGCTTCACGACGATCGGGCAGCCCGCCGCGAGCGCCGGGCCGACCTTGCGGGTAATCATTGCGGTGGGGAAATTCCACGGTGTGATCGCGGCGCAAACGCCGATCGGCTCCTTTAGTACGACGAGCCGTTTGTCCGACGCCGGCGTCGCCAGCGTGTCGCCCGCCACGCGCTTGCCTTCCTCGGCGAACCATTCGATAAACGCTGCACCGTAAGCGATTTCGCCCTTCGCCTCCGCGAGCGGTTTGCCCTGTTCAGCGGTCAGAATGAGCGCGAGGTCGTCGGCGTTCTCGAGCATCAGTTCGTACCAGCGACGCATCACTACAGCCCGCTCCTTGGCCGTGCGGGCTCGCCACGCTGGCCACGCGGCATTGGCCGCGTCGATCGCCCGAGTCGTTTCGGCTTCTCCCATTAAAGGAACGCTGCCGAGCGTTGCGCCCGTTGCCGGGTCGGACACGTCGAAACTCGCGCCCGAGTCCGCGGGGCACCAATGCCCTTCGATATAGGCCTGATTGCGCAGGAGCGTCGCGTCCTTCAACAGGGTCTTCAATTCCACGGTACTTTCCTTGGATACACAAATTGCGGTTGAGTTAACCCGCCTGACGCCACCCGGCCTGCTCGTGCCCTTCCGCCAGCAGCTTGCGCGCGATTTCGGCGACCCGGTGAACGTGAGCGATCGCGGCCTCGCGCGCGGCCGCGGCATCGCGGGCCTTGATGGCCGAGAGGATCCGCTGCATCTCGTCGGCGGCCTGGCGGCCGCGGTCATCAGAAGCGATCGTTAGCGCTCTCAAGCGATTGATGCGCGCAGTCAACGACTGCACGATTTCCCAGGCCACGTGCTTTTTGCCGCCGATGAACATTCGCTCATAGAAGGCCGAAGTGAGTTCCCTGACGGCCTGATGATCCTGTGCTTCGAAGGCCGCCTGGATCTGGTCGATGAAACCAGCGAGATCTGCGACTGTGTGCTCATCCGCATACTGCGCGCAAGCCATCGCCGCCTCGCCTTCGAGCAGCGCGCGTATTTCGTAGATCTCCGTCGCCGTATCGAAGTCGAGCACAGCGACAATCGGCCCCTGGTTCGGTATCGAGTCGACGAGTCCTTCCGTTTCCAGATGCCGCAAGACCTCGCGCACCACGGTGCGGCTCACGCCGAGAATCTCGCACAGCGAGCGCTCGACGAGCCGTTCGCCCGGATGGAAATGCGCCTCGAGAATCGCCGTGCGCATTTTCTCGAGCGCGAGTTCGCGCAAGGTGGCCGTGGGGCGTTGAACCTTCAGCGATGGCAGTGCGCCGCTCATGGCAGTCGCCGTCAAGCTTGAGCGAACAGGCGCACATCGCGTGCGTCCCAGTCGACTAGCGCCTCGGTGCCGATCGCAATGCCGCTGTCGTGGCGATGAGCGGCCGGCATTCGGATCGAGATTTCCTGCTGCCACGGCGTCGCTACCGCGTAGTGCATCGCGTCACCGAGATACGTGATATCACGCACGGTCACCGGCAGACCGCTTGTGCCATTCACCCCGCTTGCGCGTTGCAGCGAGCTGATGCGCATCTGTTCAGGGCGGATCATCAAGGTGCCGTCGTCGCCCGCGGTAAGCCCGGGACTGAAGGCGTCCGAGGCGATCTCATGGCCGTTCGGAAATACACCGTTCATGCGGCCTTCGCTATTCTTCGTCACCTTCACCGGTAAGAAATTCGAATTGCCGATGAAGCTCGCGACAAAGCGCGACGCCGGGTTCGCGTAAAGCTCCTCACCGGTGCCCACCTGCTCGATGCGGCCTTTGTTGAATACCGCGATGCGGTCGGACAGGCGCAGCGCTTCTTCCTGGTCGTGCGTGACGTAGAGAATCGTCACACCAGTCTCCTGGTGGATGCGTCGCAATTCAAGCTGGATTTCCTCGCGCAGCTTCTTGTCGAGCGCGGAGAGCGGCTCGTCCATCAGCAGCACGGGTGGATCGTAGGCCAGCGCGCGTGCAATCGCCACGCGTTGCTGTTGCCCGCCCGAGAGCTGCGCGGGCATCCGGTCGCGGCACTCGGACAGATGCACGAGCTTGAGCATCTTGTCGACTTTTGCGTTGATTTCGGCTTCGGGGCGGCGGCGCACGCGCAGCGGAAACGCCACGTTCTCCCCTACCGTGAGGTGTGGGAACAGCGTATAGCGCTGAAACACCATGCCGATATTGCGCTTGTTCGGCGCGACGGCAAGCAGCGGCTTGCCGTCGAGCAGCACGCGCCCATCGGTGGGCTCCTGAAAGCCCGCGACGATATACAGCGTCGTGCTCTTGCCCGATCCGGACGGTCCGAGGAACGTCATGAATTCGCCCTTGCGCACATCGAGGGAAACGTGGTCGATGGCGACGACATCGTCGTAGGTCTTGCGCAGACGCTGGATTTGCAGGAATGCAGTCATGGCTCGTTTACCTCGGTTAGCGCGCGCGGCGCAGTACGGCGCCCGCCAGCATCAATACGGTCGTCAATGCGACCAGCAGTGAAGACGCCGCCGCAACGACGGGCGTCAGGTCCTGCCGCAGCGTCGACCAGATACGCACGGGCAGCGTTTGGAGTGTCGGGCTCGACATGAAGATCGACACCACGACTTCGTCCCACGACGCGAGAAACGCGAAGATCGCAGCGGCGAACAGGCCGAGCCGGATCGCGGGAAGGGTGACACGCAGCTTCACGGTGAGCGGCGACGCGCCACAGATCAGCGCTGCGTCTTCGAGCGCCGTATCGAAGCTCACCAGCGAGTTGCTGATAGAGATGATCGAGAACGGCAGCGCGATGATCAGATGCCCGATCACGAAGCCGGTGATCGTGCCGTTCAGGCCGATACGCAGAAAGAACGCGTACAGTGCGACGGCCAGAACGACCACGGGCAGCACCATCGGTGTGAGGAAGAAACCCTTTACCGCCTCGCGGCCGCGAAACTTGCCGCGCACCAGCGCAAGCGACGCTAGAAAACCGAGCAACACCGAAAGTGCCATCACGATCACTGCCAGCTTCACGCTCGTGAGCAGCGAGTCGATCCAGCCCGAATCCGTGAAAAGCTGCCGATACCACTCGAGCGTCCAGCCCGGCGGCGGGAAGATCAGCCACTGCGAATCGCCGAACGACAGCGCGACGATGAAGACGATCGGCAGCAGAAGAAAGAGTGCGACGGCCGCGCCTATCGCCGTTAGCACCCAGCGCATCGCGCCGAGACGATCGAAATCGAGCAACATGTCAACGCCCTCCCTGAATCGCGCGCGCACTGCCGGTGAAGCGCAGTTGCAACGCATAGAGCATGAGCGTCACGCTCAGCAGTACGAAAGCAGCAGCACCAGCCAGGCCCCAGTTCAGCAGTTCCTGCACGAGCTGTGCGATGAGTTCGGCGAGCATCATGTAGGACGGGCCGCCGAGCAGCGCAGGCGTGACAAAGTAGCCGAGCGCCATCACGAACACCATCAGCGCGCCCGATGCGATGCCCGGCATCGCGAGCGGCACGAGGATGCGCCAGAACGCCTGCCAGCGGCTCGCGCCGCAGACCGCTGCGGCGCGCAGTGTCGACGGGTCGATGCTGCGCAGCGTGGCGTGCAGCGGCATCACGAGGAACGGCAGCATGATGTAGGTCATGCCGATCGTCACGCCGGTGAGGTTGTTCACGAGCGCGAGCGGCTCGTGAATCAGGCCGATCGCCATCAGCGCGCGGTTGATCGGACCGGTGCCCTGCAACAGCACCATCCACGCGAACGTCCGTGCGAGCAGGTTGGTCCACATCGACAGCAGCAGGATCGCGAATAGCACGCTGCTCAACTTGCGTGGGGCAATGGCGAGAAGCCACGCCATCGGAAAGCCCACCAGCACCGTGACAAGCGTCACGACCGTCGCGACGAGGAACGTATTGCCGAAGACGCGCAGATACGTGGTCGAGCCGATCAATTGCTGATAGTTTTCCAGACCCAGTGTCGGCTCGAGCACGCTGCGCAATAGCAGCGACAGCACCGGCAGCAGAAAGAAGATCAGCAGAAGCAGCATGGCGGGCGTCAACAGCCACACGCTGCGCCAGTCGCGCCGCTTGCGCGCGGCCGTCGCGGCCGGATGCGCGACGGTACTCATTACGTTGGGCATGATGTCTCCTGCTCGGTGTCTCTCTGCACGCCAGTTGACTACGCGGCGCTCCGTCCTCGTTATTTCGATTGCCACGCGTACCAGCGCTTCGCAATCGCGTCGCGGTTGTCGGCCCAGTACTTCATGTCGAGATTGATCTGCGAGTCCTTGTACTGGTCGGGCAGCGTCTTCGCGACATCCGGCGACATCAGCGCCGCCGACTTCACGTTGATCGGCGCGTAACCCGTCTCGGCTGCGAATTTCGCCTGTGCCTGAGGACTCGTCGCGGCCGCCAGATACTTCATCGCTTCCGCGCGATGCTTGGCACCCTTCGGAATCACGAGCATGTCGGCGGCGGTCAGGTTCTGGTTCCATGAAATGCCGACCGGCACGCCGGTCTGCGCGAGCGCGTGCAAACGGCCGTTCCAGAACATGCCGATCGGCGCCTCGCCCGACGCGAGCAGCTGCTGCGATTGCGCACCGCCGCTCCACCAGACGATGTCGCCCTTGATCGTGTCTAGCTTTTTGAACGCGCGGTCGAGGTCGAGCGGATAGAGCTTGTTCGGTGGCACGCCGTCAGCCAGCAACGCGATTTCCAGCACACCCGGCGCTGACCACTTATAGAACGTGCGCTTGCCGGGGAATTTCTTCGTGTCGAACAGGTCCGCCCACGTCTGCGGCTGCGCGCCCGTGTATTTCGACTTGTTGTAGCCGAGCACGAACGAGTAATAGAAGCTGCCCACCGCGTCCTGCGTCGCAAAGCGCGGGTCCAGTTCGTCCTTCTTCACGACCGAGTAGTCGATCGGCTCGATCAGGCCGGCCTTTTGCGCGGCGTACGCGAAGTCGCCTTCCACATCCACGACGTCCCAGCTCACGTTGCCGCTGTCGACCATCGCCTTGAGCTTGCCGTAGTCGGTCGGGCCATCCATCAACACGTTGATGCCGCTCGCCTGGGTGAATGGCTGTGCCCAATTCTTCTGTTGCGACGATTGCGTGGTGCCGCCCCAGCTCGTGAAGACGATCGGCTCCGCGGCGAGTGCGGGTGCTGCCGCGAGCGTCGTCGCGCAAGCAACGAACAACGGCGCCATAAACGAGATGCTTCTGCTGCTCATGTCTGTCTCCGGGATACGGTTGGTTGTGACTTCGTCAGGCCAGCGGCGAGAAAACGCGCCGGCTTCATCGTTGTAAGTTGCAGCGCTTCGATGCCTGGGTGCTGCGGTTCCGTACGTTCAATGCGCGAGGCCGAGCGGCTGCACGGTGCCGGCTTCGCTATCTCCGACATAAATGCCGAACGCGTCCTGCCTGCGTTCGCGCTCATAACGTTCGAGCATCGAGCGCACGGCGGCGTCGCTCACTTCGTCCCACGGAATCTGGGAGAGCGGCACGATGCGCACGCTGCTGTCGAGCCACGGCGAGCCGTTGGGAATCACGCGGCCGCGATAGTAAATATGCACGCCGGGCTCTTTGCCGCTGCCGTCCTCGAATACGGCGAACAGGAAGTCGAGATGCACGCGCAGGCCGAGCTTGGCAAGCACGCCGTGCAGGCTCGCGGGGTCACTGGCCGGTTCGAGCTTGATGCCCGTCGGCAGTCCCATCCCTTTGCCCGTGTCGACGAGCACTAGGCCGTCGCGATGCTCGAGAATCGCGCCCACTTTCGCGCGCGGACCGGCTGCAGCCAGCGCGTCCTGCGAGAGGCTGAAGTTCACGTACGCGCCACGGCAGTAGCCAAGCGGCGACGAACTCGTTTGCACGAAGTCGACCACGCGACCGATCAGAATGATGTGATCGCCCGCATCGACTACTTCATGGGTCGCGCAGTCGAAGCTCGCAGCCGCGCCATCCATCACCGGCGCGCCCGTTTTGCGCGTGCTCCACGGCACTTGCTCGAACTTGTCCGCGGCCTTCGACGCGAACACACCTGAAACATGTTTCTGGTCCTCGGCGAGCACGCTCACCGCGAAGCGGTGGGTGTCCGAGAACACCGCATAACTCGCCGCCGTCTTCGCGATGCACACGAGAATCAGCGGCGGATCGAGCGACACCGACGTGAACGAGTTCGCCGTGAAGCCGCGCGGCGAGCCGTCTGCCTGGATTGTCGTGACCACGGTCACGCCCGTCACGAATGCACCGAGCGCGCGGCGAAATTCGGCGACATCGAAAGCGGGTTCCGCGCTCGGGGCGGTGATCGGCTCAGCCATGGCGTTCTCCGGTTGGTACTGCGGTAGTTGTCACATTCGTTGCCGCGTTCGTCCCCTGCACCGCCGATGCTTCGAGAAGGAACGCGAGCAGGCTTGCGTTCACGCGCTCCGGGTCGGTGACGTTCATCATGTGGCGCGCGTTCGCGATGACTTCGGCGCGGCCGCGTGGTGCGGCTGCCGCCATCGCCTGCGACATCTGCGCGCTCGAATTCGGATCGCACTCGCCAGTCAGAAATAGCGCGGGAACCGCGAGACTTGAGAGACGCCCGACATGGGCGTCGTCCGAGCAGGCAAACAGCCGGTAAGTGCGCGCGTAGCCCACCGGATCGACGGCAAGCAGCAGCGCGCGCACCGCCCGCGCGGCCTGGGTCAGGTGCCCCGGAACTGGATCGCCGAACCAGCGCGACAGCGTTCCGTCCACGCCAGCGTCGGTGCGCACATCGCCGAGCGTGGCGGCGCGTGTCATCACCGCCTCGCGCTGCGCCGGCGTACGGTCGTACACCGCGTTCAACGCGGCGACGCTCAGCGTGCGCTGCGGGTAGGTCAGCGCGAATTCGAGCGCGACTAGTGCGCCCATCGAATGCCCTACCACGTGCGTGCGCTCGATCTGCAGCGCGTCGAGCAGCGACGCGAGCTGCGCCGCGTATTCGTCGAGCGTGGGCTCCGCGCTCGGCAAAGTGCTCTCGCCGTGACCTAGCATGTCGTACACGACGACGCGAAACGATCTGGACAACACATCGATCTGCGGCGCCCACACGCTCTGATTCATGCCTACGCCGTGGATCAGCACGACGGTTTCGCGCGCGGCGTCCGATTGCGGCGCGTACACGCTGTAGCAGGTGCCCGCGGTTCGACCCCGCCGGCCAAGCGAGGTCACACGCGTTGGCGACAGATCAGGCCTCATCAGACACGCTCCAGATAGCGATGCGGACCACAGTCACGCAGCTTGCGCACTTCCAACGTCATGGGGATCTCCTTTCAGGCTTCGAGCCGCAGATCATGATCAGTGAGATTATGGTATTCCATGTTATGGCCTACAACAAGGTTCAACGTATTATGGAATACCACGAGATTGGGGCAAGTCACGCTGGCACGCTTTGGGCTACGCGCGTGTTTGCCCGATCAAACAGATAAAAGAAAAAGCCGCCGGCAAATGCCGGCGGCTTTGATAGGGATGACTACAGACAGGTTCAGGCGTCGCTGGCCGCTTCGTCCTGGGAGGCAAGAACCCTCAAAGCCAATTCTGACACCCGCTTGATATGCGCGAACGACGCTGCAGAAGCCGCGTCACCGTCGCGCCGCTCGATCGCGTCCAGCAGCAGGTTCATTTCGCGGTTCGAGTCGTCGCCGCGCCCCGGCGTTGCGATAGTCAACGCGCGCAGGCGGTTGATGCGCGCGTTGAGCGACGTGACGACCGCCAGTGACACCTGCTTCCCCGCGGCTTCGAACA
Source organism: Burkholderia sp. H160 (assembly GCA_000173575.1). Lineage (GTDB taxonomy): Bacteria > Pseudomonadota > Gammaproteobacteria > Burkholderiales > Burkholderiaceae > Paraburkholderia. The sequence goes on along the minus strand of ABYL01000087.1, from coordinate 13,458 downwards.
GCGTTTCGTAGAAGCGCTCCGTGTACTCGAGCACGCGCGGCAGATCGCGTTTCTCGAACGCGTCTTCGATGATCGCGCGGATCTCGCGCAATTGCCGCACGACTTCAGGGGTGGCGCCCTCGGCGCAGGCGCGCGCGGCATTCGCTTCGAGAAGCCCGCGCAACTCGTAAATCTCGCCGACCTGCATGGGGTCGAGCCGCGCCACGATCGGTCCTTGCCGCGCCACGATCTCAACCAGACCCTCGGTCTCCAGATGCCGCAGCACTTCGCGCACGACGGTGCGGCTCACGCCAAGCTCGTCGCACAGCGTGCGTTCGACGAGGCGGGTGCCCGGACGGAAATATCCCTGGACTATCGCGTCGCGCAGTTTGTCGAGCGTGAGCTCACGCAGCGTTTTGACATTGCGGTCGATCTTGAGGTCTCGCATAGGCGGCAGTGGGACGATGGACGAAGGCCCGTGCACCGGGCACGGGCGTGGAATGCCATATTATGACTTATCTGACGTCCAGGCCCTCGACAAGGGTGATCTGGGCCCGGCAATGGCCGTCGCGCTTCTGCTTGGCGGCCTGATACTCGGGCGAGTGGTAGCAGTCGAGCGCCGTTCGCATGTCCTTGAACTGGATCACGACGTGCCGCTCGAACGATTCACCTTCCAGAACCTCCGACGCACCGCCGCGCGCGAGAAACACGGCGCCGAATTTGTTGAACGCCTGCGGTGCGATGTCCATGTAGCCCTTGTATTTCGCAGGGTCCAGCACGGTCACATGGGCGATCCAATACGCGGTCATATCTCCTCCTTTTAAAGCCGGACGTGACTTACGACGAAGCCCCGGGTTTACACTCATGGCATGCCGTAACATGGTATACCAAAATGCCTCTCACATCCAACTCACGAAGGAAGTTGCCATGAGCCTGATTCGCAAATCCATCCTCCATGTCGAGACCGTCTTCGTTGATGGCGACAAGGTCGCCGCGAAGCCGCTGAAAATGATCGGCGCGGCCGCGGTGATCAAGAACCCGTGGGCGGGCCGCGGTTTTGTGGAAGACCTGTCGCCCGAGATTCGTGCGCTCGCGCCGCAACTGAGCGAGCACCTGACCAAACTGATCATCGACGAAGCCGGTTCCGGCGAAGCGGTCGAAGCGTTCGGCAAGAGCGCGATCGTCGGCCTCGCGGGTGAGATGGAGCATGCGTCCGCGCTGATCCACACGCTGCACTTCGGCAACACGTATCGCTCGGCCGTCGGTGCGAAGTCGTATCTCGCGTTCAACAACACGCGTGGCCCCGCGAATGCGCCGCTGCTGATTCCGATGATGGACAAGAACGACGAAGGCCGCCGTTCGCACTACCTGACGCTGCAGTTTGCGATTCCTGACGCGCCGGCCGCCGACGAAATCGTGATCGCGATTGGCGCAGCAACCGGTGGCCGTCCGCATCACCGCATTGGCGATCGCTACAAAGACCTCGCAGAGCTCGGAAATGACGTCAAGAACCCTGCGGCTGTCAAATAATCGCGTCGCGCACTCTCTGGAGCAGGGCAGCGGCGAACCGCTGGTCCTGATTTACGGCGTGGGGACCGCAAGGAAAGCCTGCTGAAGAGCTATGGGTTGTACTTCGGCGAACATAGCACCGGCACAGTCCGCCCGCTTCATTCCTGAAAGGTTAAATCATGCGATTTTCACTCTTCGTACACATGGAGCGCGTCTCCGAGCAGACCAGCCAGAAGCAGCTGTATGACGAAATGGTCGAGCTTTGCCAGATCGCCGATCGCGGAGGCATGCACGCCGTCTGGACCGGCGAGCACCACGGCATGGACTTCACGATCGCGCCGAATCCGTTCATCAATCTTGCGGACCTTGCCAACAAGACGAAGAACGTGAGGCTCGGTACCGGCACGGTCGTGGCGCCGTTCTGGCATCCGATCAAGCTCGCCGGCGAAGCCGCGATGACCGACATCATTTCGAACGGCCGCCTGGAACTGGGCATCGCGCGCGGCGCGTACTCGTTCGAGTACGAACGCCTCCACCCGGGGCTCGACGCATGGGGCGCGGGCCAACGCATGCGCGAACTGATTCCGGCGGTGAAGAAGCTCTGGGAAGGCGATTATGCGCACGAAGGCGAGTTCTGGAAATTCCCTGCGACGACATCATCGCCGCTGCCGCTGCAGCACCCGCATCCTCCAATCTGGGTCGCTGCGCGCGACCCGAACAGTCACGAGTTCGCGGTGTCCAACGGTTGCAACGTGCAGGTGACGCCGCTGCATCTGGGCGACGAAGAGGTCGAGAAGCTGGTTGGCCACTTCAACGCCGCGTGCGAGAAGTTCAGCAACCTGCCGCGCCCGCAAATCATGCTGCTGCGCCACACCTATGTGGCGAGCAGCGAGGACGACGCCCAGATCGCCGCCGACGAAGTGAACACGTTCTACAACTACTTCGGCGCGTGGTTCAAGAACGAGCGACCGATAAGCCGCGGCATGATCAAGACGCTGAGCGCGGAAGAGATCGCCGCTCATCCGTTCTACACACCCGCGGCGATGCGCAAGAACAACGTCATCGGCACGCCCGAGGAAGTGATTGGACGCCTGAAGGCGTACGAGGCCCTCGGCTTCGACGAATACTCGTTCTGGATCGACACCGGTATGAGCTTCGAGCGCAAGAAGGCATCGCTCGAGCGCATGATCAACGACGTGATGCCTGCGTTCAAGTAAGGGGCTGACTCCATGGATTTTCAATTTCAGCTGTATATCGACGGCCAGTTCGAGCCAGGCGCCGCGACGTTCGCTAGCGTGAACCCGGCCACGGGCAAAGCGTGGGCCCAAATGCCCGAAGCGCGCACGGAACAGGTCAATCGCGCGGTCGAGGCGGCTCACCGCGCGCTGACCGACTCTGCGTGGGCCGGTCTCACCGCATCGGCGCGAGGCAAACTGCTGTACAAGCTTGCCGGGCTCGTCGAAAAGGCTGCGCCGCGACTCGCTGAAATTGAAACGAACGACACCGGCAAGATCATTCGCGAGACGTCGAGCCAGATCGCTTACGTCGCCGAGTACTACCGCTACTATGCCGGGATCGCCGACAAGATCGAAGGGAGCAACATTCCCGTCGACAAGCCGGATATGCATGTCTGGCTCGAGCGACAGCCGGTGGGCGTGGTCGCCGCCATCGTTCCCTGGAATAGCCAGCTGTTTCTTTCCGCCGTCAAGCTCGGGCCGGCGCTCGCGGCCGGTTGCACAGTTATCCTGAAGGCCTCCGAGGAAGCGCCCGGCCCGCTGCTCGAGTTCGCGAGGCTCGTGCACGAAGCGGGCTTTCCGCCGGGCGTGGTGAACGTCATCACCGGCTTTGGCCCGGAATGCGGCGCGGTGCTTAGCGGCCATCCCAAGGTCGACAAGGTCGCCTTCACGGGTGGTCCTGAAACCGCACGGCACATCGTCAGGAACACCTCGAACAATCTCGCCAAGGTCTCGCTGGAACTCGGCGGCAAATCGCCGTTCATCGTGTTCGCCGATACCGATATCCAGAGCGCGGTGAATGCGCAGGTCGCGGCCATTTTCGCGGCAAGCGGCCAGAGCTGCGTGGCGGGCTCGCGACTCCTGATCGAGGCATCCGTCAAGGATCAGTTCCTAGCGCTGCTCGTCGAACGGGTCTCGCGCATTCGCGTGGGCTCTCCGAACGAGATGACGACGGAATACGGCCCGCTCTGCACAGAAAGACAACTGCGTAACATCGAAAGAGTCGTCGAGAACTCCGTGCGCCAGGGCGCCCGGGTACTCGCCGGCGGCAAAACGCTGGAGCGCGACGGCTACTACTACGCGCCCACGATCCTCGACTGCACGGGCGTGAGCAACGCGGACAGCATCACTACCGAACTCTTCGGGCCGGTGCTTTCGGTGGATACGTTTACGTCCGAGCAGGAAGCGATCGAAAAGGCGAACAGCACCGCCTACGGTCTCGCGGCGGGCATATTCACCACCAATCTCACGCGCGCGCACCGGGTCTCGAAGCGAGTTCGATCGGGGATTGTGTGGATCAACACCTATCGGGCGGTTTCTCCGCTTGTGCCATTCGGTGGCTTCGGGCTTTCCGGGCATGGCCGTGAAGGCGGTTTCGCCGCGGCGCTCGAGTACACGACGACGAAGTCAGTATGGCTGCGCACGTCCGACGAGCCGATCAGTGATCCGTTCGTGATGCGTTGATCGGGGCGCTTCAGGAAAGGATGCTAGCGCCGACTCGCTAATGATCGTTCGTCAGCTCGACTACGAAATCCATAAAGGCACGCGTTTTCGCCGGCATGTGATGCCGTGACGGATAGCAGGCATACAGGGGATAGCGCTCGTCAGGCCAGTCGGGAAAGAGATTGATCAGCCGTCCCTCGGCAATCAGATGCTCGGCGCCGAGAAGAAGCATCTGCGCAATCCCGGATCCGGCGAGGCACGCATTGAGCAGCGCGCCAGGATCGTTCACCGTCAGTCGGCCCCGCGGGGCAATCACCATGCGCTTGCGTTTGCGATGGAATTCCCAGGGGAACGGCTTGCCTGTCTCCGGATTGCGAAATTCCAGGCATCGGTGGCTTGGGCCTTCGAGATCTTCCGGCTTTGCCGGGCGTCCCCGTCGCGCCACATACGACGGCGCGGCGACCGTCACCACGGCCGTATCCAGCAGCTTGCGTGCGATCAGGGTGGACGTCCTGGGCTCGCCGAAGCGCAGCGCGAGATCGAAGCCCTCCAGAACCAGATCGCCGAGATGGTCTCGCGCCATGAACTCGATTTCGAGGTCAGGATGCGCATCTATGAACTGGTCGAGTTGTGGCCCGAGTATCGCCCGGTAGCAAACCGGATCAAGGTTGACCCGTAACTTCCCTCGCACCGCCGATGCGCCGCCAGCCGCAGCAACGGCAGCCTCCTCCAGCCCCGCGAGGTGCGGCATGACCTGCTCGTAAAAGCGGCGGCCCTCCTCCGTAAGCGATACCGAACGCGTCGTGCGATTGAAGAGCCGGATTTTCAGGCGTTTTTCCAGCCTTGCAATCGCCCGGCTAACACCAGGCGGTGACATTCCGATCACTTCCGACGCAGCCGCAAACGTGCCGGCGTCGACTACCGCGGCAAACACGCTAATTCCGCTGGAAAAATTTTCGATCCTGGATCTCATGGTCGGGCAGTTCAAAGCAGGTTCGTCACGGATGATAAAGCCGGACACTCATTTCAACCATGCCTGATTGATAACACGATGTCACTTTTCTAGTGTTATCCATGTCATTTTGTTTCGACTGACTGGCGTCCAGAATGCACCTCACCTGGTCAAATTATCTGGAGAGGGCGCGAAAATGACCGTTAGACTGAATCGCCGTCACATATTGAAGGGAGCGTCGAGTCTGCTCGCGGCGGCGACGCTCGGCGGCCTCGTCGACCGCAACGCGAAGGCGGCCACGCCGTCTGCATCACGAGACCGCGCGCTGATACAGCCGCCAGCCTCGGCATCGATCGATCAATGCCTGCAAGCGGCCGTAGATGACGGTACGGTTGCGGGAGTCGTCGCGATGGGCGCGACCGAACAGGGACTCGTGTATGCGGGAGCGCGTGGCCGCGCGAACGCCGCTAGCGGCGAAGCGATGAGCCCCGACACGGTCTTCTGGCTCCTTTCGATGACAAAAGCGATTACCGCAACAGCGTGCATGCAACTCGTCGAGCAAGGCAGGCTACGTCTGGAACAGGCTGCCGGCGAAATCCTGCCTCAATTGAAATCACCTCAGATCCTCGACGGATTCGATGCGTCCGGGCGACCGAGGTTACGTCCGGCACGCAATGCAATCACGGTACGTCATCTCCTGACTCATACATCGGGGTTCACCTACAGCATCTGGAGCGACAGTCTCAGCCGATACGAAAAGGTGACGGGCATGCCCGATATCGGCGCGTCGATGAATGGCGCGTTCACGGCGCCGCTCGAGTTCGAGCCGGGTGAGCGCTGGGAGTACGGCATCAGCATGGACTGGGTCGGGAAACTGGTGGAAGCGGTAGCTGATCAGTCGCTCGAGGTGTACTTCCGCGAGCACATCTTCGAGCCGTTGGGGATGAGCAATACGGGTTTCCTGATCAGTAGTGCGCAGAAACGGCGTGTGGCGACCATGCACAAGCGCCACGCAGACGGCTCGCTCGCGCCCGAGCCATTCGAGATCAACCAGCGTCCCGAATTCTTCATGGGCGGTGGCGGATTGTTCAGTACGCCGAGAGATTACATGGCGTTCCTGCAGATGCTGGTGAACAACGGTGCATATCGCGGCGCGCGCATTCTGCGTACCGACACGGTCGAGACGATGTTTCGCAATCACATCGGCGATCTGCAGGTATCCGAAATGAAGACGGCGCAGCCGACGTGGTCGCACAGCTTCGAACAGTTTCCGGGCAAGCCGCACAAATGGGGACTGTCGTTCGACATCAACTCGCAACCCGGGCCGCACGGACGAAGCGCGGGCAGCGCGAGCTGGGCCGGCCTGCTGAACACCTACTTCTGGGTGGACCCGGTCAAGCGCGTCGCGGGATCGCTCTTTACGCAGATGCTGCCCTTCTACGATGCACGCGTCGTGAGTCTCTACGGGCAATTCGAACAGGCGCTTTACGACAGTTTGCGACGTACCTGAGCGATCGCTGGCCGATACCTGGTCGCAGCAACACCCCACCTATTCACTCAAGGAGTTCATGATGGAATACAGCACTCTCGGCAGAACCGGGCTGCACGTTTCCCGGCTGAGTCTCGGCGCGATGACGTTCGGAGCAGGCGCCGGCATCTGGGACGCGATAGCCGGTCTCGACGCTAGTCAGGCTACCCGCCTCGTCGCGGTGGCCGTTGAGCGCGGCATCAATCTGATCGACACGGCGGACGCCTACTCTCAGGGCCGCTCCGAAGAAATCGTGGGGCACGTGCTGAACACGCTGGCGCTGGACGAGACTCGTTTGCTCGTCGCAACCAAGGTTCGTTTGCGCACCGGCACAGGCCACAACGACGTAGGGTTAGGCCGCTCGCATATCATGCGCTCGGTCGAGAACAGCCTGAAGAGAATCGGACGGGATCACATCGACCTGTTCCAGTTGCATGACCGTGATACTTTGGTGCCGCTCGACGAGACGCTTCGTGCCATGGACGATCTCGTCACGCAAGGCAAGGTCCGCCACATCGGTGCGTGCAACTTCAGCGCGGCGGACCTCGAGCGCGCTTCTGCCATTACCAGCGGCACCGGCCGCGCGAACGTCGTGAGCAATCAGGTGCATTACGCGCTGACGAGCCGCGATATCGAGCACGAAATCATCCCCGTTGCAGCGGCCCATGCAATTGGACTGCTGGTATGGAGTCCCCTTGCGGGCGGCTACCTCAGCGGCAAGTACGGCCGCAACGGCGAAGCCTCGGGACGTCGAGCGAAGCTCGATTTTCCTCCGGTCGACAAGGACAGGGCCGAGCCGATTCTGACGGTTCTACATGAAATTGCTGATGAACTGATGGCCACGCCTGCTCAGGTCGCGCTCGCATGGATACTCGTGCGCAAGCAGATCACATCCGTCATTGTCGGAGCCCGCTCCGTCGAGCAACTCGAGGCCAATCTCGATGCGCACGATCTCCGACTCAGCGCGGAACATCTCACGCGACTCGATCAGATCTCTAAATCAAGGTTGCCGTACCCGTACTGGATGCAGCACTTACATGACGGGGACCGCGTCTGTTCATAGGTTTGACAGAAGCCAGATCTCTGACTAATGTCAGAGATCATGGGCACACAGAACGTTCAACAGGTTCGAAGCTTCAATCGGATCGTGGCCGAAGCCATCGGTGCAATCGATGAGCGGTTTCTCGGACGCGGTCGCCCGATGGCCGAATCGCGGCTTTTATGGGAAATCGGGCCAGACGGTGCCGATCTTCGCGATCTCCGTGCCCGCTTGGCCCTGGATTCGGGTTATCTCAGCCGCATCCTTGGGTCGCTCGAGCGGCAGGGCTTCGTCGCCGTCCAACCTCTGCCCGAAGATCAGCGAGTTCGACGTGCTTGCCTGACTGACCTTGGCCTCGCCGAGCGCGCGGAACTCGACCGGCTCTCGGACGAAGTCGCATTGCGTGTTCTAGACCCACTGAATGATCGGCAACGATCCGCGCTTCTTGCCGCGATGGGCGAAGTGGAACGTCTGCTTCAGCCCTCTCTGGTCCGCTTTGCGATCGAGGACCCTGCCAGTGACGACGCACGCTGGTGCTTTGAACAGTATTTTGCCGAACTCAATCAACGCTTCGACTCCGGCTTTGATCCGTCACGCAGCCTGTCTGCGGATGCGCATGAATTGGTCTCCCCCGCGGGCGCACTGATTGTCGCGCGACTCCATGGCAACCCTTTGGGGTGCGTTGCAATCAAGCTGCACAAGAAGGCGCCGGCGGAACTCAAGAGAATGTGGGTCAGTCCTTCCGGACGGGGTCTGGGGATGGGTCGTCGATTGCTTGCGGAAGCCGAGAGTCACGCGAGAAATATGGGGGCGCTCAAGGTTCGTCTTGAGACCAACCGGACCCTCTCGGAGGCCATTCATCTCTATCGAAGCGCAGGTTATGTGGAAGTCGAAGCGTTTAGCCCAGAACCGTATGCGCATCATTGGTTCGAGAAGAAATTGCGCTGACTCCTTGTACGGTGACTCAGGATGTTCGAATACACGTACAGAACGGCGCCGCAATCGCGTGTTCAAGGGTGATGACCTTGATACCGTCGAGTGGTCTCATGATGTCCGCCCGCGGGTCAGATCGGCCACGTATGAGATCCGCTCCTTCTGACTGTTGATCACGTCGCGGTCGCCGCGCCGCTCGCGATCTTCGGCAGATACCCTTCGGCAGATACTTGCGCTTCTGTTCTGCCGAACCGTGCCGCAGCAGCGTGCCCATGTTGTACATCTGCCCGTGGCACGCGCCAGAGTTGCCGCCCGCACGATTGATCTCTTCCATGATCACCGACGCTTCCGTGAGCCCGAGCCCCGAGCCGCCGAAGTCCTGCGGAATCAGCGCGGCGAGCCAGCCGGCCTTCGTCAGCGCATCGACGAACTCTTCCGGATAGTCGCGCGCTTCATCGATCTTGCGAAAGTACTCGCCGGAGAACTGCTGACATAGATCGCGCACGGCCTCTCGAATGTCCTGGAACGAATCGTGATGCGTGGTTTGCATAATCGAGTCTCGTGGAATTCAGGCGAGCGCGGCGGTCGCGCGCATGGTCAGATAACCTTCGTGGTCCTTGGCCCACAGGTCGATGGTTTTGCCATCGGCGGCGGGCTTGCCGCATACCGTGAACGGCTGGTCCGCGAAGATCGGGCGAAGCGCGCGAAACGCGAAGCTTTGGAGTGTGGCGTGCGGCAGTTCGCGGCGCACGAGATCGACGAGCAGAGTCGCGATCAATGGACCATGCACGACGAGGCCCGGATAACCTTCGACCTGCGTGACATAGGGATGGTCGTAGTGAATGCGATGACCGTTGAAAGTCAGCGCCGAGTAGCGGAACAGCATCACGGCATCGGCAACGATCGTGCGTTGCCATGTTTCGCCTTCGGGCGCGGGCGCCGGGCGCTGCGGCCGCGCGCTTTCCTGCGGCGCGTCGCGATAGACGATGTCGTGTTCTTCCTCGAGCTTCAGCTCGCCATCGACTTCGATCGTATGTTGCACGGTGACGAACACGAGGCGGCCCGAGCGGCCGGTCTTGTCTTCGATATTGGCGATTGTCGACGTGCGCTGCGCACGCTCGCCGATCTTCAGCGGCGCATGAAACGTGAGCCGGCCGCCAGCCCACATGCGGCGCGGCAGCGGCACCGGCGGCAGGAAGCCGCCACGCTTCGGATGACCGTCGGGACCCACTTCCGATAGCGGCGCGACCGGCAGAAAGTACAGCCAGTGCCACAACGGCGGCACGGTGTTACCGCTTTCCTCGCGATCGAGCGTGGCGGCGAGCGCCGTCAACGGAAACGCGGTGATGTCGTCTTTAACCACCGCCTGCTTGTTGAGCCAATCGTCGAGTTTCTCTGAGGCAGCGGACATGGTGGAGTCTCCAGATACAGGTGTTGGTCCTTGTTGGGCCCTACTATGACCGACGCGCTACGTTCCGCGAAGTTCGCATTGTCGAAGTGGGCCTTTGGTTTTGCTTAAGACGTTAGGCCCAGCGCGCGGCGCCGGCAATCTGTCTTCAGCGCGATCGAGAATCCGATGCGGCCTGACCTCGTAATTTTGCCGAGCTGCAGTGGTACTCCCGCTCCTCCCGCCTATTTGAGCCCGAGCCGTTTGGCCAGCCGGTTCAGATTCGCGCGGTCGAGGCCCAGCTCGCGCGCGACCGCCGCCCAGTTCTGCCTGTTGCGGACCAGCGCTTCGAGAACGAGGTTGCGTTCGAACTCGGTGACCGCGCTGCGGAAGTCCTGCGTCTCGCTTTCCTCGCTCTGCGTGACAGCATGATTTGCCTGGTGATCCTCTGCATCGAACAACGCGAAGTCCGCGGCGCTCAGCGTCAGGATACGGCGGCGCTCACGATTGGCCGCCAACGCCTTCAGCGCACTACGTCCGATCAGGTGTTCGAGTTCGCGCACGTTGCCGGGCCATGAGTAATGCAGCAACGCGGCCTGCGCATCGGCCGCGAGACGCAGACTCAACAGGCCGAGCCGCGAGCGATTGTCTTCGAGGAAAAATCCCGCAAGCAGCAGCACGTCGCGGCCGCGCTCGCGCAACGGCGGCACGCGCAGTGGGTAGACGCTGAGGCGATGATAGAGGTCGGCGCGAAAGCGCCCCGCGCGCACTTCTTCGGCGAGATCGCGATTGGTTGCGGCGATCAGCCGCACGTCGACTCTGTGTTCGTTGTCCGAGCCGATGCGCTGCAACTGGCCGTTCTGCAGCACGCGCAACAGCTTCGCCTGCACCGCGAGCGGCAATTCGCCGACTTCGTCGAGGAAAATGGTGCCGCCGTCCGCGAGTTCGAACTTGCCGCGCCGATCCCCCGACGCCCCCGAAAACGCGCCACGCACATGCCCGAACAGTTCGCTCTCGACGAGCGTATCGGGCAACGCCGCGCAGTTCAGGCTGATCAACGGCTTGTTCGCACGCGGCGATAGCGCGTGGATCGCATTCGCGACCAGCTCCTTGCCGACGCCTGTCTCGCCGGTGACGAGCACGGTCAGGTCGCTGCCGGCCACCACCTCGATCTCCTTGATCATGCGGCGATGCGCGTCGCTGCTGCCGATCAGCTCGCGCCGGCTCTCGCTGCTCGCCAGCCGATACGCTTCCGCGCGGCGCTGTGCCTCCGCGCCATTGCGCGCCAGCGCATCGATGCGTTCGACGACGCTCACCGTCGCGGCCGCGAGACCGAGAAACGCCGGCAACGAGGCCATGTCGATCGTATCGAAGCAAGCCGGGTCGAGTGCGTCGAGCGTGAGCAAGCCCCAAGGCTCGCCGCGGATGAACAACGGGCACCCGAGACAGTCGTGCACTTCGAGATGCCCGGCTGCCATACCTTGCACGAGGCCATCGTAGGGGTCCGGCAGATCGGAGTCTGCGGCGAAGCGAGTCGGCCCAGGCTGGGCCAGCAACTCCTGAAAGCGCGGATGCTCGGCGACGCGAAAACGCCGCCCGAGCGTATCGCTGCTCAAACCGTCGATCGCGAGCGGCACGAGCGTATCGCCCTCGAGGCGCAGCAGCGCGGCCGCGTCGCCGGGAAACAGCGTGCGCAGCGCGCTCAGCAGCCGCCGATAACGCTCGCGCTCGGACAGCTCGCGTGACAGGTCGAGAATCAGCGGGGTCAGAACATCGAGGACAGCTTCCGCAGTCAGATCGACTGCGGGGCGAGTCGTTTCGACTAGTGTCGAATGAACCATATTAGTTGCCAGATCATTGATCTAAATGCATTTTATACCTGGCACGAATCGTGGGTAGTAGAGCGGGTCTGCCGAAACCGGCTTTGCTACTCGCTGATAGACAGACTCTCAAACAGACTTTCATCAGGACTCTAACCATGCTATCCGCCGAACACCGCGCCATCATCAAAGCAACCGTGCCGCTCCTCGAAAGCGGCGGAGAGGCGCTCACCACGCACTTCTACAAGCTCATGCTCAGTGAGCATCCGGAAGTGCGCCCGATGTTCAATCAGGCCAATCAGGCGAGCGGTATGCAACCGCGCGCGCTGGCCAACGGCGTTCTGATGTACGCGCGTCATATCGATCAGCTCGACCAACTGGGCGGGCTCGTCGCGCAGATCATCAACAAGCACGTGTCGTTGAACGTGCAGCCCGAGCACTATCCGATCGTCGGCAAGTGCCTGCTGCGCGCGATTCGCGAAGTACTCGGCGCGGAAGTCGCGACCGATGCCGTGATCGAAGCGTGGGCTGCCGCGTATCAACAACTGGCCGATCTGCTGATCGGCCTCGAAGAGAAAATCTACGCGGACAGCGAAGCGGCGCCCGGCGGCTGGCGCGGCACGCGGCGGTTCCGCGTCGCGCGCAAAGTGCGCGAAAGCGACGAGATCACGTCGTTCTATCTGCGTCCCGATGACGGCGGCGAATTGCTCGCGTTTCAGCCGGGGCAGTACATTGGCGTGCGTCTGATGATCAACGGCGAAGAAGTGCGTCGCAACTATTCGCTGTCCGCGATGAGCGATGGGCGTGAATATCGTATCAGCGTGAAGCGCGAACCGAATGGCACCGTGTCGAAGTATCTGCATGAGCAGATCCAGGAAAACGACACGCTCGATCTGTTCGCGCCGGCCGGCGAATTTACGCTGCAACCTGGCGACAAGCCGTTGGTGTTGATCAGCGGTGGCGTCGGTATCACGCCGACGATGGCAATGCTGCAAGCCGCGCTGAAGACTAATCGTCCGGTGCATTTCATTCACGCGGCCCGTCACGCTGGCGTGCATGCATTCCGTGACACGATTGATGCATTGGCCGCGCGTCATCCGCAACTGAAGCGCTTCTATTGCTACGAGCAGCGTCGTGCGGGCGATGCCGATGCGAACGCGGTCGGCTATGTCGATGAAGCAAGCCTGAAGAAGTGGCTGCCGGAAACGCGCGACGTCGATGTGTATTTCCTCGGGCCGGTCGCGTTCATGAAGGCGATCAAGAAAGGCCTGAAGGCGATCGGCGTGCCGGAATCGCAGAGCCGTTATGAGTTCTTCGGGCCGGCTGCCGCGCTTGAATAACTCGGTCGAGTAACGACGAGTACTTGCCGTCTTTGAATCGCAGCAAAGCGTATTCGAAGACGGGGATGTTCATGCTTCAGTCACGCCAGTGGGTTTGGGCTCGTCAAGAGCAGGCCAGATCTGCTGCGCGTTCTAGCACTCCGTTCTGCGGCGAAATGCCCGCCAGCGCGTCAGCCCCGTAAAGTTGGCGACCAGCAATACCGTCAGCCAGAAGCCATATTGGGAAGTAGTGAAGCGCAATATCGGCGCGTAAACGCAAAAACCCCACCGCGAAGGGTGGGGTTTCTGACTGG
>ABYL01000088.1 GCA_000173575.1 Burkholderia sp. H160 | reverse complement strand
CGCGGCCTTTGCGATAACAAAGGTACTCCGCTTTACACATGACGGTCCGATAGTTGATTTTCTCTATGTGGAAGCGACCACGCCGGGCTTCTACAAGATTCCAGCGGTTGCGGCATGGCTGTACAAATCAGGCGTTCCGGCTGAACAGCGATTCGAAATGTTGATGCAGGCAACGCGAAAAAGACAACAGGAAATGAGGGAGAACCGCTGATGGGTATTCCATTCCCGGCAATACTTGGAAGAGCAGTCAATGCAATGGCGCAGGCTATACCTATGCCCGCCGTTCCGGTTCCTACACCGGCGCCGTCAGCCGGTCCGGTTGGCGGCAGCGGCACGGGTACAGGCGCTGATGGCGGTTGGGGCGAACTGTCGCGCGACCGGTCCCGCGAGCGTGAGAGGCCGTGCAAGTGCCCGCCAGAGAAGGGTGGCGAAAAGGTGCGGAGAAACCACAGTATGAAGTCCGAGCCGCGACGCTATCAGGCACGCATCACCGGATTCGAGTACGGCATAGTAACTGACGGAAAGGGCCAGGAAACCACCCACGGCTGGAATATGGAGTGGGCGTGGCTCGGTACAGACTTTGATGGGTTTCAGCCTTCCCAATGTCTCTTGCAGGAAGCCAAGGGGAATTACGACCAATTTTTTGGCGCAGACGATAAACCAAAACCGTTTTTTGTGGGCTTTAAAAGAATGGCGGATCAAATATTTGATCAAGGGACTAAAGTACGCGCAAATCCTCCGGCAAAGCTCATGTGGTATTTTCAGACCCCAAAGACGAGGCGATATATGCTTTCCACGCTTCGAGCCGCTGGCGTGCCATCAGTCAATCAACCCTGATCTAAACATGAATCTATTTGCACAACATCGAGATAGTCGCGACATCCCCTCTTCGGCGTTTGAATTTCATATTCGCCGACTGTGGCCGCTGATTGATTTAATGACGCAAAAGGACAGGACCTTGGCCGATTGGTATATCCAAGGTGATACCCTCACGGAGGCTTTGCAGTGCAAAGTTTACGAAAACAGTGAGCCATCCAAGGCCGCCGTTCTTTCATTGGCCGATGAATATAAAGGGAAAGCCTCGAATGCGACGAAATCAATCGGCATTTGGAATGGTGTTGAATCGGGGGGCGAAGGTGCCACCGCTTACGTTTCGTTCGATGGAGGAGGGGTAATTTCTCAAATGCTTGATCTAGAAATGAGCGAGAAGAATATTAATTCCTCTAGATTGGGTGAATATAAATCCGTTGCTGAGGTTGTAGAGAAGACCGTTGAGATTTACGGGTCACTTTACGTGACTTTTGGGCCGCGCAAGTACACTACCGAAGCCGTTTTCGATGATCGTCTTGCCGTAAGCTGGATGCTCTATCTGCCGCACGCTCTCACAGCCGCCCAGGTTCCAGAAGCGCGCGCCCTTATCCCTGTCATGCGCGAAGGCAAGCAGCAAGGCACGATCATTGTCAGCGTGACGGATGAAGTGTTCGACGTGAACAACCGCGACCACGTCAAGGCGGCTAACGATATCGAAATCCGTCTGGCAGATCAGGATTTGTTGCCACGATTCGTTGATCTTTGAGTTTTGACCGTTGCCCGCCCCGCTTCTGCGGGGCTTCTTCATGCGAAAAGGCCCGCGCCGTGGCGGGCCTGTCCTCCATTAGGCATTGAGCCGCATTTATCTTCAGAGATCGAAGCTGGTTCACGCGGCCACAGCACCCGCGCGATTACAGTTTGACGAACAGCTTGCGTGGCGTCCGGCAGAAGGTCTCGACGCCGGACTCGGTTATCAGAATGCTCTCGGTGATTTCGAGGCCCCAGTCGTCGAGCCACAGGCCCGGCATGAAGTGGAACGTCATACCGGGTTCGAGGACGGTCTCGTCCCCAGGGCGCAGGCTCATCGTGCGCTCGCCCCAGTCCGGCGGATAGCTCGCGCCTATCGGATAGCCGCAACGGCTGTTCTTCTCGATACCGTATCGATGCAGCACCGCGAAAAACGCCTTGGCGATGTCCTCGCACGTATTGCCGGGTTTTGCCGCGGCGAGCCCGGCCTCGATCCCCTCGATGACCGCGCGCTCGCCCTCGATGAAATGCTTCGGCGGCTTGCCGAGGTACACGGTGCGCGACTGCGGGCAGTGGTAGCGCTTGAAGCAGCCGGCGATTTCGAAGAACGTGCCGGCATCCTTCGCGAACGGCGTGTCGTCCCAGGTCAGATGCGGCGCGGCCGCGTCGGCGCCGGTGGGCAGTAGCGGCACGATCGCCGGGTAGTCGCCGCCATGACCTTCGATGCCGGTAATGCCCGCCGCGTAGATCTCCGCAACGAGATCATTCTTGCGCATGCCCGGCTCGATTCGCTCGACGATATGCGCGTGCATCTTCTCGACGATGCGTGCAGCCACGCGCATGTACTCGATCTCGCGCGCCGATTTAACGGCGCGTTGCCAGTTGACGAGGCCGGTTGCGTCCTGCCATTTCGCGTCCGGCAGATGCGCAACGAGCGAGCGATAAGCGGCGGCGCTGAAATAGTAGTTGTCCATTTCGACGCCGATCTTCGCGTTGGCCCACCCGCGGGCGGCGATCACGTCGCGCGCGAGGTAGTCCATCGGATGCCGCTCGGTGGACTGCACGTAGTGATCCGGATAGCCGACGATCTGATCGTGCTGCATGAAGACGGTGCGCTTCGCGCCATTCGCGTCCTGACCACGGCCGAACCAGACCGGCTCGCCATCGAGCGCGAGCAGCACGCACTGATGCACGTAAAACGACCACCCGTCGTAGCCGGTCAGCCAGGCCATATTGGTCGGGTCCGACACGATCAATAGCTCGATGCCGGCCGCCAGCATGGCCTTGCGCGTCTTGCGAAGACGCGCGGCGTACTCGTCGCGTTCGAACGGCAGGCGCACGACGGGCACCTCAATTCGCGATTGCTGTTGAGTCGTTTCTGACATCTTCCCCTCCCTCTCTGAGCGTGACGTCGTTGCGGAAAGTGGCGCCCGGTGCGTGTGAATGGGGCGTCCACAGGTATTTCTCGCCGCAGTCTAATGCCGCGAAAAAATGCCTCCGAATGTGCTAGTTCAATGTTGGTGTTGTTTTTCCCGAATACGCACGACGCGTGGTCGACGCACGCGTACGGATTACCGCATCCGTTACAGGCTTTATGGAAAACCCCGATGCCTGCATCGTCCTAGAACATCGTTGCAGGCCCGCGTCGTCGGTATCGTGGATTCGGGCGACGTTGCCTGTGTCGCATAGAGACACCTTGAGACATCCAGGAGGAAACATGCACTACGCACATTCATGGACCGCGCAGGATGCGCAACCGCAGGCGCGCGGCTTGCTGCGACGCGCGATCGCCGCGTCGGCACTCGGCAACGCAACCGAGTGGTTCGACTACGGCATTTACGCCTATGGTCTGAGCTACATATCGGCAGCGTTATTCCCCGGCAGCACCGCGCAGGCCACGTTATTCGCGCTCGCGACGTTCGCCATTTCGTTTCTCGTGCGTCCGCTAGGAGGGCTGTTCTGGGGACCACTCGGCGATCGTCTCGGCCGCAAGTACGTACTCGCGTTGACGATCATCCTGATGTCGGCGGCAACGCTGCTGGTCGGACTCGTGCCGACTTACGCGAGCATCGGCTGGTGGGCGCCAGCGATACTCGTCGTGCTGCGCATGATCCAGGGCTTTTCGACGGGCGGCGAATATGGGGGCGCGGCGACGTTCATGGCCGAATATGCACCCGATAAAAAGCGCGGCTTTTGCGGCAGCTTCCTCGAATTCGCGACGCTATCGGGCTTCTCGCTCGGCGCGTTTCTGATGCTCGGATGCTCCGTCGCGCTCGGCAACTCGGCGATGCACGCATGGGGATGGCGTTTGCCGTTTCTGATCGCGGCACCGCTCGGCCTGATCGGTTTCTATCTGCGCTCGAAGCTCGAAGACACGCCGGTCTTTCGTGAACTCGAAGAATCGATGCACAAGCAGCAGCATAGCTACGTCACGCTGAAGGCATTGCTGCGCGACTATTGGAAACCGCTGATTCAGCTTGGCGGGCTCGTGGTCGCGTTGAACGTCGTCAACTACGTTCTGCTCGCCTATATGCCGACCTTCATGCAGAAGCAGCTCGGCATGAGCGACAACATGTCCCTGCTCGTGCCGCTGATCGGCATGCTCGCGATGATGGTGTTTCTGCCTGTTGCGGGTACGTTCTCGGATCGCGTCGGACGCAAGAACGTCTGGTGGTTTTCGTTAACTGGCCTGTTCGTCGCGGCGATTCCGATGTTCCTGCTGATGAAGGTCGGCCTGGCCGGCGCGTTCATCGGCTTTGCGGTGCTTGGTCTGTTGTATGTGCCGCAACTCGCCAGCATCTCGGCTATGTTCCCCGCGATGTTCCCGACTCAGGTCCGTTATGCGGGGATGGCGATTGCGTATAATATCTCGACGTCGATTTTCGGCGGCACCGCACCGATGGCGAATGAATGGCTCATCGCGCATACGGGCAATGCGCTGGTGCCGGCTTATTACATGATGGCTGCTTGCGTCGTTGGCGCGATTGCGCTGATCTTCGTCACCGAAACGAGAGGGTGTTCACTGCGTGGGCAGGGCATTCCGGGGAAGCAGGAAGTGATTGCTTGAAGTGACGTGTCGTGGCCAGCTGCACATCGATGCGGTTCGGCCATGCGTGTTTGATTCAACGTCTACTGCTGGCTTGCTGCGAGCCTCGACTTCAGCAGTTTGTATTTTTCCCGCGAGGTATCGGCGAAAGCCGTCTCACGACTCGAATGCGTATCGTCGAATGGGATCGGCTCGGCGAACTGGCTGAGAGTCAGATCCCATCTCCTGCCGTCGATCAGGTTGTAGAAGTGTGTACCTTCAATCGCGCGACGCGTCAACGCAAACGCGATTCAACCACCGGACAAAACTGAATCCTCGATTTCGTAGCGTTCATTGCCAACAGAAATCAGATTGATGCCGGCATATTTGCGGGTGATCGTGTCGCCGGGCATCGGCCGATCGCTCGCGGACGCAGCGGTGCCGATCACCCGGCCGTTGACGCCGAAGAAGATTGCCCGCGTCGCGCCATCGGGCCAGTAGACCACGATCGTTGTCGAGCGATCGTTGTGATGCTCGACGCCGAACTTGCACATCATTTTGGCCTGTCCATTGCCGCGTTCGCAGGGCAGCGTGCCGCTCGCGCTTATAGGCGATTGCTTCTCCGACGTTTGGCTCTTCTGCGAACCGGCCGGGCCGCCTTCCGTCGAAATCGAAATCAGCGTCACCCCGTCCGCTGCGCCGACCACGCGCGCATGCCGCTGATGCTCGACGATCGCGCGCACGGCGGCGCTATCGCTCGAGCCCGGACAACCGACCAGCATCGCCATGTGGTCGAGATAGTTTACGGTCGCAGCCGACTCGCCGAGCCGCCGGCATGCATCGCCCGCGCGCGGATAGCCATTGCCGAGCACGACGAACGACGCGGGCCATTCGAACTGCTTTTCCGTACCAGCGGCCTGCGCTGAGGTCGAAGCGCCGCCGACACCGAAAGCAATCGCGGCAATCGTCGCGTGCAGCGCCGAAGCAAAAGACCGGGTCGTGCGTCGCATCGAAGTTCTCCTCGGTTTGGTCACGTCGGTGCCGTGCCCGACGCCAGCGCGGTCTGCGCACGCTGCAGCCACTCGCGATTGTGTTCGCGCGTCTGACGCGGCCAATGTTTGGCATCCTGAACGATTTCCGTGTAGAGGGCGCCGGCGCGGCGGCGGTCGGCATCGTCCGGTTGCGCGGCGAGCCAGTCGGCGAACAGGCAGCGCGGCGCGACGTCGTTTGCGCAGGTCAGCGCCTTTTCAAATGCCGCGCGTGCACCGGGCGCGTTCAGCGCGGCCAGTGTGCGCGCATAGAGCAGGGCCGGCTCGCCCCGATTGCGCGCCTGCGGATTGACCGAGAACAGGTTCGCCAAGGTCGCGTCGGCGGCCTTGGCGTCGCCGGTCGCGAACTGCGAGCGCGCGAGACCGAGCAGCAGCGCAGGGTCGTTTGCGAACGGGCCGTTCGCCGCAGTCTGGAAGTGTTCGAGCGCTTCGCGCGGATTGCCGGCCGCGAGCAATGCTTCGCCGAGCCGCATCCGATGCTGCACGGTCGGCGCGCGGTCGAAATTGGCGCGCGCTTCACGCAGCGCGCGATTCGGATCGACTAATTGGGTAATCGCCTGCGTGGCCGCGCGCGCGCCGCGCGTATGGCGTAGACCCGGCAGATAGATCGCGAAGAAGTACACGACGCTGCCGAGCAGCGGAAAAGCAAACAGAATGAAGAGCCAGTAGATGCCCTGGTTATTGCGCATCGCGTGTACGGCGAAAAAGATCGCAACAAAAACGTGGAGACCAATTCCAAAGAAGTAGGGCATATCAATTCAACCTTCGAGCATATATAAATACCTAGTGCAGCGACCCGACGCGCAGATACGCGAAAAGGAGCGACAGCGCCACGACGATCACGCCGGTCACAACGACAAGACGATTGGCCAACAGTCGACGCATCGCGATTCTCCTAGACGAAGCTGTAGCGCTCGGAATGGTAGCGGATGCCCGGCACTTTCATTTCGCCGAGCGCCGTTTCGATCGCGTCCATCATCGGGTCCGGGCCGCAGATGAAGTACTCGTGATCGGCAAACTCGGGTGGCAGATGGCGCCGGAACATGGCGGCGTCGATGCGCCCGGTTTCGCCGCTCCATCCTTCGGGCGGGTCCGACAGCACATAGACGATGCGCAGATCGAGCCGCGCTTTCAGGGCGTCGAGTTCCTCGCGGAACGTCAGCGACTCCCACGTCTTGCCGCCGTACAGTAGCACGAGCGGACGTTGATCGCCGCGATCGGCGAGCGTGCGGATCATGCTCATCATCGGCGTAATGCCGATGCCGCCCGCGATCAGCACATGCATGTCGGTCGGATGGCCGATCGTGAACGCGCCATACGGTCCGTCCAGATACACTCGCTGGCCCGCCTCGAGCGTCTCCACCGTGCTCGTGAAATCGCCGAGATTGCGGATCGTCATTTCGACGCGGCCATTCGCGGCCTCGGCGCTCGACGAGAACGAAAACGGATGTCCGGTGATTCTGAACGGACTGCCCCACACGTTGAGCCAGCCGAACTGGCCGGGCTTGAAGCGAAAGCCCGCGTGGCCGTCGGGCTGCATCACGAGCGTCGTGGTGTCGCCTCGTTCGGCGCGCACTTCCGCGATCCGGTAGGGACGCCTGAACATGAAGAGCGGCTTGAACAGGCGCACATACAGCAGCAGCGCGATCCAGAAGATCGTCATGCAGATCCACAGCGTGCGCTTGAGAGGATCAATCAGATAGAAGCCCCAGCCGATCATATGCAGCACACCGCCGAAGATCGCGACGAGCGCGAGCCCGATATGAGACAGATGCCACAGCTCGTACGGGATCTTCAGTTGCTTGCGCCATAGCGCGGTGATCACCAGCACGATCACCGCGCCGATCGACAGGAACGCGAACCACGCGCCCCATGGCACTTCGAGCAGCGAGTCGGGCATCGCGACCTTGTCCGAGCGGATCGCGAACAGAATCAGCGGATGCGCGACGACGAGGCTGACCGCGAGCAGCGACACGCGTCGATGGAAATGGTAGATGACGTCCTCGCCCCACGGCTCGGTTACGTGACGGAAACGCGCGGTGAGGCCGAATTGCAGGCCCATCATCGCGAGGCCGGAGTAGCCGAGCGCCACCGAGAACTCGGTGCCGAAGCTGCGCGCGGGCGGCAGCGTGCCGGCCAGCAGCGCGAACAGCGGCGCGAGAATGAACAGCAGATAGATGACCGACCAGATGGCCTTGCGAGCGAGATCTTGAGGCTGCATCAGTGCTTCTCCACGCCGGGGGGCGACGGACGGCTCGCGCTCAGTGCACGTTCAGACGCAGGTGGTGAGCAGCAGCGCGGGTCCGAACGTGATCACGGTCGCGGCCAGCGCCGCGATCAGGGTCCAGACGACGACGGTATGCATGAACGAGCCGATTTGCTCGGGTCCTGGGTCCCGCGTCGCGGCGCGAAAGCGCCACAACCAGCCAATCGCGATCAGATGCAGCAGCAGGATGATCGCGAGACTCGCGCGCAGCGGCCCGGCCGGCCACGCGAACGCGCAGCCGATCGCATGCAGCGCGTACAGGATCACGAACGCGAGACACCAGATCGTGAAGCCGGCGGCGAGCCACCACAACCGCCGCGGCGAAAGTGGACGCGCACTCATTGTCTGGCTCCCAGCATGGCGACGAGACCAGGCAACGCGAGCACGAGTCCGAGCGCGATGATGCCCGTCGCCAGCGTGTAATCGACCCACAGGCGCGTGAGCCGCAGATCGGTCAGGCGTCGCGCGGAAACGAAGCCCGCGCCGACGCGCAGCACGTTGCTGATCAGGAACAGCAGCCCGACGCCCGCATGAACCGCGATATACGCGAGCAGCGCCGCGGCCGTCGCGCCGAGCGCATGCTCGCGCGGATTCGGCGTCACGCCGTTGATCAGCATCACGCAGGTGACGAGCGTGACGATCAGCGCGATCGCGGTCAGTCCGATCGTGCCGTGTGGTTTGCGCTCGGCGGCGCCCGCGCGCAATGAGCCACGCGTGGCGGCTGCCGCCACTGCAAGGGCGACGACCGCGACGAGTGCAAGCAGACGGCTTGGATGCGGCGCGACCGCGGCGGGCCAGTTCGGCGCGGCGATCCACAAATAGAACGTGCCGAAGATCAGCGAGGTGAACAGCGTGCCGTTCGCGACCAGCGCGCAGATCATAGACAGCCATGACGGTGCGCCGGTCACCTCGGTATGCGGCGGCACACTGATGCCTCGGCCGACTGGCAGCTCGCCGTAATCGCGAGCGTGGCCCGCGCTCTGACCCGCGTAGATGAAGAGACCAAACGTCACCAACGCGAACGCGACCGACAGCAGATAGAACTTGAACAGCATCGCGAGCACCGCCGCTGCGGTCACGAGCGCGGTGACGAGCGGCAGATAGGTCGAGTTCGGCAGCACGATCAGCTGTTCGGGCTCACCGGAGGTCATATGCACGCCGAGCGTCTCCTGCCAGCCGTTGCGCGTGAAGCCGAGATAGCCTTCGCCGCGTGCGAGCGAGGTCGCGAGCTGGCCGGGCGGGACCTTTTCGGTTTCGGCGTCCATGTGCGGGATCGACGCGAACGCATACGGCGCGGGAGGAATCGGCATCGCCCATTCCAGCGTGGTCGATTCCCACGGATTGCGCTGCACGCGCCGGCCAAAACGTAGCTGCACGATGATGTCGATCACGACGAGCGCAAAGCCGATCGTCATCACGAAGCTGCCCACCGACGACAGCAGATTGAGCCAGTTCCAGCCCTCATCGCCGCTATAGGTGAAGACGCGCCGCGGCATGCCGAGCAGGCCGGTCAGGTGCATCATGAAGAACGTCATGTTGAAGCCGATAAACACGAGCCAGAACGCCGGCACGGAAAGCTTATGCACGGCAGTGCGCCCGGTCAGCAGCGGCAGCCAGTAATAGAACGCCGCGAGCATCGGAAACGCGAGCGCGCCGGCCACCACGTAGTGCATGTGCGCGACGACGAAGTAGGTGTCGTGCGCCTGCCAGTCGAACGGCACGATCGCGAGCATCACGCCGGTCAGGCCGCCGCACGTGAACACGAAGAAGAAGCCGAAGATGTACAGCATCGGCACGTCCCAGCGCGGGCGGCCGTGCGACAACGTCGCGAGCCACGCGAAGAACTGGATCGCGGTGGGCACTGCCACGATCGCCGAGCCCGCCGAGAAGAACGCGAGCGCCAGATGCGGAATGCCCACCGTGAACATATGGTGCACCCAGATGCCGAAGCTCAGGAACGCGAGCGCGATGATCGCGACGACGATCGTGCGATAGCCGATGAGCCGGCGTCGCGCGAACACCGGGATCATCGTCGACAGCACGCCGGCCATCGGCAGGAAGATGATGTACACGTCCGGGTGGCCGAACAGCCAGAACAGATGCTGCCACAGCAGCGGATCGCCGCCGCGTGTGGGATCGAAGAACGGCAGGTTGAACGCGCGCTCCACCTCGAGCAGCATCGAGCCCAGAATCAGCGGGGGAAACGCGACGATCATCATCATCGCGGTGACGAGGATGTACCACGCGAAGATCGGCATGCGATCGAGCGACATGCCCGGCGCGCGCATCTTCAGGATCGACACGACGATTTCCATCGCGAGCGAGAGCGCCGAAATCTCGACGAACGTGATGCCGAGCAGCCAGACGTCGGCGTTCAACCCCGGCGTGTACACGTTGGAGCTGAGCGGCGTGTACATGAACCAGCCGCCGTCGGGCGCGCTGTGCAGAATCAACGAGACGGTCAGGATCGTGCCGCCGAACAGATAGCACCAGTAGCCGTAAGCAGTCAGGCGCGGAAACGCGAAGTCGCGCGTGCCGAGAATTTTCGGCGTCAGATAGACCGCGAAGCTTTCGACCATCGGGATCGCGAACAGGAACAGCATCATCGATCCATGCATCGTGAAGACCTGGTTATAGGTCTCCACGTCCATGAAATTCGCACGCGGCGTCGCGAGCTGCACGCGCGTGAGCATGCCGAGAATCCCGGCGATCGCGAAGAATACGAACGACGTGATCATCATGCGCATGCCGAGGACCGTATGGTTGACCGCGGCGAGCTTCCGCACACCCGGCCCGGTGCCCCAGATCGCGGCAAGCTCGCGGTGCAGCCGCAGCGCGTTGATGCCTTGTGATGTCGGCTCGACGGGCACGCTCATTTCTTCACCTCCCCGTTGGCGGCGGCGCTTTTAACCGCGGCCGGAAAATCTTCCGGACGATCGACGATCACGGTGAAGTGCATCTGCGCGTGACCGATGCCGCAAAACTGGTTGCACTGTCCGGCGTACTGGCCCGGCTGATCGGCCTCTATGCGCAGCAGCGTGTGGTGGCCCGGCACCGCGTCGATCTTGCCCGCGAAGCGCGGAATCCAGAACGCGTGCACGACGTCCATGCTGGTCACGACGATGTCGACCGGCGTGCCTGCTGGCAGATGCAGCACGTTCCCGGTTTCGACGTTGCCGAGCTCCGGATAACGGAAGGTCCAGCGCCATTGCTGCGCGATCGCCTCGATGCGTGCGGGCGCATGCGCGCGCAGCGGCAGCAGCAACTCGCCCGCGTACAGCGCGTAGCAGATCAGCGGGATCAGGATCACCGCGGGCAGCACGAGACCGCCGAGCACGATCCAGCGCGCGGGCGACACACGCGAGCCCCAGCCCGGCCGGAACACCGTCATCAGAAACAGCACGAGCACCATCGCGAACAGGATCACCGCGCCCGCCAGCATGACCCACCACAGCCCGGCGATCGATGCCGCGGCCGGGCCCGACGGGTCGAGCGTCGATAGCGGCCCGGCGCAGCCGGACAACGCCGCGAGCGATCCGGCTTGGACCGTCAGACGCAAGCAGCTATGATGGTTTGCACCACCAG
Source organism: Burkholderia sp. H160 (assembly GCA_000173575.1). Lineage (GTDB taxonomy): Bacteria > Pseudomonadota > Gammaproteobacteria > Burkholderiales > Burkholderiaceae > Paraburkholderia. The sequence continues at coordinate 18,508 of ABYL01000088.1, read as the reverse complement.
GTATCCGTCGTGAGGGCACACCACCATGGCTAACAAAGACAATGCTGGAACCGGGACGCGAAGCGAAGTGCTGCTCGAACTGCAGCGGCTCGACAAGGGCTCGGCAGTGGCGCTCGTCGGCCATCCGATTCACGTCATGATGGTGCATTTCCCGATCGCGTTCGTCGTCGCGACGTTGGGCGTCGACGTGATCTACTGGTGGACTGGCGATCCGTTCTGGGTCCGCGCCGGCCTGTGGGCCGCGGGCTTCGCTTTCTGGAGCGGCGTGGCCGCGAGCGCGGTCGGCACAGCCGAGCTGCTGCTCGTGCGTGGCATCCGCCTGAAGGAGGCGAGCTGGTCGCACGCGGTCGCCGCGATGACCCTCGTCGCGCTCGCGGGTGCGAACTGGGGCGTGCGGCTTCTGTACCCCGACCAGATCCTGCCGCACGGGCTCGTGCTGTCGGTGCTCAGCTCCGTGATGACGGGCTTCGCCGGCTGGCATGGAGGCAAGCTCGTGTTCGATCATGGCGTGGGGATTCTCGTTTCGCCGAAGGAGTGATGCAGCCACCGGCCAAGTCCGCCGGGCTCGAACAGATGCGGGACGAACAGGTTCGAGTCGATGTGCGGCTTGGCCAGCACGATCCAGATGATCGCGACGATCACGATCAGATAAGCGCTGGTCAGCGCGATTGCCGAGGCCCGGCTGAAGCGGCCGTCGGGCAGATACAGGTCGTGCAGTACGAGGCCGGCCAGCACGTGCAGCATCGCCATGATGCCGACGAACACCATCTTCGCGGTGAACCATTCAACGAAGGTGGCCTGCAGAAAGATCAGCACGGTGCCGCTCGCAATCGCAACGAAAGCGGCAGGCGAGGTCAGTTCAACGAATACGAGGCGCGTGATGCGGTGCAGTCGATCGAGCTCGGAGCCTGCCGCGAGCCCGCGACGCTGCCAGAACAGATACGGCAAGACGATCAGGCCGCCCGACCAGATTGCGATCGCGGCAAGATGAATGAATTTCAGAAGGGTCGTCACAGTGCGGACTCTCTGACGCGCAGGCTGGACCAGACGAGCGAAAGTCCCGCCGCGAGATAAGGGATCATCGCCAGTACCCACATCAATAGTCCGGCGAGTTGCTGGTCGGCGAGCGGGGTGAGCCCCCACGCGGCGGTGGTCGCGAAGTGCGCGACGTAAAGCGGTACCGGCGCGAACACGATCAACGCGCCGAGCAGACCCATATGGCCGATCGTCGCGACGAGCGCAATCAATGCGGGGCCGGTCGGCAGAAGCGGTGAGAAGAGGCTGCGCCACATGAGCCAGGCACTGCAGAGCAATGTGAATTGCATAAGCCAGTAGCTGGGTACAGTCGACAGTCCCCACGCATACGGACCCGGCGCATGCCACAGCCAGATGATGACCGCGTGCGCGGCGACCACCGGCACGAGCGGCGGATGCACGAGGCGTTGCAGCGGAAACGCGAGCGCGAGCAGCGGCGCGACGGCAGCGATCAGAATGATGTGATGGGTGACGCGTGCGGAGAACAACGCTGACGACACCGCGCAGAGCGGCGACACGAACACGATCACCATCAGCACGATGGCCGCCCATCCCGCCCGTGCATTCGCCGAGCGGCCGTTGGCCACGACCCACGCGAGGGCCGCGAGCGCGACGAGCAATGGCGGATCTGTATTCCAGCGCTGCCACAAGTTCTCGGGGACAGCCGCGGGACCACAGTAGGCGACGGGAAAATATGGCATGGCGCGATATCTTCAACGAAGTCCAGGCGCTTCTTTAGTACACGCAACCAAACACGTGGCAGAAAACACCTTTGAATTGTCGGGACGGCTCACGATCCACGTGATCGCCCACGTACTCTAGCTCAAATAAACTGTTTAGGGACAGCTATCTGAACCCTGCGAGTTTTTTGCGTGACAGATTGATTGCGGTTTGTGAATGGCGGCTGTTGCGTGGTGGATAAAGGCCAGTGCAATGTTCACAAAAAGTTTGCAATGGTGCGGCGCAATACGCCAGGTTTTATGCCGCCTCGCGTAATTGTTGTCAGCGTTGCGCGCGCGAGGCAGAAGAGAGAGATTGAAGCAGTCCCTTAGAGCGGCGGCCGCTCCAATTGAAGCCATTGCTGCACGCTGGCGCGTTGCCATTGTTGCGTCGCGTATTCCTTGAGCTTGTGCGGCACGGGGTCGCCGTTCAGCACGAGGCGATTGAGCATCAATGCGAGGTCGGTATCGGCGATGCACCAATCGCCGAACAGGTTTGTCGAGTGGTCCGGCAGCAAAGCATCGGCGGCGGCGAAGAGTTTTTGCGCCGCTTCCTCTGCGATGGCGGAAAGAGGGCCGCCGCGTGCGCCATAGAAAACGACTTCGGTGGAACGCTCCTGGCGAATCGGCAGCAGATCGCTGCGCAACCAGGCCTGCACCTGACGCGCTCGCGCGCGCAGACGCCGATCTTGCGGATAAACCGGCGTCTGCGGAAAAGTCTCTTCGAGGTACTCGGTAATTGCCGACGACTCGGATAACGCAAAGTCTTCGTGGATCAGCGTCGGCACGCGTCGCGTCAACGACCGGGCCGCGTAGTCGCTTGCGTAATTCGCCTTGCTGGCGAGATCGACGGTCGACAGGTCGAACGGCAAGTGCTTCTCGCGAAGCGTCACGAAGACGGACATCACGTAGGGGCTCGCGAATTGGGCGTCGGTGTAGAGGTGGAGGGGCTGTTGTGGCATAGGGGCTCCGTTTTCCCAATCGTCGATGTCGAGAATGGAATACTAGCTGCTACTCGCGCGCCGTGTGACCTTTCACCACTTCGGATTAGCCATGTCGCATGCGAGCAGGCAGCCTAGCGCCGACACGGTGCCAACCGCGCCGAGACCAAGGCCTACGGCAATGTTCTCCGTCGTCGTTGCGCAACCCTGCAGCACGGATATCGACGTCAGCAGCGATGCGAGAAGGAGGCGATACCGAAGTCGCGAAGAAGATGTGGGTCGTTGTGACATGGTGTGCTAGCCGTGGAGAGCGCTCTTCCAGCGCATGAGCGTACGAGCATAGTCGTCCACCCTTTGCGGCATTTCCTGGAGTAGCGCCTCTCAAGCGTCACACCTTACGACCTCTTGCAAGGCGACGAGCAGAAGCTTCACGAGGGGGCTTCAAAAAAATAATTTTGCTGCTACAATTGCGCCCCTCTGCCCAGGTGGCGAAATTGGTAGACGCACTATCTTGAGGGGGTAGCGCCGAAAGGCGTGTGGGTTCAAATCCCGCCCTGGGCACCATTTCGAATCGCCGATTCGAATCTTCAGGCGCTTTGCGCTTTCTTCAGACAACGACGGCCGTGTCAGGCCATCGCGTCGTCTTCGCTTCTTCTGCTGTTCGCGTTCGTCGCGATTCAGCGCTCAGAACTCGTTCCGATAGGCAAATAGCCCAGGAAGCCCGCCGCTCATAACAAATAGAATCTTCTGTCCGATTGGATGTTTCCCGGTTCTAATGTTTTCGACCAGCCCCGCAAATGCTTTGCCGCTATACACGGGATCGAGCAACAAACCTTCCGTCGATGCCATCAAACGAACTGCGGCGCGCATGTTGTCGGTGGGGATACCGTAGCCGGGTCCGAGCTGCGCTTCGTCGATCGAAATGGCGTCATCATTCACGCTCAGGTTTGGGTCGATCAGTTGAACCGTCTGATTCGCTTTATCTAAAGTAACCGTGCGCGCATGGCCGGCATTCCCATATACCGTGAATGCGGCAATACGCAATGGATCCAAACCCAGCGCAACAAAACCCGCGACCAGCCCCGCATGCATTCCGCCGCTTCCGTTCGGCACCACGATGCGATCGAAATCCACCCCCTGCGCGTGCGACTGAGCGACGATTTCAGCGGCACAGTCCGCATAGCCGAGGCAACCAATCGGACTCGATCCGCCCAACGGACACACATAAACGTTACGGCCCTGCGCGCGCAACTCGTTTGCGCGTTCCTCGGCGAATTGCAGCGCGTTGGCTGTGCCGGGAAGATCGTGCACGCGCGCATCGAATAGCGCATCGAGCAGCACGTTGCCGTTTTCCAGGTAGTCGTGGTCGGAACGTGGCACGGTCCTCGTCAGCACCAACTCGCATTGAAGCCCGACGCGTGCCGCCGCCGCTGCCGTCAGGCGTGCATGATTCGATTGACGCGCGCCGACGGTAATGATCGTATCCGCGCCACGCGCGAGTGCTTCTCCGATCAGAAATTCGAGCTTGCGCAACTTGTTGCCGCCGCCACCCAGTCCGTTCAGATCTTCGCGTTTGACGTAGATGTCCGCGCCCCCAAGGCGGGCACTCAGACGCGCAAGGTGCTGAATGGGCGTGGGGCCTTCGAGAAGCGCGCGGCGCGGAAACCTGGATAGATCGAGGCTGGGCGATGAGGCGGAGTTCACGGTCGTATGCGGGCGATTGAGTTGAAAAAAGACACGCGTATTCATTTGACTGAGGAAGTTTACTTTGACTTGAGTGCTCAATGCGTCAGCGTTCGTATTCCGGCCAGTAATTTATCAATTTCGGCGTCGGTGGTCAGATAGCTGACTGAGGCACGCGCGATTTGCGTCAGCCCTCGGCTCGTCATATCGAATGGCGTGTAGGCGACGCCATTCGAGCCGATCGTGATGCCTTGCGCCGCCAGCGAACGTCGCGCTGAAAGTGCATCCATTCCGGTGACGTTGAACGACACGAGCCCGGATCGTTCGATACCCTGGTCGAGTACGGACACGCCTGGGATCGCGTCCAGTTGCTTGCGCAAACTTTGCGCCACCCGATCGATCTGCGCGCGGATGTTATCGATGCCGATCTCCAGTGCCTCGTGCAATGCATTCGCCAGGCCGCAATGCAGCGCCAGCGAAGCTTCCGATGATTCGAAACGCGCGGCATCATCACGCAGCACGGGCTCGCCGTTTGCATCCAGGGGCGCGGAGTACGTGTCGACGAAAGCCGGCGTCAGGCGGGGCAGAAAGTCTTGCCTGATGAACAGCAGCCCGGTGCCGCGCGGTCCGCGCAAGGCCTTGCGCCCCGCACCTGCAAGCACGTCGCAGCCGAGTTCGGTCACGTCCACCGGAAGCTGTCCGACGGCCTGCGCAGCGTCGATGAAGTAGGGAATGCCGTGACGGCGTGCTATCTGGCCGATTGCGGCCGCCGGATTGATCAGTCCGCCGTTCGCGGGCAGCCACGTCAGCGCAATCAGCCGGACCCGGTCATCGAGCATCGCTTCGAGCGCGCAAGGATCCACCCTGCCGCTGGCGTCGGACGGCATGACCTCGATCGATGCGCCCGCGCGCTGCGCCAGATGACGCATCGTCGCGAGATTGCCGCCCCATTCGTGCCGCGCAACGAGAATGCGTTGTCCGGGGTGCCACGGACCCAATGCCGCGAATGCCGCGCCCCAGCCAGGCGAGTTACCCGTCGTCAACGCGATCTCGGCGGGCTGTGCGTTAAGCAGTCGAGCGGCGAGCGCGCGTGCGCGCCCGGTTTGTTCTTCAGCGGCCGCGCCCGCTTCCATTGGCCCGATCGACGCTTCGCGCAACAGATGAGCGTGAATCGCGTCCAGCGTGGCAGCCGATGGCAGCGACGCGCCAGCATGATTGAAGTGCGTCGTGGTGCGAACACCTGGCGTGCAAGTGCGCAACGCGTCAACGGTGGCGGGCGACAGCGGAGAAGACATGGCGGCTCCGGGATATGAGTTGAGTTGGGGCTGCGTTCAGGCGTCCGTCAGCGCGATCACCGCTTCGACTTCGACGGCGACGCCCGCCGGCAGCGACGCGACACCCACCGCGCTGCGTGCATGTCGGCCGGCCTCGCCAAAGATCTGCACCATCACGTCCGACGCGCCGTTCGCAACCGCGCTTTGACCGCTGAATTCCGCGGTACTTGCGATGAACACGTTCAAACGCACGACCTGTGCCACACGGTCGAGCCGGTCTCCGGTGGCCGCGACGATCTGCGCGACGACGCCAAGTGCTGACTGCCGCGCAGCCCGGGTGCCTTCGTCGTCGCTGATATTGTCGCCGAGTCGACCGAGGTAGGCAGGTTGCCCGTTATAGCGCGAGATCTGACCGGAAATGTAAAGCAGATTGCCCTCCCGCACAAAGGGCACGTAATTGGCGGCGGGGCCTGTCGCGGGATCGAGCGTGAGGCCGGCGCTGGCAGCGCGGGCGGTAATCGAAGAGGTCATGGGCGGCGTACCGTTTGGCGACGGAAAAGCTCCGATGCTATTGATTTCCGCCGAGCGTGACCAATCAATTTTCGCGCTCGACGCATGAGCCAAACTAATGCATTAACACCAGCCGGTCCTGCTGCGCCGTTTGCATGATCCATGAGCAGAATGCGGCCGCGGCGGCATCGAGCGTGCCCTTGCGCGTGACGAGCCACCACCCGATACGCGGATCGTCCAGCATCGTTTCGGGTAGCGCCTGCACCAGCGAGCCTTGCGCGAGCTGCTGCGCAATCAGCCGATGGCGGCCCATTGCGACGCCCTGTCCGGCGAGCGCCGCTTCGACGACGATGTTGTAGTCGTGCAGTTGCACGCGTTGCGCTTCGCCGAGGATGACTCCGGCGTGATGCGCCCACGCTTCCCATTCGAACGGCTGAGTCGAATACGAAGTCAGCAAGGGAAAGCGCAGCAGCAGGTCCTGCGGCTTGCGTGGGCGCTTTTTGCCGGTGATCAGCGAAGGGCTGCACACTGGAGAAAGACGCTCGGACATGAGCTTTTGCGAAGCGACGCCCGGCCAACCACCGCGTCCATAGCGGATCGCCACGTCGACTTCGCCGCCCGGCACATCGGCGAGTGCGATGTCCGGCCGCAATTGCAGTTCGATGTCGGGATGCGTGAGCGGGAAAGTATGTAGACGCGAGGCGAGCCAGCGACTCGCGAATGAAGACAGCAGGCCGACGCTCAGCATGGTGCGTTCGGTGGAGAAGGCACGGACTTCGCTGGTGCCGAGTCGCAGCAGTTCGAAAGCCGCATGGACTTTCGCGTAATACGCGCGGCCTTGGTCGGTGAGTTCTATTGCACGCGTACGACGCTCGAAGAGCGCGACACCGAGATCGGCTTCGAGCTTCTGGATCTGGTGGCTGACCGCGCTTTGCGTCACGAACAGTTCTTGCGCCGCGCGGCCGAAACTCAGATGCCGCGCGGCGGCTTCGAAGGCGCGCAGCGAGAGGAGAGGAGGTAAGGGACGGGTGGAACGCATCGAATCGAGTGATAACAGCGTGAGCGAAGTCTGCCGTTATACGCCTGAAGCGACGGAAATAGAACCCTTACCATCCAGCTTCATTCCTGCCACGCCTCACCTTCAGGAAACCAGTACCTATCCAACGAGCCCTCCAACATCTCGATGCTATATCCCGCTCTTTGCGGCGGCATATAACGCCCATTGCGAATCACGACCGGATCGACGAAATGCTCGTGCAAATGATCGACGTATTCGAGCACGCGATTCTCCAGCGACGCCGACACACAGATATAGTCGAACAGCGAAATATGCTGCACGTACTCGCACAAACCGACGCCGCCGGCATGTGGGCACACCGGCACGCCGAACTTCGCGGCCATCAGCAGCACGACGATCACTTCGTTGAGTCCGCCGAGCCGGCAACTGTCGATCTGGCAAAAATCGATCGCGTCGGCCTGCAGCAGTTGCTTGAACATCACGCGATTGTGGCAATGCTCGCCGGTTGCGACCCCGATCGAGCCGAGCCGCCGGCGAATCTCCGCATGACCGAGGATATCGTCGGGACTCGTCGGCTCCTCGATCCACCACGGGTCGAACTCGGCGAGACGGCGCATGTTCGCGATCGCTTCATCCACGTCCCACACCTGGTTCGCGTCCATCATCAGCTTCAGGTTCTCGCCGATCTCTTCACGCAGAATGCGCGCGCGCCGCACGTCTTCTTCGAGATCGCCGCCGACCTTCTGCTTGAAATGCGTCCATCCCTGCGCAACGCCTTCGCGCGCCAGACGGCGAATCTTGTCGTCGTCGTACCCGAGCCAGCCCGCGGATGTCGTATAGGCCGGATAACCGTGCGCGAGCATTTCTTTTTCGCGCTCGCCTTTGGTTCTGGCGTGCCGGTGCAGCAGTGCGAGTGCTTCCTGCGGCGTGATTGCATCGGTCACATAGCGAAAGTCGAGGCAGCGCACGAGTTCTTCGGGACTCATGTCGACCAGCAGCTTCCAGACCGGCTTGCCGACGGCTTTCGCCCACAGATCCCACACAGCGTTGACGACCGCCGCGGTGGCCAGATGAATCGCGCCTTTGTCCGGGCCGATCCAGCGTAGTTGGCTATCCGAAGTAAATGAGCGCCAGAAAGCGCCCATATTCGCGGCGATATCTTCGAGCTTTCTGCCGACGATCAACGGCGTGAGTGCATTCACGGCCGTCACGCAGATTTCATTGCCGCGGCCAATCGTGAATGTCAGCCCGTGGCCGGTGAGATTCGGCGTGTCGGTTTCAAGTGTGACGTACGTGGCGGAGTAGTCCGGCGCGGCATTCATGGCGTCGGAACCGTCCAGCGAACGTGAGGTGGGAAACCGGATGTCCCGAACGGACAGCCTTGTGATCGTAGTCATCTGAGCACCCTCCGGGGCAATGGCTATCGGCTTGTAGTCTGCGAGCGCAGACGGATCGGCTTCGTGCGCACGTCTTTTGTGTGCGCGTTCCTGCTGCGCGTACGGGTAAGCCCGCGGTTCCCAAATACCAGGCATCCCTAGGCATTGCCAGGCATTTGTACGCGTTGACAACACGTCATTCACTTTCTAGCATGCTAGCATGTCCTCACGAAATCAAGCCTCCGTGAATTCCTCAGCCGAACTGGAGAATGCCGCCGGCAATCCTTATGTCGCACTGCAAAAGATTCGCGACGGCGAGCGCGGTAGCTTGACCGACGCAGTTGAGGCAGCGTTGCGAGAAGCGATTGTTACGTTGGCGTTGGAACCCGGCATGATGATCGACAAGATGGCCGTGTGCGAACGGATGGGCGTGTCACGTTTCCCGGTGTCTTCAGCGTTGGCGAGGCTTGCGCATGCGGGTCTCGTCGAGGTATTGCCGCAGCGCGGCACGCGCGTCAAACCGATCGCGCTCGACGACATCCGCCAGCATCTGTTCATTCGCAGCGCGCTGGAAGTCGAGACGGTGCGCGGTGTGGCGCTCATGCACGACCGGGCGACGCTCGATGCATTGGCCAGCAATCTCGACCAGCAGCGCAGTGTGGCTGGAAGTGGCGAACGTCTGGCGTTTCACGCGCTCGATCTGGCTTTTCATGAAATCCTGCTCGACGCGGTGAAGCTGCCGCGCGTGAAGGAAATCGTCGCGGTGTCGCGCAATGCGCTGGACCGCGCGAGGCAATTGCTTGCAAGTCCGGAACGGGTCGTGCACACGCTGGAAGAGCACGAGAGCATCTTCAAGGCCATTTGCACGGGCGACGGTGATGCGGCCGCGAAAGCGATGCACGATCATCTCGACCAGGTCGTCGCCGAATTGCAGCGGTCCGCGAAAGCGAGACCGGATCTGTTCGAGCCTTGAATGAAAGCTGTAATGAAAACCGTTGTTCAAGCCGTAAAGACCACCACGGACCAAGCGTTGGTGAAATAGGCAGCCGTCGGCAGATCAGCACATGAACCCACTCATTTCCGTCAACAGCCTTTGCAAGAGCTTTCCGGGCGTAAGAGCGCTTCATGACGTCCGCTTCGAACTCGTCGCCGGCGAGGTCCACGCGCTGATGGGCGAGAACGGCGCGGGCAAGTCGACGCTGATGAAAATTCTCGCCGGCGTCTATACGCGCGATTCCGGCGAAATCCTGTTCGACGGCAAGCCCGTCGATTTTCAAGGTCCGCGCGACGCGCAGGCAGTCGGCATCGGCATCATTCATCAGGAACTGCAACTGATGAATCACCTGAGCGTCGCGCAGAACATCTTTATTGGCCGCGAGCCGCGCAAGGGTCTCGGTCTCTTTCTCGATGAAGATAAACTGAATGAGCAGGCGCGCCAGATCCTCGCCCGCATGCACGTGAACCTCGATCCGCGGACGATGGTCGGCACGTTGACCGTGGCGAGTCAGCAGATGGTCGAGATCGCGAAAGCGCTGTCTTTCGATTCGCGCGTGCTGATCATGGACGAGCCCACGTCCGCCCTCAACGAGGCCGAAATCGCCGAGTTGTTCCGGATCATCCGTAAATTGAAAGAGCGCGGCGTTGGCGTCGTCTATATCTCGCACAAGATGGACGAGTTGAAGCAGATCACCGATCGCGTCACGGTGATGCGCGACGGCGAATACGTGGCCACCGTGCCGACCGAGGGCACCAGCGTCCAGACGATTATCGGCATGATGGTCGGACGCACGCTGAGCGACATCACGCCCGTCGAGAACGCGCCGGCGAAGGGTGAACTCGCGCTCGAAGTGAGAAACCTCGTCGCCGGTCCGCTCGTGCGCGACGTCAGTTTCGAGTTGCGCAAGGGCGAAATACTCGGCTTCGCCGGCTTGATGGGCGCGGGCCGCACGGAGGTCGCGCGCGCGGTGTTCGGCGCCGATCCGGTCGAATCGGGCGAGATTCTCGTGAAGGGCGTGAAGGCGTCGATCAAAAAGCCGAGCGATGCGGTCAAGCGCGGCATCGGCTACCTCTCCGAAGATCGCAAGCGCTTCGGTCTCGCCACCGGAATGGATGTCGAATCGAACATCGTCATGTCTGATCTCGGCAAGTTCCTGTCATTCAATATGTTCCTGCGCCGCGGGCAGATTCGCAAAAGAGCGCAGCACTTCATCAAGCTGCTCGCGATTCGCACGCCGTCCGCGACGCAGCAGGTGCGGCTGCTGTCGGGCGGCAACCAGCAGAAGATCGTGATTGCGAAATGGCTCGAGCGCGATTGCGACGTGCTGTTCTTCGACGAACCGACACGCGGCATCGACGTCGGCGCGAAGAGCGAAATCTACAAGCTGCTGCGCTCGCTGGCATCGCAGGGCAAGGCGATCGTGATGATCTCATCCGAGCTGCCTGAAGTTCTGCGGATGAGCGACCGCATCGTCGTGATGTGCGAAGGCCGCATTACTGGCGAGCTTTCCGCCAGCGAAGCGACGCAGGAGCGCATCATGCATCTCGCGACGCAGCGCGAATCCCTGGAAACGGTACAAGCCTGAAGAGGTCCAAGACATGACATTGCAAACGGATACAGCGGCACTGGATAGCGAAAGGCGCACTTCCGGCCTGAAAGCGCGCATCTTCGCGCCGACCGCGGTGCAAAAGCTGCTCGCGTTCGCGAGTCTCATCCTGCTGCTGGTTTTCTTCAGCTTCGCGTCGCCGGCGTTCATGCAGATGGACAACATCCTCGGCATTCTGCAGGCGACCGCGGTGAACGGCGTGCTGGCAATCGCCGCCACCTTCGTGATCATCACGGGCGGCATCGATCTGTCGGTCGGCACGTTGATGACATTCACCGCCGTCATTTGCGGGGTGTTTCTGACCTACTGGCATCTGCCGATGTGGATGGGCGTACTCGCGGCACTCGCGACGGGCGCGGTGTGCGGCACGGTATCGGGCACCTTGACCGCGAAAATGAAGATCCCGCCATTCATCGCGACGCTCGGCATGATGATGCTGCTCAAAGGGCTGTCGCTCGTGGTGTCGGCGGACAAGCCGATCTATTTCACCGATACCGAGAACTTCTACCGTATTTCTCAGGACTCGCTGATCGGCTATTTCCTGCCGAGCGTGCCTATTCCCAATGCGGTGCTGATCCTGTTCTTTCTCGCGATCGTCAGTTCTATTACGCTCAATCGCACCGCACTCGGCCGCTATACCTTTGCGCTCGGCAGCAATGAGGAAGCGGTGCGGCTCTCGGGCGTCAATGTCGATCGCTGGAAGATTGCGATTTACGGCACGGGCGGCGCGATCTGCGGCATCGCGGGTCTGCTGATCGCGTCGCGGCTCAATTCAGCGCAACCGGCTCTCGGCCAGGGTTACGAGCTCGATGCGATCGCCGCGGTCGTGATCGGCGGCACGTCGTTGAGCGGCGGCTCGGGCACGATACTGGGTACCATCATCGGCGCTTTCATCATGAGCGTGCTGACCAACGGACTGCGCATCATGTCGGTTGCGCAGGAGTGGCAGATCGTCGTGACGGGGCTGATCATCATTCTGGCGGTGTATGCGGACATCCTGCGGCGTAGCCGGAGTAGTTGACGCGGGAGCAAGCAGTAAACAAGCAGGAGAGAGAGGGGCACGTGAAGGCTCCCTCGAAAGCTCGATAGCGGCTTGATAGCCCAACCATTGGAGGAGGCCCCATGTTGAAGAGAAGACTAATCGGTATCGCGGTCGGTGTCGGTGTGCTCGTCGGCGGAAGTTGTCTCGCGTATGCGGACGAGCCGTATATTCCGCTTATTTCGAAGGGCTTCCAGCACCAGTTCTGGCAGGCCGTCAAATCGGGCGCCGAGCAGTCCGCGAAAGCGAACAACGTCAGGATCACGTTCGAGGGACCGGAAACGGAAGCCATGGTCGACAAGCAGATCGACATGCTGTCGGCCGCCCTCGCTAAGAAGCCACAGGCGCTCGGTATTGCGGCGCTCGACACCAAGGCCGCCGTTCCATTGCTCAAGCGCGCGCAGAACGACAAGATTCCCGTGATCGCATTCGACTCGGGCGTCGACAGCGATATTCCGTTGACCACCTGCGCGACGGACAACCTTGCCGCCGCCGCGCTCGCCGCCGACAAAATGGCCGGGTTTATCGGCGATTCCGGCGAAGTCGGCGTGATCGTGCACGACCAGACCAGCCGCACCGGTGTCGATCGCCGCGACGGATTCCTCAATCAGATGAAGTCGAAGCATCCGAACATCAAGATCGTGTCGGTGCAATACGGCGCCGGCGATCACCTGAAGTCCGCGGAAATCGCCAAGGCAATGATCCAGGCGAATCCGAACCTGAAGGGCATCTTCGGCGCGAACGAAGGTTCGGCGGAAGGCGCGGCGATCGGCGTCAAGGAGTCGGGCAAGAAGCTTGTGCTGATTGGCTTCGACTCCGGCAAGGAGCAGAAGGAGAACATCATGTCGGGCCTGATGGCCGGCGCGATTACGCAGAACCCGGTCGGTATCGGCAAATGCACGGTCGACTCGGCGGTCAAGGCGCTGCACGGCGAGAAGCTGCCGAAGAAGATCGACACCGGCTTCTATTGGTACGACAAGACCAATATCAACGATCCGAAGATCGCAGCGGTGCTGTACGACTAAGCGAAGCTGACGATCACGCCTCGGCAAGCCGAGGCAGCTGGAATCATCAGGGAGGAAGAGCCATGCTCTTCCTCTTTTTTATTGTCCGGCCGCAGTGTCGGAATCACACCAGCCATGCCTATCGGCGATGGTGCCGTGCTTTAAACACACGGTTACCGTCTTTTCACGCCATTGCATCAAGTAATCTGATATTTTACGGAAATGTAATCGTTGCTCTATCCGTCCATTCGCATGGCGATTGGGACCCGCTAACCGTCAAATGCGCAGGTCATGGCTTTTACCGAACCCAGGTCTCCATTTTTCAAGTGGGTCGTGTCCTCGTCCCAGAACCTAAGCCCGGACAACCGGCAGCTTCTGCTTGCCAATCTGTTTACGCGAACCGCCTCGATTATTTTCGCGTCGATATGCGAAATCAGCGTTTGCGCGACCGCGTACTACCTGTATCCGATTCCGCTATATGCCGCGTGGGGCATCGCGGTCGTCGCCTTGCTGGCCGTGCGGCTCCTGCTGATCTGGCTTTGCCGCGCGCGCGCGGCGCAGGGGTTGCCCACGCCGACTTCCGCGTTTCTTTTCGCGAGTCTGCTGTGGAGCATGCTATTCGGCTTCGGCACATTGCTTTGCAATATCAGCGGAAGTCCCACACTTTTTCTACTCGGAAACGTTTGCGCGGTCGGTGTGATCGGCGGATTGGCGGGACGCAATGCGGGCACGCCGCGGCTCGCGTTATTGCAGATCGTTTTTATTCTGAGCTTTCTCAGTATTGGCGCGGCGATGTCGCCCGGCAACGGCAAGCTCGTGCTGCTATTTCAGGCACCGTTTTGCGCGGCCGGCTTTTTCACCGTTGCGCTGCGCAGTCATCGCGACACCGTCGCGTTGCTGCTCGCGCGTGAGAACAGTCATCGTCTCGCTCGCCAGGACAGCCTGACCGGCTTGCCGAATCGCGCGCGTCTCAGCGAGCTATTGCTCGAACGCACCGGCGAGAGTAGGGCGCGTCAGGATCAGTCGTTTGCGGTGCTGCTGATCGACCTTGATGGCTTCAAGGCGATCAACGACAGTCTCGGCCATGCCGCCGGCGACCAGATTCTTCAGGAGGCTGCGACCCGTTTGCGTGATGTGCTGCCGAGCGGCGATCAGGTTGGGCGGCTTGCGGGCGACGAGTTCGTCGCGATCTCGGACGGCTCCGGGCAGCTTCGCGACGTGCGCGTGCTGGCCGATCGCATCGTCAGAACACTGGCGCGGCCGTTCGTGCTGAGCGAAGCGCTCGTGCATATTGGCGCGAGCGTCGGCATCGCGCTCTATCCCGAGCATGCACAAACGGGCCCGCAATTGCTGATCTGCGCGGACCGCGCGTTGTATAGCGTCAAACGCAGCGGCAAAAGCGCGTTTGCGGTTTTCGATGCCGAGAAACACGTGTCCGACGAAAACCTGAGCCTGCTGCGCAGCGATCTGGAAGGCGCGCTGCAGTCGTTCAACGGTTTGCGCATGGAGTATCAGCCGATCATCGATCTGAACACGGGCGCGGTGGCGGGCCGCGAGGCGTTGATTCGCTGGACGCATCCGACGCGCGGCGAGCTGTCGCCGTCCGCGTTCATTCCGACCGCCGAGCGCACCGGCCTGATCCTCGCATTGGGCGAATGGGTGCTATTGCAATCATGCGCGGAGGCGGTGACCTGGCGCGACAAGGTGATCGTCGCGGTCAACGTATCGCCGGTGCAGTTGCGTGAGGATTCGTTCGCATCGACGGTGACGGCAATACTGCGGAAAACGAGGCTTCCGCCGACGCGGCTCAATCTTGAGGTCACGGAAACGGCACTGTTGAACGACGACGAAGTGACCCGCCGCAATATCACCCGGTTGCGCGCATTGGGCATCGGGCTCGCGCTCGACGACTTCGGCACCGGCTTTTCGACGATGTCGACGCTCGTGCGCTTCTCGTTCGACAAGCTGAAGATCGACAGTTCGTTCGTCCGCGAGGCCGTGCATGGGCGCGAATCGGCGGCCGTGGTGCGCGGTATCGTCGCGCTCGCGCGCGAGATCGGCATGCCGACCACAGCCGAGGGCATCGAAAACCAGGAGCAGCTCAATTTCGTGCGCGTATGCGGTTGCACGCATGCGCAGGGTTTTCTGCTCGGCAAGCCGATGTGCAGCGGAGAGATCGAGCTCAGCGAAGCGGTACTCGACGCGCGTGTTACCTACAAGGCCGAACCCGCTGACCTCTGATATGCGTTCCCGACACGATCGAGGCAATGATGCCGTCTCCCTTGCAATTCCAGCTGCGCATCACCGCATCGGCGGAACTGGCGAGCTCGCTGCGCTCGGACCCTTCCTGTGCGGCGCATCCGGCGCTTCACGCCATTCTGCAATCACATCACGCAACGCTCAAATGCCAGTTCGACGCATTCGCAGACTATGTCGGCGAAGCGGAAAGAATGGGCACCGAGCACTACCCGCTTTATCAATGGACCCGGCAGACCATCGAGAACCCGGAGAAGAAAGCGAAGTACCTGCAATCGTTCACGGTCTATGTGAATGGCGACGAAGTTTATGACGAGGACGTCGCCGATGCATTGGAGGCCGGCTTGTCGAAGCTGATCGACGCGAACGGCATTCTTCGCGTTTCGAGGTACGACACGAATCCTGAGAATAATCCGCAGCCGCCCGCGCAGTAGTCGCTGCAACCGCTTAAATTTCAGTCCGAAAGCTTCATGGTCAAGCGGTTTAACATTTGACGACACGCGACGAAGTTCGTGAGACGATGCACTTTCACTTATTTTTGTGGGAGGGCGACATGGGACTTCTGGACGAAGTGGGCAAGATCGCCGGTGCGGTTGCCGCCGTTGAAGCAGCTGAGAAAGTCGATCCGGAAGCGGGTCTGCTGACGAAAGGCGTGGCCGCTATCGCTGGTTTCGAAGGCGCCGGCAAGCTGGAATCGCTGGTGGAAAACAAGGAAGAAGAGAAGAAGGACGACGCCGAGAACGCTCAACCCGCGGACGATACGAGTTCGCAGACCTGAACGGACGTAAAGCGGATTGCCGGTTGCATGCGCGCGATTGAATCGCGCATGCAACCGGCATTTTGTTTTTATAAGCGTTTCGATATCGATCATCTCCGCTCTTTCTTCGCTCGAAGTTTTCATCGGGCTGTCATCGCCGTCCGGCTACGATCGTTCGTCAATTTCCGTCCGCGCTCGCGCCGCGGGGCGTTGTTTTGCGCTGGCGTTCTTCCACCCGAACAACCATACCGGACATGTCGAACAAGAAAATCGTCAAGGCAACGCCCGCCGATGAACACGGCGCATCCATCGTTTCGCGTCGCGGGTTTCTGAAGTTCGCCGGCGTCTCGGGTCTCGCGACGGCGGCGGGCGCGCTCGCATCGACCGCACACGGAGCGACTAGCAGCGGACCCGATGGCACACCCGAACAGATTCACCTGACCTGGGGCAACGATCCGACCAGCGAAGTCACGGTGTCGTGGTCGTCGCTCGCGCCCGCGGTTAATCCGCAGGTTCGCATGAGCGGGCGCGACGGTGCCGAGCGCGCGAAGCAGACGGTTCACGCGGTTCAGAGCACCTACACTGACGGCATCAACGGAGAGGTCGTGTTCAACTATCACGCGCGCGTGCGCGACCTGAAAGCCGACACGAGCTACCAGTACGAAGTGACGGCCGACAACGACAGCAACGCGTCGCAGCCCTTCACCGCGAGTTTTCGCACCGCGCCGCGCGGCCGCGCCCCGTTTCGCTGGACCAGCTACGGCGATCTCGCGACGCCGAATACGAACTGGGTGCTGTCGTCGCCGCAGAGCCGCTTCGCCGTGCAAGCGGTCGAGCGCTTTCAGCCGCTGTTTCATCTGTTGAACGGCGACCTGTGCTATGCGAATCTGAACCCGACGCAACAGCCCGAGGTGTGGCGCGACTTCGGCAGCAACGCGCAGACGTCGGCGTCGAACCGTCCGTGGATGCCGTGCCCCGGCAATCACGAGCTCGAATTCAACAACGGCGAGCAGGGGCTTGCGTCGTATCTGTCGCGCTACATGCTACCCGATAATCACACGCGTTTTCCGGGCCGCTGGTACAGCTTCCGCGTCGGCTCGGTGCTGTTCGTTTCGCTCGATGCGGACGACGTCGTCTATCAGGATGCCGCCGCGTTCGTCGCCGGCCCCGCGCCCCTGACTCCCGTCGCAAGTACCGGCAATCCGCCTATACCGGCGGGCACGTCGCTATACGTGCGCGGCTATAGCAATGGCGAGCAGACGCGCTGGCTCGAACAGGTGCTGCAGCATGCGTCGCACGATAACGACGTGGACTGGATCATCGTGCAGATGCATCAGGACGCACTGAGTTCATCGAAGACCGGCAACGGTTCCGACAAGGGCATTCGCGAAGCGTGGTTGCCACTGTTCGATCGCTACGGTGTCGATCTCGTGCTGTGCGGTCACGATCACGACTACGAGCGCAGCTATCCGGTGCGCGGTTGCAATCACAACAAGGGCACCGACATCACGACGGGGCGCGTGGTCGATACGTTGCAGCCTAAGCCGATCATGTCGGCGGTATCGGCGGGCGCATCGACGTTCGATACGAGCCACGGCACGATTCACCTGATTCTCGGCGGCGGAGGCACTAGCGCACCTCTCGACGTGTATGGCGTCGATGCCGGCACCGGTCTGCCGCAGGCGCGCATCTTCACGAAACCGAATCGCCCGGTGCCGTCGACGACCGCGGGCAAGTTCGTGCGCGCGAGCGCCGACGCGGTCGAAGACGCGATCTGGTCTGCGCAACGCGACACCGGCACCGGCTACGGCATCGCGGTATTCGACTACGATCCGGGGCAGCCCGGCGGCGAGACGACGATCACGATGAACTACTACCATGCGCCGGGCGCGGATCAGACACCGACACCGGACTATGAGCTGTTCGAGACGATCGTGTTGAAGAAGAAGCGGCGCGGGTAGAAGAAAAGAACCAGCAAGGGCCGCCCATCACGGGCCGCCCTTGTTTTTCGCGCTGATCGCAAGATCAACGGCTCATTCATTTTGTTACACGTCTTACCGCCGCAGGCCGTCGCAGTTACATAGCCCTTTCGAAAGCCCGGCTATACTCGGCGCCGTCTCACTAAAACAAAGACCCGATATGTCCAAGAAAATCATTCAGATGGTCGCTGTGGCTGCATTGAGCGCCGCAGCTTCGTTGCCGGCACTTGCCGGTGATTTGAACAACGCGCTCGGCGGCGCGCTGGGTGGCGTGGCCGGCGCGGCAGTAGGCGGCGCGGTAGGCGGCAGCACCG
>ABYL01000089.1 GCA_000173575.1 Burkholderia sp. H160 | reverse complement strand
ACCGCGGACGCGCCCGCGGCCTCCGACGCCGCCGGAGCAGCCACGGCAGACGCCGCCGGCTCAGCCGACACAACCGGTGCACGCCG
The DNA here is from genome assembly GCA_000173575.1 of Burkholderia sp. H160. Taxonomy (GTDB): domain Bacteria; phylum Pseudomonadota; class Gammaproteobacteria; order Burkholderiales; family Burkholderiaceae; genus Paraburkholderia. The sequence goes on along the minus strand of ABYL01000089.1, from coordinate 29,689 downwards.
CACCGGCGCATGCACGACGACCTGCTTGTCCGGCTGCGCGGGCGTGCGCGTGAACAGGTGCCCGAACCAGTCGCGCAAGCGTTCGGCGCGCTCGGCGAACCAGCCGGGCTGCTGCTCGGTGTCGAACTTCACGTGACTATCGACGAGCCGCGCACGCTGCGCGCGCTGGAAGAAATCGCCGACGATCGGCAGCGCGCTATGCGCGCCCTGCCCCCAGTAATCGCTGCGCAGCGTCACGCGGCTATCGTTGAAGCCAACCCACGCGCCCGCCACCAGTTGCGGCTGAATCAGGATGAACCAGCCGTCCGCGTTGTCCTGGGTCGTGCCGGTCTTGCCCGCGACGTCGCCGCGCACGCCAAAGCGTGTGCGAATGGTGGCGCCGGTGCCGCGGCTGACCACGCCGCGCATCACGTCGACGAGCGTGCGCGCGGTATCGGCGGGCAGCTCGCGGGTCGGCGTGGCCGGCGCGAATTCGGCCAGCACGTTGCCGTTGCGGTCCTCGATGCGGGTGACCATCAGCGGCTCCACGTAGCCGCCGAGATTCGCGATCGTGCCGTACGCCGACACCATTTCCTTCAGCGTCACCGGACTCGTGCCGAGCGCGAGCGACGGCACCGGATTGAGCTGGCTGTCGCGCACGCCCATCGCGCGCGCGAGCTTCGCGACCTTGTTCGGGCCGACCGACTCCATCACCTGCGCGGTGATGCGGTTGCGCGAATACGCAAGCGCGTCGCGCAGGCTGATCATGCGGCCGCTCGGCTCGTCCTCGTCGTTCGGTTTCCAGATTTCGCCGCCGGCGAGCTGGATCTGGACCGGATTGTCGGGCAGTTTGTCGTCCGGCTTCGCGCCGGCCTCGAAGGCCGCCGCGTAGACGAACGGCTTGAAGGTCGAGCCCGGTTGACGGCGCGCCTGCTGCACGTGATCGAACGGGTCCTCGCCGAAGTCGCGGCTGCCGACCCATGCCTTGATCTCGCCGGTGCGCGGGTCCATCGCGAGGAAGTCGGCCTGCACGCGCGTCTTCGTGTCGCAGACGTTCTGCACGAGCTTGCGGTCGGCGAGCAGGCGTTTCAGCGCGTCGTCGTCCGAGAGGCCCGAGTCTTTTGCCGCGCGGAAGTCAGGCGTTTCGCGCAGGAACGTGCGCAGCAGGTCCTTGTCCGCCGAACAGCCCGCACGCGCGCCCCAGTTCGAATTCGCGATGCCCTGCAACTGGTTGCCCTGCAGCGTCACCGCCTGATTTGCCATGGTCTGCAGACGCGAATCGATCGTCGTGCGCACGACGAGTCCATCGGAGTAGATGTTGTAGTCGTTGCGATCGGCCCACGCGACGAGCCACTTGCGCAACTGCTGCGTGAAGTGCGGCGCGGGTCCGGGCGGCTCGATCTGGCGCTCGAAGTCGAGGCGCAGCGGCTTGCGGGCGAGCCCGTCGTACTGGGCGGGCGTCAGCTTGCCGTACTTGACCAGTTGCCCCAGCACCGTATTGCGCCGCTGCAACGCGCGCTCCGGGTTCAGCACCGGGTTGTAATAGGCGTTGCCCTTCAGCATGCCGGTCAGCGTGGCCGCTTCGAGCACGTTCAGGTCGGACGCGGACTTGTCGAAATAGGTGCGCGCGGCCATCTCGATGCCGTACGCGTTGTACAGGAACGGCACCGTGTTCAGGTAGGTCTCGAGGATTTCGTCCTTGGTGTAGAACGCCTCGATTTTGAGCGCGGTGATCGCTTCCTTCAGCTTGCGCGTCAACGTCGGCGCGCGGCCGATTTCGTCGGGATACAGGTTGCGCGCGAGCTGCTGCGTGATCGTCGAGCCGCCCTGGCGCTGGCCGGAAAACGTGTGCAGCGCGGCCGACGCGGTGCGCCGCCAGTCGAGGCCGAAATGCTGGTAGAAGCGGTGATCCTCGGTCGCGATCAGCGCATTGACGACATTCGGCGAGATCTCATTGAGCTTGACCCACTCGCGGTTCGACGGCTTGAACTCGGCGAGCAGCTTGCCGTCGGCCGACAGGATCTGCGCCGGTTGCTCGATTTTCGCCTTGCGGATGTCGCCGATGCTCGGCGTGAACGGGATCAGCAGCAGCACGTACAGCACGAATAGCACCGGCAGCGCGGCGAGCCCCCACGCGAAGGTGCGGCGGCTCGGGTGGCGCAGATGCCACGCGGCCTTCGCGAACAGCGCATTCGCGAGGGTCAGCCCTTTGTCGAGGGCCGCCAGAAAGGAGGAAAAGAGGCGCTTCACGTGCTGTCGTCGGCTGGGAAAGGCGCAATCGTACCAAGATGTGGGGCGTGCGCCGGATTTTGCGTCGTTCGTGGGCTGGAGTGCGGCTCCGGCGGGCAACTATAATGTCGCCAATTCCGACAAGAGGTGCTTCATGATCATCAAACCGCGTGTGCGTGGCTTCATCTGTGTATCGACCCATCCGACCGGCTGCGAAGCCAACGTCAAGGAACAGATCGAGTATGTGAAGGCGCGCGGCCCCATCGCCAACGGCCCGAAGAAAGTGCTCGTGATCGGCGCGTCGACCGGCTATGGCCTCGCCGCCCGCATCAGCGCCGCGTTCGGCTCGGGCGCTTCGACGCTCGGCGTGTTCTTCGAGCGCGCCGGCAGCGAAACCAAGGCTGGCACGGCCGGCTGGTACAACACCGCCGCGTTCGAGAAGTTCGCCACCGCCGAAGGTCTGTATGCGACCAGCATCAACGGCGACGCGTTCTCCGACGCAGTGAAGGCGCGCACGATCGAAGTCATCAAGCGCGATCTCGGTCAGGTCGATCTCGTCGTGTATAGCCTCGCGGCGCCGAAGCGCCAGCATCCGAAGACGGGCGAAGTGTTCAGCTCGGTGCTGAAACCGATCGGCAAAGCGGTCAACCTGCGCGGCATCGACACTGACAAGGAAGTCATCAAGGAAACCGTGCTCGAACCGGCGACGCCGGAAGAAATCGCGCAGACGGTCGCGGTGATGGGCGGCGAGGACTGGCAGATGTGGATGGACGCGTTGGGCGAAGCCGGCGTGCTCGCCGACGGCGCGAAGACCACCGCATTCACCTACCTCGGCGAGAAGATCACCCACGACATCTACTGGAACGGCTCGATCGGCGCGGCCAAGAAGGATCTCGACCAGAAGGTGCTCGGCATCCGCGCAAAGCTCGCGGCCAAGGGTGGCGATGCGCGCGTCGCGGTGTTGAAGGCGGTCGTCACGCAGGCAAGCTCGGCGATTCCGATGATGCCGCTCTATCTGTCGCTGCTGTTCAAGGTGATGAAGGAAAAAGGTACGCACGAGGGCTGCATCGAGCAGGTCTACGGCCTGTACAAGGACAGCCTCTACGGCAGCCAGCCGCATCTGGACGACGAAGGCCGTCTGCGCGCCGACTACAAGGAGCTCGACCCGCAGGTGCAAGGCCGCGTGCAGGAGCTGTGGAACCAGGTCACCAACGACAACATCTACGAACTGACCGATTTCGCCGGCTACAAGACCGATTTCCTGCGTCTGTTCGGCTTTGAAATGAAGGGCGTCGATTACGACGCGGACGTCAATCCGGACGTGCAGATTCCGAATCTCGTGCAGGTTTGATGCAGCGGGGCGGGCTCGCCTCGCGAGTTCGCCCCTTCCTTACTCCCTCCCCTGCACCGCTTTCCCGGTGCGAGCGCGCTACGTCAACACGGATAGGCGCCTTGCAACGCGCGCAGAATCGCGAGCCCGATCGGGAAATCGTCGGAAAGTCCCGGATGGTTCGCCAAGAACGCGTCGAGCATCGGATAAACCGTCTGATTGCCGATCGCGAGCGTTTCCGGCGGACAGAACAGCGGCTTCTGTTTCTTCGAGACGAGATCGCCGTTCGCCCAGCCGAACGCGTTGATCGTGCCGGTGATGTACGCCGCGTAGATCGAGTTGTTGTCCGCGTGCGCCCATTTCTTGTATTGGGCGGCCGTCATCTCGGCACTTGCGTTCAGAGCGAAGCACGCCGTCAGCAAAGCCAGCGCGAATTTTGTTACCCGCATCGTTGGACCTTCAATGTCGCTAAATGGCCGCCATTGTAGGCGACGCGGGGCGCACCGCGCAGAAGCGGCTGCGCGCGACGCGCCCTCACCCGGTTTTCAGCGTCGCCTGCTCGCGGATCATGTCGTACAGCGCCTGCGCGGCCGGTGACAGTTGGGCGCTCTTGCGGGCGACGAGCACCAGCGTGCGCGATACGGCAGGTTGCATCAGTTCGACGGTGCGCACGGTCGGATACGCGCCCTTCTGCAACGCGAGCGCGGGCACGACGGCCGCGCCGACGCGTTGCGCGACCAGCCCGAGCGCGGTCGAACTGCGCTGCACCTCGTAGAACGAACGCAGCGCCAGCCCGCTCGATTCCAGTGCGACGTCGAGCAACGCGCGGTTGCCGCTAACCTCGCCAGCGAAAATCAGCGGGAACGCCTGCAACTGCCGCCAGGCGATGCGCCGCCGCTTCGCGAGCGGATGATCCTCGTGGCAGATCAACACGTAGCGGTCTTTGGTGAGTGGCACGGTCGCGAGATCGGGATGATGCTCGCGCGCGATGTTGATGCCAAACTCGACCTCCCGGCGCAGCACCGCCTCCTCCACCGCCGCGGACGCGTGATCGAGAATCTTGATGCGGTTGTGCGGATAGCGCGCCGAATACGCCTGCAGGATGCGCGGCAGATACTGCACGCCGACGGTCGGCACGCACGCGATCGAGACGTCGCCGCGCCGCGCAATCCCCGTTTCGCGAATCTCGACGAGCGCATCGGCGAGTTCGCCGAGCAGCCGGCGCGCCTGCGGCAGAAAGTGGCGGCCGATTTCGGTCAGCGCCATCGACCGCGTGGTGCGCTCGATCAGCGTGACGCCGAGATACGTTTCGAGCTTGCGCAGCCGCTGCGTGATCGCCGTTTGCGTCACATGCAGCGAATCGGCCGCACCCTGGAAGCTGCCGCGATCGGCAATCGCGACGAAGGCCTGCACGCCGAGGGTGTCGATTTTCATTAGAAAAATGAAGCAATCGGAATCATAAATTCATTTTACTCGGCCCCGCGAGCGGCCGAGAATGGCCGCTCGGAACCCCACGAAGGAGCAGGCAATGACCGAAACAACCACCAACGAGCATAGCGACTGGCACGCAAAGCAGTACATGCTGTTCGAGAACGAGCGCACGCGCCCGGTGCGCGACCTGCTCGCGGCGGTGCCGCTGGACGGCGCACGGCTCGCGGTCGACATCGGCTGCGGGCCGGGCAATTCGACCGAGGTGCTGGCTGGGCGGGTGCCGGGCGCAGCGGTCAGCGGCATCGACAGCTCCGCCGACATGATCGCGGCGGCCCGCCAGCGACTGCCGCAGTTCCGCTTCGACATCAGCGAGGTGTCGACGTGGGACGCGCCCGGCCCCTACGACGTGATCCTCGCGAACGCGGTGCTGCAATGGGTGCCGGACCACGAGCGGCTGTTTCCCGCGCTGGTGGCAAAACTGGCCACGGGCGGCAGCCTCGCCGTGCAGATGCCCGACAATCTCGACGAACCCGCGCACCGCCTGCTGCGCGAAATCGCCGCCGACGGGCCATGGGCGCCGAAGCTGAAAGGCGCCGAGCGCACGATGCGCCACGACGCGAACTGGTACTACGCGCTTCTCAAACCGCTGTGCGCGCGGGTCGACGTGTGGCGCACGGTGTACCACCACCCGCTCGCGGGCGCGGACGCGGTGGTCGAATGGTTCAAGGGCAGCGCGCTGCGGCCGTTTCTCGCCGCGCTCGACGACGCCGAGCGCGGCGCGTTCCAGCAACGCTATCGCGACGAAATCGCGAGAGCCTACCCGGCGCTCGCCGACGGCACGGTGCTGCTGCCGTTTCCGCGGTTTTTCATCGTGGCGACGCGCGGCGAGCGCTGAAGCCGCTTCGGCAGACCGTCCGCGGGTGGTTCGGAGCGCCCGCGGACCTCGCTGACGCGTCGCTCGAAGCCCGCCTGTGGCCGCGTTACGCGCCAGGGTTGGACAGGAATTGCCGCCCGGGAATACGGCATGCTAATGTTGTTAAAAGCGGAGGACGGCGCCCGCCGGCCTCACCGGGAAGCCATTTACCGCAGCGAGCGTCGCCATGAGTGATGTACGCCAACACCTGAGTCCCCGTGACCGCCTTGAGCTGTTGTGCTGGCTCACGTGCGGAAGCCTCGGCGCTTATTACCTGAACGAAGAGTGGCCCGACGCGGCGTTTCACGTGCAGGCCGCGCACAAGTGGCTCGACCGCCGCGCGCGCGAGGCAGACTGGCTGTGTATCGCCAAGCTCTCGGCCACCGCGGTCGAAATCGCACGGCGCCATGCGCGGTTCGTCGACACCGACTGGGCACGCGACGCGGTCGAGGAAATTCTCGATACCGACGAACTCGACCCGCAGGCGCGGCTCGTCAGGCAGGTTCTGGCCGACTGCCAGAGCGCGCTGGCCGACAAGCGGATCGCCGACTAGGCGCCAACCGCCTTTTCTTCCCTCTTTTTGCGGTGTTTCCGGGGCCAGTTTCTGGCCCCTTTGCGTTGTTTCGCGAAGCTTTGCGCGATGCGTCGCGCCACCCAGGCGCACAGCCGCGGATCGGCAAAATCTGCGCCCGCCGCCGTCGCCCGTCACTCTTCGACCATCGTTTTCAGCTTCAGCAGCGCCTGATCCCACTGCTGCGAAATCGCGTCGAGCGCGCGGCGCGCCGCGTCGAGATGCGCGGGCTCGAACGCCCACAGGCGTTCACGTCCCACCTTCACGTCGTGCACGAGGCCCGCCTCGGCGAGCACCTGCAGGTGCTGCGTGACCGACTGCCGTGTGATGTCGGTGCCGGCCGTCAATTGCGCGATCGACATCGCGCTGCCCGCGCACAAGGCCGCGACGAGGCGCAAGCGGGTCTCGTCGCCGAGCGCTGCGAACACCGCCGCCGAACTGCGCAGTGTCGCCGCCTTGAGGCCCACCTTCGCGGATGCGGCCTTAGCTCGCGCCGACATACCGTTCGATGTTGGCCATCTGCTGTCCCCAGCCACCCTCGTTCAACCGGAACGCCTGCTCACGTCGCCCGGCCGGCAACTGATCAAAGCCTGATTCGACGACGCGCAGCAGCGTCCCGGATTCGACCTCGGTCAGATCGAATTCCACGAGCGTGGTCGGCTCCGGCGTGTAGTCGATCGTGCTATCGATCGCGGCTGGATGCCAGCGCCACGACAGATGGTGCTCGGGCTCGACGCGCTCGACCACCACGTTCATCATCAGATGCTCGTAGCCCGGATAGGTGATGTGCCCCTGTGTGGATTGCCCCGCGACGAACTGCTTGCCGGTGAGGTTCACGCCGAACCATTTGCCGAATTCCTCGGCGTCGGACAGCGCGCGCCAAACGCGTGAGCGCGGCGCTTTCAACAGAATCTGCTTTTCGATGCGATCAGTCGATGAGTTCATATGCAGCCTCCTGACTGCATATTAGAAACTTCATCCGCGATATGCAAGCATTCGACTGCGCTTTTCCCGACCACGCGTGCGGCGCCGGAACGATCGAGCGCCGCACGCCGTGTTTTACTCCGTCGCGTGCGCCTGCATGACTGCGGATTGCATCGACCACGCCATCCACGGCCGGCGCAGCGCGACGATCGCGAGAAACGCGCAGGCGGACAGCGTACCGAACGTCGCAAAGCCCATCTGGTAACTGCCGGTGCTCTCCTTCGCGATGCCCATCACGACCGGCAGATAGAAGCCGCCGATGCCACCGGCCGCGCCGACGATACCCGACATCAGACCGGTGCGGCCAGCCCAGCGATGCGGCACGAGTTGGAACGTCGCGCCATTGCCGAGACCGAACGCGACATACATGCACAGCAGCAGCGCGATCCCTCCCGCGAACGATGGCATCGCCGAGGCGAACAGGAAGTCGCAGATCGAGATGACCGCGAGCAGCACGGTCAGCGCGCGCACGCCCGACACGCGGTCGGCAACCAGCCCGCCGAGCGGGCGCACCATCGCGCCGGTCGCGGCGAGTAGCGCCATGAACAGACCCGCGTCGATTTTCGACAGTTGATACAGATTGGTGAGCAGCAGCGACACATACGAGGACATGCCGACGAAACCGCCGAACGTGATGCTATAGACGAGCATGATGACCCACGTATCGCGCTCGGCAAGCACCGAGCGGTAGCGCTGCGGCAGCACCGCGATCGCGAGCAGCGCGCCGACCACCGGCAACAGCAGCACGCCGGTCTTGCCCGCGCCGAACAGTCCCGCCTCGACGAGCAGCACGAGCACGATCAGGCCCACGAAAGTCGTCGCGAAGCTGCCGAAGGCGCGCAGCACGCTGCCGGTTTTGACGCCCGCATCGTTGGCCCAGAAGTACAGCGTGATCGCGGCGATCGCGAGCAGCGGCAAGGCGCCGCCGGCCGCGAGTTGCCAGCCGTAGCGCGTCGCCAGTTGCGGGAACAGGAAGCCGTCGAGCACCGCGCCGATGTTGCCGGCCGCGGCCAGCCCCAACACGAGCCCCTGCACTTTCGGCGGATAGTTGCTGCCGGCCATCGGCAGCGCGACCGCGAAGCTGGCGCCGCCCACACCGAGGAACACGCCGAGCACCAGCAGCGTTTCATACGACGGCACCGCTTGCAGCAACGGCAGCACGATCGTCGGCACCGCCGACAGCAGCACGCCCAGCAACGCAATGCGTTTGCCGTGCGCGGACTGATACAGATTGCCGAGCGTCACGCGCAGAATCGCCGCGGACAACACCGGCACCGCGACGAGCAGACCCTGCTGCGCGGGCGTCATCGTGATGCTCTTGCTGATGAACGGCGCGAGCGGTCCGTACAGCACCCAGACGGTGAAGCCCGTGTCGAAATACAGGAAGCAGGCAACCAGTGCGCGCCAGTCACCGCTTCGCAGAGAGTGCATCACGTTTTTCATCAGAGATCCTCAGTAAATAAATTGCCTGGCATTCCGGATGACTGCGTTACTGATCTTTTGCACCGGCATATCACCCAGAGTTTTTCATCGAGGTTAAACACGCAAGCGTCATGCCATGCTGGTGTCTGTTTTGAGGCTTTTTTAAAGGCCTTTTTCGAAACGCGTCGGCAGCTCAATACACGTCGCGTGCATAGCGCTTTTCGCGCGTCAGACGACTCACGTATTCGAGTGCTTTCTCGTCGCTCATGCCGCCGTGTGTCGCGATCACGTCCTTCAGTGCCGCATCGACGTCGCGTGCCATCCGGTTCGCGTCGCCGCACACATAGAAATGCGCACCGTCTTCGAGCCATGCCCACAGTTGCGCACCGTGTTCGCGCATGCGGTCCTGCACGTAGATCTTGTCGGCCTGGTCGCGCGAGAACGCGACGTCGAGCCGGGTCAGCAGACCGCTCGCGCGCATCGCTTCGAGCTCGTCGCGATAGTAGAAGTCGGTCGCGGCGTGCTGTTCGCCGAAGAACAGCCAGTTGCGTCCGCGTTCGCCGCGTGCCTGCCGTTCGTGCAGAAAGCCGCGAAACGGTGCTATGCCCGTGCCGGGACCGACCATGATCATCGGCGTGTCCGATTGATGAGGAGGACGAAAGTGCGCCGACTTCTGCACGAACACGGGCACCTCGGTGTCGTTGGCGCGATCCGCGAGAAACGTCGACGACACGCCCTTGCGATGCCGCCGCCCGTTGCTGTAACGCACCGCCGATACCGTCAGATGCACTTCGCCCGGATGTGCCTTGGGGCTCGATGCGATCGAATACAGACGCGGCTGCAGGCGCTTGAGCATGCCGGTCAGTTCGGCGGCGGTCAGGCTCACCGGAAATTCGTGCAACACGTCGGCGAGCTGCTGTCCCCACAGCCATTGCTTCAGATCGGCCTTGCGTTCGGGCGCGAGCAGATCGCGCAGCGCGCCGTTATCGCTACGCGTGGCGACGAACCCGAGCGCTTCGGCGCTCGGCCGCGCAATCTCGTAGTGCTTGCCGAGCGCATCGGCGAGCCGCATCTCGCCGACGCCCGCAACGTGCACCGGCGCCTCGGCATGCAGACCGCTCAGCGTGATCAGTTCGTCGACGAGTTCGGGGCAGTTGCTGGGCCACACGCCGAGCGCATCGCCAGCTTCGTATTCGAGGTTCGTCTCGCCCGTTTGCAGCGACACGTAGCGCGTATCCTTCGCGGCGCCCTGCCGGTTCAGGCGCAGATTGCCGACGACGCGCGACGCGGCCGGCCGCGCCTTGGTCGGCACCGCGCCCACCACCGCGTTGATCATGCCGCCCGGCGGCACCGCATGCAGCGCGGCGTCCGCTTCCTTGATGCACACGATCACGCGTTCGAGCCACGCGTCGGCACTCTGTTGATATTCGCTATCGCAATCGACGCGCTCGGTCAGCCGCAGCGCGCCGTGCGCGGCGAGCCGCTCGTCGAGACGGCGACCGTGACCGCAGAACTGATCGTAGTTGCGATCGCCGAGCGCAAGCACCGCGAAGCGCACGCCGTCGAGGCGCGGCGCCGTGTCGGCGTTCAGTTGCGTCCAGAAGTCCTGCGCGTTGTCGGGCGCATCGCCGTCGCCGAACGTGCTCGTCATGAGCAGCACGTATTGCGCTTTCGCGAGCGTCGTGAACGGATAGTCGGCCATGCACGCGGTGCGGATTTCGAAGCCCGATTCCATCAGACGCGTCGCGTACCGCTCCATCAGCGATTCGGTATTGCCGGTTTGCGAGGCCCACAACAGCGTGACCTTCGGCCGTGTGCGCACGATGCGTACGCCGGATTCGCCCGGTTCTTCCGCTTGCGCGACGTTCGGCAATGCAGTGGCCGACCTTGGGACCGCCGTCGTACTGCGGCTATAGAGCCCGGCAAGCAGACCATCGACAAAAAGCCGCTTCGCCGCATCGAACGGCGCGCTGTGCGGCAGCACCGGCACGCTGTCGAGGCCTTGTACTTCGGACGAACGCAGGCCATTGACGAAGCCCGCCAGATACGCGCGCTCAGCATCGCTGAGCGACGGCGCGACCACAGGCTCCGGCGGCAATTGCAGCAAACTCGTGAGGGCTTCGATACGAGGCATGGCTTGATCCTTGGTGCTGAACGCTAATGCCGCTGCGTCGGCTGGGGTAGAGAGCACGTCGTGTTCATTGGGTGTGTCCGCGACTCGATCGGTCGTCACCGGACTCAGCGCGACCGCGCAGACTTTCAGTTCGGGCTGCTGCGAAACCGGATCGACCGCGTCGTTGGTCACCGCGTTGATGCACAGGTTGTCGCCGAACACGTCGTTCCAGTGCATCGGCGCGAAGCACTGACCCGCGCTCACGCGATCGGTGACGACGGCCGGCAGGATCGCGCGGCCGCGACGCGAACGGATCTCGACCGCGTCTTTCGGGCGAATGCCGAGCTCGGCCGCGTCGTCCGGATGAATCTCGACGAACGGTCCCGGGTTCAGCTTGTTCAGCATCGCGACCTTGCCAGTCTTGGTCATCGTGTGCCACTGATGCTGCACGCGGCCCGTGTTCAACACGATCGGGAACTCGCGATCAGGCAACTCGGCCGCGGGCGCATACGCGCGCGCGAAAAACTTCGCCTTGCCACTCGCAGTCGGAAAAGCGAGGCGCGGGCGGCTGCCGTCGTCGGACTCCCTAAGCGTCTGACTCACCCCGTCATTGAGGTAGCGAACCGGATTGCGGTCGGACGAATCGGCTGACGCGACCGGCCATTGCAACGGCGTGTCCTTCAGTCGACGATGGCTCGCACCGCGCAGGTCATAGCCCGTCGCCGGGTTCGCCGCGCGCGTGATCTCCGCGAACACTTCGTCGGCACTTGCATAGCTGAACGCATCGGCAAAGCCCATTTCACACGCGATGCGCGCGATGATCTGCCAGTCCGGCAACGCCGCGCCGGGCGGCTCGATCGCCTGCTGCATCAGCGTCAGATTGCGCTCCGAGTTGACCATCACGCCTTCGGCTTCGGCCCACAGCGCACCGGGCAATAGCACGTCGGCGTAGCGGTTCGTCTCGGTGTCGAGAAACGCGTCCTGCGCGATCACGAGCTCGGCCGCCCGCAAACCGGCGATCGCGGTCTGCCGGTTCGGGACGGTCGCAACCGGATTCGTGCAGATGATCCAGCACGCCTTGATGTCGCCCGCGGCCATGCGCGCGAACATATCGATCGTGCCGTTGCGCGCGTCCGCTTTCAGCGTGCCCGGTGCAATGCCCCACAGTTCTTCGACGAACGCACGGTCTTCGGCGACCAGCGCCGAGCGCTGACCCGGCAGACCCGGGCCCATGTAGCCCATTTCCCGGCCGCCCATCGCGTTCGGCTGGCCCGTCAGCGAAAACGGTCCGCTGCCGCGCCGGCAAATGCGGCCCGTCGCCAGATGCAGATTGCACAGCGCGTTCGTGTGCCACGTGCCGTGCGTGCTCTGGTTCAGGCCCATCGTCCAGCAGCTCATCCAGTCCTTGGCCGACACGATCATTTGCGCGGCGCGGCGGATGTCGGCGGCGGCGAGGCCCGTGATGCGGGCGACGTTCTCCGGCGTGTAATCGGCGAGGAACGCGGGCATCGCGTCCCAGCCTTCGGTGTGTTCGGCGATAAAAGCCGCATCCGTTGCGCCGTTTTCATGCAGCAGATGCAGCAGGCCGTTCAGCAGCGCGAGGTCGGTGCCGGGTTTGATTTGCAGGAACAGGTCGGCTTTCTCGGCGGTCGTGTTGCGGCGCGGATCGACGACGATCAGCTTCGCCCCCGCTTTGACGCGATCCATCATGCGCAGGAACAGGATCGGATGACAGTCGGCCATGTTCGCGCCGCTGACGAAGAACAGATCGGCGTGATTGAAGTCTTCGTACGAGCCGGGCGGGCCGTCTGCGCCGAGCGACAGCTTGTAGCCGCTCGCCGCGCTCGCCATGCACAAGCGCGAGTTCGCTTCGATATTGTTCGTGCCGATAAAGCCCTTCGCGAGCTTGTTGACCAGATACTGCGCTTCGAGCGACATCTGCCCTGACACGTAAAACGACAGCGCATCGGGACCATGCTCGTCGATCACATGCCGCAGACGCGCCGCAGTGTCGCTCAACGCCTTCGCCATCGGCAGCGGTACCGGGTCTTCGTCGCGCGCATGACGCACGAACGCGCCTTCGAGCCGCCCCGACTTGCGCAGCGCGACATGGGCCGACTGCCCTTTCGTGCAAAGCCTGCCGAAGTTGGCCGGATGCTCCTTGTCGCCGGCGATCTTCACGACCTGGCCGTCCTCGACGTGCAGCACCATGCCGCAGCCGACGCCGCAATAAGGACACACGCTTTTTACGCTGGTAGCAGACATGCGCGAATGATCTGGTTAGAACGCTGAACGATGAAGCGAGGCCGTTACCTCAAACTGCGACCAGCACCTGGCCGTTTTCGACCCGCGTGGCAAACGCGCTGACCGAATACGACGGCGTTTCAAGGCATTCGCCGGTGCGCAGATCGAAGTGATGCTTGTAGATCGGCGACGCCACCACGACACGCTCGCCGAGACTGCCGACGAGCCCGCGCGAGAGCACTGCCGCGTGCGAACCCGGATCGAAGTTTTCGATCGCGTAGACCGTGGGCGCGGCGTGCGATTCGGCTTCACCGCCGTCCACGTGAAACACGGCCACCTGTTCGCCGTTGACGAGCGCGCAAACGCCGGTGTTCGGCACGATGTCGTCGAGCGCGCAGATCGCAGTCCAGGCGCGGGGCAAGCGTTCGTTCTTCATGACTGGGCTCCTTTGAGTTAAGCGGAAATTGGATGAGGTCAAACCGTTTCGACGACAACGGGAATCTCGATGCGCTTCACCTGCCGCTCTGCTTGCGTGGCCGGCCGGATCTGCCCGCGCTCCTCGACGAACGCGACGTTGCTATCGGACTCGCCGCTGTTGACGAAATGGCGGAAGCGCTTGCGCGTTTCAGGGTCGGTCACGGCCTTCTTCCATTCGCACTCGTACGTGTCGACCACGTGCTGCATCTCCACTTCGAGTTCGGTGGCGACGCCGAGGCGATCGTTGACGACCACGTCGATCAGATAGTCGAGGCCGCCTTCGAGGTTGTCGCGCCACACGCTGGTGCGTTGCAGCCGGTCGGCGGTGCGCACGTAGAACATCAGGAAGCGGTCGATATAGCGCACGAGCGTCGCCTTATCGAGGTCCGCCGCGAGCAGTTCCGCGTGACGCGGTTTCATGCCGCCGTTGCCGCACACGTACAGGTTCCAGCCCTTCTCGGTAGCAATCACGCCGACGTCCTTGCCCTGCGCTTCTGCGCATTCGCGGGTGCAGCCCGACACGCCAAACTTGATCTTGTGCGGCGTACGCAGGCCCTTGTAGCGATTCTCGAGTTCGACCGCGAGGCCGACCGAATCGCCGACGCCATAGCGGCACCACGTCGAACCGACGCACGACTTCACGGTGCGCAGCGATTTGCCATACGCGTGGCCCGATTCGAAACCGGCCGCGATCAGCTCTTCCCAGATCAACGGCAATTGTTCGACGCGCGCGCCGAACAGATCGACGCGCTGGCCGCCGGTGATCTTCGTGTAGAGGCCGTATTTCTTCGCCACCTGGCCGACGGCGATGAGGCCCTCCGGCGTGACCTCGCCACCCGGCATGCGCGGCACGACCGAATAGGTGCCGTCGCGCTGGATGTTCGCGAGGTAGTAGTCGTTGGTGTCCTGCAGCGAGGCGTGCTCCTTCTTCAGCACGAATTCGTTCCAGCACGACGCGAGAATGCTCGCGACGGCGGGCTTGCAGATGTCGCAGCCGAGGCCGCGGCCATGCTTCGCGAGCAGCGCGCCGAAACTGCGCAGCCCCTCGACGCGCACGAGGTGGTACAGCTCCTGGCGCGAATACGGGAAGTGCTCGCAGACGTGGTTGTTCACCGCGAGGCCCTGCTTTTTCATCTCTGCCTTCATCACCTGCGTGACGAGCGGCACGCAACCGCCGCACGAGGTGCCGGCGCTGGTTGCGCTCTTCAACGCGCCGATGTCGGTCGCGCCCGCGCAAACGGCCGCGCACAGCGCGCCCTTCGACACGTTGTTGCACGAGCAGATCTGCGCGGCCGCGGGCAATGCCTCGACGCCGAGCGCCGGTTTCGCCTGGCCGTCCGCTTGCGGAAGGATCAGGAATTCGGGGGACTCGGGCAGTTCGATGCGGTTCAGCATCATCTGCAGCAGCGTGCCGTATTCGCTCGCGTCGCCGACCATCACGCCGCCGAGCAGATACTTGCCGCAGTCGGATACGACGAGCTTCTTGTAGATCTGCTTGCGTTCGTCGCTGAACTGATAGGTGCGGCTGCCCGGCGTGTTGCCGTGCGCGTCGCCGATGCTCGCGACATCGACGCCCATCAACTTCAGCTTGGTGCTCATGTCGGCGCCCGCGAATTCGGCCGTGTCGCCGAGCAACTGCTTCGCGACCACACGCGCCATCTCGTAGCCGGGCGCGACGAGCCCGAACAGCTGGCCGTGCCATAGCGCGCATTCGCCGATCGCGTAGATGTGCGGATCGCTGGTGCGGCACGCGTCGTCGATCACGATGCCGCCGCGCGCGCCGAGTTCGAGCCCGCACACGCGCGCGAGATCGTCACGCGGACGGATGCCCGCGGAGAACACGATCATGTCGGTGTCGAGATGGCTGCCGTCGGCGAACTGCATGCGGTGCGTGCCCGCTTCGCCGTCGACGATCGCCGTCGTGTTCTTGTGCGTGTGCACCGTGACGCCAAGATCCTCGATCCGGCTGCGCAGCACGCGGCCGCCACCGTCGTCGACCTGCACGGCCATCAGGCGCGGCGCGAATTCGACCACGTGCGTTTGCAGGCCCATGTCGCGCAGCGCCTTCGCGCATTCGAGCCCGAGCAGTCCGCCACCGATCACCGTGCCCGTTTTTGAGCGCGCACCGCATTCGCGCATCGCTTCGAGATCGTCGATGGTTCGGTAGACGAAGCAATCGCCGCGCTCACGGCCCGGCACCGGCGGCACGAACGGATAGGAGCCGGTCGCGAACACGAGACGGTCGTACGACAGCGTTTCGCCGTTCGAGACCGTCACCGTGCGCGCGTCGCGATCGATCGTGACGGCCCGCGCGTTCAGCTTCAGTTGCACGCCGTGGCGCTCGAAAAAGCCGGGCTCGACGAGCGACAGATCGTCGGCGGTCTTGCCCGCGAAAAACTCGGACAAATGCACGCGATCGTAGGCCGGTCGCGATTCTTCGCACAGCACCGTGATGTCGAGATCGTCCGCAACCTGCTGCGCCAGGGATTCGACCAGTTTGTGGCCGACCATCCCGTGACCGATAACGATGATTTTCATGAGCGCGCTGTCCTCTGGTATCTGGCGAAAGCGGTTGCGGAAATAAAAACGGCGTCCCGCGAATCCAGCCGAGGGCTGAATCCGGGGGACGCCGTTGTCCTGTTCGGTGCTGCGGGGCGCGTGCTGGCTGCATGCGCGACGGACCCACGTTGGCCCGATGGCAACGCTTAGTGCAAAGGCTGTGCCAATCCAGGGAAATGCGCTGCAATGCGCGGTGCGGTGGGGCTTTGCGGCACATCGCGCCGCTTTGCGCCGCACGCCGCGCGCGACGCGTTTTGATGCGGCAAAGCACAGGGATGGTGCGACGCAGCACTGCGGACGTGCGAGACGCGGGCACGCGCAGGCGCGGTCGAGAGCGCGTTTTCCACGTGAATCGCACCGCGTGGCAACGATTTGCGCACCTTGATTCGAACCATGGCGTGGTCCTTGCATTGACCATGTGCAACATCAGCGCGGCAACGTCGTCGCGCTGAGAAGACTCACATCGTCAACCGGCAATGCAATGGACAACGGCGTCCCCTCGTGATCATCACGAGCGGACGCCGTTTTCGTTTCGAGCCACGAGCAACAGACAGCACAAGGACACGAACATGAACACCAACACCGGCAGGGTCACCCTGCTGAGCGCGGGCCCCGGCGACCTCGATCTGCTGACGCTGAAGGCCGTCAAGGCACTCGCGGCCGCCGATGTCGTGCTGCTCGACGATCTCGCGAATCCCGAGATCGTCACGCTCGCACCGCAAGCGCGCGTGATTCGCGTCGGCAAACGCGGCGGTTGCCGTTCGACGCCGCAGGCGTTCATCGAGCGGCTGATGCGGCGTTATGCGCTGAAGGGACTGCACGTGGTGCGCGTCAAAGGCGGCGAAGCGCTGCTATTCGGCCGCGCTGGCGAGGAACTCGCGATGCTGCGCGATGCAGGCCTCGCGGTCGATATCGTCAACGGCATCTCGTCGGGCTTCGCGGCCGCGGCGGGGCTCGGCATGTCGCTCACGCATCGGCGGCATTGCCACGGCGTGAGCTTCGTCACCGCGCACACCGAAGATCACGGCGAGCCGGACTGGGCCGCGCTCGCGGCGACACGCACGACGCTCGCGATCTATATGGGCATGCGCCGCATCGACAGCATCGCCACGGCGTTGCTCGCGCACCTGCCGGCCGATACGCCGGCCGCGGTCGTGCAATGGGCGGGCGGCAGCGACGAGCGGCGCCTGCTGACGCGGCTCGATCGGCTCGCCGCCGATGCGCTCGGTGCGGGCTTCGGCAGCCCGGCGGTGATTCTGGTGGGCAGTGCGGTTGGCGAGAGTGCTGAAGCGCCCTGCTGGGAACGCGAACCTCGCGGCGATCAAGGTGGTGATGCGCTGCCCGTGCCAGCCGTTGCGCGGGCAGCCTGACAGGCTCAGTCGCCGAACCTCAACGCTAGAGAGGGGGCGATGACGGGAAAGAGGACGGTGACGCTCAAGCCGGTTTGCTTCGCCCGGTCTGAGAAATCGAGGCGGATTTCTGCGCCGATGCGATTCGCAATCGTCTGGACGATGGACAGCCCCAGTCCCGAACCGATCTGCTCGCTGCCCAGCGTGCGGTAGAAGGGATCAAAAACACGATCGCGTTCGGCCAACGGGATGCCTGGTCCGTTGTCCTCGATGCGCAGCTTGGCCTTCCCATCTGACACATCGACCGAAAGATCGACCCGCCCTCCCTCTGGCGTGTAGCGGATGGCGTTGTCGACGAGGTTTTTGACCACGGCGATCATGTCCAGCTCGCTCGCCCACACTTCGGCGTCCTGCGTGCCTTCGACACCAATGTCGATGTGCCTGGCCTCGGCCAGCGGCATGAGGTCCTCCAGCACCCGGCGGTAAACGCTCTGGACGGATACCGGCGAGTTCGGCAAGTCGGTGGCCGACTCTGCCCTGGCCAAGGTCAGGAGCTGATCCAGCAGGCTTCGCCCTCGCTCGATGCCTTGACGCAGCACCGTTAGCCGTTCGCGCGCAAGGCTGGACATGTCCGCTTCCGCCAGTCGTTCCGCTTGCAACGACAGGGCAGTCAGAGGCGAGCGCAACTCGTGCGCCGCATCGGCCACAAAGCGGCGCTGAGACTCCATCGACTGGCCGACACGGGCGAGCAGGCGATTGATCGCCACGGCAAACGGGCGCACCTCGAGCGGAAGGTGGCGGTCTTCGACGGGGTGCAGCTCCTGATCGGCGCGCTGGTCGATTTCCCTGGAGAGCGCCGAAATGGGGCGGAACATCTTGCGCACCAGGTCAGCGACGATCAGCAGCAGAACCGGCACGAGGATCAGAAACGGCATCACGGTGCGCAGCGCCCCATCGCGGGCGATTTCATTGCGAAAGCCCGCTTCCTGGGCCACGCCAATGCGTTCGCCCGCAGCCGTTGTCTTGACCAGCACACGGAATGTCTCGCCGCCGACCTCCAGCGTATGCAATCCATCGGACAGTGTGGCCGGCAGCGGGAGCGTTCCTCCTGCATCCACGTCCACCCCAGAGCGGTTGGCCTCGCCCAGGCGTTGGACGATCACGCGCGATTCTTCATTGGCATCCTTGACCCGGGTATCGGTGGTCGGCGGGACCGGAGACAGTCGCTGCCGATCCATGAGTTGCCCCACCTGGCGCAGAACATCGTCCTGTAGCTCGTGGGCCTCATCGAGGGCCGACAGGAACGAGAAGACGCCGGCCACGATAGCCACCACGAGGATCGCCAGCGCCAGGGTGAAGGACAGCTTGAGCTGAATCGATTCGTTCAGGCGTCTTTGGAGACCATCCATCCAACCCCCCTGACATTCTTGATGACCTCGCTGCCCAGCTTGCGCCGCAACGCATGGATCAGATATTCGACCGCATTGCTTTCGACCTCTTCCCCCCAGCCGTAGATGCGATCCTCCAGCTCGCTGCGCGAAAGAATGGCCCCCGGCCGAACCAGCAAGGCTTGCAGCAGCGAGAACTCGCGGTTGGACAGTTGCAGCGGGGAACCGCCACTGACGCTGGCCTCTTTCGTGGCCGGGTCGAGCGACAACACGCCGTTGCTGAGCGCAGGCGCGGCGCTGCCGCCCTTGCGCCGCAGGACCGCGCGGATCCGCGCCAGCAGCTCCGCCATCTGGAAGGGTTTGAGCACGTAGTCGTCGGCACCGCCGTCCAGGCCGCGCAGACGATCATCCAGACCATCGCGCGCCGTGATGATGAGCAGCGGAATCGGGTTGTCTTTGGCGCGGATACGGACCAGCACCTCCAACCCATCCTTGCCGGGAAGGCTCAGGTCGAGCAGCACCAGGTCATAGTGCTGACAACCCAGTGTCGTCAGGGCGGTCTGCCCGTCTTTTACCCAGTCGGCGGCATAGGACGCATCCTTCAATGCGCCCTGGATCGCGTCACCGATCATGGGATCGTCTTCGACCAGCAATACCCGCATTGCCCCTCCGTTCAGTCGTCGTTCAATGCGCAGTCCGGGCGGCCCGCTGTCTGAAGAGCAGGATACCGGTCAGCATGAAGGCCAGCAGCGCGGCCGAGGCGGAATAGCGGCTCAGCGCCAGACCTCCCGCGCTCAGTGGCTTGTCGAGAAAGTCACCGAGCACGGCACCTAACGGGCGGGTCAGGATGAACGCCGCCCAGAACAGCAGCGTGCGGGACACACTGGTCCAGTAGTAGGCCGCCACGATCAGGGCGAGCAGCCCGCCGAACACGACGGCTGCGCCCGTGTAGCCCAGGCCCGCCGAGTCGGCGGTCCAGTCGCCCAGTGCAGTGCCCAGGGTCTGGGAGAACATGATCGTTAGCCAGTAGAAGGCTTCCGCCTTGGGCGAACTGACGGTGCTCACCGACACGGAGCCGAGGGTGCGATGCCAGACGAACAGCGAGCCGAGCAGCAAGGCCAGCAGCAGGCTCGAACCGCCAGCGTACCCGATTCCGAGCGAGCGATCGGCAAAATCGGCCAGCGTCGTGCCGACCGTGGTGGTGGCGATGATGGTGGTCCAGTACAGGAAGGGATGAAAGCCCTTGGCCCTGACCTGCGCGATGACGGCAGCGAGGAAGATCGCCGCAAAGATGCCAGTGCCGACCAGGTAGCCCAGATTCATGGACATCGAGACGGCATCACCGGCGGTTTCGCCGAGCGTGGTGGCGGCAATCTTGATGAGCCAGAACCCCAGCGTGACTTCGGGCACTTTGGCCAGAGCGTGTTCAGTGGATGTTTTCATGTGAATGCTCGCGATTCAGACCTTGCCTTGGAGTGTGTCGAAGGTTTTCAGCAGGTTGACCATGGCTGCCTTGCAATCCGCCTGATTCGGCGTATCGGCGCGCAGGGCGGCCAACGACTTGTCGATGGCCTTGTCGAGCGCATGCCAGTCGTCGGCTGCACGTGGTTTCAACCCAGCCTCGGCCGAATCCCAGGAGACTTCCAGGTCTTTGATGCGGGCCTTGGCAGCAGGCAGATCGCCCTTGTCGACGATGGCGGCGACATCGGTCGCGATGCTGTGGAACGCCGACAGGTCGCCGAGTCTGGAGGCCGTTTTTACCTGCGATGCCGAGGCAGTCTGGGCCGGCGCGGCAGATGCTGCGCTCGCGTTGCTCTGATCGGCTGGCCTGGAGCAACCAGCTGCCAGGACCAGGAGCACGGCTGCCGACACGGCGGCCACAGGACGAACGATGAAGTGCTGCATGGACATGATTTTTCCTCGAGAGTGGAAAGAGGGTTACTCGGCGGCCTGGGCAGAGCGGTTTGCGTTCATGCCGATCTGTGCAACGGCGACGAGCGTGACGATCACCAGCAGGAACGAGGCGCTGGTCCACATGGCGCCCATGCCAAGGCCGCCGTAGGTTCTGGCTTGCGTCAGCAGGTCGCCAAGCGCAGCGCCGAAAGGACGAGTCAGGATGTAGCCGATCCAGAAGGTCAGTACGGCATTGCCGCCCATGCGCCAGGCGGCGTAGGTGATGCCGATCAGTGCGCCAAAGGCGAGCGCGCCCCAGGCGAAGCCCAGACCCAATGCCTCGGTCGCGAGGTCACCCGCAGCGGTGCCCAGCGCAAACGTGCAGAGGATGGCGGCCCAATAGAACAGCTCACAGCTGCGTGTCACGATGTCGTGAATAGACAGCGTGCGCTCGACGCGATACCAGACGAAGAAGATCGCGGCGAGCGCCACGGCAAAAACTGCGGTGCTGACGTACAGGCTCACGCCCAGGCCATCGGTCAGCAGGTCGGTGATCTGGGTGCCGACCACGCTGACCAGCACCACCGTCAGCCAGTAAATCCACGGGGTGAAGCGGCGGGTGCGCAACTGCGTGAACAGTGCGGCTGCCAGCAAGGCGGCCATGCCCGCACGCGTCACGCCCTGGCCCAGGCCCGCGTTGACCGCCAGGAAGTCGGCCCCGGTCTCGCCCACTGTGGTGGACATGATCTTGATGATCCAGAACGAAAGCGTGACTTCCGGGACTTTGTTGAGCCAGCCTGTGGAACGGGTCGTAGGCATTTTGTTCATGGTGTTCTCGTGCCGAGGTGAAAAGGTTTGGCATCAGTCTGACGAGGCTGACTTAGCCCATCCATAGGCTCACTCACGAACCCATCCCAGCGCGATCAGCCTGCCGAAAAGCCGACGATGGATGCCGGTAGCAAGCTGGTAACTCAACCCCAGATACCAGCGTGCTCCACGCAATGTGAGCCAGGCACTAAACGCGGCAACGACGGCGGCTCCGAGCATGTCGAGCGGAAAGTGAACCCCCAGATAGATGCGCGCCCAGGCGATAGGGATACCTGACAAGGCCAACGCGATACCCGCGACTCGTGGGACTCGCTGTAGCAGGAGACTGAAGGCAAGCGACCACCACAGCGTCAGGTGGTCGCTTGGGAATGACGAGTCGGCAACATGCGGCATGAAGGTGTGACCCAGGCCGATCATGAAAGGCCGGGGATGCGACCAGGCGAGGCCGATGATCTGGTTGACGAGCAGGCCCAGCAACCCCGCGGCAGTCGCGACGAGCATCTTCTCGCGGGTGGTCTCGTTGCCGCGCAGCCAGCCAATGCCGATCAGGAGCGGAACCGCCCAAATCAACCATTCGGCAAGGAAGGTGGCCAGCGTCAGTGCGAGAGCGCTGGGATGTTCAGGTGCGTTGAGCCAGAGAAAAAGTGTCTGGTTGAGTAATTCCATGGGGTCTCCGGGCCGGATCGCCTGACAGCGGGCGATCCGGACATGCTGGCGGTGGTGTCAGATTTGCTCGGAGGAGAAGCTACGCACGAAGACTTAGCTCTTACTGAGCCGTGCCGCCGCTGGGAATGGCGGGCAAGGGCTTAACGTACGAAAAAATCCGTTTCTTGAGGGCGCCCCGACTTGCTCAGTCGCCGAACCCCAACTCCGCATCGACCTGCTGCCCGACCCGCAGCCACGCTCCCGCCCCGCTCGCGACCAGCGCGTTGTTGCCGAACGTAACCGCGCCGTTGAAGCGTTCGTTCACGCGATAAGCGAGCATCGTGTCGGTCGGTTCATTAGGCCAGTCGGGATCGGGGGCGCCGCGTGCCTGATCGATGGTCGGGATCGGGCAGCGCGAGCACAGCTTGACGAGACGCAACTCGACGCGCGCGCTTGCGTGCGCATCCGCATTCGCGTCGACAGCGAGCGTCTCGACATAATCCTCCTCATAGGCGTCGAGGCCGGCGAGCACAATGTTGGGCCGAAACCGATCGATCCCGATCGACGGCGCGCCCTTGCCGTTCAGGCGCGCGTTCAGATCGTCGAGCGAGGCCTGGCCGACCACCAGCAGCGGAAAAGCATCGGCAAAAAACGTCGTGGCGCCGCCGATGCTGTCGGTATAGCCGGGATCGACGATGCGTTCGCGCTCGGGATCGAAGCGCAGCAAGCGCGCGGGCAGACCGAGGAACTCCGTGAACCACGCGGCGGTTTCTTCGCCGGTATCGAGCCCGTAGGCCGCGTCGCTCCAGACCTCGGTGGCGACCCGCGGCGCCGCGGCGAGCCGCGCGGCATCGAGCGGCGTGCGTAGCTCGCGCATGCCCGGCGCGCGCACGATCAGATCCTGCTCGCCGAGTTCGACCTTGATCAAGGCCATGCGCGGATACACGCGCTGCGTGAACATCGCGCCGTCAGGATCGGTGATCATCCAGTTGCGATCGTATTCGAGGCCTGTCGCCAGCAGGCGCGCCTCGGTGAGCGCGATGCCCGCGCAGGATTTGATCGGATAGACGAATAGCTCGCTGATGGTGGGCATGGGCTGAAGTCTTGTGGGAAACGCAGTGTTTGGGTGAAGAAGCGATTGTAAAGCGCTCCGCGTGCATCGATGATGGCCGACCGGTGATGCCGCCGTTTCGTCGCGTGGCGCCTGGAAGTAAAATCGTCGGATCAGGGAGGCGCCCAGGCGCGGCACCGCTTCACCCGTTACTGATAGAAGCTGCAAAAGCCACCCTCCCCTCACCGAGACAGGAAATTCATTATGCTGAGCAAACCCGTGTTGACCGTCACCGAGACGACCCGCATTGTCGATGCCGCCCGCGCGGAAGCCGAAAAAAACAAATGGCCCGTCGCGATCGTGGTTGCCGACGACGGCGGCCATCCGCTCGCGGTGCTGCGTCTGGACGGCGCGGCGCCGGCCACCTCGTATATCGCCACCGAGAAAGCGCGCACCGCGGCGCTCGGCCGCCGCGAAACCAAGGTCTATGAAGACATGATCAACAACGGCCGCACCGCGTTCCTCAGCGCACCGTTGCAGGGCACGCTCGAAGGCGGCGTGCCGGTGATCGTCGACGGCCACGTGGTCGGCGCGGTCGGCGTGTCCGGCGTCAAGTCGGAGCAGGATGCGCAGATTGCGAAGGCCGGCATTCAGGCGCTTGGTGTTTAAGGCGCCGAGCGCGAAAGCAACCCCGTGGCACAACGCGGACCGGTGCCCCCTCACCGGTCCCATAACAGATGGAGCAGTCGATGACTCAGATGAACCCGCGCGGCGGACTGCAGGTCGCCGCCAACCTCGACCAGTTCGTTGAAACCGAAGCCCTGCCCGGCACCGGAATCGACAGCGCCGCCTTCTGGTCAGGTTTCGACGCCCTCGTGCACGAGCTGGCGCCAAAAAACCGTGCGTTGCTCGCCGAGCGCGACCGCCTGCAAAGCGAACTCGACAACTGGCACCGGGCTCATCCCGGCCCGGTGCGGGATCTGCGCGCGTACCGAGCGTTTCTCGAAGGCATCGGCTATATCGTGCCCCAACCCGCCAGCGTCCAAGCCACGACCGACCACGTGGACAGCGAAATCGCCGAGCAGGCCGGCCCTCAACTCGTCGTGCCGCTGTCGAACCAGCGTTATGCGCTGAACGCCGCGAACGCGCGCTGGGGCAGCCTGTACGACGCGCTGTACGGCACCGACGCGATCCCCGAAACCGATGGCGCGGAAAAGCAGAAGGGTTACAACCCGGTGCGCGGCGCCGCGGTCATCGCGTATGCGCGCAAGTTCCTCGATCAGGCCGCGCCGCTCGCGAACGGCTCGCATGCGGACGCGACGCGCTATAGCGTCGAAAACGGTCAGCTCGTCGTCGCGCTGAAAGGCGGCACCACGGCACTGAAGACACCCGCGCAGTTCGTCGGCTATCAGGGCGACGCGAGCGCGCCGTCGGCGGTGCTGATGAAGCACAACGGCCTGCACGTCGAGATCCAGATCGATGCGAACGATCCGATCGGCAAGACCGATGCCGCCCATGTGAAGGACGTCGTCGTCGAAGCGGCGGTCAGCACGATCATCGATTGCGAGGACTCGGTCGCGGCCGTCGATGCCGACGACAAGGTGCAGCTCTATCGCAACTGGCTCGGCCTCATGAACGGCGACCTGACCGAAGAGGTCACGAAGAACGGCAAGACCTTCACGCGCCGGCTCAATGCCGACCGTGAGTACACCGGCGCGGACGGCAAGTCGCAGGTGAAGCTGCATGGCCGCTCGCTGCTGTTCATCCGCAACGTCGGCCATCTGATGACGAATCCGGCCGTGCTGACCAAAGATGGCCACGAGATTCCGGAAGGCATTCTCGATGCGGTGATCACGACGCTGTGCGCGCTGCGCGACCGCCAGAACCAGCTGAACTCGCGCACTGGCTCGATCTATATCGTGAAGCCGAAGATGCACGGCCCGGCCGAAGTCGCGTTCGCGAGCGAGCTGTTCGCGCGCGTCGAAGACCTGCTGAAGCTGCCGCGCAACACGATCAAGATGGGCATCATGGACGAGGAGCGCCGCACCAGCGTGAACCTGCTCGCTTGCATCGCCGAAGCCTCGGCGCGGGTCGCCTTCATCAACACGGGCTTCCTCGATCGCACCGGCGACGAGATGCACTCGGCGATGGAAGCTGGCCCGATGATGCGCAAGGGCGACATGAAGTCGAGCACGTGGATCACGTCGTACGAGCGCAGCAACGTGCTGGTCGGCTTGAACGCAGGGCTGCGCGGCCGCTCGCAGATCGGCAAGGGCATGTGGGCGATGCCCGACCTGATGCACGCGATGCTCGAGCAAAAGATCGGGCATCCGAAGGCCGGCGCGAACACCGCGTGGGTGCCCTCGCCGACCGCCGCGACGCTGCACGCGCTGCACTACCACCATGTCGACGTGCAGGCGGTCCAGCAGGAACTCGAACGGACCGACTACGCGAAGGTGCGCGATGAGCTGCTCGATGGCCTGCTGACGATTCCGGTCGTCGAGAAAGCGCAATGGAACGACGACGAAATCCGCGCCGAAGTCGACAACAACGCGCAGGGCATTCTTGGCTACGTGGTGCGCTGGATCGACCAGGGCGTCGGCTGCTCGAAAGTGCCGGACATTCACAACGTCGGCCTGATGGAAGACCGCGCGACGCTGCGCATTTCGAGCCAGCACATCGCCAACTGGCTGTATCACGGCGTGATCAAACGCGAGCTCGTCGAGGAGACGTTCCGACGCATGGCCAAGGTCGTCGATGCGCAGAACGCGGGCGATCAGCTCTACCGGCCGATGGCACCGGGCTTCGACACGATCGCGTTCAAGGCCGCGCAGGTGCTCGTGTTCGAGGGACGCCAGCAGCCGAGCGGGTATACCGAGCCGTTGCTGCACAAGTTCCGGCTCGAGGTGAAGAAGCAGGGTTGAGGCCGCCGCGGGGCGGCTGGAACGACAACGGGCGCCGCGTCATGCGGCGCCCGTTTTTTTATTGCCCTGTCACTTCACGCAGCTTCGGCCGTCAATTGCCTCGCCTCGCCCGCTGCCGCTTCGTTCTGCATATACGCCTGCAGATATGCCTCGAATTCCGCCTTCACCTCGGGATGGCGCAGCGCGAATTCGACGGTCGCTTTCAGGTAACCGAGCTTGCTGCCGCAATCGAAGCGCGTGCCGAAGTAGCGGTACGCGAGCACCTGCTCTTCGGCCAGCAGCGACTGCACCGCGTCGGTCAGTTGCAACTCGCCGCCCGCGCCCGGCTTCAGCGCGCGAATATGCTTGAAGATCGTCGGCATCAGCACGTAGCGGCCCACCACGCCGAGGTTCGACGGCGCCTTGTCCGGCGCTGGCTTCTCGACGATGCCCGACAGCTTGATCACGTTGTCCTCCCACTCGCGGCCGTCGACGACGCCGTACGAGCGGCTGTCCTCGCGCGCGATCGTTTCGACGCCGATCACCGAGCTGTGATAGTGGTTGAACGTATCGACGAGCTGGCTCATGACCGGCTTCGTGCTATGCAGCAGGTCGTCGGCGAGGATCACCGCGAACGGGCTGTCGCCGACCAGTTTTTCGGCGCACAGCACCGCATGGCCGAGACCGAGCGCTTCGGCCTGGCGCACGTAAAAGCAGTCGACATTGGCCGGCTTGATGCTGCGCACGAGATCGAGCAGCTTCTGCTTGTTGCGCGCTTCGAGCTCGGCTTCGATCTCGTAGGATTTGTCGAAGTGATCTTCGATCGCGCGCTTGCTGCGGCCCGTCACGAAGATCATCTCGGTGATGCCGGCGGCGATCGCTTCTTCAACTGCGTACTGGATCAGCGGCTTGTCGACGATCGGCAACATTTCCTTCGGACTTGCCTTGGTAGCCGGCAGGAATCGTGTCCCGAGGCCCGCTACGGGAAACACGGCTTTGGTGACTTTCAGCATGGTAGGCATTCCCACATCGGTTAGAAATTGGTGTGTTCGCGGACCTGGCGGCCAATCGATGCCGGCGCAAGACTAGCAGAATAAACGGCGAGGTTCACGGCAGCGTTCTTCTCCAATTTAATTCGAATAATTCGGCCAATTAATGCGCTGGCCATATCTCGTCAAATTGAGGAAATTATTACTTATTTCAATTAAAACAATGATCGGAAAATCCGAAAATCTTACCTTTCGGACGGCCGCTGGGGCGCCCTGCCCAACGACCTGATGACCGACTCCGGCGGCGCGTCATTCCTGTTCGTCGACCGGCGGCAGCTTGCCCGGGTTCATGCGATAGCGGCGGATCGGCTCGTTGCGCAACGCATCGCGGTAGGCGGAGGCGGCCACCAGGATCAGCAGTACGGCCACGCCGGCGAGTAAATGCAGGTTCATGACTTCACCTCAGGTCAGAGAATCCGTGCCTTAAATTAGCACGACAAAAGCGATAAATAATTCGATATTGCATACTTAAACGCACAATTACAATTCGTCACACAATTGGTGCTTTAATTAATCCGAAATGCAATTTTTTATTCATTTTTTCAGACCACGGTGCTCTAGGATGGATGCCTCGCGGGTGCGCGAGGCGCCCGGCCAGATGCATATCCCGCCTTGATCTTTTCCCATTTCCGATTCAGATAAGGACCGCGTATGAGCGACCCCGCACTGGATGCCGCCGGCTCATCCCTGCCCCTTTCTCCGCTGTCACGCCCGGAGAAAACCCCTGCTTCGGCGCATGCTCGCAGCGATGCGCGTATCGATAGCGCGGGCAAGGAGTACGTGATCGACGCGATGCGAGGCTTCGCCGCGCTGCTGGTCGCCTATTTTCATTGCCGCCAGATCGCGTGGGTCGGCATGCAGGCGTTTCATCAGAGTGTTGGACACTCGTTGAGCCTGAGCACGCTTGCCGCGTATCTGACGTTTCCGATCGCGTGGGGCTCGGCCGGTGTGCCGCTTTTCTTCGTGATCAGCGGTTACTGTATCCATCGCGGCGGCGCGCTGCGGCTCGCCAACAATCCCGCCTACCGGCTCGATGCGGGCAACTTCTGGTTGCGGCGTTTGGCGCGCATTTATCCGGTACTGCTCGCGGCGCTCGTGCTGACGTTTGCACTCGATTCGTTGAGCCTGCAATTACCGCCCGTCAGTCACAAGATTCGCGACATCGGCTGGCAGCCGTTTCTGGTCAACCTGTTCTCGCTGCAAGGGGTGGCGGGAAAAACGTATGGCTCGAACGGCGCGTTGTGGACGCTGTCGCTCGAAGTGCAGTTCTATGCGATCTACCCGCTGCTATTCGCGCTGCGGCGACGCATCGGCATGAATGGCGCGCTGGCGCTCGTCGCCGTGATCAACGTCGCGTCCGCATACGTTCTCGAACGCCACGATCTGCAGTTCTTCACGTCGTACTGGTTCTCGTGGATGCTCGGCGCGTGGATCGCCGATGCGAAAGCGCGCAGCGCGCGCGACGCGCGTGCGCCCGCGGCGCTCTACGTGCTCGCGGCGGCATTGATCGCGGCCGGCTGCGTCGCGTTTCATTTCGGCCAGTACGGCGCGTTCCAGATCTGGGCGCTCGGCTTCGCGTGCTATCTGTACAAGGCGCTCGATGGACGTCATGCGCCCCGGCGTGACGCGAACGGCGTGCGCGCGCTGCTTCGGGCAGGGGCGGACGGGGCAACGCGCTTGCTGTCGCGCTGCGGTGACTTCAGCTTCTCGCTGTATTTAATCCATCTGCCGATCTTCGTGCTGCTGTCGTCTTGGCTGTTCCGCTCGTCGCTGCAGATGTCGATCTGGCCGTCGTTCGGTTACATGCTGGTCGCCGTGCCGGCGGCTTACGTGTTCTATCGGCTGGTCGAACTGCCCGCTATGAAGTGGTCGGCGAGCCTCAAGCCTTAACTGGACCCTGCGCTTTACGCCCCCGTAGCGGCCACGCGCCACTACGCGGGCCTCGGCGTGTATGCCGAAGTCTCGATTCCGTCCGCCCGCGCAAAGGCGCTCGCCATGCGCGGGTTGATTGACGCGCGCAAAGAGCCTCTAAAATCATCCATCGCCCATTCCATGCCCCTGTGGTCGCCTGCTAGGTTAGCGGTCCCAACAGCTACAGAGGAGTACGGAATGTCGTATCAACACGATTCGGACGGCGTGCGCGTGGTGCTCAGTGCGCCCCAACTGGCGGCGGTGCTGGACCGCCAGTCGATCAGCCAGAGCGAAATGCTTTCCAACCGGCTTTGGGGTGGTTTGCAGGTCGTCGGCGGGGTGCTGGAATTGGTCGGGGCGGCGGCCCTGTGTGTGCTGCCGGAACCGACGATGACGAGCAAGGCCGGATGTGTTGTGTTC
>ABYL01000090.1 GCA_000173575.1 Burkholderia sp. H160 | reverse complement strand
CATCCGCGCGCACGACGCCGTGCCGTTCGGCTCACCGTATCCCGATCCGTCGCTGTTCCCCTGGCGGCGCATCAACCAGTACGCGAATGCGGTGGCGCGCCGGCGCGCGAGCTGGAACCTGATCGACGACCTGCCGCCGGGCAATCCCGAGCTGATCCGGCAGATCGCGCGGCGCTACGCGGAAAATGGTCTGCCGGTCGATCCGGGCGAGATCGTCATCACGCTCGGCGCGACCGAGGCGATCAACCTGAGCCTGCAGGCGGTCGCGAGACCCGGCGACACCGTCGCGGTCGAATCGCCGACCTACTACGCGATGCTGCACGCGATCGAGCGGCTCGGCATGCGAGCGATCGAGGTGGCGACGCATCCGGTCGACGGCATCGACATCGACGCGCTCGCGAAAGTGATTGCGCGACAGAAGATCGCCGCGTGCATGGTGATGCCGAATTTTCAGAATCCGCTCGGCTTCTGCATGTCCGACGAGCGCAAGCGGCAACTGGTCGAGTTGCTGGCCGCGCACGAGATTCCGGCGATCGAGAACGATGTCTACCAGGAGCTGTATTTCGGCGACACTCGGCCGTCGACGCTGAAGACCTTCGACACCCAGGGGCTCGTGCTGCACTGTGCGTCGTTTTCGAAAAGCCTGAGCGCGTCGTACCGGATCGGCTGGGCGCTGCCGGGGCGTTATCGCGCGCAGGTCGAGAAGCTCAAGTTCCTGAATACGCTCACGACACCGTCGGTGCCGCAGGTCGCGGTCGCCGACTATCTGCGTCAGGATGGCTACGACCGGCATCTGCGGCATCTGCGCCGCGTCTATCGGCAGCAGGCGAGCATCATGAGCGCGCTGGTGCTGCGCTTCTTCCCGGTCGGCACGCGCGTGTCGACTCCGCAGGGCGGCTACGTGTTGTGGGTCGAGCTGCCTGCCGCGATCGATTCGATGCGGCTTTATCAGGCGGCGCTCGAACGCGGGATCACAGTCGGGCCGGGGATGATGTTTTCGACGCGCAACGATTTCCGGCACTTCATCCGGCTGAACTACAGCTATCCTTGGGCCGCGCAGGCCGAGGCGGCGTTGAAGACGCTCGGCGAGCTTGCTACGGGGATGGCCTGAGCGGCACAACGAGGAGACAGCATGAACGACGACGACATCGACCCGCAACTGGCCGCGATACTGGCGCAGCTATGGCGCGCGCATGGTGAAACGTCGCGACGCGCGTGGTCGCTCGCGAAGCTGTCGAAGCAGGCCGGCGTGCCGATGAGCAGCTTGCGGCGGCAATTGACGGCGCTCTCGGGCGGCGGTCTCGTCGACGCGATGTTCCACGACGACGGCACCGGGGCCGCGTCGCTGAGCGAAACCGGCGCGCAGCTTTGCGCGGAACTGTTCGGCACCGGTGAGCGCGGCGACCCTTCCGCCGCCGACTGAGCCCGCGGCGCGCGAGTCACCGGCCGCGCCAGTGTGTCCCGCCGGTTTACTGGCCGGTGCTCGCTTGCACCTCTGACTGCACCGGTGATTGCGATGGCGCCACATCCGCTGCCGCGACCGTGGCCACGCCGCAGAACCAGTCGGCATCACGCGGCTGATACTTCCATTGCTTGCCGGACTGCCCGATCACGCTCGAACATTGTTCGTTGACGATGAGGCCAGGCTTCTCGGCCGTGCATAGCAGCGACGAAGGGTCCACTTCGGGATCCACTGCCGGCGCTGCCGGGTGCCGCGCGCCGCTCGGCAAGCTGGCCAGCAGCCGCTGCAATTCGTCGATACGCGTCTCGTACCACGTCCGCAAACACGTGGCGTCGCGGCAGTTTGCTTCGCGCCAGGCCCACTTGCTGTCGCTGTCGTCGATGAACGCGCGGCGCTGGCTGACTCGCCGCCGGGCTTTCCAGTAGAGTTGGCCCAGCGTGTCGTCGAGCGTCGATAGTGCGGAGTCGCCGCAAATCATGCGCTCGGTCGGCGAGTGGCCGCGCTGGCAGTCGAAGCTCGTGGCGTTGGCGTAAGGATGCGCGAGCAGTAGTCCGGCGATCAGAAGTGGGCGAAAGAGGTTCATCGTGGTCCCGGTGGTGCATCGATTGATCATGCTGCCGATGATCGGCCGGCCACGCGCCTCGCGGACGTCCGAACAACGCGGGAGTTCGGGCGGGTTATTACCAGATGTTGCCGCGCGGGGCCGCGACGGCGCAAAGCGGCCTCGATTGGCGCTCATGGACGTTCGCGTGTCATGAAGTGGGTGCAAGGTCTATATATAGGAAGCCAGGAAGCGGGGGCACGCGGCCTCCCGGAGGCGGCGCCAACAATTGAGGCATTGACGCGGCCGCCGCGTTGAAGACAATGAACCACCGGGCCGCCGAGGCTGCCCGGCGTCGACGCGCAAGCCGTCACCCGCCGTACCCGCGTCATCCGATGCTTGCACGTCACACCCGCAACCGTCCGCACACGATGCATTGCAGATTTTCACGTCGGCCCAGGGTAAACCCCAGTGCGCCGCGTACACAAACTTGCCGATGTTGGCTTGGGGGGCGCAACTATGAATTGCGAAGCGACATCACGTGGCACCACAGCCGCACCAGAGGGCGCCCGTTACGGGCCGCAGCGGGCTGAGGAAGTACTCGCATCCGAGCGCAGCGTGTTGCGGCTGATCACCCGCAACACGCCGCTGCCCGAGCTGCTCGACGAAGTCTGCCATCGCGCCGAGGCGCTGCTCGGCGACGGCGCGTGCTGCTCCATTCTGCTGCTCGACCCGGACGGCGTGCACGTGCGGGTCGGCGGCGCGCCATCGCTACCGCCTGCCTACAGCGCCGCGATCGAGGGGGCGGCGATCGGTCCGCGCGCCGGCTCATGCGGCACCGCGATGTTCGAGCGGCGTCTGGTGATCGTCGAGGACATCGAAACCGATCCGCTGTGGGAAGACTTCCGGAATGTCGCGCTGCCGCATGGCCTGCGCGCGTGCTGGTCCGTGCCGTTCGAAAACGACGCGGGCACCATCCTCGGCGCGTTCGCCGTCTACTACCGCACCACCCGCCGTCCGACCCCCGAGGCAGAAGCGGTGCTGCGCGATATCGGCAACAGCGTCGGCCTCGCGGTCCATCAGGACACGATGGCGCAGCGCCTCGCGCATAGCGAGGAGCGTCACCGGCTCGTCGTCGACCATCTGAGTGAGGGCATCGTCGTGCAGTCGCGCACCGGCGTGGTGCTCGCCTGCAATCCCAGTGCGCAGCGCATGCTCCACGTGACATCACAGATCGTCGGCCGCAGCATGCAGACGGTGATGACGCGTGCGTTTGGCGAGGACGGCGCGGTCGTCGGCGAAACCAACCTTCCGGTCGCGCAGGTCTTCGCAACCGCCAAGCCGATGCTCGGCGTGACGATCGGCCTTCAGCTGACGAACGGCGAAGTCGTGTGGATCACGGAGAACGTCGTACCGATCCTGCGGCCAGGCGACACCGAGCCGGACTCGGTGCTGATTTCGTTCTCCGACATCGGGCCGGTACGCGAGGCGCAGCGTCAGCTGAAGTTCCTCGCCACACGCGATTCGCTGACGGGCCTCTACAACCGCGCCTATCTGATTGAGCGCATGCGCGACCTGTTCGCGCCGCGTGCCGACGACACCGGCGACGAGCTTGCCGATGTCGCCGTGCTGTTCGTCGATCTCGACGGCTTCAAGAAGGTCAACGACACCGCCGGTCACGAGGCCGGCGACGCGTTGCTGTGCAGCGTCGCCGAGCGGCTGTCGGCCTGCGTCGGGCGTGGCGACACGCTCGCGCGCGTCGGTGGCGACGAGTTCGTGATCGTGGTCAGTGCGTACGGCGGCGATACGGATGAGCTGATCGGCCTTGCCAATCGCGTGCTCGACATGATCGCGGTGCCGTTCGCGGTGGCGGGCAACGAGTACTACCTCGGCGCGTCGATCGGCATCAGCCTGTTTCCCGAGGACGGTCAGGACGTCGCGACGCTGATGCGCAACGCCGACTCGGCGATGTATCACGCGAAGCAGCGCGGCCGTAACAACTTCCAGTTTTTTACCGCCGAGCTCAACCAGCATCTGCAGCGGCGTTTCACGATCGAGCAGTCGCTGCGGCGCGCGCTCGCCGCCAACGAGCTGAGCCTCGTGTATCAGCCGATCGTCGATAGCCACAGCGGCCGCACGATCGGCGCGGAAGCGCTGCTGCGCTGGTACAACAGCGAGCTTGGCAACGTCTCGCCGGGCGAATTCATTCCGGTCGCCGAGGACGCCGGGCTGATCGTCGAGATCGGCGACTGGGTGCTCGAGCACGCCTGCGAGCAGGTCGCGCAGTGGCGGCGCACGCTCGCGCCGCATCTGATCGTCGCGGTGAACCTGTCGCCGCGGCAGTTCAACGATGGGCTGCTCGAGCGCATCGAACGCTGTCTCGCGCAGTCCGGGCTCGAACCGGCTGCGCTCGAGCTCGAGATCACCGAGCGGCTGCTGATGAGCGACAGCGACACCGTGCTACCGATGCTGAGCGCGCTGAACGCGATGGGCGTGCGCGTGTCGGTCGATGACTTCGGCACCGGTTACTCGTCGCTGTCGTATCTGAAGCGCTTTCCGCTGCACAACCTGAAAATCGACCGTTCGTTCGTCGCGGGGCTGCCCGATCATCGCGATTCGATCGCGATCACGCAGGCAGTCGTCGCGATGGCGCACTCGCTCGGCATGAACGTCACGGCGGAGGGCGTCGAGACCGCCGAACAGGCGGCGTTTCTGCGGGCGATCGATTGCGACAAGCAGCAGGGCTATCTGTACAGCCGGCCGGTTGGCGCGAGCGCGTATGCGCGCACGCTGTACGACGCGCAGATGATCAGCATGGCCAGGGCGTCCTGACGCGATTGTTCAGATTGCCGAACAAGTGACTTCGTGTTGCCGCTATTTATCGGCGGTGACGCACTCCCTAAAATTCCTCCATCGAAATGTTATGGGTGCGTGGTGCCGAAGCGGCGCCACGCGATGGGGGTCGTGATGTCAGAGTTGATCAGGAACCAGCTTTACCGGCCATCGGTCGTGCTGCCGATGGTCGCGCTCATGCAGGTGATGGTGTCGCAGGACTTCAACCTCGGCCAGGTCGGCTGGGTGTTCGCGGCGCGCGGCGCGCAGGCGGCCTTGCAACGTTCGCGCGAGTTGATTTGCGCGGTTCATTGTCACGCTTGAGAAGTTTTGGGTAGGAAACCCAGTAATCCGAACTGATTTGTGCCGCCTCTTGCGCGGCGCGTGGCAAGACGGGCCATCGGCAGAGCGCTCACCCAATCGGCATGGCAGCCCGGGGGACTAAGCGTAAGATGCTACGAACTGCACCCAGCCCCGGGAGAGTTGCCATGCCACAGCACTTCGACGCAGTCGTCATCGGTACCGGACAAGGCGGTTCGCCGCTCGCCGTGCGCCTCGCTCAAAGCGGCCGCCGCACCGCGGTGATCGAGCGGGCGGACTTCGGCGGCACCTGCGTGAACGTTGGCTGCACACCGACCAAATCCTATGTGGCGAGCGCCCGCGCGGCGCACGTGGCGCGCCATGCGGCCGAGCTCGGTGTGCATGTGGGCCCGGTCAGCGTCGATCTCGCGGCCGTCAAGGCGCGCAAGGACCAGATCATCGGACAGTCGCGCAGCGGCGTCGAGAAGTGGCTGCGCGGCACGAAAAACATCACGGTGTTCAACGGCCACGCGCGTTTCACCGGCGCGCGTACGCTCGCGATCAGCAGGCCCGACGGCCAACCGCTCGACGACCTCAGCGCCTCCGAAATCTTCATCAACACGGGCACACGCGCCGTCGTGCCGCCGCTCGAAGGCATCCAGCGGATTCCGTACTACACGAACTCGACGCTGCTCGAACTGACCACGTTGCCGAATCATCTGGTGATCGTCGGCAGCAGCTATATCGCGCTCGAATTCGCGCAGGTGTTTCGCCGCTTCGGCAGCCGCGTCAGCGTGCTCGTGCGCGGCGAGCGCGTGCTCAGCCGCGAGGATGCGGATTTCGCGGAGTCGGTGCGGAAGGTGCTCGCTCGCGATGGCGTCGAGTTTCATTTCGGCGTGCAGCCGACGCGCGTCGAGCCGCATCCGCATCGCGCGAACGAGGTGTGCATCGGCTTCGAGCAGAACATTCCGGCTATGGAGGCGTCGCACCTGCTGTTCGCGACCGGCCGCACGCCGAATACCGACGACCTCGGTCTCGACGCCGCCGGCATCGAGACCAACCGGCACGGCACGATCACCGTCGACGGCCAGTTGCGCACGAGCGTGACGGGCGTGTGGGCGATCGGCGACGTGAACGGCCGCGGCGCGTTCACGCACACGTCCTACGACGACTACCAGATCGTCGCGGCGAACCTGCTCGACGGCGGCGCGCGCAGCGTTGACACGCGGATCATGACGTATGCGGTGTTCGTCGATCCGCCGCTCGCGCGCGTTGGCATGTCGGAGGAGGAGGTGCGCAAGAGTGGCCGCGAAGCGCTGATCGCGAGGATGCCGATGTCGCGTGTGGGTCGCGCGCGCGAGCGCGGCGAAACCGACGGCTTCATGAAGGCGCTCGTGGATGCCAGCAGCAAGCAGATACTCGGCGCGGCGATTCACGGCATCGAGGGCGACGAGGCCATCCATACGTTCGTCGACATCATGACCGCGGGCGCGCCGTATCCGACCTTGCAGTACGCGATGCACGTGCATCCGACGATCAGCGAGCTGGTGCCGACGCTGCTCGAAGGGCTCAAACCGATGCAATGAGCGGCATTGACGCTGGCACGACACGCCCATGACAAGCTCGCTCAAACCGGCACGTCGCAGCGGCAATCTGTTCGGCGCCGTCGCGCAGCTAGCGGCGATGCCCGATGAGCATGTCGACGCGCTCGTCGAGCAGGGCGGCGTGACGATCGAGCGTATCGTCTCCTGCGGGCAGGCGAGTCCGCCGGGCTTCTGGTACGACAGCCCGCGCGCCGAATGGGTCGTGCTGCTCACCGGCGCGGCGGTGCTCGAATTCGACGGCGACACCGAGCCGCATCCGATGAAGCCCGGCGATCACGTGCTGATCGAAGCGCATTGCCGGCACCGCGTCGCGTCGACGAGCGACGCCGAGCCCAGCGTCTGGCTCGCCGTGTATTACCCCTGAGCCGCGGCGGACAGCGTCATCGGCGCCGCCGGCTCCCGCGCATCGACAATACCTGACACCATCGCCGATAATCGGCAGCGGCGCGGCTCCTCCGCAAGGCGCGGGCGGGCTGCGCGCCGAACCGCATTCATCTCCGGGACCTCGCATGGGTAAGGGACGCGTCGAAGCCTTCAGCGATGGCGTTATCGCCATCATCATTACGATCATGGTGCTCGAGCTGAGGGTGCCCGAGGGCCACGATCTCGCGGCGCTGCGCCCGCTCGTGCCGGTGTTCTGCGCCTACGTGCTGAGCTTCGTCTACGTCGGTATCTACTGGAACAATCACCATCACATGTTTCATGCGGTGCAGAAGGTCAACGGGAAGGTGCTGTGGGCCAACCTGCATCTGCTGTTCTGGCTGTCGCTGCTGCCGGCCGTCACGCACTGGGTCGGCCGAAACCATCTGGCCGCGTGGCCGACCGCGATGTACGGCGTCGTGCTGTTCATGGCGGCGATCGCGTATTTCATCCTGACGCGCGCGCTGATTGCTCAGCACGGCGGTGACTCGACGCTCGCCAAAGCGCTCGGCAACGACTTCAAGGGCAAGGTCTCCGTCGTCATTTATCTGATCGGTATCGGACTCGCGTTCGTCTTGCCGTGGGCGTCGGCCGCGCTTTATGCGCTCGCCGCCGCGTGGTGGTTCGTGCCGGACCGCCGTATCGAACACGTGCTGGAGGCCTGAGCATGCTGCTCGCACTGAAGCTCGTGCTGGTGCCGGCCTTTCTCGGCGCGCTGACGGCGGCCGCGCGCGTCTGGGGACCGTCGGTCGCGGGATGGCTCGCGGGGCTGCCGGTCGTCGCCGGACCGATCGTGCTGCTGCTCGCGCTCGAACGCGGGCCCGAGTTCGCGGCGCAGGCGTCGGCGGCGTCGGTGGCGGCGATCGCCGCGTCCGAGGCATTCAATCTGGCTTATGGATGGACTTGCCGGCGCTTCGACTGGCCGCTTGCGCTGGTCGCGGGCATGGCCGGCTGGCTCGGCGCGGCCATGCTGCTCGTGCGGCTGCCCGGCTCGCTCGGCTGGGCGGTGGCGGCGGCGTGTGTCGCCGTTGCGATGTCGCAGAGTTGCTTGCCGCGTGCGACGGGCCATGTGCCGGCGGCGCGCGTCGGGCGCGCGGATCTGGCCGTGCGGATGCTCGCGGGTGCGCTGCTGACGCTCGCGGTGACGACGGCGTCGGCATCGATGGGCGCGGCCTGGAGTGGCGTGCTGTCGGTGTTTCCGCTGCTTGGTATCGTGCTCGCGGTGTCGGCGCAGCGTGCGCATGGCGCCGACTTCGTCGCGCTGCTGATGCGCGGCATGGTGGTCGGGCGCGGCTCGTTTGCGGCGTTCTTCGCGGTCACGGCAATGTTGCTGCCGCAGTACGGAGTGGCGACGGGGTTCGCGTGCGCGGCGGTGGTCTCGGTCGTCGTGCAGGGTTTGACCCGGCGCTTGCTGGCTGGGCAGCGGCGCACTCAGGCGGCGCCGCGAGAGCTGGCTGGCCCGCAGGCGGAGTGAGGCTTCGCGTGGCTTCACGTCAGGCACCGTTGGCCGCGACCCGCATCGGACTGATCTCCGATACCCACAACCTCGTGCGTCCCGAAGCGCTGCGCTATCTCGACGGCTGCGACGCGATCATCCATGCCGGCGATATCTGCAACCCGGACGTGCTCGACGCGCTCGCGCGGATCGCGCCGCTCACCGCGGTGCGCGGCAACAACGATACCGGCGAGTGGGCCGCGTCGCTGCCAACACATGCGCGGTTGACCGTGCAGCAGGTGACGATTCTCGTCGTGCACGATATCGCCGAGCTGGGCTGCGTACCGCGCGACGAGGGCATTCGCGTCGTGGTGAGCGGCCATTCCCACAAGCCGTCGATCGCCGAGCGCGACTGCGTGCTGTACGTCAATCCGGGCAGCGCGGGGCCACGGCGCTTCAAGCTGCCGGTGTGCGCGGGCACGCTGATCGTGGCAGGCGCGCAGGTTAGCGCGACGTTCGATTCGCTGCTGACGTAAAAAAGCGGGCCGGCGATTTTCGCCGGCCCGCTCTGAAACTACGCTTGGCGTGATGACTGCGCGGATCAGGCCCGCGCGGTCGCAGCCGCCGCGAACCGTTCATCCATCTCCTCGGCTTCGCGCTCGCCGCGCAGTACAGCGTGTGCTTCGGCGCGCGTCGCGACGCACGGACCCGAGCCGAGCAGCGGCTTTCGGGCGGTTTCGCGCAACGCGAGGACCGATACGATGCCGATCAGCGATGCACCCATCAGGTAGTACGCGGGCATCATCAGATTGCCGGTCCGCTCGACGAGCCATGCGGTCACGAGCGGCGTCGTACCGCCGAACAGCGACACCGAGATGTTGAAGCCGATCGCGAGCGCGCCGTAGCGGATCTTCGTCGGGAACAGCGCCGGCAGCGCCGACGGCATCACGCCCGTGAAGCACGACAGCAGCACGCCGAGAATCATCAGCCCGGCGAACACCGGCAGCACCGTGCCCATCCGAATCAGCAGCAGCGCGGGAATCGACAGCGCGAACAGACCGACGCAGCCGAGCAGCATCACCGGCTTGCGGCCGATCGTGTCGGATAGACGGCCGGCGGCGAGCGTCATCGGCATCATCAGGATCATCACGAGCAACACGATGAACAGGCCATGCGTTTCGTTGAAGTGCAGCGTCGCCGACAGATAGCTCGGCAGATACGACAGCGCCATGTAGTCGGTCACGTTGAAGATCAGCACGAGGCCGACGCACAGCAAGAGCGGCTTCCATTGCTGCGCGAGCAGCTGGCGGAAAGACTGCTTCGGCAGCGCGCGATCCTCGGCTTCGCGCTGTTCGGCCTGCTTTTTGAACGCGGGCGTTTCCTCGAGCTTCATGCGGATATAGAGACCCATCAGACCGAGCGGACCGGCGATCAGGAACGGCACGCGCCAGCCCCAGGACAGCAGCGCGTCGGTCGACAGCGTCGCCGTCAGCAGCGCGACCGTGCCCGCACCGAGCACGTAGCCGATCAGCGTACCGAACTCGAGGAAGCTGCCCATGAAGCCGCGGCGCTTGTCGGTCGAGAATTCGGCGATGAAGGTCGCGGCGCCGCCATACTCGCCGCCGGTCGAAAAGCCCTGCACGAGGCGCGCAAGCAGCAACAGCGCCGGCGCGAGAATGCCGATCGTCGCGTAGTTGGGAATCAGGCCGATCGCGAAGGTGCCCGCGGCCATCATGATCATCGTCATCGCCAGCACGCGCTGACGGCCGATGCGGTCGCCGAGCGGCCCGAACACCATGCCGCCGACCGGTCGCACGAGAAACGCCGCGGCAAACGTGCCGAAGGTCGCGATGAGCTGCGCCGACGGGCTCGACGACGGGAAAAACACTTTCCCGAGCGTGACCGCGATATAACTGTACACGCCGAAGTCGAACCATTCCATCGCGTTGCCGAGCGCCATCGCGCCGACCGCCCGTTTCAGGAGTGAGTGATCGACGACGGTGATGTCGTCGAGGGAAAGGCGTTGTTCCTGTTTGTGATGTCGCCAGAAGCCGTTGCTGGAAGCGGTCAAGGTTAAAACTCCAATGACTGCGACGAAACTCGTGATGCGTTCCGCCTCGGTTGCTGGAAGTGCGATTTCGCGAACAAGGCGAGGGCGCCCGTGGCACCGGATTGCCGGCGGCGGAACAGAGGGCGAAAAAAGCGATCGCCCGTGCCTCGCGACCAGGTCGCGAAAAAACACTCGTTTAGATTGTGCTGACTGTTGCACCTGCGTGGCCGTGGAAGGGGGGCAGATGCACGGAGGACGCTGGGTTGGCGCGAAGCTGGCCCATGCGCCGCTGAAGGCTTGAAACGAAAAAAGCCGATCTTGATTTTTCCGCTTGGGCGGGGAAACGACCGACGAGCTTTCTTGTTTAAAAACAGCTCGATTCAGAATGACGCCTGCGCACGAAACGCACGGCGAGCCAACTTGAAACGAACGCGAATGAAGGTGAGTTGCTGTTGAAAGGACGCACATGTTAGCACGATGACAGAGGATCGTGCCAACTGGGCTTATCTCTCGAGCCCTTCGATGTGGGTCAATCCGCCGCGGGGCGGGGGATCTGGCGGGGTCTGAACAGGTTCAAAAACGGACCGCTTAGAACATATTGCAGTCGCTTTGGGGGGCGGAAATGACGCGAACTGCCGACGCGATGCGCGGCGGCATTGGGACGAAAAAAAATCCGCGCTCGCGGCGCGGATTTTTGGCGTGCGGTCGGTTCGGGCGACGGGTGGGTCGTCCCAGCCGAGGCAGGCTCAGGCCGACGGCGGCACGTAGCCCGATGCGGTGTCCGCGCCTTCGCCGAAGAAGAACTTTTCGGTCTGCTTCATCAGATATTGACGCGCGCGCGGATCGGCCATGTTCAGGCGGTTTTCGTTGATCAGCATGGTCTGCTGCTTCAACCAGCCCTGCCAGGCTTCCTTCGAGATACTTTCGTAGATCCGCTTGCCAAGTTCGCCCGGCAGCGGTGGGAAATCGAGGCCTTCGGCTTCCTTGCCGAGCTTCGCGCATTGAACCATACGAGTCATGCTGTGCTTCTCCTGTAATCGTGTTGGGGCGGGCAGACGACACCTGTTCAGATCAGATGGGGGCGATCGTCGGGCACTCAAAGCTGTTTCATCAGCACGAGCGACTTGCGCTGCCAGTTATAGAGCCGGCGGCGGTCTTCGGGCAGGTCGTCGACCGTTGCCTTGACGAAGCCGCGCTTCAGGAACCAGTGTTCGGTGCGTGTGGTGAGCACGAAAATGCGCGTGAGGCCGCGCGCCCGCGCGCGCTGCTCGATGCGCTTGAGCAGGCGCTCGCCGTCGCCGGTGCCTTGCGCTTCGGGCGCGACCGTCAGGCACGCCATTTCGCCGATGCGCTCCTGCGAATACGGATACAACGCCGCACAGCCGAACAGCACGCCGTCGTGCTCGATCACCGAGAAATGGTCGATGTCGCGCTCGATCTGGTGACGGCCGCGCCGCACCAGCGTACCGTCCGCTTCGAGCGGCTCGATCAGCGCGAGAATGCCGCCGACGTCGTCCGGCGTCGCTTCGCGCAGACTTTCGAGGTTCTCGTACGAGATCATCGTGCCGACGCCGTCGTGCAGGAACAGTTCGAGCAGCAGGCTGCCGTCGAGCGCGTAGGGGATGATGTGCGCGCGCGGCACGCCTCCGCGACAGGCGCGGATCGAATGCTTC
Source organism: Burkholderia sp. H160 (assembly GCA_000173575.1). Classification (GTDB taxonomy): domain Bacteria; phylum Pseudomonadota; class Gammaproteobacteria; order Burkholderiales; family Burkholderiaceae; genus Paraburkholderia. The sequence goes on along the minus strand of ABYL01000090.1, from coordinate 16,948 downwards.
AGGTAGAACGCGGCGTCGCCGGTGACTTCGCCGCTTTCGTGCAGCTTGTAGGCGTCGTCGAGCGACAGTTCGCGGATCAGCTCGGTGCCGCCTTCGACGGTTTCCATCAGGCCCGGTGTTTCGGTCAGGAACACGATCTTGTCGGCGCGCAGCGCGATCGCCGCGGCCGAGGCCACGTCTTCCATCGACAGATTGAATGCCTCGCCGGTCGGCGAGAAGCCGAGCGGCGACAGCAGCACGAGCTTGCGGCTCGCGAGCGAGTGGCGGATCGAATCCGCGTCGATCTTGCGCACGAGGCCCGTGTGCTGGAAGTCGACGCCGTCCAGAATGCCGACCGGGCGCGCCGTTACGAAGTTGCCTGACACGACGCTGATGTGCGCGTGCGCCATCGGCGTGTTCGGCAAACCCTGGCTGATCGCGGCCTCGATGTCGAGACGCACTTCGCCGGCCGCTTCCTTCGCGGACTCGAGCGCGCGCGCATCGGTGATGCGCATGCCGTGCGAAAACTCCGATTCGACGCCGTGCAGGCTCATCTGCTCCTCGACCTGCGGGCGCGAGCCGTGCACGAGCACGATCTGGATGCCCATTGCCTGCAGCAGCGCGATGTCCGACACGAGCGCATTCAGCAACCCCTGATGCACCACTTCGCCGCCGAAACCGACGACAAAGGTCTTGTTTCGGAATGCGTGAATATACGGAGCGACTGAACGCATCCAGTCGACGAATTGCGCGTGCTGGGCAAGGGTCTCCGGCGAGTCGACGGGGGCCGGAACGCTCGCGGGCGCGGGGACGAGGTCGGTTTGGGAATTCATGCCGGGGATTATAATGCGCCCCCATGTCGAATGTACCCAAAAGTCCCGCTGGGGCGAACGAGAAACCGGCGCCCGCCGGCGAGCAGATGAGTCCCGGCGACACGAAGCGCCGCCCTGCGCAGGATGCGAGACCCGATCAGGCGCGCGACGCGCGTCGGGAGGCGGGTGCGTCTGCGCGCAACGAGCCGCGCAAGGAACCTCGCGCGCCGCGCGAACCGCGGCCGTCGCGGGTTGTCGAGCCAAATCCGATTCCACCGGTCACGTTCCCTGAAGCGCTTCCGGTCTCCGGGCGCCGCGACGAGATCGCGCGGGCGATCGCGGAGAATCAGGTCGTGATCGTGTCGGGCGAAACCGGCTCGGGCAAGACCACGCAGTTGCCAAAAATCTGCCTCACGCTCGGCCGTGGTCTCGGTGCCGGTGGCAATGGTCTGATCGGCCATACGCAGCCACGCCGGATCGCCGCGTCGGCGACCGGACGCCGTATCGCCGAGGAACTCGGCACGCCCTTCGGCGAGGTGGTCGGCTACAAGGTGCGCTTCAACGACAACCTCGCCGCGGGCGCATCGGTCAAGCTGATGACCGACGGCATTCTGCTTGCCGAAACGCAGACCGATCCGCTGCTGAAGGCGTACGACACGCTGATCATCGACGAAGCGCACGAGCGCAGCCTGAACATCGATTTTCTGCTCGGCTACCTGAAGGAGATTCTTCCGAAGCGTCCCGACCTGAAGCTGATCGTGACCTCGGCGACGATCGACGCCGACCGTTTTGCACGTCATTTCGGCCGCGACGACAAGCCCGCGCCGGTGATCGAAGTGAGCGGCCGGCTGTATCCGGTCGAGGTACGTTACCGTCCGATCGTCGAGGACAGCCCGGCGATCAAGGCGGCGCAAGGAACCTCGGGTGCAGCGTCGTCCGGCCGCGAGCGGCCGAAGACGCAGCGCGAGACTGATCGCGATCTGATGGAAGCGATCGTCGACGCCGTCGACGAACTGTGCCGCGAAGGCCCCGGCGACGTACTCGTGTTCCTGCCCGGCGAGCGCGAGATTCGCGACGCCGCCGAGGCGCTGCGCAAGCACCATCCGCCGCATACGGAAATTCTGCCGCTGTTCGCCCGGCTCTCGGCCGCCGAGCAGGAGCGCGTGTTCCGCACGTCGAACGCGCGGCGCATCGTGCTCGCGACCAATGTCGCCGAAACGTCGCTGACGGTACCCGGCATCCGCTACGTGGTCGACACCGGCCTCGCGCGCGTGAAGCGTTACTCGTATCGAAACAAGGTCGAGCAACTGCAAGTCGAGTCGATTTCGCAGGCCGCCGCGAACCAGCGCGCCGGGCGTTGCGGCCGGGTGGCCGATGGCATCTGCATTCGGCTGTACGAGGAAAGCGACTTCCAGGGCCGCACGCGCTTCACCGATCCGGAAATCCTGCGCTCGTCGCTCGCGTCGGTGATTCTGCGCATGAAGTCGCTGCATCTGACGGCGATCGAAACGTTCCCGTTTATCGAGCCGCCACCGGGCCGTGCGATTTCCGACGGCTACCAGTTGCTCAACGAACTCGGCGCGGTCGACGACGACAACCGCCTGACGCCGCTCGGCCGCGAACTTGCGCGACTGCCGCTCGATCCGCGCGTCGGCCGCATGATTCTCGCGGCGCGCGATCAGCAGGCGCTGAAGGAAGTGCTGATCATCGCGAGCGCGCTGTCCGTGCAGGACCCGCGCGATCGCCCGATCGAAGCGCAGGAGCAGGCCGACCAGGCGCATCGCCGGTTCGCCTACGAGCGCTCCGAATTCCTGCAGTGGCTGAAGATCTGGAACTGGTTCGACGAAGCGATCGCGCACAAGAAATCGAACCGGCAGTTGCAGGACGAGTGCCGCAAGAACTTCCTGTCGCAACTGCGGCTGCGCGAATGGCGCGACGTCCACTCGCAACTGCTGACGGTGGTGCGCGAGCACGGCTGGCGGCTCAACGAAGCGGAAGCGACGTTCGAGCAGATCCATCTTGCGCTGCTGACCGGTCTGCTCGGCAACATCGGCCTGAAAGCCGACGATGAGCCGTACTATCTCGGCGCGCGTGGCATCAAGTTCTATTTGTGGCCGGGTTCGGCGCTCGTAAAAAAGGCCGGCAAGTGGGTGATGGCCGCCGAGCTCGTCGAAACGAGCCGGCTTTACGCACGCTGTATCGCGAAAATCGAGCCGGAGTGGGTCGAGAAGGTCGGCGCGCATCTGCTGAAGAAGTCGCTCTCCGAGCCGCATTGGGAGAAGCGCGCGGCGCAGGTGTCCGCGTTCGAACGGGCGATGCTGTACGGCCTGCCGATCTATCACCGGCGGCGTGTCGTGTTCGGCAAGCAGGACCCGGCGCGCGCGCGCGAGCTGTTCATTCGCGGTGCGCTCGTCGAAGGCGAGTTCGACACGAAGCTCGCGTTTTTCGCGCATAACCGCAAGTTGCTTGCCGACATCGAGCAGCTCGAGCACAAGTCGCGCCGCCAGGACGTGCTGGTCGATGACGAATTGATTTTCGCGTTCTACGATCAGGCGCTGCCGGACGGCATCTATACCGGCGCGTCGTTCGAGCGGTGGTATCGCGACGAGGTCAAAAAGAGCGGCCAGGCGGAGGACAAGCTGCGGCTGTTGTATCTGTCGCGCGACGATCTGATGCGGCACGAGGCAGCGGGTGTCACGACCGATCTGTTCCCGAAGCGGCTGACGATGGCGGGCATCGAGATGGCGCTGACCTATCACTTCGAGCCAGGCACGCCGCGCGACGGCGTGACGCTCGCGGTGCCGCTGTATGCGCTGAACCAGGTCGACGCGCGCCGTTGCGAGTGGCTCGTGCCCGGCGTGCTGAAGGAGAAGGCGCAACTGCTGCTGAAATCGCTGCCACAGAAGCTGCGCCGCCATTGCGTGCCGCTCCCCGAGTACGCAGCGGGCTTCGCGGAACGGCACAGCGCGCAGCGCTTCGGAGCAGGAGGGCTGCTCGAGGCGCTGATCGCCGACGTGCGCGAGCAGACGCAGGTCGCGATGAAGCAGTCCGACTTCAAGCTCGAGACGCTGCCCGCGCATCTGTTCATGAACTTCAAGGTCATCGATGAACATGGCCGGCAGCTCGCGATGGGGCGCAATCTGTCGCAACTGCGCTCCGAGCTCGGTGGTCAGGCGCAGCAGCATTTCCAGAAGCTCGTTTCGGGCGCGGCAGGCGCCGCCCTGGCCGATGCGGGGGGCGGTGTCGCGACACCTGCGCAGTCCGCGGGTTCGGCTGCGAGCGGGGCGCCGCGCGGCAAGGGCACGGTCGCGGCTCCACAGCCCGCGACCCCGGACGGCGCTCCGGGTACTGCACTGTATGAAAACCTGAGCACGTGGAATTTCGGCAAGCTGCCCGAACTGCTCGAAATTCGCCGCGGCGGTCAGACGCTGTTCGGCTATCCAGCGCTGGTGGATCGCGGCACGCATTGTGATGTCGAGGTGTTCGATTCGCCGGAAGAAGCCGCGCGGATTCATCGCGCGGGCTTGCGTCGACTTTTTGCGCTGCAGTTGAAGGAGCCGATCAAGTATCTGGAGAAAAATCTGCCGGGCCTGCGCGAAATGGCCATGCAGTTCATGCCGCGCGGCACGCAGGAGGAACTGCGCGATCAGCTGATCGACACCGCACTCGACCGCGCGTGTCTGCAGGATCCCCTGCCCGACGACGATGCGAGCTTCCACACCCGACGCGACGAAGGGCGCAGCCGCCTCACGCTGCTCGCGCAGGAAATCTCGCGGCTGGTCGGACAGATTCTCGGCGAATATGCGAGCCTGACAAAGAAGCTCCTGCAGGCAAAGCCGTTCGCGGCCGCACACGCCGATCTGCTGAGTCAGCTCGATGCTCTGGTCGGCAAGCGTTTTGTCGTCGATACGCCGTATGCGCAACTCGCGCATTTCCCGCGGTATCTGAAGGGGATGGCGCTGCGCATCGACAAGCTGCGCGCGGACCCCGCACGCGACGCGCGGCAGTTCGCGGAAATCCAGCCGCTGCTGCAGCACTATCAGCGCGCGGTGTCCCAGCGCGGCGGCGTGGTGGATCCGCGGCTTGCGGAATTCCGCTGGCTGCTCGAGGAGTTGCGCATCTCGCTGTTCGCTCAGGAGTTGCGCACCCCGATGCCGGTTTCGGTGAAACGCCTGCACAAAGTGTGGGAGTCGATGCAGCGCTAGAGTCACCAATGCATCCCTACTCCGATCGATGCGCCGAACTGCCCGCGCGAGTCGGTGCTGCCCTGGACCTTGTAGATCCACTTGCCGGTGTCCGATAACTGCGACACGCTGATCGCGAGTGCCGATTGACCGCCGTACGTGCCGCCTGCCATGGCGACCATGCCGTGACCAGGCAGGACCGCTTGCGGCAAGCCTGCCATGGCGAGCGCCGCTGCGGTGCCGCCATAGCTATCGCGGCGGGCCGAGCGGATCTGGTCGTCGGTATAGCGATTCGCCTCGCTGATGGCGCCACTCACGCCTTGCTGCAACTGATTGACGTTGACCGCGTCGGTGCCTCGCACGCCGGCCGCGACGTTGGTGATCTGGCGTTCCTGGCCTGCCGCGCCGACCGACACTGTGTTGGCGCGGTCCGCGACCGAGCCTTGGCCTAACGCCACCGAGTTGTCAGCGCTCGCGCTGGCTGCGGCGCCAACCGCCGTGGCGTTGTTGCCGCTGGCAACGGCATTTGCTCCGGCCGCAATGGCATTTGCACCGCTCGCCTGCGCATTCGCCCCGGCCGCAATGGCGTGCGAGCCCGAGGCTTGCGCGCTTTCAGTCGCGCTCTCGCCTGCCGCAGTGAACAACGCGCTTCCCGAGCCGATCGCCGCGTTATTGATTGCGCCTTCGAGTGCCGCGTTCAACTGACCGAGGTTGACCGCGTCGGACGCCTGCACACCGTCCGCGACGTTATGGATGACGGTGCCGTCCGTTGTATCGCCGCCGAGCGTCACGCTATTCCGGTTGATGCTGCCGTCCGCGTTCGTGTCGTACATGACTGCGCCGTCAAGCTTTGCTGCGGTTGCGCTGTTCTGGTCGCTAACCGCTTTCAGCTGGGCGACGTTGACCGCGTCGGTGTCGGCGGTGCCGGCCGCGACGTTGGTAATCTGGCGCTCATTGCCTGGCGAACCGACCGACACGGTGCCCGCGCGATCGGCGATCGAGCCCTGGCCGAGCGCGACGGAGTTTGCGGCTAGCGCGCTCGCGTTATAACCGATCGCAAGTGCGCTATCGGCGGCTGCGACGGCACCCGCGCCAATCGCGGTCGAGCCCATTGCGCGCGCGCTGGCGCTCGTGCCGAACGCGGTTGCGTCGGTGCCCGTCGCGCTGGCGTTGCTGCCCACGGCAAGCGCATGTGTGCCATCGGCGAGTGCGTCGTTGGAGCCGTCGACCGGGTCGTAGGCGCTGAAGTAATGCAGCGCGCCGCTTTGAGCAAGTGCATCGACCTTGCCGTCGACCGCGCTCAACTGGCTCACGTTGACCGCGTCGGTGGGCGCCGCGCCCGCGGCGACGTTCGTCAAGCGACGCTCGTTGTTCGCCGAGCCGAGCGAGACCTCACCCGTCGGGCGGGCGCCCGCGATCGGCGTGACGCCCGTTCCCACGGGCGCAAACGCGCTTTGCGACAGGTCGGCCACGGTACTGGAATTGGCGCCCAGCGCGACGCTATGGTCGGCGCTCGCATTCGCATTGTTGCCGAGTGCGATCGCCCCCGCGCCCGCGGCCGTTGCGCCAGAACCGATTGCGCCTGCGTAGGCGCCGCTCGCCTGTGCGGCTACGCCCAGTGCGATTGCGCCGATGCCGCTGGCGAGGGCGTTACTGCCAAGCGCGACGCTCGAGTCCTCCAATGCTGACGCCCATGCTCCGGCGGCAAGGGAGTTGGTGCCGCCGGCTTGCGCGAGATAACCGAGCGCGGTCGATCCGACGCTGGTTGCCGTGGACAGAGAGCCGAACGCGGAGGCGGCGGGGTTCGCCGCGATTGAACCGGAGCCCGTTGCGACGGAGTCGACGCCGAGCGCCGACGCGTCCAGGCCGATCGCGGTCGCGCGTTGCGCTTGCGCACTCGCTCGCATCCCGACTGCGCTTGCGCCTTCGCCTTGTGCAGAAGACGAGAGCCCCACGGTGACGGCGCCATCGCCCTGTGCTGTGGCGTTTGTCCCTACCGCGATCGCGTCGTCGTTTTGCGCGTTTGCCTGCCAGCCGATCGCCAGCGATGAGTTGCCGCTTGCAGTGGCCTCTGCACCTATCGCGACCGCGACGTCGCCAGGCGCGCTGGCCGTGCCTATCTCTATGGAATCGATCCCGGCGGCGCTCGCTTCCGTGACGTAAAGTGCCGCCGTAGCGATAGCAACGCCCGCCGTGCTTCGGACCGCCCGAGCAATGCTTTTCTTGCGTGCGGAAGCAAGGCACGTTTGCCGGCAGGCGCTTCGCGGCGCTGCCGTTTTTGTTTGAGACACTGCACTGGAAAATATAGAAATATTCTTGTTCATCAATTAAAAGGCCTCCACATTATTGTATTGGCGCGCAGCGCGTAATCCGACATTAACGAGATGTTATTGTCTGGGTGGGTTTGAGATTCGGGAAATGCAAAAAACGCTGGTCATGATTAAGGCATACGTTATTGGGTCGAACGCGCGCCAGCCCCAGCGCCATACGGCCGGATTTCGTGAGGCAAGCGCTGGTGGGGTGGCGCGTAAGGTGAATTCTCCGATCTCGACGTGCAATTCGGATATCAGCGAACTCCGAAATTCAATCGGGCTAAAAATTATATTAATATGGATAGGGTTTTATTGATAAGAAAAAAGGAATATTCCTATTGTTTCGGATAATGATCCGCGCGATTTTAACGGGTGACCGGTGTTTTAACGGGTGACCGGTGCCTGATTGATACTGACACGGAGAGCACATTGATTCCTCACTCGAAAACGCGCGGCGCGAACACGAACCGGGTCGCGGGAGACGAACATTCCCGCGCGCCGCAACGCTTCATCGCGCCCCCCATTTTCCGGTTGCGGCGCGGTGACTTGCGTCAACCGCTCTGACCGGCAAACGTTCTACAATCACGGTCATTCTCCGAAGCGAGTTTTCATGCGTAATTTTTTTCTTCCCAGCTTGACTGCCACGTTCACCGCGACCGCGCTGCTGGTCGCCGCCGCAGGCTTTTTTTCTCAGGCTGCGCACGCCAATAACGTGATCGTGCTCAATTCCGCCGAAGCCACGCTGAGCCTGATCGACGAGGATAGCCACCAGGTAGTCGGCACCGTGCCCACGGGCAAGGAGCCGCATCACCTGATGGCCACGCCGGATAATTCTTCGCTGATCGTCGCCAATTCGGTGTCGAACAGCCTGATGTTCGTCGATCCGAAAACGGGTCAGGTGCAGCGCTGGGTCGAGAACATCGAAGATCCCTATCAGATCGGTTTTTCGCCGGATCGCAAGTGGCTCGTCACGACGGGCCTGCGGCTCGACCGCCTCGACATCTATCACTACGACGGCCAGAAAAACCAGATGACGCTGGCTTCGCGGCTGCCGCTCGCGGTGATGCCGAGCCACATGGCGTTCTCGAACGACAGCAAGACCGTGTTCGTCACGCTGCAGGTATCAGGTGAGCTCGCCGCGATCGACCTGCCCACGCAAACCGTCAAATGGAAGATGAAGGTCGGCAAGGTGCCCGCGGGTCTGTGGATGACGCCGGGCGAAAAGTACCTGCTCGTCGGCATGACCGGTGAGGACTACGTCGCCGTGGTTGACTGGCGCAACCAGAAGGTCGTCAAGACAATTCACACGGGCAAGGGCGCACACAACTTCCGCTCGCTCGACGACGGCAAGCATGTCGCGGTGTCGAACCGGGTGGCTAGCACGATCAGCATCATCGACGAAGACACGCTCACCAACGTCGGCGACATCACCGGTCTGCTGCCGGGACCGGATGACATGGAACTTTCCGCCGACAAACGATATCTGTGGGTGACCTTCCGCTTCGCGAAGCACGTCGGCGTCATCGACCTCAACACGCACAAGCTGATCCAGACGATTGCGGTGGGCCGCTCGCCGCACGGCATCTATTTCTTCAATCGCGCGCCGGTCACTGCGCCGAATGGTGCCTGAGGGTGTCTGAGGGCGACAGGGCAGGGCGCCCGAGTGAGCCATCAAGGATGAAGTAACCAGGCCAGCATCATGTTCCATGTGATTTTCTCGTCACTCGACAGCTTCGTGTCAGCCGTGCAGACATGGCTGTACATCGACGTGGTGCAGCCGCTGCTGTTCCGTTTCAATCTGATGGACTACGACGAGGACACCTACGACAGCCTGTACTGGGTCATCGTCGGTGTGCTCGAGGTGCTCGCAATGTACGCAGTCCTGCGGCCGCTCGAGGTGCTGCGCCCGGTCGAGCAATGGGAGAACCGCAAGGCAGTGCGCGTCGACGTGCTGTACACGTGGATCGCCAAGCTCGGCATTCTGAATCTGTTCTTTTTCTTCGCGCTCCAGCCGTTCTTCGACAACGTGCAAGGCTGGTTGCGGCTGTACGGCATCGCGAACCTGAACTTCGACAACCTGTTGCCCGGCGTGACCACCCAGCCGCTCGTGACGTTCGTCATGTATCTGCTCGTGCTCGATTTCGCCGGCTACTGGTATCACCGCTGGCAGCACCGTATCGGCGTGTGGTGGGAGCTGCATGCGGTACACCATAGTCAGCGGCAGATGTCGCTGTGGTCCGACGATCGCAACCATCTGCTCGACGATCTGCTGCAGGCGTCGTTCTTCGCGGTGGTCGCGCTCGTGATCGGCGTGCCGCCGTCGCAATTCGTCGTGCTGGTTGCGATCACGAACCTCGCGCAAAGTGTGCAGCACGCGAACATCCGCCTGTACTACGGCTGGCTTGGCGAGCGGTTGCTCGTCAGCCCGACCTTTCACCGCCGTCACCACGCGATCGGCTATGGTCATGAAGGGCTCAAGTACGGCTGCAATTTCGGCGTGCTGTTCCCGTGGTGGGACATGATGTTCCGCAGCGCGTCGTGGAGCCGCGACATGGAGCCGACCGGTATCAGCGATCAGCTTGAAGGCCGCCGCTATGGCGAGGGCTTCTGGGCGCAGCACTGGTTCGCGTTCGTCCGGATCGCGCAGCGTATCGCGCCGAAGCGCCGCGCCCCCGTCAACGACTCCGCTGCCGCCTGAGTCCATTCGAGCACGCACTCTGCCGCGCTGCCCACTTCTGCCGGCGGCGCGTTCCTTGGTTTATGCTGTGCACGTTCGTGCGCGCGCTCCAGTGCCCCAGCATTCCTGGCCGGCGCGTGGCGCGAGTTCCCTTCCATCGTTTCGTTCGCAGGCACTGGCTCGCATGAATGATCTGTTGCGCTCGTTTGGGCGCGCGCTCGCAAGCGCGTTGCATCCGCGCATGCTCTGGCTGACTTTTAAACCTTTTATCGTCGCGACAGTCGGCTGGGGCGTGCTCCTGTGGTTCTTCTGGCAGACACTGACCGGCGCGACCCGCACCTGGCTCGACAACTGGTCTTTCACCGGCACGCTTTACCATCTGTTCGACTCGCTCGGTTTTTCGACGCTGCACGCGGTCATCGCGCCATTCATCGTGATCGCGATGGCGATCCCGCTGATCGTCGTCACAGTGCTGCTGCTGATTGCCATGCTGTCGACGTCGGCCGTGATCCGCTTTCTCGCGGTGCGCCAGTTCGCCGACCTCGAGATGCGGCGCGGCGGAACGTGGTACGGTAGCCTCGGTCAGGCGTTATCGGCCACGCTGATCTGTCTCGTGCTGCTGATCGTCACCTTGCCGCTGTGGCTCGTGCCGCCGTTCTTCGCGCTGATTCCGCCGCTGCTGTGGGGCTGGCTCACATATCGACTGATGACCTACGACGCGCTCGCGTTGCATGCGACGCGTGACGAGCGGCTCGAACTCGTGCGGCGCCATCGGCTGCCGCTGCTGATGATCGGCATCGTGAGCGGCCTGCTTGGTTCGGTGCCGACGCTGCTGTGGGCATCGTCGGTATGGCTGATCGTGCTGTTCCCGGTGATCACGACGGTGACGATCTGGATTTACGCGTTCATCCTCGTGTTCTCGGCGCTATGGTTCGGCTTCTACTGCCTGCGCGCGCTGCAGCGTATGCGGGCGGAAGCGCCTGGCGGCGCGCGCGAGGTCGCACCGGTTCCCTATTGATCAAACGAAAGAGGCGGCAATGGCATTTGGCGTCATCATCATCGGCGATGAAATCCTGTCGGGCAGACGCGTCGACAAGCATCTGCCGAAGGTCATCGAGTTGCTCGGCGCGCGCGGGCTGTCGCTCGGCTGGGCGGAGTATATCGGCGACGATCCCGAGCGCATCACGGCGACGCTGTGTCGTACGTTCGCGTCGGGCGATATCGTCTTCTCGACGGGCGGCATCGGCGCGACACCGGACGACCACACGCGCCAGTGCGCGGCGGCCGCGCTTGGCGTGCCGCTCGAGCTGCATCCGGAGGCGGCGAAGCTGATCCAGGAGCGCATCCGCGACATGTATCCGGCGAACTCGCCGGCACCACTCGATCTGAACTCGCCCGAGAACCGGCATCGCCTGAATATGGGCACGTACCCGCAGGGCGCCGACATCATTCCGAACGGCTACAACAAGATTCCGGGCTTTTCGATCCGCCAGCACCATTTCGTGCCGGGTTTCCCGGTGATGGCCTGGCCGATGATCGAGTGGGTGCTCGATACGCAGTACGCGCATCTGCATCACTCGACGCCGCACGCCGAAAAGTCACTGCTGGTGTTCGAGTTGCCGGAGTCGCGCGTGACGCCGCTGATGGAGAAAATCGAGCGCGATTTTCCGGGCGTGCGAGTGTTCAGCCTGCCGAGTGTCGGCGATGCGGAACGCGGCGGCGTGTATGCGCGGCATCACATCGATCTCGGCGTGAAGGGTGAGCCGGAAGCCGTCGCCGCGGCGTTCGTGAAGCTGCGCGAGGGGGTCCATCTGCTCGGTGGCGATATCGTCGAGCCGGAAGCGGCGGCAGCGGCAGCGGCGGCCACAGGTAAGCCGCGAAGCTGAATGAAGGCGGTCCGCGCCGGGGAGCCCGGCTGGCGCGAACCGCGACATCGCAGTGTCACAACCCGCGCCGACGATGCAGTCCATGTGTGGTCGGCGCGTCCCGTCTTACTTCGCTTGTTTCATCCGCGTCCCACGGGCTGCTGCATGTGAGGGCACTGTGCCCAGCCGCCATCAGGCGCCAATCCACGGCAAGCCGCGAAAACACCATCCCGACACCGTCTTCCGATGCCCCTGGCCGTCCTTGTCGCCTTCGAAGCCTTCCAGCAGGTCGTACGCCTTCGTGAAGCCGGCCTGGGTCGCGGCGATCGCGGCGAGCTTCGAGCGCGCGGCGCTGCGGCACATGAACACCACCGGGGTGTCGGGCGTTGCCACCTGCGCGAGTTGTTGCATGAACTCCTGATTGGGTACTGCGCCCGGATAGCGCGTCCATTCGACGTGCGCGTATTGTCCATCACCGACCACCGGCCGGCCGACCCAGTCGAGTTCAGCGCGGGTACGCACGTCGACGAGACGCGTGCGCGGATCGAGTTCCAGCAGTTCGAACGCCTCGGCCGGCGATACCGAGCCCGCGTAGGGCAGTTGGTTCTCGGTGCGGCGGGCGTCCGCCTGCGCGTAAAGCTGTTCGAGCGTGCTCATGAGCGTCAATCTCCTTCGGACCAAATGATTATTTTAGCGCGCGGCAGGCACCGCGCAGATCTGTGTAGACTGGGCGACGCCGGCCAGTCCCCGGACGCTGCACAGACTTCGACGCGCAAAGATGGTGCATTTTGTTCTGAATGCACCAAAATGGAAAGTATGGTGATTTCCAAAGCGGTGAATGCACGAAACTGGTGCGTTGCGATACGCGCACGCTTGTTCGCGAATCCGTTCGCGCTGCGCGCGCTGACCGTAAACGTAAGCTCAGTAACGGTATGCGCCGGATCGGCACATCGAGGTCCCAAAGATGGCACACTATCTGCTTTATTGGTGCCGATCGACTTGCCTGGCAGAATTTTCCACCCTGCGACGCCGTATGAGTGGACGCGCCGGGACGGGTCAGCTAGATTGGGCGGCGGCTGAATCCGCCGAAATTGTTAATCAGGAGATAGGTTATGAGTAAATCCGTGGCCGACGTCATTCAACTCGTCAAGGACGAAGACGTCAAGTTTGTCGACTTCCGTTTCACCGATACGCGCGGCAAGGAACAACACGTTTCGGTGCCGGTGTCGGCATTCGATGAAGACAAGTTCGAAAGCGGCCATGCGTTTGACGGTTCGTCGATTGCCGGCTGGAAGGGCATCGAAGCATCGGACATGTTGCTGGTCCCGGACGCGAACACGGCCTTCATCGACCCGTTCTACGAAGAATCGACCCTCGTGCTGACCTGCGACGTCGTCGAACCGGCTGACGGCAAGGGCTACGAGCGCGACCCGCGCTCGCTCGCGAAGCGCGCTGAAGCGTACCTGAAGAGCTCGGGCCTCGGCGACACCGCGTACTTCGGTCCGGAACCGGAATTCTTCATTTTCGACTCGGTCCAGTGGAACACGGATCAGTCGGGCTGCTTCATCAAGATTGGTTCGGAAGAAGCACCGTGGTCGTCGGCGAAGGAATTCGAAGGCGGCAACACCGGCCACCGTCCGGGCACCAAGGGCGGCTACTTCCCGGTCGCGCCGGTCGACACGTTCCAGGACATCCGCTCGGAAATGTGTCTGTTGCTCGAACAGATCGGCATTCCGGTCGAAGTGCACCACCACGAAGTGGCGGGCCAGGGCCAGAACGAAATCGGCACCAAGTTCTCGACGCTCGTGCAGCGCGCCGACTGGCTGCAGCAGATGAAGTACATCATCCACAACGTCGCGCACACGTACGGCAAGACGGCGACGTTCATGCCGAAGCCGGTCGTTGGCGACAACGGTTCGGGCATGCACGTTCACCAGTCGATCTGGAAGGACGGCCAGAACCTGTTCGCGGGCAATGGCTACGCAGGTCTGTCGGAATTCGCGCTGTTCTACATCGGCGGCATCATCAAGCACGCTCGCGCGCTGAACGCGATCACGAACCCGTCGACGAACTCGTACAAGCGCCTCGTGCCGCACTTCGAAGCACCGGTCAAGCTCGCTTACTCGGCGCGCAACCGTTCGGCCTCGATCCGTATTCCGCACGTGTCGAACCCGAAGGGCCGCCGTATCGAGACGCGCTTCCCGGATCCGATGGCGAATCCGTACCTGTGCTTCTCCGCGCTGATGATGGCGGGTCTGGACGGCGTGCAGAACAAGATTCACCCGGGCGAAGCCGCCGACAAGAACCTGTACGATCTGCCGCCGGAAGAGGATGCAAAGATCCCGACCGTGTGCGCGGGCCTCGACCAGGCGCTCGACTCGCTCGACGCGGACCGCGAGTTCCTGACGCGCGGCGGCGTGTTCACGGATGCGATGCTCGACGCGTACATCGAACTGAAGACGACGGAACTGCAGCGTTATCGTCAGTCGGTGCACCCGATCGAGTTCGAAATGTACTACTCGCTGTAAGCGGCCATGGCGCTTCGCCCTTCACCCGGCGAAGCGCTTTGCCCGACGCTCGCGATCGGTCACGAAGGGACGGCGGCGCCGTCCCTTTTTTGTTAGGCCGTACGCACGGCCGGCCGCGCGCGGGCAACATGCAATTCGACGAAGCACGAACAGGCAGCACTCCTGATTTATCACCATCTCCAACCGGCTAGACTGCAAGATGGTTCTGAAGAATCTGATCAAGGCAAGGAAAGCACACGAGCAGACGCTGTCGGACGATGCGCAGCTCGCAAGCTCCGGCTTGCTGCCGGGCTTCGAGACGCTGCCGACCGTCGTGCTGGTGCTCGAGAAGCGCACACTGCGCGTCGCGTTCGCGAATCCGTCGGCGGAGTCGATGCTCGAGATGTCGCGCAAGCAGCTCACGCAAATGGCGTGGCCGGACATCTTCTCGAACGCGGACGAACTGGTCGCGACGATCACCGCGATCGCCGCGCACCGCTTTCACGCGACGCATCTGGACGCCGTACTCGAGCGTCCCGGTCACGAGCCGCTGCATGTGCATGCGATCGTCGGCTTTTTGGAAAGCGCGCAGGACTACGTGTTGCTCGAACTGTTCGAGAACGAGCGGCATCTGCGCACGGATCGCGAAGAGCGCATCAACGACCTGACGGCCGTCAACAAGCATCTGATCCGCAATCTCGCGCACGAAATCAAGAATCCGCTCGGCGGCATTCGCGGCGCCGCGCAGCTGCTCGAGTTCGAACTCGGGGAGCGTCAGCGCGACGAGTTGCGCGAGTACACCCAGGTCATCATCAAGGAATCGGACCGGTTGCAGACGCTGGTCGACCGTTTGCTTGAACCGCACCGGCATCCGCATATCGTCGGCGACGTGAATATTCACGAGGTGTGCGAGCGCGTGCGTCAGGTGATTCTCGCGGAGTTTCCGCGCGGCCTGACGATCGAGCGCGACTACGACGTCAGCGTGCCGGACCTGCGCGGCGACAAGGAGCAACTGATCCAGGCACTGCTGAACATCGTGCGCAATGCGGCTGAGGCCTTGCGCGAGCGGATCTCGCAAGGCGATGCGCGCATCGAGTTGCGTACGCGCATCGCGCGCAAGGTCACGATTTCAAAACGCCTGTGCAAGCTGGCACTGGACTTGCATATCATCGACAACGGCCCAGGCATTCCCGAAGAGATTCGCGACCGCATTTTCTATCCGCTCGTGTCGGGGCGCGAGGACGGCAGCGGTCTCGGTCTCACGCTCGCGCAGACCTTCGTGCAGCAGCACGATGGCCTGATCGAGGTGGACAGCCGGCCGGGCCATACCGAGTTTCAGATTCTGCTACCGCTCGACAGCTAGATACCACACGTATTTCAAGACATCTGACCGACCTTTATGAAGCCGATCTGGATAGTAGACGACGATCAATCGATTCGCTGGGTGCTCGAGAAAGCGCTCGCACGCGAGAACTTCGCGACGCGCAGCTTCGCGAACGTGCGCGAAGCGTCGGCCGCGCTCGATCACGACAGCCCGCAGGTGCTGGTCTCCGATATCCGCATGCCCGGCGGCTCCGGGCTCGAACTGCTGCAGACGGTACACGACAAGCTGCCGGGGCTGCCGGTCATCATCATGACCGCGTTTTCGGATCTCGATAGTGCGGTCGCCGCGTTCCAGGGTGGTGCGTTCGAGTATCTCGCCAAGCCGTTCGACGTCGACAAGGCCGTCGAGCTGATACGCCGCGCGGTCGACGAAAGTATGCGCGGTGAGCAGACGTGGGACGAGCGCGTCGCCGAAGCGCCCGAGATGCTCGGCCAGGCGCCGGCGATGCAGGACATGTTTCGCGCGATCGGCCGCTTGTCACATTCGGCGGCCACCGTGCTCATTACCGGCGAATCAGGCACCGGAAAGGAACTGGTCGCGCGTGCGTTGCACCGACATAGCCCACGCGCAAACGGTCCCTTCATCGCATTGAACACTGCCGCGATTCCGAAAGATCTGCTGGAGTCCGAGCTGTTCGGTCACGAGCGCGGCGCGTTTACCGGCGCGCAGGCGATGCGCCAGGGCCGTTTCGAGCAGGCCGAAAACGGCACGCTGTTTCTCGATGAGATCGGCGACATGCCGTTCGATCTGCAGACGCGTCTGTTGCGTGTGCTGTCGGACGGGCAGTTCTATCGCGTGGGCGGCCACAACCCGTTGCGCGCGAACGTGCGCGTCATCGCGGCGACGCACCAGAATCTCGAATCGCGCGTGCGTCAGGGGCTGTTTCGCGAGGACCTGTATCACCGGCTCAACGTGATTCGTCTGCGCTTGCCCGCGTTGCGCGAGCGCAGCGAAGACATTCCGCTGCTCACGCGTCATTTCCTGCAGAAGAGCGCGCGCGATCTCGGCGTCGAACCGAAGCGCGTGTCTGAACAGGCGCTCGCGTGTCTCGCGTCGCTGCCGTTTCCGGGCAACGTGCGGCAACTGGAAAATCTCGCCAACTGGCTCACGGTGATGGCGCCGGCGCAGACGATCGAGATCAAGGATCTGCCGCCCGATCTCGGTCCCGCGCAGGTCGGCGCGAGCGAGCTGACTGCCGGTACCGCCGCCGGCGCGACGGCGGATGGCG
>ABYL01000091.1 GCA_000173575.1 Burkholderia sp. H160 | reverse complement strand
GCCGCCGTTGTTGCCATGTTCGTTGCCGTGATCGCCGTGATCGCCGTGATGCCAGTCGCCGTCGCCCGGGTGTCCGCGATCCGGATAGCCGCGGTAGCCTGGCCACGGGCCGTAGTAGCGTCCCGGGCCGTAATCGCCGTAGCCGAGATACACGTTGGTTTGCGGCGCGTACGCGTAACCGTCATAGCCGCTATAGCCGCCGTAGGCATTGCCATACATCGGCGTGCCGTCCGGGTAGACCGCGCAGCCACCGAGCAGGGCGGCGACCACGAGGCCAGCGAGAGGTGCAATGCTTTTCATTTTATGAGACCTGTTGCAAGTGCAAAAAAACGTGCGTGTAACAATAAGACCATCATTATTGCCGTTCGTCGCGGCGGCTTTGTATGTGTTTGTAAGCTTTTCTTTTTTGTGCCAGCACCGAGCCAATCGTTTCTGCAAAAGATCTGGCAATTGACTGTTCCATTTGAAGCAACGAACTATCTCGCGAGGCTGGGTTTTTCCTGATTGTGAATTCCTATAGCATTTCGACTGGGCATAGTGGGTCACAAGCTCACGCGTCCTTAATTGGAAAAACACATCATGAAAAAGACAATATCGGTGTACTGGCCTCTGGCCATCGTGGTGCTGCTCGCGGTGCTCGCCTGTCTGCACATCAACGCTCAAACCGCCTCGCGCGCCTCGCAGATGCCGCTCGACGCGAACCATCTGACTGCCGAACTCGCGCACGCGGTGTCGTACGGCATGATCGACGCCGCGTCGGCATTGCCGGCCAAACCGATGCGCGCCGCCGCGGCGACGCCGCTCGCCGAGGCGTCGTAAGCAGGAGCGGCCTACGCCGGCGGTCCGACGCCTACGGCGTTTGCACGCCTGTACCACACCCGGCGCGAATCCGTGGAGGTTTGTATAATCGCGGCGCAGTCCGCAGACTGTCTGCAGACCCTACGCGCGGCGCCTGGAGCGCCGAAGAATCCTCGATGAAAACTGTGTCCGTCTGTTTCGTTTGCCTCGGGAATATCTGCCGTTCACCGACGGCCGAGGGCGTGATGCGTCATCTGGTCGACGAGGCGAAACTTTCGGACCGTATCGTGATCGATTCGGCTGGCACCGGCGATTGGCACATCGGCGAAGCACCAGACGAACGCGCGCAGCACGCGGCACGCCAGCGCGGCTATGCGCTCGACGCGCTGCGCGGCCGCCAGATCACGGTCGCGGACTTCGAGCGCTTCGATCTGCTGATCGCGATGGACGACCGCAACGTCGCTGCGCTGCATCAGCTGTGCCCACCCGCGCACCGCGACAAGATCCGTCTGCTGATGGAATTCGTGCCCGACTCGGATGGCCAGTGGAGCGGCACGCGGGAGGTGGTCGATCCGTATTTCGGCGGCGCGGATGGCTTCGAGCTGGTGCTTGATCAGTGCGAAGCAGCCTGCCGCGGGCTGATCGCCGCGCTGCGTCCGCAGTTGCTCAAGTAAGTATTCGGGCGAAGAACACGAGCGGGAAACGCGGTCCAATCCCGCCTGCGCCACGCACGCTGGCGTACCGCCCAGAAATATGGCGCTCAATTAAGCGGATGACACAAATTTCGCTATCCATACTTGACTAAATCGCTCATGTATTTTTATACTTGACCAAACTTGTCGAGAATTGCGGTTCCCACATCATATGAGACTCACCACGAAAGGCCGTTTCGCCGTCACGGCGATGATCGACCTGGCGCTGCGCCAGGAGCAGGGCCCGGTGACGCTTGCGGGTATCAGCCAGCGCCAACACATCTCCCTGTCCTATCTCGAGCAGCTGTTTGGCAAGCTGCGCCGTCATGAAATCGTCGAGTCCGTGCGCGGACCGGGCGGCGGCTACAATCTCGCGCGCCGTGCCGAAGACGTGACGGTGGCCGACATCATCATCGCTGTCGACGAACCGCTCGACGCCACCCAATGCGGCGGCAAGGGCACGTGCGAAGGCACCAAGCAGCACGACGGCCACTGCATGACGCATGAACTGTGGTCAACGCTGAACCAGAAAATGGTCGAATACCTCGATTCGGTTTCGCTGAAGGATCTGGTCGACCAGCAGCGCTCGCGCGAAGGCGCGCCGGCGGTGCTGCGCGACAGGCGCAACGATGCACCGGCGGTCGAACCCGTCCGCGTGGCGCCGAAAGGTCCCAATTCCGTATTCAACATGGCCGGGTCGTGAAGCGCGGCGCCGCCGCAGCCTCCATATCGAACCCAGAAGCCAGAGCACATGACGTCCCCGGAGCAATTGATGAACAACGACTCTCTCCATCTGCCCATCTACATGGACTACAGCGCCACGACGCCGATCGATCCGCGTGTGGTGGACAAGATGATTCCGTATCTGCGCGAGCAGTTCGGCAACCCCGCGTCGCGTAGCCACGCTTATGGCTGGAATGCCGAGCGCGCGGTCGAGGAAGCGCGCGAGCAGGTCGCCGCGCTCGTGAACGCCGATCCGCGCGAAATCATCTGGACCTCGGGTGCGACGGAGTCGGACAACCTCGCTTTGAAGGGTACAGCGCATTTCTACAAGAGCAAGGGCAAGCACATCATCACGGTGAAGACCGAGCACAAGGCGGTGCTCGACACCTGTCGCGAGCTCGAGCGCGAGGGCTTCGAAGTCACGTATCTCGACGTCAGGGACGACGGTCTGATCGACCTCGACGCGTTCAAGGCCGCGCTGCGTCCGGACACGATTCTGGTGTCGGTGATGTCGGTCAACAACGAGATCGGCGTGATCCAGGACATCGAGGCGATCGGCGAGATCACGCGTGAGAAGGGCATCATTTTCCACGTCGACGCGGCGCAGGCCACCGGCAAGATCACGATCGATCTGCAGAAGCTGAAGGTCGACCTGATGTCGTTCTCGGCGCACAAGACGTATGGCCCGAAGGGCATCGGCGCGCTGTACGTGCGTCGCAAGCCGCGTATCCGTATCGAAGCGCAGATGCACGGCGGCGGTCACGAGCGCGGCATGCGTTCGGGCACGCTGGCCACGCACCAGATCGTCGGCATGGGCGAAGCGTTCCGGATCGTGCGCGAAGAGATGGCGACCGAAAACGAGCGCATCCGCATGCTGCGGGACCGGCTGCTGAAGGGCCTGTCGGATATCGAGGAAGTGTATGTGAACGGCGACATGGAAAAGCGTGTGCCGCACAACCTGAACATCAGCTTCAATTTCGTGGAAGGCGAATCGCTGATCATGGCGGTCAAGGACGTCGCGGTGTCGTCGGGCTCGGCGTGCACGTCGGCGTCGCTGGAACCGTCGTATGTGTTGCGCGCGCTTGGCCGCAACGACGAACTCGCGCACAGCTCGATCCGCTTCACAGTGGGCCGCTTTACGACGGAGCAGGAAGTCGATTACGTGATCAACCTGCTGAAGACGAAGATTTCCAAGCTGCGTGATCTGTCGCCGCTGTGGGAAATGCACAAGGACGGGATCGATCTGTCGACGATCCAGTGGGCGGCGCACTGACGCGCCGGCTGGACGAATCGGGCATCGAGCGTTCATCGGATTGCAGGTTGAAACGAATCAAGGAGTGTAATCATGGCTTATAGCGACAAGGTCCTCGACCACTACGAAAACCCGCGCAACGTCGGTTCCTTTGCGAAGGACGATGACGCGGTCGGCACCGGCATGGTTGGTGCGCCGGCTTGCGGCGACGTGATGAAGCTGCAGATCCGCGTGGGCGCGGACGGCATCATCGAAGACGCGAAGTTCAAGACGTACGGCTGCGGCTCCGCCATTGCATCGAGCTCGCTCGTCACCGAATGGGTGAAGGGCAAGACGCTCGACCAGGCCATGTCGATCAAGAACACGCAGATCGCCGAAGAACTGGCACTGCCGCCGGTGAAGATCCACTGCTCGATCCTCGCGGAAGACGCGATCAAGGCAGCGGTCGCCGATTACAAGCAGCGCCACGGCGAAGCAGCGGTTGCCGAAGACGGCGAGGCCGCCTGAGCAACCGGGTAAGAACGGAGTAACCGGAGAGCGGCGCGAACACGCGCGCCGCGCACTCCGGCAACTGAGAAACGTTATGGCAATTACGTTGACCGAAAAGGCAGCACAGCACGTCCAGAAGTATCTGACCCGCCGCGGCAAAGGCATCGGGTTGCGCGTCGGCGTGCGCACCACCGGTTGCTCGGGCCTCGCCTACAAGCTCGAGTACGTGGACGAAGTCGCAGCCGAAGATCAGGTGTTCGAGACGAGCGGCGTGAAGGTCGTCGTCGACCCGAAGAGCCTCGCGTATATCGACGGCACGGAACTCGATTTCGCGCGCGAAGGGCTGAACGAAGGCTTCAAGTTCAACAACCCGAACGTGAAAGACGAATGCGGCTGCGGCGAGTCGTTCCGCGTCTAGCTTCGATACTTTCCGCGTGCGGCGGATCAAAGGCGGCGCGGGCCGCCTTTTTAGTTTGATCCTCGCTTGACTGAAGCGGTCACGCCTGACAAGGCCCAACGTTTCCACACCACGTCTTCATCAACGGACTTTAATCCGATGGCCTCGCTGAACGACAGCCACTTCGACCTGTTTGGTCTGCCGGCGCAATTCGCGCTCGACGCGGGCACGCTCGATCACGCGTACCGCACCGTGCAGGCGCAGGTGCATCCGGATCGCTTCGCGGCGGCCGGCGACGCGCAAAAGCGTATCGCGATGCAATGGGCCACGCGCGCGAACGAGGCTTACCAGACGCTGCGCGATCCGCTCAAGCGCGCGACCTATCTGCTGTCGCTGCGCGGCATCAACGTCGGCGCGGAGAACAACACGGCGATGGAACCCGCATTCCTGATGCAGCAGATGGAGTGGCGCGAGAACATCGAGGACGCGGCCGCGGCGAAGAACGTCGACGCGCTCGACGCGCTGCTCGTCGAGTTGCGCGACGAAGAGCGTCAACGCTTCGACAAGCTCGGCGCATCGCTCGATGGCGGCGCGAATCAGGCAGCGGCCGAGGCAGTGCGGCAGATGATGTTCATCGAGCGCGTTGCCTCGGAAATCGACGCGCAGATCGAGCGGCTCGAAGCCTAGCGCGGCGCCGGCAAGCTGCGAGCAGCAACAGCAGGCAGCGACGCAACAAGCGACAAATAAAAACCAGAGCGGCCCTGGGCCGCGGCATCACCCCCAGCAACGCGAACATTCAGGACGGGGCACAACGTCCCCGAGAAGATCCAGATGGCCTTACTGCAAATCTCCGAACCCGGCATGGCGCCGGCGCCTCATCAGCGGCGTCTGGCGGTCGGTATCGATCTCGGCACCACCAACTCCCTCGTCGCCGCCGTGCGCAGCGGCCTGCCCGACGTGCTGCCCGACGAAGACGGGCACGTGCTGCTGCCGTCGGTGGTGCGTTACCTGGAACAGGGCGGCCGTCGCATCGGCCGCCGGGCGAAGGCCGAGGCCGCGAGCGATCCGCGCAACACGATCGTGTCGGTCAAGCGCTTCATGGGCCGAGGCAAGGCCGAGGTGGAGGGCGCCGAAAACGCCCCGTACGACTTCGTCGACGCGCCTGGCATGGTCCAGATCCGCACCGTCGATGGCGTGAAGAGCCCGGTCGAAGTCTCGGCTGAAATTCTCGCGACGCTGCGCCAACGCGCCGAAGACACGCTCGGCGACGAACTGGTCGGCGCGGTGATCACGGTGCCCGCTTACTTCGACGAAGCGCAGCGCCAGGCGACCAAGGACGCCGCGCGCCTCGCGGGCCTGAACGTGCTGCGTCTGCTCAACGAGCCGACCGCGGCTGCGATCGCGTACGGTCTCGACAACGGCGCCGAGGGTCTGTACGCGGTCTACGACCTCGGCGGTGGCACGTTCGATCTGTCGATTCTGAAGCTTACGAAGGGCGTGTTCGAAGTGCTCGCGGCGGGCGGCGATTCAGCGCTCGGCGGCGATGATTTCGACCATGCGCTTTATCGCCATGTGCTCGAACAGGCTGGCATCGCGCCGCAGACGCTCGCGCCGCAAGACGTGCGTCTGCTGCTCGATGGCGTGCGCGAGGCCAAGGAGGCGTTGTCGAGCGCGCCGAAGGCTAATCTCAAGCTCACGCTTTCCAACGGCACCGCGCTCGATCTGACAATCGACGAAGCCACGTTCGAGACCATCACGGCCGCACTGGTGCAACGCACGCTGGGCCCGACGAAGAAAGCGCTGCGCGACGCGAAGGTCACGACGAAGGAGATCAAGGGCGTCGTACTGGTCGGCGGCGCGACGCGCATGCCGGTGATCCGCCGCGCGGTCGAGGCGTTCTTCGGCCAGCCGCCGCTCGTCAATCTCGATCCGGATCAGGTCGTCGCGCTCGGTGCGGCGATCCAGGCCGATCTGCTCGCCGGCAACCGCGGCGCGGAAGGCGACGAGTGGCTGCTGCTCGACGTGATTCCGCTGTCGCTCGGCGTTGAAACGATGGGTGGCCTCACCGAGAAGATCATTCCGCGCAACTCGACGATTCCGGTCGCGCGCGCGCAAGATTTCACGACCTTCAAGGACGGCCAGACCGCGATGGCGATTCACGTCGTGCAAGGCGAGCGCGAGCTCGTCAGCGATTGCCGCTCGCTCGCGCGCTTCGAGCTGCGCGGCATTCCGCCGATGGCCGCGGGCGCCGCGCGCATTCGCGTGACCTATCAGGTCGACGCCGACGGCCTGCTGTCCGTGTTCGCGCGCGAGCTCGCGTCGGGCGTGGAGGCGTCGGTGGTCGTGAAGCCGTCCTACGGCCTCGCCGACGACGACATCGCGCGCATGCTCGAAGACAGCTTTTCGACCGCTGAAATCGACATGCGCGCGCGCGCATTGCGCGAGGCGCAGGTCGAAGCGCAGCGTCTCGTCGAAGCGACCGACGCGGCGCTTGCCGCCGACGCCGACCTGCTCGACGACAGCGAGCGCGCTGAGCTCGACACGCTGCTCGCCGCGTTGCGCAATGTCGCGCAAAGCGACGACGTCGGCGCGATCGAAGCCGCGACGAAGACGCTCGCCGAAGGCACCGACGAATTCGCCGCGCGCCGCATGAACAAGGGGATTCGCCGCGCGCTGTCGGGTCGCAAGCTCGACGAGATCTGAACCGGACGAACGCGGTGCAAGCCCCGCGAGTCAGCGGACAAAACGCGAACAACCCACGAACAACCGGAGTGCGCCGTGCGGACTTAAAAAGTCCGCGCGGCGCCAGTAAAATGGTACGGAGCCTGCACGCGGCATTGCTGGCAGCCGCCGTGCCTCAGACCCAAACGGAAACTGTATGCCTCAAATCGTTGTGCTGCCTCACGTCGAACTGTGTCCGGAAGGCGCGGTGATCGACGCCGTTCCCGGCAAGAGCATCTGCGACAACCTGCTCGACAACGGCGTCGAAATCGAGCATGCGTGCGAGAAATCGTGCGCCTGCACGACCTGTCACGTGATCGTGCGTGAGGGTTTCGCCGCCTTGACGCCGTCCGAGGAAGACGAGGACGATCTTCTGGACAAGGCGTGGGGGCTCGAACCGGCGTCGCGCCTGTCGTGTCAGGCGCTGATGCCGGACGAACAGGATCTGGTCGTCGAAATTCCGCGTTACTCGATCAATCACGCGAAGGAAAACCACTAACAGGAGGGCGCCGCCATGAAGTGGACCGATACGCAAGAAATCGCGATGGCTCTGACCGACAAGCATCAGGACGTCGATCCGCAGCAGGTGCGTTTCACCGACCTGCATCGCTGGGTGATGGAGCTCGAAGGCTTCGACGACGATCCGAACCGTTCGAGCGAAAAGATTCTCGAAGCGATTCAGGCGGCGTGGATCGAAGACGCGGATTATTGAGCGTCTGTTAGCGCTTGCGCGCTGAACTCCAAAGAAAAGGCGATTCCATTGGAATCGCCTTTTTTCGTTGCTGCGGCGGAAAACGCCGAACGTGAAGCGCTGACCTCAGTCGGCGACGAGGACGCCGTTCTGCACGCGCACGCGCTCGCCATCGTGGAACGGCGGCGCCTCATGATAGGTGAAGTAGCGCGTCTTGCCGTCTTCCATATGCACGCGCACCGAATACGACGTCGTGCTGCGCAGATGTTTTTCGACCGAGTTGCCGGCGAGCCCGCCGCCGAGCGCGCCGAGCAGCGTCATCGCGGTACGTCCGCTACCGGCGCCGAACTGGTTACCGACGACACCACCGGCGACCGCACCGCCTACCGCGCCAATGCCCGTGCCATGTCCTTCATGCTGAACCGCCGAAATCGCGACGACGGTCCCGCAAGTCGGGCAATAAGCGGGCTGCGGCGCCGGCTGCTGCGCGTACTGGGGCGCCGCCTGCGGCGCCGGCTGTTGCGCGTACTGTGGTGCGGCTTGCGCCTGCTGTTGCTGCGCGTATTGCTGCTGTGTCGGAGCAGGGGCAGGGGCGGGCGGCACCGCTTGCTGAGCCTGGGCCTGCTGCTGCTGTCGCTGTTGCGCTAGCGGATGGACCGGCGCGGCTGAATCGACGACGCCCGGCGGTTGTGTGCTGACCTGCGCGGCCTGGGTCTGATCGTTCTGCGTACCGTTGCTCGATGCCTTCGGAAACACGCCGGTGATCGCCGCGGTCGCGACGAGGCTCGCAACGAGCACCGCGCCGGTAGCGACCGCGATCAACGGATGAAGACGACGTGGGTTGGGTTGATGAATAGGGTTGTTCATGCTGGGCCTCCGTTTCAGACAGAGCCGACTCCTTATGAGACCGAGTGTCCGGCAATTCGATTCGGGCAGCGTTTCAATTTGTAACCTCTGCGGTGGCGGCATCGGGCGTGCGTCGTGGCTCGGGCACGGTGCGTCTTGACGTACGCAAGCTGTTAAAACCGTCGCGACCTCGGCGACTTTCACGTGATCGCGCAGCTTTTACCGCTGGTTACAAAGAGTCAGAAGCAGAAAACGGTCCCGTGAGGCCATAAGGCCCGGGATAAAAAAACGCCCGGCATCAGCCGGGCGTTCTTCACAACAAACACGTTGCGCGCGAAGCGCAGCGATCATTAGCGCCGAGCGCCGCTCAGTCCTCGCGACGCAGATGCGGGAACAGAATCACGTCGCGGATGCTCGGGCTATCGGTCAGCATCATCACCAGACGGTCGATGCCGATACCGCAGCCACCCGCCGGCGGCATGCCATATTCGAGCGCGCGGATATAGTCCGCGTCGTAGAACATCGCTTCTTCGTCGCCGGCGTCTTTCTGGTCGACCTGCTTCTTGAAGCGCGCGGCCTGATCTTCCGGATCGTTCAGTTCCGAGAAGCCGTTGGCGATCTCGCGGCCGGTGATGAACAGCTCGAAACGCTCGGTAATGCCATCCACCTTGTCCGACGCACGCGCGAGCGGCGACACCTCGATCGGGTAGTCGATGATGTAGGTCGGCTCCCACAGTTGCGACTCGGCGGTCTCTTCGAACAGTGCCAGTTGCAGTGAGCCGACGCCCGCGTTCAGGAACTGGGGCTGCGATGCATCGACGCCGAACTTCTTCAGCTCGGCGCGCAGGAACGCGCTGTCGGCGAGTTGCTCGTTCGTGTATTGCGGCGCGTACTTCTGGATCGCCTGCGTGATCGTGAGCCGGTGGAACGGCTTCGACAGATCGAGCTCGCGGCCCTGATAAGTGATGGTGGCCGTGCCGAGCGCATCGATCGCGGCCTGGCGGATCAGTTGCTCGGTGAAGTCCATCAGCCACTTGTAATCGGTGTAGGCCGCGTAGAACTCGATCATCGTGAATTCCGGGTTGTGGCGCACGGACACACCCTCGTTGCGGAAGTTACGATTGATCTCGAACACGCGCTCGAAACCGCCCACCACCAGCCGCTTCAGATACAGCTCCGGCGCGATGCGCAGGAACATCTGCATGTCGAGCGCGTTGTGGTGCGTCGAGAACGGCTTGGCCGCCGCGCCGCCCGGAATCGGGTGCAGCATCGGCGTTTCGACTTCCATGAAGTTCGCGTCGGCCATGTACTTGCGGATCGACGAAATCGCCTTGGTGCGCGCGAGGAACGTGCGGCGCGTTTCCGGCGTGACGATCAGATCGACATAGCGCTGGCGGTACTTCATTTCCTGGTCGGCGAGACCGTGGAACTTGTCCGGCAGCGGACGCAGCGACTTCGACAGCAGACGCAGCTCCGTGCAGCGCACCGACAGCTCGCCCTTGTTGGTGCGGAACAGCACGCCACGCGCGGCGACGATGTCACCCATGTCCCACTTCTTGAACGCGTCGTAGGTTTCCTGACCGACGTCGGCCGGCGTGATGAAAAACTGGATCTGACCCGAGCCGTCGCGCACCGTCGCAAAGCTCGCCTTGCCCATCACGCGTTTCAGCATCATGCGGCCGGCGATCGCGACTTCGAGCGGATTTGCTTCGAGCGCTTCCTTGTCGGTGTGCTCGTACTGCGCCTGCAGATCTTCGGCGTGGTGCGTGGGCCGGAAATCGTTCGGATAGGCGACGCCTTGCTCACGCAACTCGCGCAGCTTTTCGCGGCGCTCGGCGATAATCTTGTTGTCGTCCACTTCGGGCACGACAGTCGGCTGGGCGGCATTCCGCTGGGCCGCATTCGGCTGGGTCGGTTCAGTCATGATGATTTGGTATTCGGTGGCCCGCAGCGGTGTGCGCCGCGTGCGGGAAGCCAGTCAGTGTAAAAACCTCAGGCGCTACTGGAAAAACGGCGCGGAAACAACGCGGCAGCAGCAACCAGGAAAGCGCGGCCCCGATCGGTGAAGGTGGCCGCGCGGTGCGCGCTTAGACGCCCTGTTTCAGGCTCGCGCTGATGAACGGATCGAGGTCGCCGTCGAGCACGCTCTTCGTGTTGCTGATTTCGACGTTGGTGCGCAAATCCTTGATGCGGCTGTTGTCGAGCACGTACGAACGGATCTGGTGACCCCAACCCACATCGGTCTTGCCGGCTTCGAGCTTGTCCTGCTCGGCCTGACGCTTGCGGATTTCCGCTTCGTACAGGCGCGATTTCAGCATCGCCATCGCTTCGGCGCGATTGCGGTGCTGCGAACGGTCGTTCTGGCATTGCACGACGATGCCCGACGGCATGTGCGTGATCCGCACCGCGGAGTCGGTCTTGTTGATGTGCTGACCGCCCGCGCCCGAAGCACGGTACGTGTCGATGCGCAGATCGGCCGGGTTGATTTCGACTTCGATCGAGTCGTCGATTTCCGGGTACACGAACACCGACGAGAACGACGTATGCCGGCCGCCCGACGAGTCGAACGGCGACTTGCGCACGAGGCGGTGCACACCGGTTTCGGTGCGCAAAAAGCCGTATGCGTACTCGCCTTCGATCTTGATCGTTGCGTTCTTGATGCCGGCGACGTCGCCTTCGGTCTGCTCGAGCACTTCGGTCTTGAAGCCCTTGCGCTCGCAGTAGCGCAGATACTGGCGCAGCAGCATCGACGCCCAGTCGCACGCCTCGGTGCCGCCGGCGCCGGCCTGGATGTCGAGAAACGCGTTGTTGGGGTCGGCCGGGTTCGCGAACATCCGGCGGAATTCCATGTCGGCGACGCGCGCTTCGATGGCCTGGGCGTCAGCTTCGCAGGCGAGAAGCGTCTCGTCGTCGGCTTCTTCGCGCGCCATCTCGAACAGGTCCTGCGCGTCGTTCACGTCGTTGGTGATCGACGTGAGCTTGCCGACCGTGTCGTCGAGCAGCTTCTTTTCCTTACCGAGTGCCTGGGCGTGCTTCGCATCGTTCCAGACGTCCGGGTCTTCGAGTTCGCGGTTGACTTCGATTAGACGCAGTGCTTTGTCGTCGTAGTCAAAGATACCCCCGTAGGTCGTCCGCGCGCTTGCGCAGGTCGGCCAGAGAGGCTTCGATCGCGTTGAGACGTTCCGCTTCCATGTCGATCTTGTATAGCTTGGTGAAAAGGGGAAATTATAGCCGATCGGCATGCCGCGCCGGAGCCCCGCGGGCGATCCGGCGCGTGTTCGCGGTTGATTTTGCGGCAGATTTCAGCTCACCGCGTGCTCGACGATCAGTTGCACGCGCGACACGCCGTTCCACGTATCGCTCGTGAGCCGGTAGGCGATGGTCGTGCGCGCGGGCAGGGTATCGGTGTGGTTGAACCAGATCGCGTTGAAGCGCTGGCGGCCGCGCAGCAGTTGCAGCTTCAGGTGCTTGTCCTTCACGAGGGCCTGCGAGGCGACCTCGAATTCGCCCGAAAAAACCGGCGCCGGAAAGCCCTGGCCCCACACGGCCGCGTCGAGCATCTCGACGAATTGCGGCGTGAAGTACGCGTCTTCGAGCTCGCCGTCGGTTTCGACCGTGCGCGCGAGCGCCTCTTCCGACAGCCATTCACGGCCGACCGCCTCGAACGCGGCCGTGAAGCGCGGTACGTCGGCGGCGGCGATCGTCAGGCCCGCGGCCATCGCGTGGCCGCCGAATTTGACGATCAGGTCCGGTTCGCGCTTCGAGATCAGATCGAGCGCGTCGCGCAGATGGAAGCCCGCGATCGAGCGGCCCGAACCCTTGACGAGCACGCCGCTGTCGTCGGCGGGTGCGAACGTGAACGACGGACGGTGGAACTTCTCCTTCAGGCGCCCCGCGACGATGCCGATCACGCCCTGATGCCAGCCCGGATTGAACAGCGTGATCGTGGTCGCGCCGTCGGGGTCGACGGTGGACAGGTCGTCGAGCGCCTGCTGCTGCATGCCGGCCTCGATTTCGCGGCGCTCGCGGTTCATCGCGTCGAGCTGCTGCGCGAGCTCCCATGCGCGGCCGACGTCGTCGGTGGTCAGGCATTCGATGCCGAGCGACATGTCCGACAGCCGTCCCGCTGCGTTCAGGCGGGGCCCCAGCGCGAAGCCGAGGTCGAAGCCGGAGGCATTGCGCGCATCGCGCGCGGCGGCGCGAAACAGCGCGGCGATGCCCGGCTGCATGCGGCCGCGGCGGATGCGCTGCAGACCTTGCGCGACCAGCACACGGTTATTGCCGTCGAGTTTGACGACGTCTGCGACGGTGCCGAGCGCGACCAGATCGAGCAGGCCGTCGAGGCGCGGCTCCGGCAGCGCATCGCCGAACGCGCCACGGCGCCGCAGTTCCGCGCGCAGCGCGAGCAGCACGTAGAACATCACGCCGACGCCGGCGAGACACTTGCTCGGGAACGTGCAGCCCGGCTGGTTCGGATTGACGATCGCACGCGCGGCAGGCAGCTCGTCGCCGGGCAGGTGGTGATCGGTGACGAGCACGTCGATGCCGAGCGCGTTGGCCGCCGCGACGCCGTCGACGCTCGCGATGCCGTTGTCGACAGTGATGAGCAGATCGGGCTTGCCGGCCGCGCTACGCGCCGCCAGATCGACGATGTCCGGCGTGAGCCCGTAGCCGTGCTCCATGCGGTTCGGCACCAGATAGTCGATGCGCACGCCGAACATGCGCAGCCCGCGCACCGCGACCGCGCAGGCGGTCGCGCCGTCGCAATCGTAGTCGGCGACCACCAGCATGCGGCGCTGCTGCTGAAGCGCATCGGCGAGCAGCGCGGCGGCCGCGTCGCAGCCCTTCAGTTCGGCGGGCGGCACGAGCCGCGCGAGGCCGGTTTCGACGTCTTCGGGCAGGCACACGCCGCGCGATGCGTACAGGCGCGCGAGCACCGGATGCATGCCGCAGCGGGTCAGCACTTCGGTGTCGACGGGGGAGCAGGGGCGCGTAACGATTCGGGTCATGCGGAAAGGCCGTGGATCATTCGATGAAAAGCGAGGCCAGCACGCGCCGCCGCCAGAATTTGCTCAGATCGCCGCGCGTGACCGTCAGCGTCACGGAGCCGGTGTCGCCGCACAGCGTGAGGCCGAGTTCAGCGAGCTCGCCCGACTGCAGCGCCGCGAGCGCGGGCGCGAACCAGTCGGTCTGCAGCGCGGCGAATGCCTGGTTCCAGCGCGCCCAGTCCTGTTCGACGTAGGGGGCCGAGAACGGATCGAGTTCGACGAGCGTTGCGCCGCTACTGTTGGACGCGCCGCGCAGCAATGTTGACAGTTCGCCGTACGAGGCCGGCGGCGCGTCCGTCGCAACTCCGGCGCTGAGCGCGAGACCGCGCGTCGCGGCGGCAGAGGACAGCACGCGCGCGAACGGACTGCGCACCGGGTGCGCGGCGCCCTGCGCGTGAAACCAGATCGAGTTGACGGCCGGCAGCCCGCGTGCTTCGCGCGCTTCGTTGACCGGGTGCTCGAACCACGCCATCTGCACTTCGTTCTGCAGCTTCATCCACGCACGCGAGCGTTCGCCGGAATGCGCTTCGTGCGGCAGCCAGATCTCGATGTTGCGGCCGCTCGCGCGCAACGGCGACGCGCCCGCGAGCGTGCCGAAGGCGTCGCTCGACAGATACCAGCGCGTTGGTTTCGGTGCCTCGATGCGCACGCCGAGTTCCTCGATCAGCGGGCGCGCGACCGCGAGCAGCGTGCCCGCTTCGTCGTCCGACAGATCGAGCGACGCGGGATCGATCAGCACCAGATGGTCATGCGCGATGTGCACGTGCACCGGCTGCACGCAGGCCCACGTCGCACTGCCGGGGTCGCCGCCGTCGGCGCGCAGCATGTAGGGCGCGAGCGGGGCTTCGTCGGCGGCGGCCGAGGCGCCCGCTGTGCCATCAGGCAGCGCGCCGAATTGCCGCGCCACCCAGCGCTCGTGTGGCAGCGTGCGCTGAAAATCCTCGCCGATCACGCGTTCAACTAGCGTCGCGCGCGCGATCAGCCTGTCGAGGGCGGGGCTGTGGATGTCGTGAAGCGCGGTGGAGGCGTCGGCCGCGGCGGGCAGCGCGAAGGGCAGCAGAAGATGGAGGCGGTCGGCAGGCATGATGCTGCGCATTGTAGGGCAAACGATGCGAGTATTTCGACGAAGGTTGGCCGGTTTGTCGATGGCGCGGCCGAGGTACGTCCTGCGCGAGCCGGCGGCATTGTGTGGCAAACTTCGCGCTTGATCGCTGGACGCGGTGGCGGGAGCTGCACGGCAGCTCGGCGGGCGAGGAACGATCCGGACCGCCGCGAGCCCAACGATCACGACGCTCGGGCCGCACGGCAGACGACTGATGTTCGCCGCCCCCGGCACACAGTCGAAGAACGCAAAAAGGATTCGCTTGAAATTTCCCTACGAATGGCAGATTGGCTGGCGCTACACACGCGCCGGCAAACGCACGACCGGTAACGGCTTCATTTCGTTCATCGCGCTCGTGTCGATGTCGGGCATCGCGCTCGGCGTCGCGGCGCTGATCGTGGTGCTGTCGGTGATGAACGGCTTTCAGAAAGAAGTGCGCGACCGCATGCTGTCCGTGCTCGCGCACGTCGAAATCTTTTCGCCGACCGGTTCGATGCCCGACTGGCAGCTGACCGCCAACGAAGCGCGCCAGAACAAGCAGGTGATCGGCGCGGCGCCCTACGTCGAGGCGCAGGCGCTGCTCACGCGCCAGGACGCGGTGAGCGGCGTCGCCTTGCGCGGTATCGAGCCGACGCTCGAGCCAGAAGTGTCCGACATCGGCAAGGAAATGAAGGGCGGCAAGCTGACCGCCCTCGTGGCGGGTGACTTCGGCATCGTGCTCGGCGCGGACCTCGCCGCCAATCTCGGCGTGCAGTTGAACGACAAGATCACGCTCGTCGCGCCCGAGGGGACGATCACGCCGGCCGGCATGCTGCCGCGCCTGAAGCAGTTCACGGTGGTCGGCATCTTCGAGTCGGGCCATTACGAATACGACAGCACGCTCGCGCTGATCAACATCAAGGACGCGCAGGCGCTGTTCCGGCTGCCCGCGCCGACCGGCGTGCGGCTGCGCCTCACCGACATGCAGCGCGCGCCGGAAGTCGCGCATCAGCTCGCGCGCACGCTGTCGGGCGATCTGTACATTCGCGACTGGACCCAGCAGAACAAGACCTGGTTCTCGGCGGTGCAGATCGAAAAGCGCATGATGTTCATCATCCTGACGCTGATCATTGCGGTGGCCGCGTTTAACCTTGTTTCGTCGCTGGTGATGACGGTGACCAACAAGCAGGCCGATATCGCGATTCTGCGCACGCTCGGTGCGCAACCCGGCTCGATCATGAAGATCTTCGTCGTGCAGGGTGTGACGATCGGCTTCATCGGCACGGCGACCGGCGTCGTGCTCGGCTGCCTGATCGCATGGAGCATTCCGTGGCTCGTGCCGATGATCGAGCATCTTCTGGGTGTGCAGTTCCTGCCGCCTTCGGTGTACTTCATCAGCGAGCTGCCATCCGAGCTGATTCCGGCCGATGTCGCGCGCATCGGCATCATCGCGTTCGTGCTGTCGGCGCTCGCAACGCTCTATCCGAGCTGGCGCGGCGCGAAGGTCCGTCCGGCGGAGGCGCTGCGCTATGAATGACCTCCTCGTCCATCCTTCCACCGCTTCATCCATGACCGCTCAGGACCCTGCGTCGTATCCGTACGTGCTCGAAGCCACCGGCATTTCGAAATCATTCGTGCAGGGCGGCCTGAACGTGCCGGTGCTCAACAACGCGGAACTCGCCGTGCGGCGCGGCGAGAAGCTCGCGATCGTCGGTGCGTCGGGCTCCGGCAAGAGCACGCTGCTGCACGTGCTCGGCGGTCTCGACGATCCGAGCGCGGGCCAGGTGTCGGTGCTCGGCAAGCCGTTCACGAAGCTCTCCGAGCGCGAGCGCAACGACCTGCGCAATCGCGCGCTCGGTTTCGTTTATCAGTTTCACCATCTGTTGCCGGAGTTTTCCGCGCTCGATAACGTCGCGATGCCGCTGCGGATTCGTCGCGAGACGACCGAAGTCGCGCGCCGCGAGGCCATGGCGGTGCTGGAGCGCGTTGGCATGGGGCATCGCGCGAAGCATCGGCCGGGCGAGCTGTCGGGCGGCGAGCGCCAGCGTGTCGCGATCGCGCGCGCGCTCGTGACGAAACCCGCCTGCGTGCTCGCCGACGAGCCGACCGGCAACCTCGACGGCGGCACCGCCGACACGGTGTTCAACCTGATGCTCGAACTGTCGCGCACGCTCGACACGAGCTTCGTGATCGTCACGCACGACCCGGAACTGGCCGGCCGCTGCGACCGCATCATGCGACTGCGCGACGGCGTGCTGCACGAAGAGCCGCCGGTACCGGTCTGAGCGCGGTCCGGCACGGCCGTTAGCCTATGTGGATCGATACGCACTGCCATCTCGACGCTTCGGAGTTCGACGCCGACCGTGACGCGGTCGCGGCGTCCGCGCGCCATGCGGGTGTGTCGCGCATCGTGATTCCGGCGATCGGGCGACAGAACTTCGCGGCGGTGCGCGAGCTCGCGCACCACGTCGACGGCGGCGCGTACGCGCTCGGGATTCATCCGATGTACACGCCAGGCGCCGTCGATGCCGACCTCGACCTGCTGCGCATGGAGATCGAGGCGAGTCTCGACGATCCGCGCTTCGTCGGCATCGGTGAGATCGGGCTCGACTATTTCGTCGACGGTCTCGACGATGCGCGCCAGCAGTTTTTCTACAACGGCCAGTTGGAACTCGCGCGCGAATTCGATCTACCGGTGATCTGCCATGTGCGCAAATCGCAGGATCAGGTGATCGCGGGATTGCGCCGGCATCAGATCCATCACGGCATTGCACACGCATTCAACGGCAGTTTCCAGCAGGCTCAGGCGTACATCGATCAGGGCATGCAT
Organism: Burkholderia sp. H160; assembly: GCA_000173575.1. Classification (GTDB taxonomy): domain Bacteria; phylum Pseudomonadota; class Gammaproteobacteria; order Burkholderiales; family Burkholderiaceae; genus Paraburkholderia. Next base: position 11,109 of record ABYL01000091.1, on the reverse strand, counting down.
CTCGGCTTCGGCGGCAACTTGACGTTCGAGCGCGCGCGCCAGATCCGGCGGCTCGCCGAGCAGTTGCCGTTCGACGCGCTCGTCGTCGAGACCGACGCGCCCGATATCGCGCCGTCGTGGATGTACAAGCAGCGCAATTCGCCCGAACAGATTCCGGCGATCGGGGCGACCCTCGCCCAACTGCGCGGTGTCTCATCCGACGCAGCCGCCCTTGGCACAACGGCTAACGCGCTCGCCGCGCTGCCGCGACTCGCGCTTTCCTCTGCATAATCGATTCCGTTGGTTAAAGGGAATCGCGCCGGGCGACGCCCACGCCCCGGCGGGCTCGCTGCTGCCCGTTCGCCGGTTGTGACGACGCCCGGCGCCAGCGGCGAGGAGGGCGGATGCGGGCGGTCTGGTGCGGGTTTGCGTTGGGGGTGATCTGGCTGCAGCGGCAGGCGGTGTTGCCGGGTACGGGCGGATGGTGGGCGTTGATGCTGCTCGGCTGCGCGGCGGCGGTCGTTGCGGTGTGGGGCCTGCGTAGCGATGGGGCAGGCGCCACGGGTGCGGCGCACGAACATCGGTTCTGGCATCAGCCCGCTCTCCGGGCATGGAGCGGGGTCCGCGTGCGACGGGTGGTCGGTTGGGGCGCCGTGTGGTGCGCGGCGATCAGCGTGGGCTTTGGCTATGCGGCCGGGCGGGCGCAAACACGACTCGCGGTGAGCCTGCCGCACGCGTGGGAAGGGCGTGATATCGAGGTTACCGGCAGCATCAAGGGTTTGCCGACGCGCGACGGTCGAGGCGCGCGCTTCCTGTTCAACGTCGACACCAACGATGCGCAACTCGCCGCTTTCCCGCGCGTGATCCAGCTGACGTGGATCGCGCGCGGCGCCCCGGCGCCGCCGCTCGAACCGGGCGAGCGCTGGCGTCTGACGGTGCGCTTGAAGCGTCCGCACGGCAACGCGAATTTCGGCGTGCGCGATACCGAGGCGAATCTGCTCGCGCGCAACGTCCGGGCGACCGGCTACGTGAGCACGCCGGAACATGCGCAACACCTTGCCGGTCATGCGAGCGGACTCGCCGTGCTGGTCGACCGCTGGCGCGCCGCGTTGCGTGCGCGTATCGACACGGTGCTCGCCGATGCGCCGCATCGCGGCATCGTCGTTGCGCTCGCGATCGGCGCGCAGGACGAAGTGAGCCCCGCCGACTGGCAATGGCTGCGCGGTACCGGCACGAGTCATCTGGTGGCCATTTCCGGGTTGCATATCGGCCTCGTCGCGGCTTTGGCCGGTTGGCTCGTGGCCGCGGTGTGGCGCCGCTCGGGATGGGTCGGCCGCAACTGGCCGCTGCGCTTGCCCGCGCAGCTGGTCGGCGTCACGCTCGGCGCGATGTTCGCCGCGCTGTATGCGGCGCTCGCCGGCTTCAACGTGCCGGCGCAACGCGCACTGTGGATGGCGACGCTCGTCGCGCTGGCGTTCGTCTGCGGCCGTCAGCTCGCGCGTTCTACGGTGCTCGCATGGGCGCTCGGGCTGGTGCTGCTGATCGATCCGTGGGCGGTCGTGTCGGCCGGATTCTGGCTGTCGTTCTGCGCGGTCGGCGCGATCCTGTTCGCGATGTCGGGCCGCCCGCGAGGACGGGATCGTCAGGCGTCCCGTCACGATGAGGACGGCGCAGCGCTAGCCGGGTGGCAGGCACTACGCCGGGCATCGTTCCAGCGCCTGCGGGCACTCGCCGAACGGCTGCGCAGCGCCGCGCACGTGCAGTTCGCGGTGACGGTCGCGCTCGCGCCGCTGACCGTGTACTGGTTCGCGCAGATTCCGCTCGCCGGTCCGCTCGCGAATGCGTTCGCGATTCCGTGGGTGAGCCTGCTGGTCACGCCGACGGTGCTTGCGGGCATCGCGTTGCCCGCGCCGCTCGACGCGTTCGCGTGGCGCGCCGCGCATACGCTGCTCGATGGTCTCGTGGCCGGCTTGCAGCTGTTGTTGGGACCGCGCTGGACGCTGTGGTGGTTGCCGCAGCCGCACGCCTGGGCGCTCGCCGCGGCCACAGTCGGTGTGTTGTGGTGTCTCGCGCCGCGCGGCTGGCCGTTGCGTTGGGCTGCGCCGCTGACCTGGCTGCCGCTTCTGTTGCCCAGCGCAGACGGCGCGCTCGCCCAGCCAGCGGGGGCGTTCCGTCTGACTGCGCTCGATGTCGGGCAGGGCGCGTCGGTGCTCGTCCAGACCGCGCATCACGCGTTGCTGTTCGATACGGGGCCCGGTCCGGAGTCGACGCACGCGGGCGAGCGGGTGGTGGTGCCGTTCCTGCAGGCGCAAGGCGTGACGACGCTTGATACGCTGATGATCAGTCACGCGGATTCCGATCATGCGGGAGGCGCGCAGGCTGTGCTCGATGCGATCGAGGTGCGTCAACTGGTGGCCGGACTGGAGCCGGACCATGCGCTGTGGCCGAAGGCGAAGCAGCTCGGCGCGCAGACTCTGCCGTGCGTGGCGGGGCAGAGCTGGCAGTGGGATGGTGTCGAGTTCACCGTACTCTGGCCGGACGCTGGGGCGCTAACCGGCAAGTCGAACGATCATTGCTGCGTGCTCAGGGTCAGCACCTTGCCGGCCATCACCGCAGGCGAGGCGGCGACGCGCGTCGGTGCGGACGCGCCGCGTTTCGCGGCCTTGCTGACCGCCGATATCGAAGCGCCAACCGAACGCGTGCTGCTCGCGCGCGATCGCAACATGCTGCGCGCGCAAGTGTTGATGGTGCCGCATCATGGCAGCAGGACGTCGTCCACCGAGCCGTTCCTCGACTCTATCGATCCGTCCATCGCGTTATTTCAGGTAGGCTATGAGAATCGCTTTCATCATCCAAATGACGGCGTGTTCGCGCGTTACGTGGCGCGTCATATCGAGCTTGGGCGCAGCGATCGCGACGGCGCGGTGCGGGTCGACGTCGATCCCGGCGCACAGGGTGAGGAGGGCGCCGCACTCACGCTCGAGCGCTATCGCGATACGCAGCGCCGCTACTGGATGGAGCGTTGAGTGCGTCGCGGCACGATGAGTGCAACAGCACGCGCGACGGGCACCAGCAGCGATATAAGCAGCGGCACAGGCAAAGAACACGCCCACGCGCAAAAAAACACAACGGAGACAGCCGCAGTTGAAAAACATCATCCATTTCTCGCACGCGAACGGCTTTCCGGCCTCGACTTACCGGACGATCTTCGCCGAACTCTCCGACGACTACGACGTGCGCTTCATCGAGCGGATCGGCCATGATCCGCGCTTTCCTGTCACGCGGGACTGGCCGCATCTGGTCGAGCAACTGCTCGACGACATCGGCCGCCTGTACGAGCAGCCGGTGTGGCTCGTCGGGCATTCGCTCGGCGGTTATCTATCGCTGATGGCGGCGCTGAAAAAGCCGCAGTGGGTGAGGGGCGTCGTGATGCTCGACTCGCCGGTGATCGCCGGCTGGCGCAGCAGCATGCTGCGCGTGTCGCAATGGACCGGGCTCGACGAGCGCTTGTCGCCCGCCGCCGCGACGCGCACACGGCGCACGCAGTGGGCGAGCCGCGACGAAGCATGGCGGCACTTCCATTCGAAGCCCGCTTTCGCGCGCTGGGACGAGCGCATGCTGTCCGACTACATCGACTTCGGTATTCCGCAGAACTCGCCCGACGGCGCCCGCGCGCTTGCGTTCGATCGCCGCACCGAATACCAGATCTACAAGACGCTGCCGCATACGCTCGGTGCGCGACTCGCGCGCGGCGCGCCGGTGCCGGTCGGTTTCATCGCTGGCACGCGCTCGAAGGAAATCCGCCAGGCCGGTCTCGACGCGACGCGGCGCGCGACCGGCGGGCACGTCGAGTGGATCGAGGGCAGTCATCTGTATCCGATGGAAAAGCCGATCGAAACCGCGCGCGCGGTGCAGCGCATGCTGCGCGAACTGGAGCGAAGCGCCTGACGCGCAGCGCGCGTGGCGGCATCGGCGCGCGGCGGGCCGGGCGTTTTTTGCTTAGTCGGGACCATCCTTTACGGTATAATCCGTTTTTCCCGCGAGCATCCAGCGATGACCAAATATGTTTTCGTCACCGGCGGCGTAGTATCTTCCCTCGGCAAGGGTATTGCCGCCGCTTCCCTCGCCGCGATCCTCGAATCGCGCGGTCTTAAAGTCACCCTCCTCAAACTCGATCCCTACATCAACGTCGACCCCGGCACGATGAGCCCGTTTCAGCACGGCGAAGTGTTCGTGACGGAAGACGGAGCGGAAACCGACCTCGACCTCGGCCACTATGAGCGCTTCATCAGCACGAAGATGCGCAAGGCCAACAACTTCACCACGGGCCAGATTTACGAGTCGGTGATCCGCAAGGAACGCCGCGGCGATTATCTCGGCAAGACCGTGCAGGTCATCCCGCACATCACCAACGAAATCCAGGCATTCGTCGAGCGCGGCGCAGCTTCTGCGACGTGCGGCGAGCCGGATGTGGCGATCGTCGAAGTGGGCGGCACGGTGGGTGACATCGAATCGCTGCCGTTCCTCGAAGCCGCGCGTCAGATGAGCCTGCGCCTCGGCCGCAACAGCGCGTGCTTCGTGCACCTGACGCTGGTGCCCTGGGTTGCCACGGCCGGCGAACTCAAGACCAAGCCCACGCAGCACAGCGTGCAGAAGCTGCGCGAAATCGGCATCTTGCCGCACGTGCTGCTGTGCCGTGCCGACCGCCGCATTCCGGACGACGAGCGCGCGAAGATCTCGCTGTTCTCGAACGTGCCCGAAGACGCGGTGATTTCCGTGTGGGACGCGGACAGCATCTACAAGATTCCGCAGATGCTGCACGACCAGGGTCTCGACGCGATCATCTGCGAAGAGCTGAAGCTCACGCCGAAGGCGGCGGACCTGTCCATGTGGTCGGAGCTCGTCGAAAAGCTGCAGAACCCGAAGCACGAAGTGACGATCGGCATGGTCGGCAAGTATGTCGATCTGACCGAGTCGTACAAGTCGCTGATCGAAGCGCTGCGTCATGCGTCGATGCATACGTCGACGCGCGTGAACATCGAGTACATCGACTCCGAAGAGATCGAAACGCAAGGCGTCGAGAGCCTCAAGCATCTCGACGCGGTGCTCGTGCCGGGCGGCTTCGGCCGTCGCGGTACCGAAGGCAAGATCGCCGCGATCCGCTATGCGCGCGAAGCGAAGGTGCCGTATCTCGGCATCTGCCTCGGCATGCAGCTCGCCGTGATCGAATTCGCGCGTGATGTGGTCGGTCTGAAGGACGCGAACAGCACCGAGTTTGATCAGGAAACGAAGAACCGCGTGGTCGCGCTGATCACCGAGTGGTACGACCGCGAAGGCCGCGTTGAGAAGCGCACCGAAGAGTCGGACCTCGGCGGTACGATGCGCCTCGGCTCGCAGCGCTGCCCGATCAAACCCGGCACGCTCGCCGAAGAGATCTACGGCACCGATGTGAACGAGCGTCATCGTCACCGTTATGAGGTGAATAACCGCTTCGTGCCCCAGCTCGAAGGCGGTGGTCTCATCATTAGCGCCCGTACGCCGAGCGAGGATCTGCCGGAAATGATGGAGCTGCCGCGCAGCATGCACCCGTGGTTCGTCGGCGTGCAGTTCCACCCGGAATTCACGTCCACGCCGCGTGATGGTCATCCGCTGTTCAAGTCGTTCGTCGAAGCGGCGCTCGCGCATCAGCAGTCGAGGGTCGAGGAGAAAGCATGAAACTGGGCGATTTCGAAATCGGGCTCGACAAGCCGTTTTTCCTGATCGCCGGTACCTGTGTCGTCGAATCCGAACAGATGACGATCGACACGGCCGGCCGCCTGAAGGAAATCTGCGCGAAGCTGAACATTCCGTTCATCTATAAATCGTCCTACGACAAGGCCAACCGCAGCAGCGGCAAGTCGTTCCGCGGTCTGGGCATGGACGAAGGCCTGCGCATCCTCTCGGAAGTGAAGCGCCAGCTCGGTCTGCCGGTGCTGACCGACGTGCACGCCGAGCACGAGATCGAGCAGGTCGCGTCGGTCGTCGACGTGCTGCAAACGCCCGCGTTTCTGTGCCGTCAGACCGACTTCATCCACGCGTGCGCGCGCTCGGGCAAGCCGGTCAACATCAAGAAGGGCCAGTTTCTCGCGCCGCACGACATGAAGAACGTGATCGACAAGGCGCGCGACGCCGCGCGTGAAGCGGGTCTATCCGAAGACCGCTTCATGGCGTGCGAGCGCGGCGTGTCGTTCGGCTATAACAACCTCGTGTCGGACATGCGTTCGCTCGCGATCATGCGCGAGACCCACGCGCCGGTCGTGTTCGACGCGACGCACTCGGTGCAGTTGCCAGGCGGGCAGGGCACAAGCTCGGGCGGCCAGCGCGAATTTGTGCCGGTGCTCGCGCGTGCCGCGGTCGCGGTGGGCGTCGCCGGCCTCTTCATGGAAACGCACCCGAATCCGGCGCAGGCGAAGTCGGACGGGCCGAACGCGGTGCCGCTCAATCGCATGGCCGATCTGCTCGAGACGCTCGTGACGCTCGACCAGGCCGTCAAGCGCGGGCCGTTCCTCGAAAACGATTTCAACTGATTCAGGCTTGCGCCGCGTGTCACGATTGCCCTTGATAATCGGCACGCGGCGTTTTCGCAAAATGGTCGTCGAACGTATCGGCGCGCGAGTTGTCTGTCGGGGAGACCGGCAGGTCCGCCATACAGTGTCAGAGTAAAGAATTCAACGTCATCCTTTGAGGAAACCATGAGTGCTATCGTAGATATCATCGGTCGAGAGATTCTCGATTCGCGAGGCAACCCCACCGTCGAATGCGACGTGCTGCTCGAGTCGGGCACGATGGGCCGCGCAGCGGTGCCGTCGGGCGCGTCGACCGGTTCGCGCGAAGCGATCGAACTGCGCGACGGCGAAGCCGGCCGTTACGGCGGCAAGGGCGTGCTGAAGGCCGTCGAGCACATCAACACTGAAATCTCCGAAGCGATCATGGGTCTCGACGCTTCCGAGCAGGCTTTCCTCGACAAGACGCTGCTCGAGCTCGACGGCACCGACAACAAGTCGCGCCTCGGCGCGAACGCGATGCTGGCCGTGTCGATGGCCGTCGCGAAGGCCGCGGCTGAAGAAGCCGGCCTGCCGCTGTACCGCTACTTCGGCGGCTCGGGCGCGATGCAACTGCCGGTGCCGATGATGAACATCGTCAACGGCGGCGCGCACGCCAACAACAGCCTGGACATCCAGGAATTCATGATCGTGCCGGTCAGCCAGCCGACCTTCCGCGAAGCACTGCGCTGCGGCGCCGAAGTGTTCCACGCGCTGAAGAAGATCCTGTCGGATCGCGGCATGAGCACGGCAGTCGGCGACGAAGGCGGCTTCGCGCCGAACTTCGGCAGCAACGACGAATGCCTGTCCACCATTTTGCAAGCCATCGAGAAAGCAGGCTACCGCGCCGGTGAAGACGTGCTGCTCGCGCTCGACTGCGCGGCGAGCGAGTTCTACCACGACGGCAAGTACCAGCTCGCGGGCGAGGGCCTGCAGCTGTCGTCGACGGAATTCGCGGACTATCTCGCGAACCTCGCGGACAAGTTCCCGATCGTGTCGATCGAAGACGGCATGCACGAAGGCGACTGGGAAGGCTGGAAGATCCTGACCGACAAGCTCGGCAAGAAGATCCAGCTGGTCGGCGACGACCTGTTCGTGACGAACACGCGCATCCTGAAGGAAGGCATCGAGAAGGGCATCGCGAACTCGATCCTGATCAAGATCAACCAGATCGGCACGCTGACGGAAACCTTCGCGGCGATCGAAATGGCCAAGCGCGCTGGCTACACGGCCGTGATTTCGCACCGCTCGGGCGAAACCGAAGACTCGACGATCGCGGACATCGCCGTCGGTCTGAACGCTGGCCAGATCAAGACCGGCTCGCTGTCGCGTTCCGACCGCATCTCGAAGTACAACCAGCTGCTGCGCATCGAGGAAGATCTCGGCGATATCGCCAGCTACCCGGGCAAGTCGGCGTTCTACAATCTGCGCTAAGCGTTTTCGCCAGATTGTTCACGCCGATCGATGAGCCGGTTATCGTTCGTTTCTGATCGACCTCGCCGCCCTGCGTATAGCGCAGGGCGGCGCGTATTTATTGTGCTTACTTCATGCGGCTTGTCACTGCTGTCCTGATCGTTCTGCTGGCGTTGATCCAGTACCCGCTCTGGTGGGGGCACGGTGGCTGGCTGCGCGTGCACGAGTTGCAGGGTCAACTCGGGCAGCAACTGCAGAAGAATGCCGACGCGAAGCTGCGCAACGAGCGCATCGAGGGCGAAGTGCAGGATCTTCAGAATGGCACGGCCGCGGTCGAAGAGCGGGCGCGCTACGAAATGGGCATGGTCAAGGACGGCGAAGTGTTCGTGCAGTTCGTGTCGCCGAACCAGTCGTTGCCGACGCCGAACGCGCCATCGGCGGATACTTCTACGCGCGGTGAGGTGTCGGCCGCGCCGCTGCACGTGGTGCCGAATCCGGAGTCGCGCGCGAAGCCGGATCGCAAGCATGGCGGGAAGGCGGCGGTTGCGAAGGAGAAAAGGCCGGCGCATTGAGTCCGGATAGCCCGCATCGGCCTCGTATAAAGGACGCAAAAAAAGCGCGGTTCTCTTTCGACGCGCTTTTTTGTTTTGTGCTGCCGGATTCGCTGCTACCAGCCCCAATACGGCCCGAAACCGACGCCAATCCCGGTTCCCCAGCCGCTACGTCCCCAGCCGCCGCTCCCGAAGCCTGCAGAAAACCTCACTGGCGGCCTGGGCGAGTAATAGCGCTGCCAGGCTTGTGCGGCGGCGTCCGCGGCGATCGCCTGATCCTGTTCGAACATGACCTGTTGCTCGATCGCGTCATAGCGCGCGCGTTCCTCCGGCGTCAGCGTCTGCGCCTGGGCGGCGGCCTCGGCCTGATCGGGCGGCAGACGGCTCAGAATCGGCGCTGGGCCCGGTGGATCGATCGAGCAGCCGGTCAGCGCCGCGCTGCCCGCGACGACGGCTAGTACCAACGAAAGCATGTGCTTCATGGTCGAATCTCCATCGGTCCGAGGCTTGAGCAGGTTCTCCCGACGCACGGCGCCGCATCCTTCCAATGTATCAACCCGGCGATCAAAAGCAACGCGCCGCCCGAGCCGTGACGAGGCATGGGGCGGCGCGGTCGGGACTACCGTTGTAACGCGGTTTAGTGCCGCTGCTCGGCTGCCGGCGTTACACCTTGTGAGAGTGCCCCGGCCACGAAAAGTTGCGCGACGTCGACCGGGTCGAACTCATAGCGCTGGTTGCAGAACTCGCAGTGAATCTCGACGTGGCCGCGTTCCTCGATCACGCCGTCGACTTCATCGCGGCCGAGCATCTTCAGCATCGCGCCGACTTTTTCGCGCGAACACGTGCATTCGAAGCGCGCGGTAACCGGCTCGAAATGCTGGACGTTTTCCTGCCAGAACAGGCGCCGGAACACGGTCGCCGGTTCCTCCTTCAGCAGCTCGTCCTGCGATAGCGTGCCGCCGAGCGTGCAGACACGCTCCCAGGTATCCGCGTCGAGCTCGCCCGGATGCGGGACGATGCCGCCGTCGCCCGGCAGCTTCTGCAGCAGCATGCCAACCGCGCGCTCGGTGTTCGCCGCGAGCCACATGCGCGTGTCGAGCTGCTCGGAGTGATGCATGTAGTGTTCGAGCACCTCGGCGATCGACTCCAGCGGCCCGTTCATGCCCGAGAGCGGCACGATACTCTGGTACGGCTGCTGGCCCGGCTGCTTCTCGGTCGGATCAAGCGTGATCACGCAGCGGCCGTGGCCGCTCGCGTTCACCAGATCGACGAGCGAGGTCGTGTCGTCGATCGTATGGGCGGCTTCGCCGGACAGCTTCGCGGTGGCGCGCATCGTCAGGTTGGAGCTGCACTGCACGACCAGCATCTTGACCGGGCCATCGCCGAAAATCTGCATGACGAGCGTGCCGTCGAACTTCAGGTTCGCCGACAGCAGCGCGCACGCGGCCATCATTTCGCCCAGAATCGTTCGCACGGGCGCCGGATAATCGCGGCGCGTCAGCACGTCCTGCCAGGTATTGCGCAGGGAAACGATCTCACCGCGCACCGGTGCCGCGCTGAACATGAATTTTTGCAACTGGTCGCTCACAACTTTTCCTCGCTGGAATGACGCGGCGTGATGCCGCGCCTTTGCGCGCCGCGCGCGCCGGCCGTCTAGCCGATGCGTACGAGCTGCGCCTTGAAATAATCGCGGCGCCCGGCATAGCTTGCCGCGCCGCGCTGCATGTTGGCGATATCCGCTTCCGTCAGTTCGCGCACCGCTTTCGCGGGCGCGCCGAGAATCAGCGTATTGTCGGGAAACACCTTGCCCTCGGTGACGATGGCGCCCGCTCCGACCAGACAGTTGCGGCCGATCACCGCACCATTCAAGACCACCGCCTGAATCCCGATCAACGAGCCTTCCTTGATCGTGCAGCCGTGCAGCATCGCCTGGTGGCCGATCGTCACGTTCGGCTCGACCGTCAGCGGATAGCCGGGGTCGGTGTGCAGCACCGCGCTTTCCTGCACGTTGCTGCCGGCGCCGATCGTGATCGGCTCGTTGTCGCCGCGCAGCGTCGCGCCGAACCACACGCTCGCGTTCTCCTCGAGCGTCACGTTGCCGATGATGTTCGCTGAATCGGCGACGAACACACTTTCATGAATGATCGGGGCGGCTTCGCCCAGCTTGTAAATCGTCACAATGTCTCCTTGTCGGTCGGAGCCCGGTTTTGGGTGACTCCGATCCCGTGCACGATGGTTGCGTGATCGTTTGCCGCACAGGGGCAGGGCGGCGTGCGCCCGGCGTGGTGCGAAGTTGGAAGTCCTGCGTCGCCAACTGACGGGCGTGCCCGAAAGCGCGCCGGATGGTCGAATCGGGTATTGTAAACGGTTGTGTGCTTGGGCCGCTCACACCCCGGCCAGCCGTCGCCTTTACCGCTTTCATCGCCGATCTGTTTGTCATGACGTCCGCCGCTTCCCTCGCTTCTGCCGCATCGAACCCTCGCGACGAGCCGTCGTGCGTGCGCAACGCCGCGCTCGCCGCGTTGCGCGAGCGGGATCCGGCCGCGAAGGCCGCGGCGGTCCGCGAACTCTACGCGGCGGTACTC
>ABYL01000092.1 GCA_000173575.1 Burkholderia sp. H160 | reverse complement strand
GAGCCAGGATGTGACCCAGGATTTGAAGCGGGCTTGCCAGCGGACTTCGAAGCGGGCCGCGCGGCCGATTTGCGATCGGGCTTGCCGGCGGACTCGGCGGCGGCGCGCGCCGCGGCCAGTTGCTTCTTCAGTTCAGCGAGTTGTTCGAAACCCATAGTGCACAACCAATCTGTCGATCTGTAAAAGTGGGATTGTATCAGCGTGCGCCCGCACGCTCCCGCCAACCCCAAGCGCGAGTGGCGATCGTCAATTCGTGGCCGCGACGGACGCCTCGGCATCGTGCGCGCGCAGCCCCGTGACCCTCACCCGCAATCCCGGCGCGCCGACGTTATTGCGCAACGACAGTCCGAGGTGATGCCGCTCGGCGATCCGCGCGACGATCGCGAGGCCGAGCCCGCTGCCCTCGCCCCTCGACTCCTCGCCGCGATAGAAACGGTCGAACACCCGTTCGAGTTCCGCCTCTGGAATGCCCGAGCCGCTATCGACGACATCGAAGCCAACCCGCTCGCCCTCGCGCCGCAGCACCACATCGACGCGTCCGCCCGGCGGCGTATGACGGATTGCGTTATTGATCAGGTTCCCTAACAACACGCTGATACTGTGCGGCTCGGCGAGCACCGTATAGGCGTCGTTCGGTGTGCGTGCGTTCTCGCATTCGAGGCCGAGATCGATCTCGCGCAGCTCCGCGAGCACGGAACAATCGCTGACCGCCTGCTCGCCGATGCGGCGCAGGCTGACCGGCACCGTCGAGGTGACCGGCTGCGCGTCTTCGCGCGCGAGCGTCAGCAGTTGCTGCACGAGGTGGATGATCCGGTTCACGCGCTGCTCGACGCGCTCCAGCGTGTGCCCGTCGCCCTTTAACGAGCCATCACGCGACGCCGCCTGCAGTTGCAGCTTCAGCGCCGCGAGCGGCGAACGCAATTCGTGCGCGGCATCGGCGATAAACGTGCGCTGCGCCTGCGACGCGGTATGCAGCCGTTGCAGCAGATCGTTCAGCGCTTCGACGAGCGGCCGGATTTCGATCGGCACCTGGCCGTCGAGCCGCAGCGGTTCGAGCGAATCGAACGAACGCGTCGCGAGCGCGCGCGACAACCCGCGGATCGGTGCGAGCCCGCGCGCGACCACCAGCAGCACGAGCGCGATCGTCACCGGCAGCAGCACGCCGAGCGGCCACAGCGTGTGTAGCGCCAGGCGCAACGCGAGGTCCTCGCGCACCGAGACCGGCTGCGCGACTTGTACGAAGCGGTCTTTCTGCTCGACGCCGAAGGTGCGCCAGTGATAGTCGCCGCGCGGCACCGTGTTGAAGCCCGCCGGCAGACGCTCGAACACCGGCGCCTGCGCGGAGTGATAGACGAGTGCGCCGCTGCTGTTCCAGATCTCGATCACGATGCGGTCGTCGGCGAGAGCGCCGAGATCGGGGTCTCGCCGCTCGCCGCTGCCAGCGCCGCTCAGCGTCGCCGGCAACGACAGCGCGACGGTGCGCAGCTCGTAGTCGAACAGCTCGCTCGCCTCGCCCCGCGCGGTGGTAAAGATCGCATAGGCCGCGACCACCGACGTCGCCGCCATGCCGAAAATCAAGCAGCCGAGCAGCCAGCGGCGAATCGACGTCATCCGCACCTCTTCAGGCGGTAGCCAACCCCGCGCACGGTTACGATCTGCTCCGCGCCAATCTTGCGCCGCAGACTGTGCACATGCACTTCGATCGTGTTGCTGCCGACTTCCTCGCCCCAGCCGTACAGCTTCTCTTCGAGCTCGGCTTTCGTGAACACGCGGGTCGGCTCCTCGATCAGCGCTTGCAGCAACGCGAATTCGCGCGGCACGAGCGGCAGCGGCTCGCCGTTCTTCGTGACTTCGTGAGCGGCGGGGTCGAGCGTCAGTTCGCCGTGGCTGTAGACCGGCTGCTTCTGGCCGGTGCGCCGGCGCAGCAGCGCGCGAATGCGCGCGGCCAGCTCGTCGAGGTCGAACGGCTTGATCAGGTAGTCGTCGGCACCGGCGTCGAGACCGCGGATCCGCTCGTCGACCGCGTCGCGCGCGGTCAGGATGATCACCGGTGCCACGCCGCCATTGCGGCGATACGCGTTCAGCACATCGATGCCGTCTTTTTTCGGCAGGCCGAGGTCGAGCAGCACGAGGTCGTACACACCGTTATCGAGCGATAGTTCCGCCGCGCGGCCGTCCTCGGCCCAGTCGATCGCGTAGCCGGCGCGGCGCATCGCGCCCAGCACCGATTCCGCGATCATGTCGTCGTCTTCGACCAGTAGCAGCCGCATGGCGTCTCCTTCGTGCGATTTTGGCCGCCGCATTATCGGCTGCGGCAGCTTAAACAATCCTTACGGGCCATCGACCGCGCCTCGATTTCGCGCCTATCGCGGCAGGCGATTCGACGTTAAGCCTGTCTTAAGCACCCGCTACCCAAAATCGGCTCCCGTTGCGAGGCCTCGTTTGCGAGTCGCCCGTCCCTTCATACGAATCGCAGGAGCCGGATTTTGCCTGTTTTCCATGCCGTTGCGGCGCTGCGCCGGCGCGCGCTCATGCCGTTGTGCGCGCTGCTGCTCAGCGGCTGTGCAACGTATCACCGCGAACCGCTCGCGCCGCAGGACACCTCGACGTCCGCGCGTTCGCTCGAACGCATCCGCATCGATCCCGCGAGCATGCCGCTGCCTGAGTTGGCCGCGCATCGATTCGATCCCGCCGACGGGCTCGACATCGATGAAGTCGCGATGCTCGCGGTGGCCAATAACCCCGAGCTCAAGCTCGCCCGCGACGATCTCGGTATCGCCCGCGCGCAGGCTTATTCGGCGGGTCTGCTGCCCGATCCGCAACTGAGCGTATCGAGCGATTACCCGGGCGCGGCCGGCACCACGCGCGCGTTCAATTATGGCCTCAGCATCGACGTGATGGCGATCGTGCTGCGCAGCGCGAACAAGCAGTCCGCCGACGCGACGGTCGCGAAGACCGATCTCGGCCTGCTGTGGCAGGAATGGCAGATCGTCGCGCAAGCGCGGCAACTGTTCGTGAAGACCTGCTTCCAGCAGCGCACGCTGCCGCTGTTGCAACAGCAACGCAACCTCGCGCGCGAGCGTTACGAGCGCATGGCCGCCGCGCGCGCCGACGGTAACCTGACCGACGACACCCTGAGCGCCGCGCTGCTCGCCTATAGCGACGCCCGCAAGCAATACACCGACGCCGAGCGCGCGGCCGCGCAAACGCATCACGATCTGAATGCGTTGCTGGGTCTCGCGCCGGACGTGCAGTTGCAATTGCAAACGGGCAGCGACCATGACATCGCGCCGCTCTCCGACACCACGCTCGACGCGGCACTCGCCGAACTCGCCCGCCGCCGCCCCGACCTGATCGCGCTGCAGGCCGGCTACGAAGCGCAGGAGCAGAAATACCGCGCGGCGATTCTGAGCCAGTTCCCCAGTCTGTCGGTCGGCTTCGTGCGGGCACGCGACACGTCGAACATCTACACCAGCGGCTTTCAGATCAACCTGAGCCTGCCGATCTTCAACCGCAACCAGGGCAATGTCGCGATCGAAAAAGCGACCCGTCAGCGCCTGCGTGACGAGTACCAGATCCGCCTGAACGAGGCGTACGCGGACGTCGCTCGCCTGCGCGAGGACAGCGCGATTCTCGCGCGCCAATTGCAGCAGACCGAAGCCGCGCTGCCCGAGGTCGAGCGCGCCGCGCGCGAAGCCGCGGCGGCCTACGCCGAACACAACCTCGTGCTCGGCGCGTACACCGACGCGCAAAGCGCCGCGCTCGCGAAACGCATCGACGTCGCGACCCTGAGAGAAACACTCGCCGAACAACGCGTCGGCTTGCAGGCGCTGCTCGGCAGCGCGATCCCCGACGCCTTCCAATCCGACCAGACTTTCATCGACACTCATGCGAAATAGCCTGTTTTCATCGCGGCATCCGTGGCCGCGTGTTGCGGCCGTCGCCGCGCCGCTCGTTTGCGCGGTCCTGTTGTACGCATCGATTCATCCGGTCCACGCGGACGACAGCGCCGCCAGCGAAGCGCAACCGTCGGTCGCGGTGCAGACCGTGCGCGTGCAGCGCGCCGCCATCGCGCAGCCGGTGCGCGGCTTCGGGATCGTCGCGGCCACCGCGTCGAACGTGACGACGATCAACCTGCCCTATGTCGCGCGGATCGTGCAGATGCGCGTGCAAGCCGGCGAGACCGTCAAACGCGGTGCGCCGCTTCTGGTGGTGCAGGCCGATCCCGCCGCGGTGCTCGCCGCGGCGCAAGCCAGAAGCGCGCTGACACTCGCGCAAGGCGAACTCGCGCGAACCCAGTCGCTGTTCGACAAAGGCCTCGCGACGCAGTCGCAGCTGGCCAGCGCGAGCAAGGCCGTCGACGATGCCCGTGAAGCGCTCGCCGCGCAGAATCAGACCGGCATCGCAAGCGGCAACAAGGTCGTGACCGCGCCGTTCGACGGCGTGGTGCTGCAGTTGTCGGCCGCGCAAGGCGACCAGTTGCAGGCTGGCGCGGCGATCCTGCAACTCGCGAGCGGCAGCGGCCGCGACGCGCGCGCCAACGTGACGCTCGGGGTCGAGCCCGGCGACGCCGCGGCGATCCATCCCGGCGATGCGCTCACGCTGCACGGCCTGTCCACGGCGCTCGCGAAGACGTCGATCGAAGGCCGCGTGGTGCTCGTCGGTGCCGCCATCGATCAGCAATCCCAGCTCGTCAACATCGGCGCGACGGTCCCGCTCGCGCAAACCCCGTTCATCCCCGGCACGCGCGTCGTCGCCGACATCGCCACGCGCACCGGTACGCACTGGATCGTGCCGCGCGCGGCCGTGCTCCAGGATGGCCAGCACGCCTACGTGTTCCAGATCACGCCGCAAAACAAGGCGCACCGCGTCGCCGTCACGATCGCGATCGAGAACGGCGAGCGCTACGGCGTCGACGGTCCGCTCGATCCCGCGCTCGGCGTCGTGACCAGCGGCAACTACGAGCTCCAGGACGGCATGGCGGTACGCACCGGCGGAGATAGCGCGCGATGAATTTCGGCCAATGGATGCAGACGCATCGCCGCTCGCTGCTATTCGTGATCGCACTGCTCGCGATCGCCGGCGTGCTGAGCGCGTTCCGTCTGCCGATCTCGCTGTTTCCGAACGTCGCGTTTCCGCGCGCGGTCGTGTCGCTCGACGCGGGCGACCGCCCCGCCGAGCAGATGACGACGCTCGTCACGATGCCGGTCGAGGAAGCGCTGCGCCGCGTGCCGAACGTGCGCGACGTCAATTCGACGACGAGCCGCGGCTCCGCGGAGATCTCGCTGAACTTCGACTGGGGCACCGACATGGCGCAGGCGACCTTGCAGGCGCAATCGGCGATCAGTGAAATTCTCGCAACGCTGCCGCCCGGCACGACGATGCAGGTGCGGCGCATGGACCCGACCGTGTTTCCGGTGCTCGCGTACAGCCTCACGTCGACGCGGCAGTCGCTGTCCGCGCTGCACGATCTCGCGCAGTTCCAGATGCGGCCGCTGCTGTCGTCGGTGGAGGGCGTTGCGCGCGTCGAGGTGACCGGCGGTGCGCAGGACGAGTTCGAAGTCGCGGTCGATCCGGCCCGTCTCGCCGCGTTCAAGCTGTCGCTCCCGGACGTGTCGAAGGCGATCGGCGCGAGCAACGTGCTGATGGCGAACGGCCGCATCGAGGATCACGACAAGCTGTACCTCGTCATCACCAACTCGACGATCACGCAGCTCGACGAACTGCGCAACGTCGTCGTGTCCGCCAACGGCAATGCAAACGGCGCGCAGATCCGTCTCGGCGACGTCGCGACGGTGAGCCAGGGCGTGGTACCGCAGTGGATGCGTGTCACCGCCGATGGTCAGGATGCGGTGCTGCTGAACGTCTACCAGCAACCCGGCGCGAACAGCGTCGCGATGGCGCGCGCGATTCGCGCCAGGATCGCCGCGTTCGAGCCGCAGATGCCCGCGGGCGTGCATCTGTCGAACTGGTACGACCAGAGCGAACTCGTGATCGCCTCGGCCACCAGCGTGCGCGACGCGATCATGATCGGTGTGGTGCTCGCTGCATTGACTTTGTTCGTCTTCCTGCGCAACTGGAAGATCACCGCGATCGCGGTTGCACTGGTGCCGGTCGTGATGGCCGCAACGATCCTGCTGCTCGACGTGTTCGGCATGGGCTTCAACATCATGACGCTGGGCGGCATGGCGGCCGCGGTCGGCCTCGTGATCGACGACGCGATCGTGATGATCGAGCACATCGTGCGGCGCATGCGCGAGGCTGGCGCACGCGCATTCCATGGCCGCGTGATGGCCGCGGCGCTCGAATTCACGCGGCCGCTCGCCGGTTCATCGGCGGCGACGCTGATCATCTTCGTGCCGCTCGCGTTTCTGTCGGGTGTGACGGGAGCGTTTTTCAAGGCGCTGTCGCTGACGATGGCGAGCGCGCTGTTGATTTCGTTCCTGGTGACGTGGCTGGCGGTGCCGATCCTCTGCGACCACTGGCTGAAGCCCAAAGACGCCGAAGAGCACGAGGACACGCGCTTCGCCGCGTGGCTGAACCGGCGCTATGCCGCCACGGTCGGGCGCGTGATCGCGCGCCCGCCGCTCGTGCTGCTCGGCGTCGTGCCATTGATCGTCATCGCCGCGTTCGCGTTCACGCGCGTCGGCAGCGGCTTCATGCCGAGCATGGACGAAGGCGGTTTCGTGCTCGACTATCACACGCAGCCGGGCACGTCGATCACCGAAACGGACCGGCTGATGAAGCAGATCGAGCGCATCGTGCGCGCGAATCCGAACGTCGCGACCTACTCGCGCCGCACCGGCGCCGGTCTCGGCGGCGATCTGAACGAGCCGAACAAGGGCGACTTCTTCGTGCGGCTGAAGTCCGGCAAGCGCGAGCCGATCGACACCGTGATGGAAGAAATCCGCTCGCAAATCGAGACGCAGGTGCCGGGCGTCAACATCGAGCTCGCGCAGCTGATGGAAGACCTGATCGGCGATCTGACCGCGGTGCCGCAGCCCGTGCAGATCAAGATCTTCTCCGACGACGCGCCCACGCTCGACACCACCGCGCGCAAGGTCGCGGCGCGTATCGGCCAGATTCAGGGCATCGTCGACGTGAACGACGGCATCAACCCGGCTGGCGACGCGATCGAACTGCATATCCTGCCCGCCGCGGCAGCAGCCGAAGGCATGGACCCGCAAGCGATCGCACAGGCCGTCACCGATATGCTCGAAGGCGATGTCGCGACGCAGTTTCAGAGCGGCCCGAAAACAGTGGGCGTGCGCGTGCGCGTAAACGGCGCGCGCCAATTGACCGATACGCAACTGGGCCAGTTACAGATTCGCGCGCCGGACGGACATCTGTTCGCGCTGAAGCGCGTCGCCGATCGCGTGACCGTCACCGGTCAACCCGAGATCAGCCGCTCGAACCTGAAGCGGATGGTCGCGGTCACCGCGCGCATCGACGGCCGCGATCTCGGCTCGACGATCGCGGACGTGCAGAAGGCGCTCGGCGACGCAAACCTGCTGCCATCTGGCGTCTATTACGAACTCGGCGGCCTGTACCAGCAACAGCAGATCGCTTTCAAGGGTCTCCTGACCGTGTTCGGCGCCGCGATCGCACTCGTGTTCGGCCTGCTGCTGTTCCTGTACGAACGCCTGCGCGTCGCGCTCGCGGTGCTGGTGATGCCGCTGCTCGCGGCAGGCGCGGTGTTCATCGGTCTGTGGATCACCGGCATCGAGCTGAACATCTCCGCGATGATGGGCATGACGATGATCATCGGTATCGTGACCGAGGTCGCGATCTTCTACGTGTCGGAATTGCAGGCGCTGGTGCGCGACGACGAGATGCCCATGGACGAGGCGTTGCAGGCCGCCGGCCGCAACCGCCTGCGGCCGATCGCGATGACGACGATCGCCGCGATCCTCGCGCTATTGCCGCTCGCGTTCGCGCTCGGGCAAGGCTCGGCGATGCAGCAACCGCTCGCGATCGCGATCATTTCGGGGCTGATCGTGCAGCTGCCGCTCGTGCTGTTGCTGCTGCCGGCGCTATTGAAGCTGTTGATGAAAAAGCAGCCGGTGTGAGCGCCGCCTGAGCCTCGCGCTAGGCAAGCACATCCGCGAACCCGCCGACGCGCGCGCCAAGCGCGCTGATCGCGGCGGCCACTCGCGGCGATAGCAGCGCCTGCAACTCGTCGGCATGCCGGTAGTCGTGCATGCCCTCGCTCAAGGCGTCGCCCGCCAGCGCCGGATGGCAGTAGATTTCGCCGACGCCGTGCGGCAGATCCGCGAGCGCCGCGAGCCACGTCGCCTCATCCATGCGCCCGCTCGCGGCGATGCCGACCACGTAGTCGTTATGCGCGACGCCCGCGCGCTCGAGCCGCGTCTTGACCTGCGCGATCCATGGCCGCAGCCACAGCGGCGCATTCGCTTCGAACGGCAGACGCATCGCCTTCATGCCGTAGTCGCGGCCGATGTCGAGGATCAGCCCGAGCACGGTCGGATGCAGATGAAAATGCTTGTGCGTGTTCACGTGGTCGAGCGTGAGGCCCGTCGCGGCGAAGGCTTCGAACTGCGCGCGAATTTCGCGCGCGAGCTGCCGGCGTACGTGCGGCAGAAAGAAGAAGCGCACGCCGTCGCGCACCATGTTGCTGCCGAAGCGGCCATTCTCGTCGAGCAGCGCGGCGATCTGCTCGCGCGGCGCCAGCGCGGCGCCGTCGGCCAGCACCAGATGCAGGCCTACGCGGAGTTCGGGCAGCGCATGCGCGCGAGCGACCGCATCTCTGGCGGCCGGTGCGCCGACCATCAGACTCGCGGCGCGCAGCACGCCGTTGCAATACGCGCGCTCGACCGCAAAATTGACGCGCTGATGCAGGCCGAAATCGTCGGCGGTGATGATCAGTCCGCGCGGCCGTGCCGGCTTCGCGTTCTCCATTACGTGAGACTGTCCAGCTGGCCGCTGCGCTCGGCAGCCGGCCTGCCGACCTGCATGCGCGCGCCGCGCCAGACCACATGCGAACCGAACGCGCTGACGAGCCACTGGAGCGCAAGCAGCGCATCGCGCAACGGCACGAGGGGCAGATCGCGCCAGAACGTGCGTGCGCGGCGTGCCGCGCGCAGATGCAGCAGCAGGCGCGCGCCGACGCACACCGCCGTCGCGGACGCGCTCGCGATCACCGCCGTGACAGACGCATGAGTACAGGTGCGCGTCGCCAGCGACACGGTCAGCCACGCGCTCGTCATCAGCCACGGCGTGGGGAATGTGATCAGCAAGGACACGAAACCCGGCGGATTGACCGAACGGATCGTGCGCAGCCACCGCGTTTCGCGCTGCCACAGCGCGGCGAAGGTCGGCTCGATCACGTCGGTGGCGACCATCACGCGCGACAGCACCGTTTGCAGACCGAGCGCGCGCACGTGTTCGGCGAGCCAGTAGTCGTCGGCGAGGCAGTTTTTCAGCGCTTCGAAGCCGCCGATGCGCTCGAGCGTCGCACGCCGCAATGCGAGCGTCGCGCCGAAACCGAAGCGGCGCGAGCCCATCGCGTGCGCGACCCGCACCGAGGGCGCGAACCACTCGTTGATGAACAGCGCACCGACGCGCGGCCA
Source organism: Burkholderia sp. H160 (assembly GCA_000173575.1). GTDB lineage: Bacteria > Pseudomonadota > Gammaproteobacteria > Burkholderiales > Burkholderiaceae > Paraburkholderia. Next base: position 19,050 of record ABYL01000092.1, on the reverse strand, counting down.
GAAGCCGCCCACGCCGTGCGCGACGTACAGACAGGTGACCACGCCGACGTTCGGGTCCGCGAGCGGCGCGGCGACGCTGTCGAGATAATCCGAGTCGACGGCGATGTCGCTGTCGGCGATCACGATCACGTCGTGGCGCGCGCGCGCCGCCATATTGATCAGGTTGCTGACTTTCAGATTGCTGCCGTGCACGCGCGTGTCGATCGCGAGCTCGATGTCGCACTTGGGATATGCGGCTTGCAAACGGCGCACCACCGCGATGGCGGGATCGTGCGGCGACGACACGCCCAGCACCAGCTGAAAATGCTGATGCCGCTGCTCGCAGAAGGTCCGCAGATTTTCGTAGAGACGCGGCTCGGCGCCGCAGAGCGGTTTGAGAACGCTGACACCGACCTGCGCGAACGGATCGGCTGGAAAGTTAAGTGAATCCGTTAGCGAACGACTGTGCGCGCGATTGACGGCTCTGCCGCCATGATGGTTCGATTTATGCCGCGCGGTGAAAAACGGCATGGCGAGCGCGGCGGCCACCGTGTAAATCGAAGCGCTAATGCAACCGGCTAACAGAAGCCATTGGAATGCAATCAACGCGTGGGGCGCCATTGTGTGTCGTCCGTGTCCGTCAGTGCGCGGCCAGCACGAACGGTTGCCCCGTGAGGCGTAATGGGAGCACGGCAAGCCAGCGGCACGGACCGCTCGCCGCGATTTCGGCGCCTACGGCCGTCAGAAAGGCTCCCAGCAAATGGGCTCGCAGCATGTCAATGGTGACTCGCTTCATAACGTGCCTCGTGCGTGGCCTTGCGGCCTGACCGGATGCGTGGCAATGGGCGGGACTCATCGATGCCGTCCATTGACGCCATTGACTAGCAAAAAGGATGCCTCGCCCGTCATTTCATCGAAGTCCTTACGATCAGGTTGCGATGATCTGACGGTAACATGGTCGCGCGTATGCATCACGATCTGCGACGACCATTTTATAGCGCGTCGATGGTATCGATTCAAGCTGAAGGAAACCTTAAGCAGGCGCATGGCATAAAGCGGCTAACGAACGGCGTGGTGACACTTCGGAGCGCGGCAGATCGTGCGCGCAGGTGCATCAATGTCGCTTGCATAAAACCGCTGGACGTTATGCAATAACATCCCACAATTGAAGATTTTGCCTCATGCGCTTACTCCTCGTAGAAGACGACGAGCTCATCGGCTGCGGTGTCGAAGCGGGCCTTCGCCAGGCCGGCTTCACAGTCGACTGGGCACGCGACGGCCACAAGGCCGGGCTCGCGCTCGACACGACTCAATATGCATTGGTGGTACTGGACCTCGGCCTGCCGCGCGTGAGCGGCCTGGAGCTGCTCAAACGCGTGCGCGACGCCGGCAAAGACGTGCCGGTGCTGGTACTGACCGCGAGAGGCACGGTCGTCGATCGTGTCGGCGGTCTCGAAGCGGGCGCCGACGACTATCTCGGCAAGCCGTTCGATCTCACCGAGCTCGTCGCGCGTTGCCACGCGCTATTGCGCCGCGCACAAGGTCGCAGTATCGATCTGATTCGTTACCAGAATCTGACAGTGAATCCGGCCGCGCAGACGGTGCAGGTCGACGAGGCGCGCGTACCGCTCACCTCGCGCGAATGGGCGATCCTGCTGCAGCTGCTCACCAATCTCGGCATTCCGCAGTCACGCTCGCGCCTCGAAGAAAGCCTCTACGGCTGGCAGGAGGAAATCGAGAGCAATGCGATCGAGGTGCACGTATCGAACCTGCGCAAGAAGCTCGGCGCAAACCTGATCAAGACCGTGCGCAACATTGGCTATGTGATGGAGAAAGAATGATCGGCCCGTCGATCCGTCGGCGCCTCGTGCTGCTCGTGCTCGCCAGCATCGCAATCGTCTGGGGCGGCGCGCTCGTGTCGAGCTACCGGCAGGCGACGCACGAAGTCGCCCAATGGGAAGAAGCGCGCCTCGCCGAGCTCGCGCAGATTCTCGCGTTGCTCGATCCCGCCAGTCTGATGACGCTCGCCAATGCGCGCATCGACCTGCGCGAAGAAGAGCGAGGCGGCGAGCCCGGCGCGAGCGATATCGACGACGACGACACGCTGCCGCGCGACGCCCTTTTTCAGGTGCGCGGCGCCGACGGCGTCATATTGGCGGGCAGCCCGCAACTGCGTGCCCTCGATGCCTGGGATTTGCCGTTGCCGCCGACGAGCGGCGCGCAGGACGTCAAGCTCGGCGGGCAGCTCTATCACTCGTTCACGCTGCGCAACACGTTGCTCGGTCACACCGTGCGCGTATTCGTGCCGGCCAATACAAGCAGCGACCTGGCGAGCGGTGTCGCGAGCCGCATCGCTCGGCCCACGCTGATCGCGATGCCGGTGCTCGCATTGCTCGTGTGGTTCAGCATCGGCTGGAGTCTCGCGCCGCTGAAAGCGCTGTCGGCCGCGATCCGGTCGCGCGACGTCAACCGCATGGAGCCGGTCGGCATCGGCCGCACGCCGCTCGAGGTGCGTGCGCTCGTCGATGCGATCAACCAGATGCTCGCGCGTCTGCATCATTCGCTCGAACTCGAGCGAGCCTTCACCGCCGACGCCGCGCACGAACTGAAGACGCCGCTCGCCGCGATCAAGGTGCAGGCGCAGGTCGCGCTCGCCGAGCCGGACATCGCGCTGCAGCGGCTCGCGATGGAGCGCGTCGTGCAAGGCGTCGATCGCAGCGCGCGGCTCGCCGAGCAGTTGCTGCTGCTCGCGCGGCTCGACGTGCAGGAAAAGCTGCCGACCGAGCCGCTGAAGCCGGCGGCGATTGCGAAGCACGCGCTGCTCGCGAACAGACGCAATGCGCAGCAGAAGCACATCAACGTGATGCTGGTCGGCGACATGCTCGCCGAGATCGACGCCGAGCCGGTGCTGATCGGCATCCTGCTCGACAATCTGCTCGATAACGCGATCAAGTACGGACACGCCGGCGGCAATGTCGAAGTCGCGGTAAGCCATGCCGACGAGCGGGTACACGTGACCGTGCGCGATGACGGCCCCGGCGTCGAGCCCGACGACCTCGCGCGGCTCACGAACCGTTTTTTCCGCGCAACCGGCAATCAGGCGACCGGTAGCGGGCTCGGTTTGTCGATCGTGGCGCGGATCGCCGAGCATTTCGGCGCGAGTCTGCAGCTGGGCGCCGGGATCGGCGAGCGTGGCCTCGCAGTTGGGGTTTCGTTTCCGGCCTATCGTGCGGCGCGCTGAAGGCGTTTAGCGCGCGCGGCGGCGCGTCGAATCCTCAGCGCTGATCCGCGTCCGCGACGCTCGAACTCTGCTCGGCCAGTTCGGCGCGCACGCCGTGTGGCGCGACATGCGCCGGCGTGCTGCCGGACGCCTCCGCGAACTGCCACGCGATCAGACCCGGCACGAACATCAGCAGATCGCGAATTCGCCGTGCGGCCGCGAGCGCGAGACTGGTGGCGGGGTCGAGCCCCAGTGCGCCACCGATCAGCACGAAAGCGCCCTCCTGCACGCCGAGGCCGCCCGGTACGAAGAACGCGGCGCTGCTGATCGCCTGGATCAGCGATTCGATCACGACCGCTTCCACGAGCGTCACGCGCACGCCGAGGAAATACAGCGCGAGCCAGATTTCGAGTGACGTGAGCACGCATTGCAGCGGCTGCCAGAAGAACAGATAGCGCAGCACGACCGCGCGGCGGCGCCAGATCACCTTGATCGACTGATCGATCTGCGCGGACTGGCCGACCAGCGTGGCGAGCTTGCCGCTCGTCATGCGATTGAGCACGCGTGTGATGCGCTCGAACGGATTCGCGTGCTGCACGAGCCCGAACAGCAACAGCAACGGCGTCAACGCGACCACGCCCCAGGCGAGCTGCCCGGCGAGCCGCAACGCGCCCGATTGGGCATTGGCGAACAGAAAACCGATGCCGACCATCGTGAACATCAGCTGACTAATCACGGTCAGCTGCATGTCGACGATGGTGCTGGCGACCGCTGTCGATGGCCTGACGCCCCAGCGTCTGAGCATGCGGAACGAGACGAGTTCGCCGCCGATCCGTGCGACCGGCAGCATGCAGTTGACCGATTCGCGCACCCACACCAGATGCAGCATCTTGCCGAGGCTGGGGCGGTTGGCTCCACGAATCAGCGAACGCCAGTCGCAAGCGTTGGCGATCATGGGCAGCACGTGCGCAAACGCCGCCAGCACGAGGCCGCCTCCGGCCGCGCGCAACGCGCTGAGGACCGCACGCGGATCCTCGCGCCACACCAGCCACAGAGAGACGAGCAAACCGGCAAGCGCCGCCGCGCGGCCCAGATGCTTCATCATGCGGGCACCTCGCACGCGCGCCCGATCAACATCGTGCACTGCACCGTGAGTGCCACGGCCTGCCGCACCGCGCTCGCCTCCGAGGCGCTCCCATTGCGCCCGCTCAAAACCACTTCGATCATTGCCTGCCCAATCCGTCGTTCGTCTGTCATTCGTCCTGCGCCGCCGACAACAGCCCATCGCCGTCGACCTTGAAGCTGAAGCCTCGCCAGATCACACGCGACGAGCGGAAGCTCGCGACGAAAATTGCAAACGATACGATATCCCATAACGGCAGGAGCCACAGATCACGACACCGTTGGCGCAGCGCCCGATCCGCGCGCCACTTCAACGCGAGACGCGCGACCACCGCCACCGCCGCGAGCAGCCACGCCCATAGTGCCCCGCCCGACCACGCGAGCGTGAGCAGCGCGAGCGGGAAAGGATGCACGAGCGCCGTGCCGAAGTGCGCAAGCGGATCGATGCGGCGAATCGTGCGGCTCCAGCGCAGCTCGTGCGTGACGAGTTGCGCCGCGCTCGCTTCGACACAAGCGTGGGCGATCGCGAACGGCGGAATCGCGACCTGCTCGCCCGCGGCGCGCACCGCTGCGCCGATCTCGTAATCCTCGGCCAGATGCCGCACGAATGGCTTGAAGCCGCCGATCCGCTCGTAAGTGTCGCGCCGCATCGCGATGGTCTGGCCGAAGCACGGCCGCGCGAGGCGGAGCGCCAAGCCGGTGACGACGCCGGGCAGGAACTGGTAGTTGGTCCCGATCACCGACAGCCGCGGCCAGAAACCGGGATCGGGCTGACCGCGATACGCGCAGGTGACGAGCCCGACGCCCGGCTTCTGCAACTCGCCGATCACATTGCGCAGATAGTCCGGGCCGACGCACACGTCGCTGTCGGCGAACACGAGCACGTCATGGCGCGCCTGCGGCAGCATGTTGAGAATGTTGCTGATCTTGCGGTTCGGGCCGTACAGACGCGCATCGATGACCACGGTGATGTCCGCGTGCGGATGGAGGCACCGCAACTCCTCGACCGCCTGCAACGCGGAGTCGGCGGAGTCGTGCACGCCGAACAGGAATTGCACGGGCCCCGGATAATCTTGTGCGCAGAAGCTCGACAGATTGTCGAGCAGCGCCCACTCGTTGCCGTGCAGTGGTTTGATAACCGTAATGGGTGGAAAGCTGGTGGGTTCGGCCACCGCCCTCGCGAAGAAGCGCCCGATCAGCGCGCTCGCGAGCACGGTGTAGCCGATGCCGACAACAGTCGCCGCCGCGCACGCATACGCGAGCGTGACGGCGGCGAGGTGTGCGGCGCTCACGCCTCGTGCGCGCGCAGGAAGCGGAAAAACTCGACGCCTTCGCGCAGGCGTCGCTTCATCATGTCCCAGCTCGTCAGCATTTCGCGCAAGATCTCCCAGATCTTCGACGGCCGGAAATAGAAGCGTTTATAGAAGTTTTCGAGCTGGTGATACATCTCGTCGCGCGACAGGTGCGGGTAGCCGATCGCCGCCAGCTGCACGCCTTCCTTGCTGACGAGATTGATGACCTTGTTCTCCGCGAGCCAGCCGTTTTCGACCGCCTGGTTATAGAGCGTGGTGCCCGGATACGGCGCGGCGAGCGACACCTGGATGGTCAGCGGATTGATCTCTTTCGCGTACTCGATGGTCTTCTGGATCGTTTCCGGCGTCTCGCCCGGCAAGCCGAGAATGAAGGTGCCATGCACCTTGATCCCCAGCGTGCGGCAATCCTGCGCGAAGCGCCGCGCGATGTCCGTACGCAAGCCCTTCTTGACGTTCACCAGGATCTGGTCGTCGCCGGATTCGTAGCCGACCAGCAGCAGGCGCAGACCGTTTTCCTTCATGATCTTCAGCGTCGAGTAAGGCACGTTCGCCTTCGCGTTGCACGACCATGTGACACCCAACTTGCCCATGCCGCGCGCAATTTCTTCCGCGCGTGGCTTGAAGTCGGTGAACGTGTCGTCGTCGAACATGATCTCCTTGACTTCGGGCATGTTGTCGCGAATCCACTTGACTTCCTCGAGCACGTTCTCGACCGAACGCACCCGGTAACGATGGCCGCCGACCGTTTGCGGCCACAGGCAGAACGTGCATTTCGAGCGGCAGCCGCGACCGGTGTAAAGCGACACGTACGGATGCTTCAGGTAGCCGTTGAAGTAGTTCTTGATCGTCAGATCGCGCTTGTAGATCGGCGCGACGAACGGCAACTCGTCCATGTTCTCGAGGATCGGGCGCGCATCGTTGTGCTCGATCGAGCCGTCGGGGGCGCGATAGCTCAGGCCCAGGATCTGCGCGAACGGTTTGCCCTCGGCGATTTCCTTACAGGTGTAATCGAATTCCTCGCGACACACGAAGTCGATGGCTTCGGTCGCGATCAGTGAATTATGCGGATCGACAGCAACTTTCGCGCCGACCATGCCGATCAGCAGCGACGGCTTGTGCTCCTTGAGGTGCTGGGCGAACAGGGCGTCGGTCGGGAAGGACGGCGTGCTGGTGTGAATCACCACCAGCTCGTATTGCGTGGCGATGTCGAGCGCGGCTTCGACGGACAGACCATCTGCCGTGGCGTCGAGCACGCGGCTATCAGGAACGAGTGAGGCAGGTTGTGCGAGCCACGTCGGATACCAGAACGAGCGGACTTCACGCTTGGCCTGATAGCGCGAACCAGCACCACCATCGAAGCCGTCGTACGACGGCGCCTGCAAGAACAGGGTTTTCATGGATGCTCCAGCAAGCCTTAATCGGCGCTTTCGGTTTTCAGTCGGGAATCTATTTGTTCCATCGCCCAAACGCATGCCGCGAAAGCCTGCGCACGACATGCACGTAGCAACGGCCGCGGTCCAGAAAGGCCACGGGCAGTGGCGCAAATAGTACGGAGCAAAGCTGAAGGAAACCTGAAGAATAATACTGCGTTCAGCGCGCGCGCGGCAGGCCCTGATGAGTCGATTTGTTGCGATCGGCCTGTTCGAGTGGCCGTGTCGCGTCGATGTCGTGTCGGTGTGGTATCGGTGAAATAAATGAATTGCGCCCAAATCCACACCCTATCCGTGCGCGCAAACGTTCAGCCTTACACGAGGCTTATCGCGCGAGATGCCTCGCCCACTCCAGCCAGCCGAGATTGATGGCCGTGTTTACCACTACGCCGAGCGCCGACGCGAGCGCGGCGATCATCGTCCAGAAGGCCGAGCGGCGCGCCGCGCGCGCCGAGGTGTGGGCGGCGGTTGCCGCGTCGCGCGACGCGCTCGCCGCTGCCTGCGCAATATGCGACGACGCTTCCATGCGCGCAAGCGACCTCAGCGCGAAACCGCGCTCGTCGTCGTGCGTGGCCGCTGCCGCGTCATGCTCCGCTTCGTCGCGCTGCGCCTGTTCGAACAGATAGCGATGGCAGAACGGCGTAAGCGGATCGTCGGGATGGCGGGCGGCGAAATCCTTCGCATAGGCGGCGCCGCCATTGCGCTCGATCTCAGCGTAGGCGGCTTCCTTTTCCATTCACACCTCGCATAGAAACCTCGCCAGCGCGTGAGCCGCCCTGCAGCCGTCACACCGGCTTGATGTCGGCCGCCTGCTTACCTTTTGGGCCCTGCTTGATTTCGAAGCTGACTTTCTGGTTTTCTTGCAACGACTTGAATCCTTCGGTGCGAATCTCCGAAAAATGGGCGAACAGGTCTTCGCCGCCGTCATCGGGGGTGATGAAGCCGAAGCCCTTCGCGTCGTTGAACCATTTCACTGTTCCGGTTGGCATGGCAATGTCCTCGTAATGCGCTGTAGTAACAACGGTTGAATGGATGAAGCGCTGCGGCGCGCAGGCTTTTCGTGCAGCGCTGACGCAGCGCCCCGGCCCGACCTGCCAGGCCAGCCCGGTGCCAAGCCCTCAGCAAGCCGCGTGCCGCGGCCGGGCGCATGCCGGCCGCGCCCGATGCGAATGAGCGCAATCAGATAATATAGTTGTTATCGGCATTTCGTTCATGGCCGCGCAGGTGTGTCGCCTCCGTGCCGCACGACCGCGCGGCCAGTTGTTTTCCCACTCTCAGGAACCCAGCATGGCCATCTCGAGCTATACCGATACCCGTCTTCTGATCAACGGCGAATGGTGCGACGCCGTCAGCGGCAAGACTCTCGACGTGATCAACCCCGCGACCGGCCAGGCCATCGGCAAGGTCGCGCATGCGGGCATCGCCGATCTGGACCGCGCGCTCGACGCCGCGCAGCGCGGCTTCGAAGCATGGCGCAAGGTGCCGGCCCACGAGCGCGCGACGATCATGCGCAAGGCCGCGGCCCTCGTGCGCGAGCGCGCCGCCGACATCGGCCGCCTGATGACGCAGGAACAGGGCAAGCCGTTCGCCGAAGCACGCGTCGAAGTGCTGGCGGCCGCGGACATCATCGAATGGTTCGCGGACGAAGGCCGCCGCGTGTACGGCCGGATCGTGCCGTCGCGCAACCTCGCCGCCCATTCGCAGGTGCTCAAGGAGCCGATCGGCCCGGTCGCGGCGTTCACGCCGTGGAACTTCCCGGTCAATCAGGTCGTGCGCAAGCTGTCGGCGTCGCTCGCCTGCGGCTGCTCGTTCCTCGTGAAGGCGCCGGAAGAAACCCCGGCGTCGCCGGCGGCGCTGCTGCAGGCGTTCGTCGAAGCCGGCGTGCCGCCCGGCACGGTCGGCCTCGTGTTTGGCGACCCGGCTGAAATCTCGAGCTACCTGATCCCGCATCCGGTGATCCGCAAGGTCACGTTCACGGGCTCGACGCCGGTCGGCAAGCAGCTCGCGGCGCTGGCTGGTACGCACATGAAGCGCGCGACGATGGAGCTCGGCGGCCACGCACCGGTGATCGTCGCGGAAGACGCCGACGTCGCGCTCGCCGTCAAGGCAGCCGGCGCCGCCAAGTTCCGCAACGCGGGCCAGGTGTGCATCTCGCCGACGCGCTTCCTCGTGCACAACAGCATCCGCGAAGAGTTCGCCGCGGCGCTCGTCAAGCACGCAGAAAGCCTGAAGCTCGGCGACGGTCTCGCCGAAGGCACGACGCTCGGGCCGCTCGCCAACGCGCGCCGTCTGAGCGCAATGGCCAAGGTCGTGGAAGATGCCCGCAAGACCGGCGCGAAGGTCGCGACGGGCGGCGAGCGCGTCGGCTCGGAAGGCAACTTCTTCGCGGCGACCGTGCTGACCGACGTGCCGCTCGAAGCCGACGTGTTCAACAACGAGCCGTTCGGCCCGGTCGCCGCGATTCGCGGCTTCGACACGCTGGACGAAGCGATCACCGAAGCGAACCGTCTGCCGTACGGCCTCGCGGGCTACGCTTATACGAAGTCGTTCGCCAACGTGCATCAGCTGTCGCAGCGCATGGAAGTCGGCATGCTGTGGATCAACCAGCCGGCCACGCCGACGCCCGAAATGCCGTTCGGCGGCGTCAAGGATTCCGGCTACGGCTCGGAAGGCGGCCCTGAGGCGATGGAAGCCTATCTCGTGACCAAGGCGGTCACGATCATGGCGGTTTAATCACGCGCTTCCCGAACGGCGCGGCGGGTTGAGCGCTCGCGTCGTTCCTGAGCACGGGTCAACTGATCTGCCAGGTCCACGAGTGTTCCGCTCGCGGACCTTTTTTATTGCCATGAACGATATTTCTGCCGAATCGATGCAGCCCACGCTGTGCGGCTCGGTCGTCGAACTGCGGCCGCTGCGCGAGGACCATGCGCAGGCGCTCGTCGACGCCGCCGCCGATGGGCAACTGTGGGACATGAAGCTGACCGTCGTGCCGGGCCCGGCGACGATCGACGGCTATATCGCCCGGGCGCTCGCCGGCCGCGCGGCCGGCAAGGTGATGCCGTTCGTGATCGTGCGGCGCGATGGAGATGACAAGGATGGCGGCGCCGGCCGGATCGTCGGCAGCACGCGGTTCTGGAAGATCGATCGGGCGAATCGCAAGCTCGAAATCGGCCATACCTGGTTGAGCGCCTCGGCACAGCGTTCGGCCGTGAACACCGAGGCGAAGTATCTGCTGCTGTGCCACGCGTTCGACGTCATGCACTGCGTGCGCGTGCAGTTCACGACCGACGAGCTCAACGACAAATCGCGCGCGGCCATCCTGCGCATCGGCGCGAAACAGGAGGGCATCGTGCGGCACGAACGGATCATGCCGGATGGACGCAAGCGCAACTCGGTGCGCTTTAGCATCATCGACGACGAATGGCCGGCGGTGAAGACGATGCTCGAAGCGAAGCTGGCGCGCTGAGCATCGCGCCAGCTTCCTGCTACTGACTCATTCGAACGGAACGGGCACGTTCCATATGTCAACAGATCCTAGTCTGCAACCGAATGTATCCGTGCGGCATACCTAAGGCCAAATCCGCTCCGCTGCTCTTTTCAGCAATCGACGCGCCGAACCCAGGCTTCGCGGCGTCGCGTCGCAAGCGTTTGCGCGCGGTTCTTTTCATAGCGCCCTCAAGGGCTTGCCAGTGCACCTGAGCATCGCCTGGCATGTCGGCGCGTACCGCCCTGTGCGTCTCTTCCCCGTTTGATGCGCTCGCATCGCCGTATCGACGCAAGTTCGAATCGACACGTCCTGTTACACACAAACACATTGGTAATCGCGCCGCTCGGTAGAGTTCGGTTCAAACGAAAGCGGTTCACATGAGGCGCCTTGCACGACAGCCACGCGCATCACGGATATCAGGGAGCAACAACATGAAAAAAATCTTCGCACTGGTCATTCTCGCCGCCACGCTCGGCGGCGCATTGAGCGGCTGTATCGTGGTCCCCGACGATCATCCGCATCACGACCACTACTACGAACACGAACACGATCACGATCGCGATCACTATTGAACGGGTCGTCACGTGCAATCAGCACACGGCGCTTCAATCCATCAAAGACTTCCACACAGAGAACAATCATGAGTCATTCACGCAACCGCTGGATATCGTTGACGCTCGTCGCGGGTCTCGCGATCGGCGCATCATCGGCCGCGTTCGCGCACGTCGACGTCGGCGTGAACATCGGCTTGCCGGGCATCGCGGTCGCGCCCGCCGTGGTCGAGGCTCCGCCGCCGCCTGTCTATGTGGAGCCCGCGCCCGTGTATGCGCCGCCTCCGCCGCCCGCGGTTGTGATCGCGCCGGGCTGGTACGGCGAGCGCTACTACGATGGCCATCGCTATTGGGAGCGTCGCGAGTGGGAACGTCACCACGACGAATGGCGTGATGCATACGACGGGCGCGGCCCGCGCGGCGATTGGCATGACCATGGGTGGCACGGTCATGACCATGACGATCATGGGCATGACGACCACGGACATGACCGTTGGTAGACGACAGGTGGCGTCCATCACGCCACACTGTCGCGCTGGCATCCGCGCCAACCCTTTTGACAGGAGCGACGACGTGCTACGCAATGATCCAAGACGAGTAACGGCGCAGGTCGACGGCGCGCAGATCTCCGCCGAATACAGTGAGCTGACCGGCCAGCTGTGCCTGCGCCAGGATGGCACACTTCTGCGCGAATGGTTTCCACCGCATTCGTGGATGGCGATCGCGTCGGTGGCCGGCGCGCGCCATTGGGGCACGCGGCCAACCGACGACGAATTGCTCGCGCTGCTGCACAACGAAATGGCGTTGCTACGCGTGTCCTGAGCCGTCGGGCGTAGTCGCACGCCCGGCCACAGCGATCATTCGATCGCGACGGTGCCAAGGCTCTGATCGGCCGATGCGTGATCGAGCGGCTCGCGCCGCATCATCAGTAGCACCCCTGCCGCCGCGATCACGGCAGGCACCGCCAGCAGGCTGAACACCGCGGCGAACTGCCAGCCGAGCCCCATCAACGCGGCACCGACGAACGCGCCCGCCACACCGCCGACGCGGCCGATCCCCAGCATCCACGCAACGCCCGTCGCGCGCGCCCGGGTCGGGTAGAAGCTCGCCGCGAGCGCCGACATCGACGTGACCGCGCTGGTCGCGACCGTGCCGGTCAGGAAGATCAGCGTACCGAGCCAGACCTGATGGCTGACGCCCTGCCCCACCAGCAACACGAGTGCGCCGACCAGTACATAGGTGAACGCGATCACACGATGCCCGGCGAAGCGATCCATCACCCAGCCGACGCACAGATTGCCGAGAATGCCACCGAGCGGAAACAGCGACGTCATCAACGCGGCCTTCTCGCCCGAGAAACCGGTGTCCTTGAACAGCGTCGGCAGCCAGTTGGTCAGCAGGTAGTAAATCAGGAGTCCCATGAAATAGGCGAGCCACAGCATCAGCGTGCCGAAGCGGTAGCGCGCCGACAGGATGATCGCGAGCGCCCACTGTGCGCGGCTGTCACCCGTATTGCGGCGCACGTCGAGCGCGAAAAAGCTGCATCCGTCGAACCGGTGGGCGGGTGCTATGCGCTGCAGAATCCGCGCGATCCGTTGATCGGCCCGCTTGCGCACCGCGAGGAATTGCGCCGATTCCGGCAGCAGCAGCATCAGCAGCACGGTCAGCACGAGCGGACCGGCGCCACCCGCGACCAGCACGCTCGGCCACCCGAAATTCGGAATCAGCCACGCGGACGCAACACCGCCGATCGCGAGACCGCCTGAAAAGCCGCAGAACATCGCGTTGACCGCGACCGCGCGAATCCGGGCGGGCGCGTACTCGGACATCAGCGTGACCGCGTTGGGCATCGCCGCGCCGAGACCGAGGCCGGTGAAAAAGCGCAGCAAGGTCAGCGATTCGATCGAGGTCGCGCGCGCCGCCGCGAGACTCCACAAGCCGAAGAAGAACACCGACAGCACCAGCACCGTCTTGCGTCCGACCCGGTCCGCGCAGGGGCCCGCCGCGAGCGCGCCGATGCCGAGTCCCACCAGCGCGGCGCTCATCACCGGACCGAGCGCGCTGCGCGCGATGCCCCACTGCTGCACGAGCGACGGCGCGATGAAGCCGATCGCGGCGGTGTCGAAACCATCGGCCGCGACGACGAGGAAGCACAGCACGAGAATCGTCCATTGAAACGGCGAGAAGCGCTGCGCGTCGATAAAGGCCTGCACATCTACACTGCGTTCGGAGCGGGTCATGTGCGTGCTCCTATCAGCTTGTTCATTGCCATGTCTCCTTGAAATGTCGAGGTGTTTTTTTATTTTTTGGGCTTGCCAGCTAACGCAGCATCGCCAGCGTCCTGAAGTCGACGCGCCTGATGATGCGGCTCTCCTGCGCAACGATCAGATGCGCGGACGCCTGCAGATAAGCGGGCCACTCGGGATCGGCATCGCGCGCCGTGCGGCGCTGGTCGTAATCGCCGATGCTCTCGTAGCCCCACAGATGCACGACCTGGTTCAGCGCGCCGATATCACTCATATAAAAGCCGACTGGCGCGCCCAGATACTTGATCTGAATCGGCATTGCGAGCCGGTCAAAGACGTCGATGAATTCCGCCATGCCGCGCGGACGGATCGTGTAGATACGATGATCGACGAAAGGTTTGCCCTGGCTCATGTGCCGGTCCTCAATACGGTTTGGGATGCGCGGGTGTCCGCGTTGGTTGCGTTGGTTGCGCTCTTTGCGCTCTTCACGTTCACGCCCGCCAAATGACGCCCGGTGATATAGCCGAACGTCATGATCGGCCCGAGCGTGATGCCCGCGCCCGGATAGTTGCCGCCCATCACACTCGCGCGATCGTTGCCGACCGCGTACAGGCCCGCGATCGGCGCGCCCTTCACGTCGAGCACTTCGCCCGTAACCTTCGTCGTGATGCCGTCGAACGTGCCGAGATCGCCCATCTCGACCTTCAGCGCGTAATACGGTCCGTCGCCGATCGGCGCGACGCACGGGTTCGGCTTGTGCTCCGGGTCCCCCAGATAGCGGTTGAACGACGTGGTGCCGCGGCCGAACTCGCTGTCCTCGCCACGTACCGCGTCCGCGTTGTAACGCTTCACCGTCGCTTCGAGCGCCGCGCCGTCGAGACCCGCGTTGCGCGCAAGTTCCGCAAGCGTGCGGCCCGTGCTCAGATAGCCGTTGCGCAGCAACGGACCCAGCGGCACCGGTGCCGGCTTCGCAAAACCGAGCCCGTATTTGCGGATCGTCGAGTGGTCGCAGATCAGCCACATCGCGGTTTCGCGTCCGTTGGCGCAGGCCTCGATCATCGCGGCACCCACGTCGTGATACGAATTCGATTCGTTGGTAAAGCGCTTGCCCGCACGCGTCACGCCGATCACGCCAGGCTTGTAGCGATCGACCAGGTGCGGAAACACGCCGACGCTGCCGTCACGCATCGGCACGCGCGACACCGGCATCCATGCGGCGGGCTGCGGATAGCGGATCGCCACCTGCGCGCCGAGACGTTCGGCCATGCCGACACCGTCTCCGGTATTGCCGGGCGGCACCGGCGACACGTGTTCGCCGCCGCGCCGCAGATGCGGATACGCGCGTGCGATCCGCGCGACGTCATGCGAGAAACCGCCGCATGCGAGCACGACCCCACGTCGCGCGACGATGCGCATCTCGCCTTGTGATCCCTCGACGAGCGCGCCGCTCACGCTGCCGTTCGTCACGGTCAGCTCGCGAGCGGCCGCGTTCGTATGGATCGGAATGCCGAGATCGAGCGCCGACTTCGCGAGCCGCGCGGCGAGCGCGTTGCCGCTCGTGATCTGCACGCCGCGCCGGTACAGTGCGAGATCCTTCAGATGGCTCGCGAGCCGTTTCGCGACATACAGCGCGGAGGTGAGCGAACGCGTCGCATTGAAGAAGTGCTTCAGGTCCGCGTTCGACGAGTTGAACATCATGCCGATGAAAGTGATCGTCTTCAGCGGCGCCCGCAATCGTGTGATGTCCTTGCCGAGCGCGCGTGCATCGAACGGCGCGGCCACGACCGAGCGGCCAATGTCGACGCCGCCGACGACGTCCGGGTGATAGTCGGGATACAGCGTCGGCACGAATTTGACGGTGGTCTCGCGCTCGAAGAAGTCGAGCATTTCCGGCCCCGTGTCGAGAAACGCGTCGACGGCGGCGGCATCGAAGAACGCGCCGGCTTCGTTGCGCATGTAGGTCAGCGCCGCTTCGCGAGTATCGCTGACGCCGTTGCTCTTCGCGTGGCGGTTGCCCGGAATCCACAGCACGCCACCCGAAAACGCGGTCGTGCCGCCGAAAAACGCTTCCTTCTCGATCACGACGACATCGAGACCGTGTTTGCGCGCGGTGATCGCGGTCGACAAACCGCCCGCGCCCGAACCGATGACGAGCACGTCACACGTGAGTGCAGCGCTGCGTGTTGCGTTGGTCATGATGGTCTCCTTACGTGCGGACCTGGCGGCCGGCTTGCGTGGCTTCGAAGCCGGGACGCGGCACGAGGTCCATCAGCATGCTTTCGAAGCCACCGTCGACGACGACTTCCGCGCCGTTCACGTAAGCGGCACGCTCGCTGGCGAGAAACGCGACGACATCGGCGATATCGTTTGGCTCGCCGATCCGGCGGCTTGCCGTCATCTCGCTGCGCCGACGTTCGATATCGCCCTGCTCGTAGAACGCCGCGGACAGCGGTGTGCGGATCATGCCGGGGCACACGGTATTGCTGCGAATACCGCGTGCGCCCCACTCCGCCGCGATCTGCTTCGACAGCATCGTCACGCCGGCCTTGCCTGCGCTGTAGGCGCCGCTATAGGTCTGCGGATGATGAGCGGCCACCGACGCGACATGCACGATCGCGCCGGCGCCGCGCTTCAGCATGCCTTGACCGAATTGCTGCGAGCACAGCATGTAGCCGGTCAAATTCACGCGCAGCATGGCGTTCCATGCGTCGAGTCCGATCCCTTCGATGCCGCCCGGTCGCAACAGACCCGCGTTGTTCACGAGCACATCGGCGACGCCCAATTGCGCTTCGACCTCCGACACCGCGCCGCGCACGCTATCGATGTCGCCGATATCGCAGGCGAGCGCCAGCGCTTCGACGCCGCTCGCGTTCAGCGCCTGTGCGACGTCACGACACTTTTGCTCATCGCGATCAAGCAGCGCCACGCGTGCACCGGCTTCGCCCAGCACCTGAGCGATCGCGCTGCCAATGCCGCCCGCCGCGCCGCTCACCACGCAGACACGGCCTGCGAGTCCGAGCCAGTGTCGCGCGTTGACGTGTGCGTCGCGTCGATCTTCCTGCTGATTCATTTGCTTAGTCCTCCCAATCTCCACGTTCACGATCGCGGCGAAAACACGTTGGCTTGCCTCGCCAACCGGTTTATCCGACCGCGTCTTTGATGGAAAAAAGTATAGCCATCCGCGTCGGAGCGAAATTGGACAAAGGCAGCGCATCGCAGGACAATTCGAACATAGGAGACAAAACCGCATGAGGAATATCCCTAACTACGATCTGTACGGCGAGTCCGCGCGGCCGCCGTGGTACGACGCGTTCAATTTCGAATGGATCGCCGAGCGCAGCCGTCCAAATGACTGGCATATCTCGGCGCACCGTCACGATGCGTTGCTGCAGATTCTCTATATCCGCAGTGGTTCGGGCCACGTGCTGATCGAAAGCGAAAAGCTCACCATCGAAGCGCCATGCCTGATCCTGCTTCCGGCGCAAACGGTGCATGGCTTCGTGTTTTCGCCGGAGATCGACGGGCTCGTGATTACCGCCGCGCAGCGCGCGCTGGAGTCGATTTCGAAAGCGGTGTCGCCGGGCCTCATGCCGGTGCTGCAACGGCCCGCGCTGATTCCCGTGCGGCCCGCGATCGGCGAGCACACGTTGATGCCACTGTTCGGTTTGCTGGAGCAGGAATTTCGCGGCAGCGCGCGCGGCCATATCGCCGCGGGCATGTCGCTGATGATTGCACTTTTTGTGCAAGTCGCGCGTCTGACCGATGCCGCGTCGAGCGCGGGCGCGACCCTCAATGACCGGCGCGCGGCGCAGATCAAACGGCTACGCGAACTGATCGCCGCGCACTTGCGCGAGCATCAGCCAATCGATTTTTACGCGGAAAAACTAGGTGTGACCGCGGCGCAACTGGGCCGCATCTGCCGTGAGGAGCTTGGGCATTCGCCGCTGTCGCTCGTCAACGACCAGTTGATACGCGAGGCGCAGCGCGATCTGGTGTACTCGGGTTCGAGCATCAAACAGATCGCGCATGCGCTCGGTTTCGAAGATGCGGCCTATTTCAGCCGCTATTTCCGCAAGCAGACCGGCGTCACGCCCAAGGAGTTTCAGGCGGCCGCACATCGGGACCTGTCGATCAATTAGCGGTCCCGATCGTCTCGCCTGATTTACAGACCTTGCATCTGCGCGCCGGCGACGCCGACATAGTTCTCCGCCAGCACCGTCGCGGCCGTGCGCGACGTCGTCACGTACTCGAGCTCGGCAACCTGCAGCTGCTGCTCGAATGCCGACGCGCCTTCGATACGATGCAGCATGCTGGTCATCCAGTACGAGAAGTGCTCGGCGCGCCAGATGCGCTTCAACGCCGTTTCGCTATAACCGTCGAGCAGATCGGTGCGGTTTTCCTTATAGAACGCGTCGAGCGCCTTGCTGAGCACGTTCACGTCGGCGACCGCGAGATTGAGGCCCTTCGCTCCGGTCGGCGGCACGATATGTGCGGCGTCACCAGCAAGGAACAGGCGGCCGTGCTGCATCGTCGTCGAGACGAAGCTGCGCATGCCGACGATGTTCTTTTGGAAGATCTTGCCGTCGATGAGCTTGTGACCTTCGTCGGAATCGGCGCGTGCATGAAGCTCGGCCCAGATCCGATCGTCGGACCAGTTTTCGACCGAGTCTTTCGGATCGCACTGGAAATACATACGCTGCACGTTCGGCGAGCGCGTGCTGATCAGCGCGAAGCCGCGCTCGTGGCGAGCGTAGATCAGTTCATCCGACGACGGCGGGCCTTCGCACAGAATGCCGAACCAGCCAAACGGATAGACGCGTTCGAAGTCCTTGCGCAGCGCCTGCGGAATCGCCTGGCGCGACACGCCTTGCGAGCCGTCGCAGCCGATCACGAAGTCGCATTGCAGCTCGTGCTCCGCGCCTTCGTGGCGATAGCGGATCGACGGCTTGTCGGTATCGATGCCGTGCACCGACGTATCCGACACGCCGAAACGCAGCTCGGCGCCCGCGGCGACGCGCGCCGCGACGAGGTCCTTGAGCACTTCGTGCTGGGCGTAGACCGTGATCGCGTGACCGGTGAGGGCCGTCAGATCGATGCGGCGACGCTTGCCTTCGAACGCGAGTTCGAAACCATGATGCAGCGCGCCTTCGGCCTTCATGCGGTCGCCGAGACCGGTTTGCGTCAGCAGGTCCATTGTGCCCTGCTCGAGCACGCCGGCGCGAATCGTGGATTCGATCTGGTCGCGCGTGCGCGTTTCGAGCACGACCGAGTCGATACCGCGCAGATGAAGCAGATGGGAAAGAAGCAGGCCAGCGGGCCCGGCACCGATGATGCCGACTTGGGTGCGCATGTAAGTCTCCTGAATGCGGCGATGAAATTTGCACACAGTGTGACGATCGCGGTGCCTATCCCGCAACGCGATATAGCGGATAGGCCGTATCGCGATATGCGATAGAAGGTGTCAGGCAGGAGCGGGTGCGGCACGGTTGTGTCGGCCGAAAACGCAAGACTGGTGGGGCTTACCGGCGATTCGAACGAGGCACCGCTCCCGCTCTCGACGTGGTGCGCCCCTCAGGTAAACCCCGATCTGCCAAACCAGGTTCAACTAGCCAAGAAACAGCCCGTAGACAGGATTTTTCGTCTCTTCCCAGTACGGATAACCGAGTGTCGCGAGAAAACGATCGAACGCTGCGTGGTCGTTT